>JAHHTT010000001.1 GCA_020024465.1 Odoribacter sp.
GCTGGTCTTTATTTTGATCCTGATTCTGCTGTTCTTTATTTTGCTCTTTATTTTGCTCTTTATTTTGCTCTTTATTTTGCTCTTTATTTTGTTGGTTTGACTGATTCTGCTGTTTATGACGGGCAAATTCCAAATTATACTTAGTAGCCTCAGATATCGGATTATTCCGTAAAGATTCCTTATACGCTTCTATACTCTCATTGACTTTTTCCATTGCCAATAATGTATTTCCTATATTATGATATATTTCTCCTAAATGTTTTTTATTTTTCTCTGTTTCTGCCAATGCATAAAATTGTTTCAATGCTTCATCATATTTTTTTTGTTTATACAAAGCATCCGCTATATTAAATGCAGCTTCAAAAGAGTTCTCTTTTTTCGCTGCAGCTTTACGATACTCTACCTCTGCTTTTTCAAAATCTTGCTTATTAAACAATTCATTACCTTCACGAATATATTTACGTTCTTGCTGTGCCCATACCGAACTCATTCCCAAAAACGATATGAGAATTAATATTACAACTCTTACCATAATATTACCATTTTATATCCATCATTTACTGTCTTTTTTTAAAAATATTAATTTTTATGAGGTGTTTATTTTTTCTACTCAAAACCATAAATTCAACAAAAATAAAAAATAAACCGACCAAAATAAAATATTGATATTTCTCTGCATAATCAGTATATACCTTCTCTTCCAACATAGTTTTCTCCATTTTTCCCACTTCATCCAACAATCGTGATAATCCAACATTTGTATTACTTGCTCGTACATACATACCTTCCCCAGCCTTAGCTATTTCCTGCAATCTTTGTTCATCCAATTTAGACACTACCACATTTCCACGGTCATCTTTCATAAATTGTCCCGGATGTCCTTTTTCAGGAATAGGAGCCCCCTGCTCTAGACCCATTCCAATAGTATGAATCGTAATACCTTTTTCATGAGCTAAACGAGCTGCAGCAACTGCATCATCTTGATGATTTTCACCATCTGTTATTACTATAATAGCTTTTGAAGTTTCTGACTCAGGAGTAAAAGACATTGCAGCCAAATCTATCGCTGCACCAATAGCAGTTCCTTGAACTGGTACGATGTCTGTATTGATATTAGAAAGAAAAAGTTTAGCCGACGAATAATCAGTAGTTATCGGTAATTGCACATATGCATCTCCAGCAAATACAATCATTCCTACCTTATCATCTGATAATTTTTCAACCATACGAGAAATAGCCATTTTTGCTTTTTCCAAACGACACGGCTTTATATCTTGAGCCAGCATTGAATTCGATACATCCAATACGACCATTAGTTCTACACCTTGCTTTTTCACCTGCTGCAATTTAGAACCAAACTGAGGTCCTGCTACTCCAATAATTACAAACAGCAACGCGATAAGGACCATTACAAATTTCCATGCGTCTCGCTTAAAGGATACCAATGGCATCAACAGCTTCAACAATTCAGGGTTTCCAAACTCTGCAATAGCTTTTTTTTTCTTGTTAACCATCACTATATAAAAAATAATCAGCAATAGAATAACAGTCAAAAGATATAGTAATTCTGGATGTGCAAATCTAAACATGGTATTTCATCTTTAATTCTAAATCAACAACAAAATTCTACGGAATCTTCCTCAATAAAGTATAACGCAGTAAAGCCTGAGCAATCAATAGACACATACCTATCAACCCGAATACAAAATATTTTTCATCCTTTTTACTAAAATGCTTTACTTCAATCTTACTCTTTTCCAATTTATCAATTTCTTGATAAATTTGCTTCAATTTATCATTATCAGTGGCACGAAAATATTGTCCTCCTGTAAGAGTAGCAATCTGCTGCAATACCTCCTCGTCAATCTCCACAGGAACATTCTGCAATTGCACACCAAAAGGCGTTGCAATGGGATAAGGAGCCTCGCCATAAGTACCAACTCCAATCGTATAAACACGAATATTATACGTTTTTGCTAATTCAGCAGCAGTCGCAGGAGATATAGTACCGCGATTATTGACACCGTCTGTCAACAAAATAATCACCTTTGATTTGGCAGTGCTTTCTTTTAAGCGGTTTACAGCGTTTGCCAACCCAAGTCCTATCGCCGTACCATCTTCAATAATTCCACTTTTCACATCACGCAATAAATTAACTAACACTGCTTGATCTGTCGTCAAGGGACATTGGGTAAAACTCTCTCCTGCAAATACAACTAATCCGATTTTATCTTGCGGACGTTCCAAAATAAACCTTGTACCCACTTCTTTGGCTGCTTCCAAACGATCTGGAGTAAAATCTCGAGCCAACATACTGCCTGAAACATCAAGTGCCAATACAATATCAATACCTTCGCTCGTATAAGTCTGCCAATTATTATTCGCTTGAGGACGTGCCAATGCTATTATCAAAAATACAATTGCCAATCCCTCTAAGACAAATAGCATATGTCTCATCCCTATACGTCCAGAATGTTTAATCCTCTTAAAAGCACGCAAAGAAGAAAATTGCAAATCGGCATGCGACTTCTTTTCTCGGAAAACGTACCACAAAATCATTGGTATCAGTAATACCAACAATTGAAAATATTCCGGGTTTGCAAATTCGAATCCAAACATCTTACTTCATTTCACGATTATTAACTTCGGTCACATTTATCATTTCCTTTTCTCCCAATTCATGTAGTTTACGTTTTTCAGCTTCTTTCTTCTCCTGCTCTATTTTTTCTGCCTGCAAACGCTGGTGAGTTGTATTTACAAAATCATATGCAGAATTAAGATAACGGACACTTTCATCCTGTAAGGGAGTAAATTTAGCAAATTTCACATAATCTGCAATTGTCAACAAATCTGTTATTTTATTACATTCTTCCGAATTTATTTTAGCACACTCTTGCATGGCTTTAAAAATTTCCGTTGATGTTTGTTCCATTGCTGAAATTCCGAATTCTCCATCTAAATAAGCACGAACTGTATCTGTCAAACGAGTATAATACTCCTTTTCCCGATCCGCCAACCACAATTTTTCTTCTTTAATAGAATCCAAAGACTGTATAGCCAATATATAAGGAGGAATTTCTTCCTTTTGTGGGGAAAACAAAGGTTTATGCTTTTTATATCTTCTCCAAAGAAACCACAAAGCGAGGACAACAGCAACTCCCAAGAGACACCATAAAATATATGGTAAAGCTTCAGAAAAAGTCCAAGGAGTAGCATAAGGAAGTACAATATCATAATTCCCTTTTTGAGGATCCACCTCATATGTATTTACTGCAAATCCTACAGGATCTGTACGCAATAAATTATTAAACTCCTTACTTTCAATTGTGATAGGCATTGGAGGAATTACATACAAACCCGTATCAAAAACAGTAATTACATACTTCTCTTTATACAACCACCTACCATCATTTTCCGGAACAGAATCTCTAATAGGTCCAGAAATAATCTCTACACCCTGCACCACTGTATCTTTCAGTTGAGGAAACAAAATCTTTATTCCCGGTGCACTTTTTACTTTGAACGTTAAATGCTGCTGATCTCCTATCAACATATAATTTGTATCTAACTCCACTCCATACTCCAAATCTTGAGCATTCAAAGTTCCAATACACCCTATAAAAAAAATATATAATAATATCTGCTTCATAAAAACAGTTTTTTTTCCGACATACATTAAGTTCTTTTCTTGAACAATGCGATCAACGCTCTGACATAATCTTCGTCTGCACGAATATTAGCGACATCAACACCTACCCGCTTAAAAGTCCCATCCAATTCTTTCTCCCAATCAGCCATATATTCCGCATATCCGTCTCTTACCTTTTTATCCGAAGTATCTACCCACATCTGCTCGCCGGTTTCCGCATCTGTCAAAAACATCATTCCTACCGGCGGCAACATATTTTCACGAGGATCATATACTCTCAAAGCAACCACATCATGTTTTCGATTAGCAATAGCCAATGCATGTGAAAAATTATGCTCATCCATAAAATCAGATAACAAAAAACAAGTACAACGTTTTTTGATAGAATTCGTCATATATTGCAATGCCAATTCTATATTTGTCTGTTTATCTTCCGGATAAAAATCTATCAACTCTCTAATAATATGCAAGATATGAGTCCTCCCTTTTTTAGGCGGAATAAATTTCTCTATCTTATTGGAAAAAAATATGACACCGATTTTATCATTATTTTGAATGGCAGAAAAAGCTATGACAGCTGCAATTTCCGTTATCTGATTTTTTTTCAGTTTGGTTACAGTACCAAAATTACGCGAACCACTGACATCTATCATCAACATAACAGTCAGTTCACGTTCTTCTTCAAAAACCTTAATATACGGCTTATTGTGGCGAGCAGTTACATTCCAGTCTATATTGCGGATATCATCTCCATATTGGTATTCACGAACCTCGCTGAAGGTCATACCTCTACCTTTAAAGGCCGAGTGATACTCTCCCGCAAATATATTTTTAGATAATCCTCGAGTTTTAATTTCTATCGTTCGGACCCGCTTTAATAGTTCTGAAGTTTCCATTTTCTATCATTCATCATTATTCATTCATCGAATTTTTCTACTAAAACCCCAACGGTATTACTAAGGAACTTCGACAGCATTCAGAATTTCGTTGATAATATCTTCACTGGTAATATTATTTGCTTCTGCTTCATAGGTCAATCCAATACGATGACGCAATACATCATGACATACAGCACGCACATCTTCCGGAATAACATAACCTCTTCTTTTGATAAAAGCATAGGCTTTTGCTGCTTTTGCCAACGATATGCTAGCACGTGGAGAACCTCCAAAAGAAATCATATTAATGAATTTATCCAATCCAGCCTCTTGAGGGAAGCGGGTTGCAAAAACAATATCAATGATATACTTCTCAATTTTTTCATCCATATACACATCTTTTACAACCTCACGTGCCCGAATAATATCTGCAGGATTCAAAATAGTAGCTGCCTTAGGAAATAATTTTTCCATATTCTGACGAACAATCAATTTTTCCTCCTCTTTCTTTGGATAATCGATGACAATCTTCAACATAAAACGGTCAACTTGTGCTTCAGGCAATGGATAAGTACCTTCCTGCTCTACAGGATTCTGAGTTGCCATTACAAGAAAAGGCTCCCCCAATTTATAAGTCATATCTCCTATTGTTACCTGACGTTCCTGCATAGCTTCCAATAATGCAGACTGCACCTTCGCCGGAGCACGGTTAATTTCATCGGCCAAAATAAAATTAGCAAAAATAGGGCCTTGTTTTACAACAAACTCCTCGCGTTTCTGCGAATATATCATTGTACCTATAACATCCGCCGGCAAAAGATCTGGTGTAAACTGTATGCGACTAAATTTAGCATCAATTGTAGTTGCAAGAGTGTTAATAGCCAACGTCTTTGCCAATCCAGGTACACCCTCCAACAATATATGTCCGTTGGAAAGCATACCGATCAAAAGTCCTTCCACCAAATGCTTCTGTCCAACAATCACTTTATTCATCTCCATATTGATCATATCAACAAAAGAACTTTCCTGCTGTATACGCTCATTTAACGATTTTATGTCAACAGTATCCATCGCTTTAAATTTTATGTGTTATACCATTATTATTTCCTATCATATAATCTCACAAAATTTGTTTCACCAAATTTCTCTACTCTCTTTGTTTTCCGCCAAAGTTAGGTAATCATATTCCAAATGTTAAATAACAAAGTGTTAAAAATTTCTAATCATCTATTTAAGGTTTTGCAAAAATATAATACTCGCTAATAATATACCATTTTATCAGAATTCCCATCAAAGCTATTTTGTATTTACTCTACGCCCTTTTAAATATTTTCCTATCTTAATAAATAAAATACTAATTGTAAATATAAAAACTAAACAACGCAATCCCACCAGCATATAGTCACGCTCTTCCAACATCTGGAAATCTTTCCATAATAATGGCACCATATAAAATAATAAACCGAACAAAATAATCAACAGAACAATCATCCGCCATCTGTTGAAATTAATCCAAGCTGATTTCCTTTCAGCAATTTTGCTTCCATGTTTTACTGCATTTTTTTTTAACATCTCTCGCATCCACCAAATCAATAAAACAACAAAAATTCCAAAAGCACCTAACATTAATGTATCTAAATTCATACCTTCACACTTTATTAAATTCTAATCTTTTTTATGGATCAATATCACAAAATACTTTGACCGCAGCCATCTCTTTTGATTTTTTCAAAACCAAAAAATTTTCTTTTAAAAAACTTTTAACAGCTCCGTAAGACACCATAGGCTCAACCTTCAGCAAAATCACCAAACGATACGCTCCACCGATTCTCCCTACTTCTGGTACTGCCGGCCCACAAACACGATGATTCAATTTTTTCCTCAAACTGTCAGCTAACCAATTTGCCGCATTACGCAACACCACTATGTCTTTATATCTCAATTCCACTTGTATTAATCGTCCGAATGGAGGATACATAAACAACCGTCTTTCTACTGATAATTGTTGAAAAAAAGAAGAATAACTACCTTCCTTCAATATTTTATACACTCGATTATTGACATTTGAAGCCTGAATTACCACCTTCCCCTGCTCATCCTTACGTCCGCTCCTACCACTCACCTGCATCAACATACAAAATGCCCGTTCTTCAGCTCGAAAATCCGGAAAATTCACAATACTGTCAGCATCCATCACACCAACCAGTTTAACATTTTTAAAATCCAATCCTTTTGTCACCATCTGTGTCCCGATAAGCACGTCTGTTTTTCCCTGTTCAAAATCATCTACTACATGCCTAAAACGGCTTTTACTGCTCATTACATCCAAATCCATCCGAGCCACTCGACTTCCTGGAAACAATCGCCCAACCTCTTCCTCTATATGTTCTGTACCCGGCGTTCGCTCTTTATAATGTCCAGAGCCACATTCAGAACAACACTGCAACATCGGTATAATAGATCCACAATACCGACATACCAAAACATTTCTTTTTTTATAATAAGTCATGCTCACATCACAATGCTTGCACTTCGGTATAGAACCACATTGCTCACATTGAACATAAGTTGAATATCCTCGTCTGTTTTGAAATAATATCACCTGCTTTTTATCTGCAAGCACTTTGTTCATTTCATTTATCAACAAAGGAGAAAAACTCCCTTGCATGATTTTCTTTCTCCGACATTCTTTTATATCCTCCACCACAATTTGAGGCAAAGAGACACCCCCATAACGCCGTTCCAATTCCACGAAACCATATTTTCCGCTAATTGCGTGCTGATACGATTCAAACGAAGGAGTTGCAGATCCCAACAAAACTTTCGCACTATACATCTTAGCCAACATAATTGCCGAATCTCTTCCGTGATATCGTGGAGCTGATTCTTTTTGCTTATAAGATGTATCATGTTCTTCATCTACAACAATCAAACCTAAATTCGAAAAAGGCAGAAATACAGATGAACGTACCCCTAACACAATCCCCAAAGGTTTATCACTACATTGTTTACGCCATAATTCCGCCCTCATTTGGTCAGACATACCGGAATGATACACTCCTATCTGACCGGAAAAAACATTTTGCAAACGTTTCACAATCTGCACCGTCAAAGCAATCTCTGGCAACATATATAGCACCTGCTTACCCTGCTTCAAATACTCCCTGATTAAATGTATATATATCTCCGTCTTACCTGATGAAGTAACTCCCTTCAATAAGACACAATCTTTTTCTTTAAAAAAATCATTGATTTTATTTAGGGCATCATTCTGTTCTTCTGACAATTCGCTAAATTTAGCAACTCTTTCCTCTTGCTCGATTCGACTTACCACACATTTTTCCACATCTAAAATATGCTTTTCACACAATCCTTTCAACACAGCAACACTTCCTCCTGATTTACGCAGAAAATCAGCACGTTCCATTTTCTGTTTTCCCTCTTCAATCCATCTACAAAGCATTTTATATTGTGCAGGAGCCCGTTTCAAATCATCCAATATCTTACCCTGCTCAACACTACTAAAATTCCTTTTCCAACGCACAAAAGCCACCATTTTTTCCCGAAACATCTCATCCACACTTTCCTTGATTTCCACATACTTTTTCGAGAGTAGTGATTTCGCCACGCTCATTCCGTTTCGGATTTTCAGATATTTCTCCACATTTTTCAATGCTACATATACATTAGGCTGCAAAAACTCCAAAAATACACGTTCATTATCTGTCAAAACGGAATAATCAATCTCTGCCTCTGTTCTCGCCACTTCCGTATAACTCTCCAAACGAAAAGCAATTGGCAAAGCAGCTTTCATCACCTCACCCGCTGTTGCCATATAATAATTGGCTACCCATAATAAAAATTTAAGATGCACAACTGACAACCTGATTTGTTCTTCTGCAACTTCCTCTACAGATTTCACTTCATATCCTATCGGTTTCAGCTCATGCATCTTTACAACCAATGCTGTATATTTCTTATTACCAGCAAAAGAAACCAATACCAACGAACCACTCCCGATCATCCCGATCAAAGAATCAGGCACTGCATAAGTGTACAAACTATCAACAGCAAGGGGCACTATGACGTCGGCATACCACATTAAACAGATAAAATCCTTACCAATGACAATAATTCCGGATTCAAATTTTTTGTATGTTTAATCGTTTTATTAAAAGGAACATGAACTATTTCCTTATTCATAATTCCCAACATAATACTCTTCTGGTCATCCATCAAAGCATCTACAGCAGCAACACCTAATTGACTCGCCAATACTCGGTCAAACTGAGATGGAGAACCTCCACGCTGCATGTGTCCCAATACAGAGACTCGGATATCATAATCAGGATGCTTCTGTGCAACTTTTTCAGCAATACTATATGCTCCTCCTGACTTGTCTCCTTCTGCCACAATAACAATACCGCTTGAATTTTTAGGATTATAATCTTTTTCAATAAAGTGATATAAATCTGTCAAATCAGTTTCTACCTCCGGAACCAACACAGCTTCAGCTCCAGTAGCAATTGCTGTACGCAAAGCAATAAAACCGGCATCACGTCCCATTACCTCCACAAAAAACAAACGATTGTGCGCACTGGCAGTATCTTTAATCTTATCAACAGCCTCAATAGCAGTATTTACAGCGGTATCGTATCCTATCGTTGAATCAGTCCCATATAAATCATTATCAATCGTTCCAGGAATTCCCACAATTGGAATATCGTGTTCCTGAACAAGGCATTTAGCACCTGTAAATGAACCGTCTCCACCAATTACTACTAACGCATCTATTTGATAATCAGCTAAAACACACGCAGCCTTAGTTCTTCCCTCCGGTGTACGAAATTCTACACTGCGAGCTGATTTCAAAATAGTTCCTCCTCGTTGAATGATGTTACTTACATCATGTGAGCGCAATCTTTTAATTTCTCCTTCTATCAATCCCTGATAACCATCATAAATTCCATAAGCTTCACAACCATTAAAAATTGCAGCTCGCACAACAGCTCTAATTGCAGCATTCATCCCTGGTGCATCTCCTCCCGAAGTCAGAACACCGATTCTTTTAATCTTTCCCATAATCTTTATAAGTATTAAAATCTATTGTAGTTCTATTTTATGTTGTATGTCCTCCATAATCCACCGTGGTGTCGATGTTGCTCCGCTTATTCCCACCGTCTCTGCTCCAGCTATCATTTCAGGGCGCAAATCCTCTGCACTCTGCACGAAATAACTTCGAGGATTTGTCTCTTGACAAACAGCAAACAATTGTTTACCATTTGAACTTTTCTGTCCACTCACAAATATCACAACATCATGACGCTCGGCAAAATCACGCAATTGTGGAATTCTATTCGCTACTTTTCGGCAAATAGTATCATGAACAATTACCAAACTGCCACCATTTTCCTTCAGTAAATCTGCTATTTTCTGAAACCCCTCCAAACTTTTAGTGGTTTGCGAAAATAATATCACTTTCCGGCTAAAGTCAATCTGCTTTACATCGCTTTCTTTCTCTACGACCAAAGCCTCCCCATTAGTCTGCCCAACCAGTCCGACCACCTCTGCATGCCCACGCTTTCCGTATATCACAATTTGTCCTCCCTCTTTTCGGGTCTGTTCATAAGATTTACGTATTCTTTCTTGCAAATTTAATACCACAGGACACGAAGCATCAATAATTTCTATGTTATTTTCGCAAGCAGTTCGATATGACATCGGCGGCTCTCCATGTGCTCGAAACAGTACACGACAATTTTTTAACTTTGCAAACTCATCATGTTCGATAGTTTGTAATCCCATTACCTCCAAACGCTCCACTTCCAAACTATTATGTACAATATCACCAATACAATAAAGAGTCCCCTTCTTCAACTCCTGTTCCGCTTTCCGTATAGCATTTACTACACCAAAACAAAAGCCCGAATGTTCATCAATCTCAACTTTCATTCTTTTACTCTAATATTGTTTGCATTTGTATATCTTATCGCTTGGTCTCTATGATCTTCACCATCATTTCAACCTCTTCTTCTACAGTCATATAACTATTATCAATCACCACTGCATCTGCTGTTTGACGTAATGGACTCATCTCACGGTGAGAATCTATGTAATCACGTTTTTCTATATTTGCTTTCACCTCTTCATAATTCACCTCTACTCCCTTATCTTTCAACTCCTTGAATCGACGATCGATTCTCACCTTTGGGGAAGCGGTCATAAAAAACTTCACATCTGCATTCGGAAATACAACACTCCCAATATCTCTTCCATCCATAATCACATTTTCATTTCGTGCCATTTCCCGTTGCTGTGCTACTAAAAACTCTCTCACAAAACCAATGGCAGCAACACTGCTCACATGATTAGCCACATCCATGCTTCGGATAGTGCTTTCTACATTCTCGCCATTCAAATAAGTCTCATAACATTTCTTCTCTTCGTTATATTTGAAACTTATTTTCATACTGCTCAAACACTTATTCAATTTCTCCTCATTTACATTTCCAGCCTCATCAATTAATCCACGCCGCAAAACTTCCAACGTTACCACACGATACATAGCCCCCGTATCAATATAAGTCAATCCAACACGAACTGCTATCAGCTTAGCAACAGTACTTTTCCCTGTGGAAGAAAATCCATCTACAGCAACTATCATAAACCTTAACTTTTATCTTAAACTCCACAAAGATATAATAATTTCATGGAAATAATCGACCTCATTTATTACAATAAGGTAAAAAAATCTATACTATTTCACCTTTATATCACTACCATTTTGCAAATATCTATCCTTTCAGATTCTTTATAGTATTACCTTCCTCCAAAAAAACAACATCTATCAACATAAAATTATAAATTTATCACCCACATTATATCTTTATCTAAAGAACTTGAATACAGAATACGGTAAACATTAAATTATTGAGAATAAAAAAGACTGTCATTTCTCTATGACAGTCTCTTATCCGTTCTTTTACAAAGGATTAGTTTATCATCTTCATTAATTCATCTGCCAATTCTTTCATGGTACCGCTACCTGACTTTACTGCCAATTTGTTTGCAACGGAGGCATAACGTTTGGCAACATCATAAAAACCGCATTTTTGAGAAATTTTCACATAATTATAAATCGCATCAAAATCCGACTGTGTCTCCACAGTTTTCCCTGCCCACAACTGAATTACTTTCAAACGAGATACATCTGTCATAATTTCCAATGCACCGGCAGTAATTTCTTTAATCATCTGACGATTTTCCGGAAAATAACGGAACAATTTACGAGCCTTGTAAAAATAATCTTCCGCATTTTTATCAGCTCTCAACTGGCGAATATAGAAATAATCACTTACCACATCATAATGTTCATATCCGCCTTCTTTGATTTTTTTCAACGAAGTCTCATAATCGGCCTTATTTTGTTTATACAATTGTTCCAAATGATTCACCAATACATTATCCAACTTTTGAAAAACATCATCTTTTGAAAAAAGTTCCACAAATTTATCACAGTTTTTAAATACATACTGCAACTGAGGAGCATTTACATCCGTTACATAATCCCGAACAATTGCCCAATTATAATCTTTATAGTAATCCACCTCTTTTTGGGTCTGGAAATAACGATTTACGACCTCTTGACCGGATTTTCCCTGTTTGTTCAACTCTTTCAACAATTGCACTGTTGCTTTAGTATCCGATGGATTTTGCTCAAAAATTTTCACAAGAGCATGTAATTCTACAGTCGTTTTCTCTATAGCTATAGCACAATACGTACTCATTAAAATCAAACTTGCTGCAAATAAAATTCTACACTTCATAATCAACCTATTTTTATTAATTTTATTACACTTATAAAACACCCAAAAGGGCAAAAAGGGTTATATGAAAATTTAATTTAACGTCAATATTAACAGTATTTACGCATTTGGCTACAATTTTGCAATATTATTCTATTGACATCCATAAATATGTAATCGAAAACGATTACAGAAATTCTTGTTAAACACTGATTTGAAAAAAAATATTAAAAACAGTATAATATACTATGATAACCAATATCGCAATAAATATTTTATCTTTGCAGACACTAAATCATCAAATAAACAAGTATGATAACAAAAAGACAGAATCCATTATTGGAAGTATATGATACTCCTTACCATACCCCTCCATTCACTCAAATTCAATTAAGTGATTATGAACCGGCATTTCAACAAGCCATTGAAGAAGCTCGTCAGGAAATAAAAGCCATTATAGCAAATCCAGAAACTCCGTCATTTACCAATACCATCGAAGCGTTGGATGCCAGCGGCGAAAAACTCAACAATATTTCCTCCATATTCTTTAATTTGAATTCTGCCTGTACCAACAATGAAATGCAAGCCATTGCCCAACAAATTTCACCACTGCTGACAGAATACAGCAATAGCATTACCATGAATCCTGAGCTGTTCCAACGTATCAAAAGTGTTTATAAAAACTGTAATAGGCAACAACTCACTCCAGAACAAAATACCTTATTGGAAAATACTTATCGGATGTTTATCAAAGGAGGCGCCAATCTTCAGGATAAGGCACAACAGCGCTTCCGCGAAATCAGCATGGAATTGTCTCGTCTCAGTCTGAAATTCGAAGAAAACACACTGGCAGCAACGAATGCCTTTACCCTTCATATCACCGATGAAGCTGATTTGTCAGGATTACCGGAAGGAGTTATTGAAACAGCAGCCATGACAGCCAAGGATAAGGGACTGGATGGCTGGTTATTCTCCCTTCATGCTCCGAGTTACATCCCCTTCATGAAATATGCCGACAAACGGAATCTGAGAGAACAAATGTATCGGGCCTATTCTTCACGTTGCAATCAAGGAGGAGAATCTGACAATAATGAAATCATCCGCCAAATGGTCAATCTGCGACTGGAAAAAGCACATCTTTTAGGATACAAAAGCTATGCCGACTATGTCCTCTCCGATCGCATGGCTGAGACAGCAACCAATGTCAACGAATTTTTAGAGCAACTGCTCCAGGCCTCCCATCCGCACGCCCTAAACGAAAAACGGGAAGTTGACGAATTTGCACGTCGCAACGGATTTACAGATATTCTGCAACGTTGGGATTGGGCTTACTACTCCAATAAACTCAAACACGAAAAATATGCTCTTGATGATGAAATGCTAAAACCCTATTTCCAATTGGAAAAAGTCCAAAAGGGAGTATTCGATTTAGCCTACCGACTTTATAATCTAACATTTCTGGAACGCAACGACATTCCGAAATACCATGAAGATGTCCGCACATATGAAGTATATCGTAACAATCAATTTTTAGCCATCCTTTATGTCGACTTCTTCCCTCGCGAAAGTAAAGGCGGAGGTGCTTGGATGACCGAATATCGCGGACAACATCGCCAAAGTTCAAAAGATATTCGCCCGTTAGTTTCCATTGTAATGAATTTCACAAAACCGACGACAAGCAAACCGTCGCTGCTCACATTTGACGAAGTAACCACTTTTCTTCATGAATTCGGTCATTCCCTACATGGAATGTTATCCCAATGTACTTACAATACAACAAGTGGCACCAACGTCTATCGTGATTTTGTAGAATTACCTTCGCAAATCATGGAAAACTGGGCTCTCGAAAAAGAGTGGCTTGACACTTGGGCTGTACATTACCTCACCAATGAACCGATACCACAAGAATATATTGACAAGATTCGTCGGGCCTCCAATTTCCAGAGTGGTTATCAATGCGACCGACAATTAAGTTTTGGTCTTGTAGACATGGCTTGGCACTCCATCACCGCAGCATTTAAAAGCAGTGTATTTGATTTTGAAACTCAAGCCATGTCACCTACAGAATCCTTCCCGGCCGTCAGCGGAAATTGTTTCTCCACCGCTTTTGGACACATCTTCAGTGGAGGATATGCCGCCGGCTATTACAGTTACAAATGGGCAGAAGTATTGGATGCTGACGCTTTCTCTGTATTTAAAACACATGGAATTTTTGATAAAAAAACGGCAGATTCTTTTAGGATAAACATCTTGGAACGAGGCGGTTCTGAACATCCAATGACCCTTTATAAACGCTTCCGCGGGCAAACACCGACAGTAGATGCGCTCCTAGAACGAAGCGGATTGAAAGATAAATAGTTTAATTCAGACCTAAAGCGTATTTATAAAAACAAACATTTTATAAAAAGTGGAATAAACAGATTACTTATCATATTTATTCCACTAATATTTTACACATTATCCTCAGATTTATTAAATACAAAGTCTAATCAGTATATAATATTATTTTATAAACACTATTAGCCTTAAAATCAGGATTATATATTAACATGAAATTTTCATCGAAAACTATTTTCCAAGGATACTCCCCTTTTAATGTAGGATTCTTTAAACGCTTTGGGAAAAAACAACTGAATGGTAGATTCTTTACATGTTCCTGCTTAAAGTTTGATCCTAACACCCTCTGCAAATCAAAATCTTTAGTTGTCCTTATGGTTATAGCACATTTTTTCTTTGTTATCTTATAATCAACGACATAATCTTCTTCTCCGGCAACTTGCTGCAATCGAACGTTCCACTTAGGATCTCCATAATATGCCAAAACATCACGGTCATATAAAAAACCTATCTGCTCTTTCGTGGGTTTATTTATTCCAGTTCCTACACGAATCACTTCTTCTGCTTCATGTAAGGATTTTCTGAATAATACTTCATAAACAGCATAAGGATAATCTATTTTATTGAAGTCAGGACTCCATGCATTCATCTGAGACAACATATCCTGCTCATTCAAATACACAGCCTCTGCTAAAGAATAACGTCCGGGATTAGATATCCAGTATTTCAAAGTACCCCAACCGCTGCGTCCATACCAAGAAGTCACAACATACCCCACCATTGCAGTGGCATTTCCACTTCCCAACCATGCAATAGCCATACTATTAGGATTATTTCTAACATTTCCTATCAAACAGTTACCGGCACCTAAAAAAACACGTCTTTTACCGCTTTCCACCAAATTTTCTTTTCCATCAGGAAAAGCTGCATACAATACTCCATTTTTAGATTTAATATTTCCATGTGAAAATGGAGTTTCCAGATTTCTCTCTGTTGCATGTCCGGAGGTCACAACAAAATCAGGATCGATTTTTTCATATAAATCATAAAACTTCCGTAAACTTTCTTTTTCAGGATTTATCCTATAAGTCTTCACCTCTCCGTCCTTTTCCCATTTTTCACCACACAAACCATCCGTATGATCATCCAACCAGGCATAACGGTCAAACCATTTAGCTGAACTCAACTCTGAAATAGTAGACAATGCGCTTTTAACCACTAAAGGCTCATTGGCATTATGTACTAATTTCAAAGCTTCTTTTGCATCATATCCTGTAATTATACCCCACAAATAATCAGCATACGGATCAGTATCTACCTCGCGACTTAAACGGTGTAATTCCATAACATATTCCCGATTAATATATTGGGGTAGCTCCACAAATGCGACATAACGAGGCGTTTCTTTTTGCAAATGCGGTAAAACTTCTCTGAGAGAATCTCTATAATAACATACATTAGCATGATGTTTTTGCTGAAGAGCTTCTACTACTTCCATCCATTCTGCATTCTCTTGTACTTTAAAACTAGCTACAATGAGATAATCCTTTTCCAATCTTACCGCTTTAAGAAAGCCAACTGAAAAAATTAACAGACCAAACAAAAACCACTTTTTCATCATCTTTTCTTCGATTTATGAATTCCTTTTAATGACCACAACATCTCTTCAGTTCCTGATTCTGACGGACGGGACGTTTTAGGTGATATGATTTTTCCTTTGGGACTAACCAAAATGAAACGTGGTATCTTCCGATTTCCAAAAGCTTCCATGAACGACCAATCTTCATCCATACGCAATTGAATTCCACCCAAATTCTTTTCTTTTACAAACTTCTGCCATTTCTGCTTATTTCTATCACAAGAAATACTGACAAAATGAATATTTTTATCCCTAAATTTTTCTTCCAACATCTGTAAAAAAGGTAGTTCATCTTGACAAGGAGGACACCAAGTTGCCCAAATATCAATAAATAAATACTTACCTTTCAAATCCTTAGATGTTACTATCTTGCCAAACACATCTTCAAAAACAAATTCAGGGCAACGATCTCCTGCTTGTAAAGGTTTTACGCTATTTACCTTTCCATCTTTACCAATCACATCAGCCCAAAGAGTATTACTCAAAGCTAACATTACCAAAGTTATAAATACTATTTTCATAATTATTTTATTAATTTTGAACGCTTTGCTCTTAAATCTTCAAGACATTTTACAATATAGTTCGTTAAACGGTCATTTATGTCTTTCCCACAACCTTTTAATAATAATTGCTGAAGATCTCCATATTTACTTCGCCATTTAGGATTTAATACAAAAATTTTTTGCTCATATAAATCCATAATCCCGGCATAATCTTTTTGTTTCGATAAATTCCAAAGTTCTCCTATCAACATTCTATCCACTTTGCCAAGACTACCAATTGTTTGCTCGAATAAAACAGTATCTGCTGAAGAAAACTTACCTGATAAAGCTTCTTGCATTGCAAGAAAAACAATTTGCTGAATTTTGTCATTGACAACATCCTCTCCCACCTTCTCAACAAAATATTCCTTATTCTTTATAAAATCTTGAAATACCTGGTCACGAAAATTTCCAGCATACACATTAAATAATGTCCAAGCCATATCAGAAACCTTCTCTTCCATCGTGAAATAACTAAAAAATTCATTTATCACAGCAGAAAGATTATTCATTTCGCCTGCATCGTCTAAAGAAAATATATAATCAGGTAACAATTCCACAGAACGCTCTCCTGAATTATATCTTTTTAAGACTCCTGCATAATTGATTTTAGGCTCTATCCCACGAAATAATTTAGCTAGCAATTCCTCTGCCGAACATCCCCCAGCAATCTTATGTGCCAAATGGCCGTCAGAATCAAACAATACAAAAGAAGGACAAAGTTTCAAACCATATTCCTTTTTAAAAAGCACTCCTGCACGCTCATCCAAATCCATATCCACCAAAATGAAATGCTCATTCAAAAAGGCTGCAACATCAGGCAGCCATAAGACTTTTTCCATAACATCATCGCACAAAGTACATGGACTATAAGCATACACTAATATAAAACGTCCTTTTTCTTTTGCATCTATTCTAGCTTGTTCAAAAGATGTTGCAAAATTTAATTCTTGAGCATTAACATCAAACAGTAGCAAGCTCAATAGCCCCCATAACAAAACAATCTTTTTCATATTCTCTGTCTCTATTTATCCTTTACACACCGAACACTAAAAGCAGTATTCTCCAAACGAGATGTAAATCTTAATACTCCGGTATTATATTTCCCAACACCTCTGACAATTGCAACTCTTGTACTATCCGTATCCGCATAAGCAGTCGAAGTCCAGAAATAAGCATTCAAATCCTTGTCGGTATATACATTCGTATAATTCCCGGAACCGTAAACTTTCCCTCCACACAGCAATGCACCAAAATTCAAACCTTCTCCCAACTGTTTTAACAGCTCTCCTTGTTTATCCCCGCGCCATTCATTCAAAATTGCAGATTCATGAGCAGACATCCCCAGATTCTGCTCCAATAATTGCCAATCTTCATCTGTCGGTAGACGCCAGCCTTCCGGGACAGCTTTCAAAGCCGACTCATAATCATAGAGATAACCATAATCCTTCAGAAATTTCTTATCAGGATTCGTTTTATAAAAATCAGTCATAAATTCTTTCGGTAATTTATCTCCCAACTGGTCAATTATTTCTTTATAGGTCAAATCTTCTGTTGCCAATCCATATATCTCATCCATAAGATCCCAAGATATTTTACCATCCATAACATAACTTTCCGCCAATTCAACCAATCCATCCACATCCAAAACTGGTAGCACTTCATTCCATGTCCAACAGCCGTCAAAAGCACCTCCAACCAACTTATAACGTAAATTTTCAGCCATCCACATCTGGTTTCCAACCGTTATACAACGATATTGTATCGAATCACGTGTATCAATAAATACTTCAGTTTGAACATCAGAAACATCCACTGCATCCTCATTCGAACAATTCCATCCCAAAATAACCAACAATATTACTAGTATCCTTTTCATAAATATCAAATTTTAATATCATCATTACTTTACAGGTATAAACTGACGAATCAATTCATACTTCTGCATCACTAAAGGCATATTTTCCCAACGTTTCTTGAATTCATCTTCAGAAACTACAATTATCTCCCTGACAAATCCTTCCATATCCTCTATGCCATTTAATGGAGTATAATATTTACGTACCAGAATTTCTTCAAACGTATCCAGATCAAAATCCAAATATTCGTCAACCTCTGCCGATACAAAACCGACAGATCCCATAACAGCACAAACTTTTGCTATTTGCTCCGCTGTTGCATCCGAATCATTCAATATATCACTATCAAAATCTGCAGGATAATCTTTTACAATTTTCTGATACTCTTGCCCATAATATTCTTTATTTGATATAGATGTAAATTTTTTTACAAGTTCATTCTGGTTATTTACCAAATAATCAGATACAGTTCGACAAACCACATCAGTAACATATTTATCCATTTTGGCCTCAGTATCGCAAGTCAGTACATCAGAAAAAAGCAAAGTTCTAAATGCCGGAACAAACTTAGAATAAGTCCCCTGCGTTTGCTTTACTAAAAACATCGAATAAGGACGCATATAATCAAAAATCGATTCCAAATAATTTTCCGCAACATCCAAGGCTAACATTTTTTCTGACGGAGATACTAAATATTGAAATGTATAGCTGGAGGTATTACCTCCAGAAGTAAAACTCCAACCTAAATCCAATAATTCATATCTATAAACAGAATCCCCTTTAATATCCACTTTTACAAAAGCTTTGCCTATTGTATCATTAAAAAATATAGGTACATTATATTTCTTATACAACTCATATACCCGATGTTGCACAGAATCTGAAGGATCATCTTTTATTTCAAAAAGATTTTCATAATAATTCAATTCTGCATCTATTTCATCTTTTTCACATCCACACAACAACAGAAGTAGCGATAACAGCCAAACATATATTTTCTTCATAATTGTCATTTTAATTATTCTATATCTTTATTCGTTTCCTTATTCTCAATTATTTTACCATTTTCATCCAATTTTGCGATGACTTCCCTTTTTTTCCTTTCATTATTAGGCATATCTGCATGATATTCTAAAACACTTTCCGGTATTTTAAAAACATAAGACAAATCATTTTTCTCCAATTTAAAAAGCTCGGCACCCTCAAACGAACTACCTTCTTCATTATATTTGGCAAAAACCCGAACTATTTCCTTATGATATGGATATTTATGATTGACGGAATATCTTCTTAAATCAAACCATCGATGACCTTCCAAACACAATTCTTTACGTCTTTCATTACGAATTTCTTCTACCAATTTTTCTCCACTATAACTTTGTTTTTTATAATCCGCAATACGATTTCTCCGTAAATCATTTAACCACGTATTTGCCTCTGCGTCTCCCAGCATTGCACAAGCTTCAGCCATATTTAAATACCCTTCTGCAACTCTCAATGTAAAAACATCGGAAACTTTCGCCTGATGAATAATAGAAGAATATTTTCGATTAGACATAATACTGTCTGTAGTGAGATTTTTTGCAAAGAATATATCTTTTCGATAATCTTTATCCATATACAAATTATACAAATCACTAGATATACAGAAATCACCACCATTTGCAGTAAAAACTCTATTAATATTTAACGTACCTTGTGCAAATATCACCTCTGAATCTGTTACTTCCATAAAACTTTCTGCTGTAGGCAAACCACTAATAGGATAAAGCACATTTTTCAATTTCAAAAATTCGTTCGCTGTAGCCCGGGCATTTTCCCAATCTTGCATATATAAATACACTCTTGACAATAATAACAAAGAAGCCTCTTTAGAAGCACGGTAAGCCGGTTTTTTCTGAGGACTTTTCGTCAAATTATCTACAGCATTTTTCAAATCGCTTATGATTTGGGTATAAACTTCAAGCACAGAGTTTCTATGAAAATCATTTTCCACATATTCAGACAATTTCAAAGGTATACCTAAACATTTTTCAACTGTATTATCATACGGAAGTGCATATAAATTCACTAAAAAGAAATAAAGTTGAGCTCGTAAAAAATAACATTCACCTCTGATTCGAATTGCATTTAATTTATCTTCTTCACTTACAATTTCCAATTTACCTATTTCGTTCAAAATGATATTAATAATATTGATCCGATGATATGAATCCATCCACAAACTATTATCATTAATATAATCAGAACCATTCGCACTTTTGGTCACATCCAACTGCCATGTAGAATAACCATAAAGATTACGCAATGACTTCCAAGCATTTGCATCTCCTCTACGGGTGATAACTGTATTGATATCATCATCCATAAAATTCATAAAACTAGCATAGTTGGCAGCAGAAAATGTATTAACAGGACTACTTGGCAAATAAACCTCCCCTAATAATATTTCATCCAAATCACTGACGGTCTTTACAACAACCAAAGACTGGGAATACTCTTCCAAAAAATTACCACAACCCGAAAATAGTACAATTAATATTATATAAAAATTTCTTTTCATACTCTTCTAATTTAAAATGAAACATTCAATCCCAATGAATAAGCCGGACGTACAGACAAATTAGGCTTTGCAAATCCTGCTTGCGAAGGATCTTGTCCTTTCAATGCTTTAGCTGAAATTGTAAACAAATTCATTGTATTAAAAGATATGTAGGCTGATGAAAATGGTGTTTTACGCAAAAACTTTTCATTAAAAGTATAACGCAATGTCAACGACTGGCATTTCAAATAATTGCCACTAACCACTCTTAAATCAGACAGATCATACATTTCCCACACACTGTTGGCAAACTTACTGCTACCAAATTCTCGACTCCAATGTCTTTCATAACTTGCATACTCCGGATGAGAAGGACTCATTATCACTGGCACATTTGTCAAAGTTTCATCTCCCGATACTTGCCAACGGTTTGTAAATTCCTTACGCACATTATTATCCGATTTAATTCCAGACAAAACAGGACTATATAAAGGAAATAAACGCACTTTAGAACCTAAACTATAGGTAAAAGAAGCCGATAACATAAATCCTTTAAAATTAAACGATGTAGATAGATTTCCATAAAATTTTGATTCTCGCGTTCCATTTTCCTTTAACACCATAGGAACAATTTCGCTGATACTCTTTCCTTCCAACAGATGTCTCCGCTCCTCATAATCATCAAAAACAGGTACTCCATTATTAGGATTCAATCCCAAAAACTTATAGCTGTAAAATGTCCCTATCGGTTTTCCGTTTATCAAAACATCACCATTCAAATAAGAATTCAACGAATTTTCATTTTCAGGATTTGCTTCCACCTTATTATAATTAGCAGACCAATAAGTAGATATACGCCATGTAAAGTCTTTACTTTTAATAGGCACACCACCTATTGCCAAACTATACCCTTTATTCCATAAATCTCCGTCATTCATAGTATAAGTATATATGCCGTTCATTGGAGACACTTCAACATCTGTAAAACAATTCTTTGTTTTCTTGTAGTAATAGGTACCACTCAAAGACAATCTACTATTAAACATATCCATATCCAACGTCAAATTCAAAGATTTTGTTTCCTCCCAACGTAAATTAGGATTAGGGTAACGAACTACAGTAGAAACATTTTCTCCGTAAAATGGGTCTACAACACCTTGATTAATAATTAAATTCGGACTTTGATCTTCCAACATATTCCCCTGGATTCCCAAAGAAGCTCTGAATTGTAAATTAGAAAAAAAATCTAGATTGCGTAACAGATTTTCTTTTGCATTCCACATTCCAGAAATAGACCATACTGGTAAAAATTTATCACTACTTTTATCTCCGAATTTATTTGAAGCATCAAAACGTCCGTTCACATTAAACGTAAAATGCTGCTTATAACTATAAGACAACGTCGCATAACCAGCTATCATATTCGTTATGTTCTCGGAAATAAACGGATGATTTTTACTCAACCAATCTGCATACATAGGAAAGTCTGATAAAGATATATTTTCAACAAATTGCATCCCTCTGTCTTTTACATACCCTCTGTTTTCCATCGAATAAATATGGTATTTGCTATCGCTCGCCTCAAACCCCAAAGCTACGGTAATCAAATGATTCATTTCTTTCCCGATAGTTTTTCTAAAATCCGATTGCGCGCGTATGGTAAATCCCTGAGACGTTGTTGATGACGTTTCTAATATTCCACCATAAGGTAAAATACAATTATCTCCCGGAGTTGCCTGTTCATACGATTCGGCATCTTTTAACATTGCCACATAATGAGTTTTTTCACCCCACCATCGTTCTTGTGTTGTGGATGAACGATTAACAGAAGCTATCATACTGACATCCCAACCAGTCATAATTTCATAACGCAAATCCAAACGAGCACTAATACCATGTCCGTCATATTCACTTGAACTATTATCAATTTCATTCAAAATATTAAAACGGTATTTACCAATACTGTTCATACCAACATTATAATAGCGATGATCATAATAATATAAAGAACCATCCTCATTATAAGCTGGTAAAGCACGCGTCGTATTATAAGCATAATCCATTGAATTTATGGATTCAATCTGATGATTTTTCTTCTGCATATTACCGTTCAATTGTAAACCCACACGAAGTTTATTAAAAAGGACAGTATTCAAATTGACCATGGCTGTATAGCGCTCTGTAAACGTAGATCGAGAAACTCCATTTTCCCGGTCATAACCAATTGATGTATAATAACGAGTATCATCGCTTCCTCCGGAAATATTAATATTATGTCCATGAGAATAAGCATCTTGTGTTAATTCATCAAACCAATCTGTATTCACTTCTTCATAATACTTTACTTCATCCAAAAACTGTTCATAATTTATTTTGCCTTTCATCAAACGATAATATGCTCCTTCATATCCCACCATAACCATTCCTTCTGGGAATTGGTAGTGTATATCTGTTAATTCTTTTCCAAAACGTACTCGCTCTTGTGAATTCATCAAATTAATATCTCTATTGGTATAACGAGGACGTAAAGTCAATTTAGATGTGTGGTTATAAGTCAAACGAGCCTTACCGCTCCGGCCTTTTTTAGTAGTCACAACAATTACACCATTAGCAGCTCTTGTTCCATAAAGAGCTGTCGCAGATGCATCTTTCAATACATCAATACGATCAATATCCTGAGGATTGATTCCAGCAATCGCATTACCTATCACATTGATATAATCTGGATTATTTAATTCTTGCGGATCCACTCGTACTGGATCTGTCAGAACAATTCCATCTAACACCCATAATGGTTCGCGGTTTCCCAATAATGTTGAAGTTCCGCGAATACGAATCCTCGGAGTTGCCCCAACCTCTCCAGAATTACTCATTAATAACAATTCTGGTATTTTTCCTTCTAAGGCCGCATCTATACTGGTCATACCTGCCACCAATACATCATCAGCTTTTACTGAAGTTATAGCACTCGTTGAATGACGTTTATCTATATTCTGATATCCAGTAACTACAACTTCCTGTATTTCTGTAATATTTTCTTCAAGAACAACATTTAAAGTAACTTCATTTTTATAAATCACCTCTTTTGTCTTCATTCCTATAAAAGAAAATATAATTTTCATTCCTTTCACATCCGGAATCTCCAAAATAAATTTACCATCAACATCAGTTACTGTTCCCCAATTCGTCTTTGTAACCTGTACAGTAACTCCAGGTAAAGGATTTCCCTTTACATCAACCACACAACCAGACAATTTACGTACTTTAACGTTATCGGTTTGTTGTATCGGTTTAATAACAATCATCCCATTTAAATACTCATAAGAATAAGGCAAGCCTTTCAAAATTTGAAACATGGCTAATTTTAGAGGTGTATTGCTTACCTCTATTGTCAGTCGATGGTTTGCAGCAATTTCCTCTTCATTAAAAACAAAATACACCCCTGTTTGCTGTTTTATCATTTTAAAAACTTCACGCAAAGTAACGTTTTCTAAACTCAAATTCACCGTTTGTGACCATACTCCAGCATAAACATTAACTGACAATAAAATTGTCAATATTATAGTCAATCTCATAGTTAAGAAAAGCTTCTTTTCGATGCATAAACATCGAATAAATTTAAAAACATTTTTTTTCATTATAAAGATAAACAAATTTAGTTAGTAGATTTCAAACTCTATTTTTTCCACACAATTGTTAATAGGCTGTAGATTTAACTGCTATATTCTTTCCATTAATCATAAAACTGACATTCGTTGTTTTTTCTATTATTTGTAAAATATCGTTCAAGGCATCATACTTTTTCACCACACCTGTAAAACATCGCGTTTTGAATTCCGCAGCAGAAAAACTAAAATCAACACCATACCAACGGGACAATTGAGTTGTAATTTCTTCCAAAGGCATGTTTTCATACTCAAAAACACCTCGAATCCAAGATGTGTAGACTGAAGCAACAACAGATTGCTTAGAAATTTTACCAGAATTCAAATCAAAGGCAACTTGCTCATCAGGCAACAATTCAACTGACTGGCCGTTCATTTCCACTTTTACTCCTCCTTCTGCTAAAGTGGTTATCACCTTGCCGTTCTCTTCATAGGCAGCAACATTGAATTTAGTTCCCAACACATTTACATTCACCTTATTTGCATGCACTATAAACGGATGTTCTTTATCTGATTTTACTTCAAAATATGCCTCTCCTTTCAACACTACCTCTCGGACAGAATCAACAAAAACCATCGGAAATGTAATTTCCGATTCTGAATTTAACCAGACTCTGGTCCCATCGGATAAGGTAAAATTATATTCTCCCGAAACCGGTACTTTTACGGTATGCCAGACAAGCTCTTCTATTTTCTGACCATTCAATTCGTATTGCAGCCCCATCGTTGTATCATTCTTTATCAAAGCGCCCTGATCCTGCACCTCCTTCAAATCGTTTCTTGTCAAGTCTAATTGATCACCGTTGGCCAACACCAAAGTAGCTTTTGTTGTTCCCGGCAGAATCTGAACCAACGACGCTGACTCCACACTCTCTGATTTATGAATCCAAAAACCTGTACCTGCTCCAAATAACAAAACGACAACAGCAACAACAGCCACTATCCGCAGTCTGATACGTTTTATTCTACGGACTTTCATCGCCGATAACAATCTCATCCAAGCTCTTTTATCATCAATAGACTGTTTCCCTTCTGTCATCCGATGCATTTTCACCAAACAAAGAAATCTTTCAAACGTTTCCCGATTTTCAGGAGAAGCATCTATCCATTTTCGCAACATCCTACTATCAGCTTCGCTTATATTCCCGCTACAATAATCTACGATATGATCAAAAACATTTTCACCCATATTGTAATCTTTTTCTTCTATATTCCGAAAAATCACAATATGGGTGAATAAAAATTCAAAAAAAAATATTATATAAGCATTAACACTATCACTAACAAATCGCCCAAGCTCTCTCTTAGTTTTTTCAATGCATGGGAATAATGGGTTTTCACAGTATTCAATGATATATTATAACGCTCTGCCGCCTGTTTGTAGGAAAGATTTTCCAATACAATAGCATTAAAAACTTCACGTGCTTTTTCTGGTAACCGACTAACTTCCAAACTCAATCTCTCTTTAAGAATATCCAATTCCTCTTCATCTGCCAGTGCCATATCCTCCAGCAAGAGGTTTACATGTTCCTCTACATCATCAAAAACAATACGTCCTTTTTTTTCCAATACCTTCAATGAGGCTTTCGCCACCGCTCCAAACAAATACGAATGTAAAAAACCTTCAAATTCATGTCCTTTCTTATTCTCCCAAAAAGAAATAAATACATTCTGAACAACATCCTCCGCATCCTCAATGGAAGGCAAATATTTTAAAGCGTACACACACAATGCATGATAATAATTGTCAAACATCATACGTACACACCTCTCATCCTTCAATCTTAGTAGTTCAATTATAGTTTTTTCTGTATATTGCATTATTGTATTTCTATCTCAAAACTATTCGTTTATTAAAGCGGCAAACCGTTCCATCCTGCAAAATTCCTTCTATAATTACAGTATAGGGTCCTTCACTGTCAGAGGTGGTAAAATAACATCTTCCCCGACCGGCAGCATCAGTACGGACATTGGGATTCCAACAAACTGTCTTGCGCATATCCTTAATATCCTTCAAAGCCAGGCGTACCGAATCCACCTCATAACGAGGCATATAAAATTCCGCTTTTTTCTGGTAACCTAACAGTGAAAAAGTCACTACATCCAAACGTGGCGACTCCCGCAATACAAAATTAGGATTGGTGGTAATGACAATCGCTCCATTCGATGAGGAATTACCAAAAAAGATTTGTGATCTATATGAAGGAATAAAACTGATACTTAACAAATCTTCCGGCTGCAATCGCATGACGTAATCCATTTTTTCCTCAAAATCATTAATCAAAATATACAAAGGCTTTCCAAACCGCGTTACGGAATCCCCCAACACCGTTACTCCGGGAATTTCTTGCAATACCATCCGGATATCCCGTCCTGCCATGGAGGCCAGTTTCGCCGAATCGAGATTATAATCCGCCATGCTGTCATAAAATGAATACTGTTTACGTTCCACACGTCTCTTCACTATCGCCTCATCCAAAACATACACCTTTACTCCATTGTCATAATAATAGTCTTTGGAAAAGCGTTTGTAAAAATCATCTTCACCATTATATGCTTTAAAATCCATCGGGCATGAGGTCGTCGGTTTCAAAAACTCCTCCTTGTCTATCGCAACCTCCACATTGCGCCGACCCCGTTTGTTCCGTCCTTGTATAACGAATTTCGTACTGTCCGGAAATGCGATTCCTTCTATCAAAAAATAACCGGCAGAATCTGCATTTACAACACCGAATGTTCCGTTGGTGCCTAACAGTATCAACTTTGCATCCCCTGCTTCTTTACCCCAAAAATTCTTTACTTTACCCGAAATGGTTTGCCCACGTTCTACATAATAATCCAATTCATCATACTTTTCTTTCAATACTCCTGAAATGTCAAAACGCGTCCACCCTTGTGTCAACATCAACAAATCCAAATAGCGTCTGGATATTACCTGATTATTGACAAAATAAGTAGCAGGATTCTCTACATGTCCCTTCAATTCAGATGTTAACAGCAAATACGATAAAATATGGTCTTGCAAAGAATCCTGAACCACTTGGCCATCATCGGTAATGGCCACCGAAAACGAACCGGACAAATCGGTCAAACGCTCATCTGCAACACAAATATCCAAATAAGCCGAATCTCGGACAATATAACTGTTACGGCTGGTTTCCACCTTCATTTCCGGACGTTGGGGATGTTTGATAAAACACAAACGACGGCTGAATATATCACCCTCTTTATTTATCAACAGAAAATGCAGTATACCTTCAGGAAGATTCTGATTGGCTAATTTTCCGCTATCTCCGATTTTAACCTGCTGACAATGCAACGGTAAACCTCTGGAATGAACAACTAAATAGAGATTATCCGCCAATTTCATTCCGGAAGTTGCCTGCACCAGATAGCCGGTAAACTGCTCTCCGGGCATCACACGCAATGCCACAGCTTCCTTTTCTGCCTTTGGTAATGGAAAACATTTTTCTTTGCCATTTTCACAATGTAACTGAGCATAATATTTTTTCCCGTGTTCTGCAGTCATCTCAAATCCTCCCATACCTTTATGTATACTCTGCAGATAAGTCACTTGATTTCCCTTATCATCCACTATTCTTCCTGACACAGAACGTGACAATCCGTCTCTACCAATCGCCTTGAAAGCTACTAGCTGCTTGCACCCCTCCAGCAAATTCCCTCCTTCCGGCATAAAAGCCACATCAAAATCCCCGCTTCCATCAGGTAATACAACATAACGCTCAAAAAAGAAAGGCTCTCCGTTATTGAAACTTACTGATATCTTCTTCCCGAAATCCACAGAATCCAACTTTATCCGAATATTTCCCTCATCATCAGTACTCGCAAATCTGTCCTTACCATCCAACAAATATTTGATATTGACTTTCCTGTAAGGCTCTTGACGAAAATTTCTAAAACTGATTTTTGCATATGCACCCTTAGAGGTATCTTCAAATTCCACAGCAGTTTTTACTTTGGTATCCCGAGGACTCACTACCCGTATTTTTTTTCTGAAAAGGTACTCATCTCCAAAATTCTGCATGCAATACGAATAAGCCCGCAACAGGTAATTCCCCTGTTTCAACTTCCTATCCAAAGGTATATACCCTTCAAAAACAGAATCCCGCATGGCAATTTTCTGCCGTATCAAAAGGCTGTCCTGCATATCACGCAACTCCACATATACAAAACCGCTTAAACAGGACGGTCTGTTATCTGTTGCATTAATCAAATAAGCGCGAAACCATATCCGCTCCCCCACCTCATAATGGTCTCGATCTGTATGAAGATAGACTTTTTCCTGTGGTATCTTTTGAATCCATGTCACCAGTCGTTGAAAAAGTTGTTCCCGAAAAGTTGCAATCTCTGGAATTGTAAAGGCAAATCCGAGCAAGAACAAAAATATAAACAACCAATGACCATATTTCATGTGTTTTTTATTAAAACTAACCATTGCAAAGATAATCTTTCTTTTCAATTGTTTTTTCTATCATGTAAAATATATATCACTGTTACTTCGCAAAATATGCTTCCCACTCCTCTTCCATCAGCCCTAAAATATTCAGTTCTTCTATTCTGAAAGTATACTTTCCTGGATTACTGCTCTCTATATAATAAAATCCATCACTCTTTTTCTGCACTCTTTTTTGAACTATGCCGGCCTGGGTTATTTTTCTGCCTTTATAGTCTACAAATTCCGTCTGCTCTGCTATATCACGGTCATTATTTTCCGTAATGTAAATGGCCTTGACATCACCGTTGGAATCAAAATCCGCACCCCACAGTGTAATAGCATGGATAAGCTGGTTATTTGGATATCTGATAGTACATTCTATAGCCTCTTTCTCAGTAAAAGCCTTTTTCAATTCTTCCGGAAATGATCTTTCTGAAAAACGGGTAATTCGCGCGACATGCACCGATCCGAAGACTTCTCGAAAGAAACCGGCTCCATCTTTTTCTACCATGCCATATCTACCTGTAAGGAACCAACTCAAAGCAGCTGCCACCTCATTTCCTGTATTATGAAAATTCTTCTTATAAAATTCAAATATCTCACAATCTAATGAATTCTTATATTCTTTAGGTCCCGTATATTTACCGAATCTGTCAATATATTCTTTGTTTTGTTCCAACCACCAATACAACAAATTGGAACTTGCAGCCGCCCAGCATAAATTGGAATCGTTATTTCCCAAGCCACCATTAGGGAAACGCTTATTACAGTCATACCAACCATAGGAAATATCCCATTTAAGTCCTTTTTCTTCATACGGAAAAGTACTGCTATATCCCCATTCATTTACAGGTGGATTATGAATTCCGTACACCCATACCGTCTTGTCTCGCCAATCAGTATCTTCTGCTTTTTGCTTTAACGTAATGTTCAGCACAATCTGCTGCCCCTGCTGAAGTTCTTTAAATTCAGATTGATCAGACAAACGGTCTGGAGCCTTATAGGTAAATATCTTGTTACCTATGCGGATTTTCAACCATTCTTCGCTTCTCCATCTTTCAGCTACAGGCTGAGGACAAACTATAGCCATATATATATTTTCTTGTGCATGGTGCATTGTAATTGTTTCTTCACGCTCGGTTGGAAGTGTAAGTTTTCCCGTCATACAATTCACTGTAATCTGTTGAATCGCTTTCAATGAAATTTGAGCCTGTGCAAGCTCTTCTTCGCTGAATGAACCGTCACTGTTTAGCTTGACTACAAGACGACTCATTAAATGTGAAAAAGTAAGATAGGCAGCTTCTTCATTTTTCATAATCTCATCTGTTGCATACAACAAATCCGATCTCTGAAAATCTTCGTCACCGACCTGATTGGAAGCAACTTGATGGATAAACGTATCTGATTGACCGAGAGTACTATTTGCAGGATAGAATGCAGATATGACAGCTTTTGACGCGTTAAGTTCACTCCATCTAAGAGGAGGAAGCCATTGATTGTCAGTAAGCGTCAACTCTCGTGAAATTATTCCATCAGAAGTATTTGCAGTAGTCAGGAGTCTAATTTGATCTCCTGAAACAAAATTGCCTTTCCCCTCGTTGTCAAGATTGACACGGGTGGATACAATTGAAGCATAAACCTCAATTTCGTCTGTAGCGGGAGAGATTAGGTTTTCGTCAGAGGACGTACAGGTGACCAACAGAAGAGGTATTGTCAGTAAGGTAACATAATATTTTAAAATCCTCATCTTATAAGCATTACATCATGATAGAATCGTCTATTTCGCCCTGATTTTCCCAACCTGAAATTTCTTGTCCTGTGATTATAAATTCTTTTTGACTGACAGTAAGATTAAATACAAAACACTTACCGCTTTCCAATTTTGTCAGAGAAGTACCGTCTATGGAACATTTGGAAAGGTCATATACTTGCTCTCTGTTTCCCAATTGAATCAGCAAATTCATAGTTCCGATCTCCTGAGCCGGAATAATAAATTCGGTTTTTGGACCTTTGGATTCAAAATTACAAAGCTGACCGGAAGCAGAAATTACTTTTCCTTTCAGCAGGTTAAGATGAGCAATTGGCTGAACATCTCGACATTTTACAACAATTCCGGCTATTTGTTCATCAGTCATGGTTTTCCCATCTGCCTGAATATTAATTTTCAGTTTATGAAGTGCATGATTGAACGTCAGTTCAATCGGAACAGTAGTGCCTTTTCTGACATTGGCAGGTATAGCATACAAAAAGTCAACCATTAGATTATGAGAATCCTTGGTATCCCATTCAAAATGGTCAGGACTGTCAGTTTCTATAGCAGGATAACATGCCGAGATGGAAAGATTGTCCGACTGTGAAGTCAGCGGCAAATCGCCCCAATAATATTTTTGTCCGTATGTATAGAGGAAACTGTTCATGATGCTTTCGCCTTCAGACAGGATAAATACTCTGTTTTGGTCTCCATCGGTAAACACACCCGCTCCATCTGCATTTAATTGAGGTGCCTTGGAAACAGGAGATATTATTCCTGAAAGAGTAAATACAGAGGTTTCTGATTCTGTATGAATGTCTGAAGAGTTATTACACCCTGTTAGCATGCTGATCAACAAGCAAGTAAAAAATCCGGATAATACAGTATGATTCATTTAATTTATAATAATTGTTTTAAACAATAATAACGGTCACAAAGATAACTGTTTTTATTGAATCACAATATTTAATTTTGATTTTGTCAAAATCATTTAAAAGGCTATCTTTGCTCCCTCTTTAAATGAGGATACCATGGAGGAATGTTTTTTAAAATACATAGAAGAGAGTATTCACAACCATTGGAACAGACCTGCTCTGACAGATTTTCAGGGAGCCACTTGTTCTTATAAGGATGTTGCTCGTAAAATTGAAAAATTACATTTATTATTTGAGCACTGCGGCATCCGAAAAGGTGATAAAATCGCTCTTTGTAGCCGAAATACAAGTACTTGGGGAATATCCTTTCTGGCTACTTTAACATATGGAGCCGTTGTTGTTCCCATCCTGAATGAGTTTAAACCGGACAATATTCACCATATCGTAAATCATTCGGAAGCGCGTCTGCTCTTTGTCGGAGATATCGTATGGGAAAATTTAAACGCCGATGAAATGCCCAATATAGACGGTATTTTACGCATAGAGGACTATTCCCTCCGTTTTTCACGCAAAAAGCAATTAACCGAAGCCCGAGCTCATTTGAATGCGCTTTTCGGAGAAAAATTTCCCGACCGTTTCCGTCCGGAGGACGTACACTATAAATATGATAAACTGGATGATTTGGCAATGATCAACTACACCTCCGGAACAACCAGTTCCTCAAAAGGTGTACTACTGCCATATCGCAGTTTATGGGCCAACCTGAAATTTGCCATCGGCGTATTCGGTATAACACCTGGAGAAAAACTGGTAAGCATGTTACCCATGGCTCATATGTATGGACTGGCTTTCGAATTCATCTATGAATTTGTCAGTGGTATGCATATTCACTTCCTCTCCCGCATGCCATCACCTAAAGTGATTGCCGATGCCTTTGCTGAAGTGAAACCGAATATCATCATCGCAGTTCCGCTGATTATTGAAAAAATCATCAAGAAAAAGGTATTCCCTACCATCGAAAAGCCACACATGAAACTATTGATGAATATTCCATTCGTCAATGACAAAATCCGTGAAACGATCCGACAAAAAGTCGTAGATGCCTTTGGCGGCAACTTCAAAGAACTGATTATCGGAGGAGCGGCTCTAAACCAAGAAGTGGAACGTTTCTTGAAATCCATCCATTTTCCTTATACTGTTGGATACGGAATGACAGAATGTGGTCCTATTCTAGCTTACGACAATTGGAATACCTTCAAACAAGGTTCCTGCGGCAAGGCTGTACCACGCATGGAATTGCGCATTGACTCTGATGACCAACAACACACCGTAGGTGAAATTTTAGCCAAAGGTGATTGTCTCATGATGGGTTACTATAAAAATCCGGAAGCTACAGCAGCAGCTATAGACAAAGACGGCTGGCTACACACCGGTGACATGGGTATCATAGACGAAGACGGGTATCTGTATATTCGTGGAAGATGTAAAAACATGATTCTCAGCGCAAACGGACAAAACATCTATCCGGAAGAAATTGAAGACAAACTGAACAACATGCCTTTTGTCAGTGAATCGATTGTTGTGGACAGAAACGAAAAACTGATAGCCCTGATTTATCCCGATACGGATCAAGTGAGTGCTGAAAAACTTTCAGAAGAACAATTATCCGAAGCCATGGCAAACAATCTGAAAGAACTGAACCTACAGCTTCCGGCCTACAGTCAGCTCATTTCTTATGAATTATACAAAGAAGAATTCGAAAAAACCCCAAAACGAAGCATCAAACGATTCTTATACCAATAAACATAAAGTATTGACTTGTTAATTTCAACAAGTCAATATTTTTTACTAATTTCGTAGGTTGAAAATCCTATACCTATGAGAAGAAATTATAAGCGCAAGCCTATTAATACAACAACTAGACAATCAGCAATATCTGCTATTATTGAAATCATCAGACAACAACGCTTCCGCATCATATTGGGGGTCCTTTTAGCCTTGGTTTCCATTTACATATTTATATCCATGATAGGCTTCTTCTTTGCCGGAGGAACAGACCAGAGCCTGGTGGATACACCTATGCGTAAAATCATCACCAATCCTGATATTGTTGCAACCAATCCAACCGGCAAATTAGGAGCCTGGATTTCAGATCTGCTCATCAATCGCTGGTTCGGACTCGCTTCTTTCTTTTTATGCTATCTGATTCCATTATGCAGCATACGAATCATCGGAGTCCGAATCCGTCACTTCAAGCGCAGACTGTTTATCGGTATGCTGATAATTTTATGGACCTCCCTGCTATTCGGATTCATCTCTGAATCGATCAGTGAACTACTGAACATCGGATCGGGTTATCTTTTCCCCGGAGGCGGACACGGTTATTTCGTCAGTATCTGGCTTAACTCTCTGATCGGACGCATCGGCACTATTCTGGCATTGATATTCACCTTTGTCATCATTCTATTTTTCGGATTTGAACGTACATTTTATCGCTGTGTCGATTACATCAAAAATTATATCCGCAAACGTAAAGAAAAAACATTGGAAGCACTAAAGGCCAAGCGGGCTTCTAGACAGACACACATACAAACAGCCACGGTTTCACAAACCGGACAAGAAAAACTGGAAGAAGAACAAGAGCCGGATAATTTAAACGACTTGTCTTGGGAAAACGAGGAAGCATTCCAATCTCAGACAGAATTTGAAATCACTCCTACAAACAGTGAAGAAAACGAAGATGAGCCGGAGGATGAGGAACTGGAAAATGGGGAGGAAGAAGAAATACAAGAAAAACAAGAAGATCTAACCTTGGATGTCAATGCAGAGACTCAAGAGGAAACTGTAGAAAAAAATGTGCCACAAGAAGATTATGACCCGACACTCGACCTGTCTCACTACGAATATCCAACACTTGACCTGCTGGAAGAACACTCCTCTGGCAATCCCAAAGTGACAAATGAAGAACTGGAAGCCAACAAAAACAAAATTGTAGAAACTCTGCGCAACTATAAAATTGAAATCACCAAAATCAAGGCTACCATCGGTCCGACAGTAACACTCTACGAAATCATACCGGCTCCGGGCGTAAAGATTTCAAAAATCAAAAATCTGGAGGATGACATTGCCCTAAGCCTTGCAGCTCTCGGCATACGAATCATTGCTCCGATACCGGGAGCAGGAACCATTGGCATCGAAGTTCCCAACCGTAATCCGGAGATTGTCTCCATGCGTGGTCTGATCGCTTCCAAAAAATTTCAGGAATCAAAATATGCATTGCCTGTCGCTTTAGGACGTACCATCTCCAACGAGACCTACACCTTTGACCTTACGAAGATGCCTCATCTGCTGGTAGCAGGAGCCACAGGACAGGGAAAATCCGTTGGATTGAATGCTATCATCACTTCACTGCTCTATAAAAAACACCCGTCGCAGCTGAAATTTGTCATGGTCGATCCGAAAAAGGTAGAATTAAGCATCTATTCCGTCATAGAAAAGCATTTTCTGGCCAAATTACCGGACGAAGAGGAAGCCATCATTACAGATACGACCAAGGTTGTAAACACCCTTAACTCACTCTGTATCGAAATGGATACCCGTTACGACCTACTGAAAGAAGCACAGGTACGCAACATCAAGGAATATAACGAAAAATTCATTAAACGGCAACTGAATCCTGAAAAAGGGCATCGCTATCTGCCCTATATCGTGGTCGTAGTCGATGAGTTTGCCGACCTGATTATGACAGCCGGCAAAGAGGTGGAAACACCGATAGCCCGCATCGCCCAGTTGGCACGGGCCGTGGGTATCCACATGATTATTGCCACACAGCGCCCCTCTACTAACGTAATTACAGGAATCATCAAAGCCAACTTTCCGGCCCGAATAGCCTTCAAAGTAGCCTCCATGATCGACTCTCGCACGATACTTGACTCTCCTGGTGCCAACCAGCTCATTGGACGAGGAGACATGTTAATATCCGTGAACAGCGAAATGGTGCGTGTACAATGTGCCTTTGTCGACACACCGGAAGTAGATGCAATCACCCATTTCATAGCCTGCCAGCAAGCCTACCCCAGTGCCTTTGCTTTACCTGAATACATACCGGAAAGCGAGGGCGGCGGAGTATCGGATATCGACCTCAGTCAGCGTGACCCGCTATTTGACGAAGCCGCCCGTTTGGTGGTGAGCAGCCAACAAGGCTCCACCTCCTCCATCCAGCGCCGCTTCTCCATCGGGTACAACCGTGCCGGACGCATCATGGACCAATTGGAAGCCGCCGGCATTGTCGGTCCGTTTGAAGGCAGCAAAGCCCGGCAAGTACTGATATCAGACGAAACCACATTGAACAGAATGCTATAAAATAATTTACACTTCCATCGATAAGATACAGATTTTCAGAAAAAAGGAAAATACAATGAATTCAAACACAGGACGGAAAACTTTCGTCCCTACAAAGATACAATTGTATTACCTATATTGTATCCATCCCCTTTTTCATCCAGAAACTGATAAACTTCTCCATAAGGAGTTTCAATTTTATTCAATTTCACAAAATTGAATCCTGGCTGTAATTCCTGCAATTCAATCATTACATTGACTGGAAGTTTTGTTTCAAGGGGTAATGAATAAGTCGTACTTTTCCATTCTTCATCAAACTGTATATATTTCAAAATACCATGATCCATAACATAATAACTATTATATCCCGAATCATTATTAAATGAACGAATATCATTTCCATAGTTGTTTTCTATAAAACTGATTTCATTGGTATTCAATTGCTTGTGCCAACACGATTGATTCAGAGTGTTATGACGTACAGGGAACATGAATCCATCATCATTAAACATTAACAAAGTATACAGATTATCATGTCTACCAAGCGTATCATAGAATTCCAATTTATACATTTTCCTTCTCAAATGCTTATATTCATCACATTCTATATTTGAGAATAAGTCCGTTTCTCTTTTTCCATATGGCGATATATAAAATGACTGCTTCACTTCATCGGGCAAATTTTCAAAACTGACAAATTTCGTCACAGTCAGCATACATTCTGAATTATCGGATTCATAGAATAAAGATATATTATTTCCCAATTTGTCTTTCAAATTAATTTCTGTACCTGTCAGAAAATCATAAACGTTCAGAATTTCAGAACCAGGGAAACGTGTTTCGATGTCTTGTTTGATACTTGGTTGTAATATTACATTATCTTTCATAAAGTTATCACTATTTTTGCAAGCTGAAAGGCAAAAAAACAAGCAAAGTAAAAGATAAAAGATTGGCTTCATTATAATTTTATTTTGCACAAAAATACAAAAAAACAGACAAAAAACAACCCATTACTTTGAATAGAAAATTGAGAATAATTCGCTACTTTTGCAATGGATTCTATAATTTCATAATATATTGTTTATAAAACAAATACAAAATATCATGACCCAAATGAACTTCTTAAAACAAGCTTACTCCGGCAAAAATCAATGGTATTGGTACGTGCTGTCATTACTGGTAATCTTTATTGCAACCCAAATCGGTTCGCTGCCATTGGTGGGCTACATATTTTTGAAAGACCCCTCTGCCCTGACCACCGGCAACATCAACAATGTAACCTCCACCAACCTGGGACTGGCACTCATGCTCCTGAGCTTTGCTGTCGGATTCTTCGCCATCTTCCTTTGCGTCAAATACATTCACGGGAAAAGAGCCCTGGACATCGTTACGGCACGCCCCAAAATAGACTGGGGCCGCTTCTTCTTCGGAGCCGGCATTTGGGCAATTCTCTCCATACTAACCTTTGCCCTGACATTCCTGACCGGAGACAACTCTGATATCGTATTCCAGTTTGAACCTTCAAAATTTTTCGCCATGCTGGTAATAGCCCTGCTGATGTTCCCGTTTCAGACCTCTTTTGAAGAGCTGGTATTCCGTGGCTACCTGATGCAATGGGCGTACATTCTGTTTAAAAACAAGTGGACTGCCATTATATTGACGGGAGTCATCTTCGGACTCATGCACAGCGCCAACCCGGAAGTTGAAGACTTCGGTATGCTATTGGCGATGCCACAATATATATTAATGGGACTGCTTTTAGGTTATATTGCCGTTCAAGACAACGGACTGGAATTATCACTGGGCATCCATGCAGCCAACAACATTCTGTCAGCCATCACCTTTACATCGCCATCGTCCACCCTGCAGACCCATGCCCTGTTTATGGACCCGACTCCCTCAGCATCAGGCTGGGATACCCTGTTCATTCTCGGGTCAGGACTCCTCTTTATCTGGATAACCAACCGGAAATACCGCTTTATACAACGGCCTTGATTTGTTAATCTTTTCTTAAAAGACAGATAAAAAACCACATGAAACACTAAATTCCAATGACATTTATCTATCTTTGACCCTGTTATGTAATCGTTGGATAATTTTAAACAAACAAATAAGTAAAACATGAACAAATTCGCCACCTTAACCGTTGGAGCATTCCTGACTGTTGCGACAGTTGCCAATGCCCAGACAAAGGAGGAAGGTTACAAATTTACTGACATCAAACGCCTTCCGACAACCAGTGTTAAATCACAAGACCGTGCAGGTACCTGTTGGTCATGGTCAACCATCTCATTCCTGGAATCGGAAATCATGCGCATGGGTAAAGATTCTGTGAGTCTGGCTCCGTTATATGTAGTATGGAACACCTATCACCAGAAAGCAGACAAATACGTACGTATGCAAGGTAAAATGAACTTCGGTCAGGGAGGTGCATCAGCGGATGTTACCTGGGCTATCAAAGAACACGGTATCGTACCACTGGAATTGTACTCCGGATTGAACTACGGTGAAAACGTACACGCACACGGAGAATTGGATGCAGTATTGAAAGGATACGTAGATGCTATCGTCAGCAATCCGAACAAAAAATTAAGCACAGCCTGGTTGAGAGGATATGATGCAGTATTGAATGAATACCTGGGAGCAAAACCGGAAAAATTCAATTGGAAAGGCAAAGAATATACTCCGCAGACTTTCGCTACAGAAGCTTGCGGACTAAACATGGACGACTATATCAGCCTGACTTCTTTCACTCATCATCCGTTCTACACTCAGTTTGCCATCGAAGTGCCGGACAACTGGATTGGCGAAATGTCATACAACATTCCATTGGATGAATTAATGGACGTATTGGACAAAGCCATCGATAAAGGATATACTTTCTCTTGGGGATCTGACGTATCGGAAATCGGATTCACACGTAACGGTTTAGCAGTCGTTCCTGATGTAAACATTAAAGAAATGAGCGATGCTGAAATTGCAAAATGGGTCAAAATGCCTAAATCACAACAAACTGCAGAATTATTAAAAAAACCGGGTAAAGAAAAAGAAATCACTCAAGAATTGCGCCAAATCGAATTTGACAATCAGTTAACTACCGATGACCATGGTATGCACGTTATAGGTAAAGCCGTTGACCAGATCGGCAACAAATACTTCATCGTCAAGAACTCTTGGGGAGATTACGGCAAATACAAAGGATATCTGTATGCTTCATATCCTTTCGTAGCTTACAAGACTACTTCTATCATGATCCACAAGGATGCACTTCCTAAAGACCTGAAGAAAAAATTAGGCATTAAATAATCATAGTAGCCTGATATAAAAACTGAAGAAGGGGTCAAAAGTTTTCAACTTTTGACCCCTTCCTATTTTATACAAATTATAAAATTACCAACTAATTTCTTGGCATTCATTATCTCTTACAAAGAAAATTTAGCACCGACAAAATAGGTGCGAGGCATGGCCGGACCGTAAACATAAGCACCGTCCTTGCTGACTCCGTAATCAATATCTTTCTGATAACTGTCAAAGATATTCTTTACACCACCGTTGATTTCAAAATGTAGCTGCTTGGAGAGACGTATATCATAAGACAGACGCACTCCCATATCCCAAAAATCCGGAGTCTTTTTATCACAATCCTGCTCAATTGCACCTGCATTATGCTGAACCAGCATCCTTCCCGTATAATTCCCGAATACAGACAATTTCAATTGTTTACAAAGATTGACATTACTTGTCAAATAACCATAATGGTCAGGAGAACGGAACATTTGTTTCTGTGGAGCTACATCATCGGACCAACGCTCAGGCTCATCATAACGGCTACGCTGATATGTATAGCCCAATTGTGCTTCAAAACGTCCCGGAATACCGACTTTTGCCTCCAAACCGACACCTGCTACTCTGGCCCCGGAAGCATTCCGACGCTCTTTGATTACATAACCATCAGCATTTTCTCCAACTTTGTCAAGAGTAAACACATCTTCCAATATCGTATAGAACCCTTCTAATAGAAAGTTGACCTGTAATTTCCCGAAACAATAATAATAGTCACACGAAGCACTCATACTGTGTGAATATTCCGGCTTTAAATCGGATGCCAACCGAATAATGGACATCTTATTATCCAGCGCATCAATATGTAAATCCTCGTTATAAGCCTGAGGTGCACGGTAACCGCTCGAGTAGCTGGCACGCAAGCCGATATTTGCTACCGGACTGTAACGTACATTCACCCGAGGCGAAAAAACCACCTTATCCATCATATTGTGCTTATCCAGACGTGCTCCGAGCAAAATATTAAGTTTATCACTCTGCCACTCATTTTGAAAGAAAAAACCGGTACTGTGTGTTGTCTGCTTAAAATGACGGTTGGCAGCCAGGTATTTATCATTTAACTTATTGAAATTATATTCCAAACCGACCGTCAATTCAGACGGCATAAACCACAAATGATTAAAAGAATAAGTATACTGCCCTCCACTGACAAACGTCTTATCGCTCGTAGAACCATAAGCATCCAGATTTTTCTCCGTACCGAAATAACTGTTTCGGTCAATACCCTGACCGGAAACATAAAGACCGGCACGATGACGGCTGTTCCGGCTAAAATAATCGAACTTCAAACCGCCTCCATTAATTTTGTGATTCAATTGCTCTGCTATATCTGCCATATGAGGTGGCAAATCAAAAGCATTCCCTCCACGACGGAATTCATGCATATGGTGGTATTCCGCTGTCAAACGGGTATAGGGAGTCATTTTATAATAGGTACGAAATCCCACGGTTTCTGAATTCAATTCCGGGATATCGGAAAAATTATCGCCATTGCGATCGTAATGCTTGCGGTCTTTTACCATTCCGAACAGATAAAGCCCCATTCTGTAATCATCACTCACAAACGAACCGTTTAATGACGTATTAAAATCTGTTTTACCCCCTTCAAGAACATTAGTAGTATGTGACAATGCTACGGAATTGCGCAACGGCTCTTTGGTAATAATATTCACCACACCGCCAATTGCATTCGCTCCGAACAAAGCAGAACCGCCCCCTCGAATTACTTCAACCCGTTCAATCATCGCCACCGGCAATTGCTCCAAACCATATACAGTAGCCAAAGAACTGAAAATAGGACGACTATCCAACAATATTTGTGAATACTGACCATCGAGTCCATTGATGCGCAACTGGGTAGTGCCGCAATTGGAACAATTATTCTCCACTCGGACTCCCGACTGAAAATTCATTGATTCTGCAAGATTCGATGAAGCGATAGCTTCAAATAACTTAGGTGACACCACAGACACGATGGTCGAAGCTGTCTTTTTGTTTGTCTCCGCCCTATTCGCCGAAACCACCACCTCATCCAGCGACAAGGCCTCCTCTTCCAACTCGAAATTCACTTCCAGGGTTTTATTCTCAACCACATCAACTATTTGTAATGCAGATTTATAACCCACAAACGAAGCGACCAATGTATGACGCCCTTTCGGCAAATTCTTCAGAAAATAGTGACCGGTAGCATCTGTTGCCACTCCCATCGTAGTACCCTTTACGGCAATCGTCACATAAGCCAAATGCTCCCGCGTTTTGGCATCAATCACATGTCCTATAATATTGGCATCAGTTTTCTTTTTATCATTCACCAATTCATTCTCTGCCAAACACACTGAGAATGTCAGGAGCATACATAACACTCCCATAATATATTTTTTCATTGAATATTCATTTTTTTTATTAAATACAACATACAATATCAGCACAGACAATCCGTCTGTACGTCAAACATAAACAAATGGAAAAGTTAACAAACTGGAGGAGCACGCAGACGGAATATTCTGACCGCCCTATCACAGCGGGCAGATGTTTTTTGCTCCAAAAAAACAAACGACTTACCCAAAAGTTCCTGCAAAAACAAAAAGAAAGTCAACGCCGTCGCCACAAGCATTGATAATTGAGCAATCAATTGAAATTGCTGTGCCGTATGCTGATGATCGGAACCTGAAGTACCGAAAAAGATATGAGAATGAACTAAAACATGCCCACCGATCATATGGGTATGCGGAAATAAAGTCGTACTAGTCCAATATCCCCAAAAGAGGAGCAGAAGTAACCAGCCACCTATATTTCGTTTTTGCTTTTTCATCTCATTCCTTTATTGAAAGCAAAAATAAGATTTTTAATAATACAAAACTATAATATATTTCAGAAAATCTCAGATAAAAATAAAAAAAGCCGGACAATCCATCCGGCTTACAAGAGCGAAAAACGGGACTCGAACCCGCGACCCCGACCTTGGCAAGGTCGTGCTCTACCAACTGAGCTATTTTCGCAAAAATTTCAAATAACATCCTTTGTTTTTGACGTTGCAAAGATAAGACATTTCTGTTTATACTTCCAAATATTTTGTAGAAAAAAAATTACATTTTTCATTTGTCATTGATTATCAAACATCATCAAATTTCATATTCTTTCCTTCCTGCATCTGTTGGAAAATAGCTTCAAAAGAATCTGAAATTAATCTCAGGAGGATTTTCACAGATTGTGTATGGTGATTTGAATAGTATTTTGTAATTTCGAAGCCGGAAAAAGAAATTTAAATCATGGCTATTGTAAAAAAACTAAACGGGCATACCCCGAAATTCGGAAAAAACTGTTTTCTGGCTGACAATGCAGCCATTATCGGGGATGTAGAAATGGGAGACGACTGCAGCATTTGGTTTGGTGCCGTATTGCGCGGTGATGTACATGAAATACGCATTGGCAATAAAGTGAATATTCAGGACAATGCCACCATCCACGCAACCTACCAAAAATATTCCACCCACATAGGCAACAACGTATCCATCGCACATAATGCAGTGGTACACGGATGTACTATCCACGACAATGTATTGATAGGCATGGGGGCTGTTGTTCTTGACAATGCCGTTATTGAAAGTAACACCATCATTGCAGCCGGAAGCGTAGTAACCAAGGGCACAGTGGTTGAATCAGGCTGGGTGTATGCCGGCATCCCTGCAAAAAAAATCAAACAGATGGGTGAAGATTTACTGAAAGGCGAAGTAGAACGTATCGTAAATTCTTATAATATGTATGCCGGATGGTATACCGACAGTGAAAATATCGAATTGTAATAACTGAAAAACAGACTATGAGCGTAATAGTTTCTCCATCATTATTATCTGCCGATTTTCTGAATCTGGGCAAAGACATAGAAATGGTGAACCGCAGTGAATCCGAATGGGTGCACTTGGATATCATGGACGGAGTATTCGTCCCCAACATATCCTACGGACTGCCGATAGTGGCACAAATAAAAAAAATATCCCGCAAACTGTTGGATGTACACTTGATGATTGTCCAACCGGAAAGATACATCGAAGATTTCCGTAAAGCCGGAGCGGATATTCTAACGGTACACATTGAGGCATCAACACACCTTCACCGCACCATCCAACAAATTAAAACTGCAGGAATGAAAGCCGGTGTTGCTCTCAATCCGCATACACCCGTAAACCAATTGGAAGAAATCATCCACGATATTGACGTTGTATTGTTGATGAGTGTCAATCCCGGATTCGGCGGACAATCATTCATCGAACAGGCAGTAGAAAAGACACACAAACTGCGCAAACTGATCAATGCCACAGGAAGTCCTGCTCTGATAGAAATAGACGGAGGCGTTAACTACGACACGGGACGGCGACTGGTTCAAGCCGGTGCAGACGCATTAGTCGCCGGAAGTTTTGTATTCAAATCGAAAAATCCGGAAGAGATCATCCACGGATTGAAAGAGTTAGACTCCTAAACCATAGCATATGGCAGAAACCATTATAAAAATGAGGGATGGTGTTATCCGACAACAAAAAAACACCATACTTAAAGACGTAAATATTGAAATCCAGCAGGGTGAATTTATTTATCTTATCGGAAAAGTCGGGAGCGGTAAAAGTTCGTTCTTAAAAACATTATATGCCGAGCTTCCTTTTGAATTCGGCACTGCAGAAGTAGCAGGCTTTCAACTGAAAAAAATACGGAAATCACATATACCGCTTTTACGCCGTAAATGCGGTATTGTATTTCAGGATTTTAAACTACTGATTGACCGGAACGTATATGCCAATCTTGAATTTGTGCTCCGTGCAACCGGCTGGAAAAACAAAAAAGCCATCCGCGAACGGATAGAGACGGTATTGGACAAAGTCGACATGAAAAATAAAGCCGGCAAAATGCCTCATCAGCTATCCGGCGGCGAACAACAACGCATTGTATTAGCTCGAGCACTGCTGAATGCTCCACCTCTGATACTGGCAGACGAACCGACGGGAAACATTGACCCGGACACCTCCTACAAACTGGTGGAACTGCTGCGGGAAATTTGCGATACGGGAAAAACGATCATCATCGCCACACACCAATATGATCTGATTGAAAAATTCCCGGGCAGAGTATTCTGCTGTGAAGAGGGCAGACTATACGAAAAAACTTCAATTGCACCATCCAAACCTGATACCGTTCCGGACTCTCCAACCGAAGAGAGTGCAGAAACAGACAAAACGGCTGATACAACCGAAAAACAAACAGACGGACCCAAACAAAATCCTCCCGTTTTAAAAGAAATGGAAATTCCGGAAATTGAAGTTTTCGACTACGAAATCATTGAAGAACATAGAGAATAAATAAAGGCAACCGTCAGGGTTGCCTTTATCATTATTTCAATCGTATCTCTTTCTCTCCAACCTCTATCAGTCCCTGTTTCAAAAGGGTGCCGAGAGCCTTTTTGTAATTCTTCTTACTGCAACCGAAAAGATTGTATATTTCTTCCGGGTCGCTTTTGTCGGAAAGATCCAATATTCCGCCGTAATCCTTCAATTTTTCGATCACTTCACCAGCCAGACCTTCAATCTTGGCAAAACCGGACGGTTGCAAGGATACGTCTATCTTCTCATCATCACGCACCCGCTTAATATATCCTTTCATCCGCTGGCCGATTTTCAAACGCCGGAATATCTCATTATCATAAATTAATCCCCAATGGGCATTATTGACAATCACAGCATAGCCTAAATCAGTCTTGCGTGCCACCAATATATCCACCTCCTGATCAGGTACATAATCTGGAAAAACTTGATCAAGGTATTTGTCTGTCTTAGTGGAAGCGACAATACGATCAGAAGCCTTATCCAAATAAGCATATACCAAATACGACTTCCCTTCGACCATCGGATCGCGCTGTTCTCTGAATGGAACCAGCAAATCCTTGCGCAATCCCCAATCGAGAAAAGCACCTACAGAACCGGTCGCTACAACTTTCAGAAAAGCAAACTCACCCACCTGTATATAGGGTTCCTCGGTAGTGGCAATAATGCGGTCTTCCGAATCAAAATAGACAAAAGCCTTAACTTCATCATCGGGAAAACAATTATCAGGGACATACTCTTTAGGCATCAGAATCTCTCCCCTTTCATCACCATCCAAATATATTCCGAAATCCACAATCTTAACAACCGTTAATGTATTGAATCTTCCTATTTTTACCATTTTATTTCAATTTGACGTATCTATTTCTCAATTCTTTTTATCGGATAACTCGTAACTCTTGGCTTCCTGCCAACACGCCTCCATTTCCTCAAAATCCATATCCTTCAATTCCTTACCCTGCTCCCTGGCACACTGCTCTATATAATTGAACCGACGGATAAACTTGCAGTTAGTCTTTTCCAAAGCATTTTCCGGATTAATACCGTAAAGACGGGCTGCATTGATAATTGAAAACAAAAAATCACCGAATTCATTTTCCATTTTCTCCTGATCGGCATGCAACAACTCCAGCTGAAACTCCTGAAATTCCTCCCTCACCTTGTCCCACACATCCTCTTTCTGCTTCCAGTCGAACCCCGCACCACGAGCCTTGTCCTGAATACGGTAGGCTTTCACCAAAGCCGGTAAAGATACAGGAACCCCTTCAAGCACCCGATGTTTGCGACCTTTCTCCTTCAACTTCAACTGCTCCCAATTCTGTAATACCTCTTTTTCATCAGCCACCTGTACATCACCATAAATATGCGGATGCCGGTATTTCAGCTTTTCACAAATTTCATCCAGCACATCAGAGATATCAAACAGTTTCTGTTCTTCGGCAATCTGTGCATAAAACACGATATGCATCAACAAATCCCCTAACTCCTTTTTAACCTCGGCCATATCGCCGGCCAATATTGCATCCCCCAATTCATACACTTCTTCTATTGAAAGAGAGCGCAACGAATCCATTGTCTGCTTTTTATCCCACGGACATCCCACACGTAATGTGGCGATAATTTCAAGCAAACTTGCAAAAGCTTCTTTTTTCTTTCTCAGATTTTTCATAATTGTCTTTCAAGATATTGCCGTTTTTCGTATTTTTGCACTGCAAAAATAAGGTTATTTATTTGAATTTCATGATTGAGAAAAGAATAAGTATAGGAAACATAGATCCTATTGATTTTTATGGAATTAATAACTCCAAATTCAACTTGCTGAAAGAATATTTTCCCAAACTTAAAATCATAGCCCGGGGAGATGAGCTGATCATTCAGGGCGAAATTGGCGATATTGAAATTCTGACCGATAAAATAACCGCTTTATTAGAGCACTACCATCGCTACAATATGCTGACTGTAGCCAACCTTAAACGGATTATACAGGAAGACAATCCGGTTGATATTCCGGGAAATACCGATTCGGTCATACTATATGGCAATGCCGGCAAAGCTATCCGCGCACGGACCGTGAACCAACGCAAGCTGGTAGAAGTCGCCCATACGAACGACCTGGTATTTGCCACCGGTCCGGCAGGTTCAGGAAAAACCTATACAGCCATTGCACTTGCCGTAAGAGCATTGCGCAACCGTGAAATCAAACGCATTGTATTAAGCCGTCCAGCAGTAGAAGCCGGAGAAAGCCTCGGTTTTCTGCCCGGCGATATGAAAGAAAAAGTCGACCCTTATTTACAACCGCTTTACGATGCTCTTTCTGACATGATTCCTTCCAAAAAACTGGAAGAATATCTCGAAAGCGAAGTAATACAGATAGCCCCGTTAGCCTATATGCGCGGACGTACATTAAACGATTCGTTTGTCATCCTCGATGAAGCCCAGAACACGACACGCAATCAGTTGAAGATGTTCCTGACCCGCATGGGGGTGAATGCAAAATTTGTCATTACAGGAGACATGAGCCAGATAGATTTGCCGCGCCGTTCGGATTCAGGGCTGGCACACGCTTTCAATATTCTAAAAGACATCAAAGGTATTGCCTTTGTAGAATTCAGTTCAGAAGATATTGTGCGCCACCGCTTGGTGAAAGAGATTGTCAAGGCCTATAACGAAGAAAAAAACACAACTGATTAAAAAATATGATTATGGATGCAATTGTAAAAACAGATTTCAATTTTCCGGGACAAAAAAGTGTTTACAAGGGAAAAGTGCGTGATGTATACAACATTAACGACGAATACCTTATCATGGTGGTGTCCGACCGTATTTCGGCATTTGACGTTGTTCTTCCGGAAGGTGTACCCTACAAAGGACAAGTGTTGAACCAGATTGCCTCTAAATTCCTGGATGCGACTTCCGATATTGTACCCAACTGGAAAATAGCGACTCCGGATCCCATGGTAACCATCGGTCACAAATGTGAACCATTCAAGGTAGAAATGGTTATCCGCGGCTATCTGACCGGTAGCTCATGGCGTGCCTATAAAAACGGAGCGCGTACATTATGCGGACTTCCCTTACCCGAAAACATGAAAGAAAATCAGAAATTTGCATCCCCACTCATCACACCGACAACCAAAGCCGACGAAGGACACGACGAAAACATCTCAAAAGAGGAAATCATCGCTCAGGGTTTGGTAAGTCGGGAAGATTACGAACTGTTGGAAAAATATACCTATGCCCTTTTCCAACGCGGTACTGAAATAGCAGCACAGAAAGGACTTATTTTAGTTGACACAAAATATGAATTCGGCAAAAAAGACGGAAAAATCTATCTGATTGACGAAATCCATACACCCGACTCTTCCCGTTATTTCTATGCCGACGGCTATGAAGAAAGATTTGCCAAAGGAGAAAAACAAAAGCAGCTTTCCAAGGAATTTGTACGCGAATGGCTGATGGATAATGGATTCCAAGGATTAGAAGGACAAAAAATACCCGAAATGACACCGGCAGTTGTAAACAGCATCACCGACCGTTATATAGAACTCTATGAAAACATCACCGGAGAAAAATTTGAAAAAGCCGAATGCGACCATGTACAAAAGCGCATAGAAGACAATGTCAACACTTGTTTGAAGACCTTATATTAAACATAGAAAAAGAGGCTGACAGCCTCTTTTTTTATTTATTTGTCACGAAACTGGAAAAATCGTTACTCAACAGTTTTTTCAATTCTTCGGGTGATACTCTTACCTTATAATTTCCATCCTTAAAGAAAGTGATATTACCTGTTTCCTCACTCACAACCACCACATAGGCATCACTCACCGAACTGATCCCCAATGCAGCTCTATGACGTAGCCCCATACTACCGGGAATATCACGACGGTCGGAAACAGGAAGAATACAACGTGCAGCCATCAATTTATTATCCTTTATAATTACGGCGCCATCATGTAAAGGTGTATTTTTCCAAAAAATATTCTCCAACAACTCACTGGTGATTTTTGATTTCAATGCCACTCCAGTCTGTGTATAATTATATAATTCGGTATTCAACTGAAAAACGATCAATGCACCGGTCTTTGTAGCAGAAAAATCAATGCAGGCCTGTACGATAGCATCCGACACTTCCTCTCCAATAACCGGTTTGGCAAACAATTTATTAACATTAAAAATATTCTGCAAATTATAACGACTGCCAACCAATAAAAGAAAACGGCGGACTTCTTGCTGAAATACAATCAGAAGTGCAATCACTCCCACACTGATAAATTGACCTAAAATAGTGGAAATCAACTTCATATTAAGAGCACTAAGCACCAGCCAGGCCAAATAGAAAGTTAAAATACCAGCCAAAATATTGATAGCAGCCGTCCCTTTCACCAACCGGTAGGCCTGAAACAGGATAAATGCAACAATCAGAATATCTAAAATATCAAAAAAACCGAGTGTAATAAACAACAACATATTGACCTATTTTTATGATTACAAAACTATAAAAATTTCATTATATAACGCACAATTCTTATCTTTGCGAGAAACTATTTATTATGCGATATTTTACATTATTACTATTATTGGCAGTTTTCGGCACCACAATGGCCCAAAACGCCCCGAAAGCAAAAGAGATTCTTGACAAGATAGCCGCCAAAGTAAAGGCCTATCCTGCAGTGGAAGTTATTTTTACCATGACCATGGAAAACAAAGCGGAAAACATCCGCGAATCCCATAATGGCCAAGCCTGGATGAAAGGCAATATGTACAAAATAAATCTGATGGAAACAGAAAACTATTATGACGGTAAAGTAATTTACAATTATATGCCGGAAGTAGGTGAAGTCAATATCAAAAATCCTAGCGAAGAAGAGGAAGGCTTTCTGAATCCGACAACTCTATTTGACATTCACAATCTGAATTTCGAACAAAAACTGGTGAGCAATGACAATGGAGTAACTTATATTGAGCTTTATCCCAAAGAGCAAAAAAACATCGAAAAAATCGGTATTTGGGTCAATACTAAAGATTCATCCATACAAAAGGTGACTTCCCATGAAAAAGAAGGCAACGCCATCACAATTGCCATTACCAGTCTGAAATCCATGGAACCTGTACCTTCTGACGCATTTTTCAAATTTGATCCCGCCAAACATCCGGAAGTGGAAATAATTGATATGAGATAAAGCAAACCGTATCATAACCAAAAAGGCTCCTGACAGGAGCCTTTTTTATTTTATCTGTAAACGGACTGTCGCCATTCAGTTTCTTTATTTAACCAATCAATTCTGCTATATCGTAGTTTTCATTCAGATGATTAGCATTCTCCGAAGTGTATATATGTAAATCTATGTATATTGGTTGCTTAATTATTTTTTATTACTGATACAATAACCGTTACCGGAATTTCTGCACCATTTGGCTTCGAGGTGACGATTCGTTGGCTCTATCCAATAGAAAAACAAAGCGTAACGAACGCTGTTCCAGCTAATTCGATACGCTTTGCTAAAATTTGCAAATCCGCTATGCATTTATTATACATTAAACCGAAAATTCATCATATCGCCATCCTGCACCACATAATCTTTCCCCTCCACAGACATTTTGCCGGCCTCCTTACACTTTGTCTCAGAACCATAGTGGATAAAGTCATCATATTTAATCACCTCTGCACGGATAAATCCCTTCTCAAAGTCAGAATGAATAATTCCGGCCGTTTGCGGAGCTTTCATGCCTTTACGGAAAGTCCATGCACGTACTTCTTTCAGTCCGGCGGTAAAATAAGTCTGCAAGTTCAACAGATGATAAGCAGTACGAATCAATTTATTCACACCGGCCTCTTTCAGACCCAAATCCTCAAGAAACATCTGTTTCTCCTCATAAGTTTCCAGCTCAGCTATATCAGCTTCGATACCGGCACCAATCACCAATACCTCCGCCTGCTCACCCTTGACAGCTTCGCGCACAGCATCCACATACTTATTTCCATCCACCACAGACCCTTCATCCACGTTGCAGACATACAGAATCGGCTTGCTGGTAAGCAACTGCAAATCTTTTGCAGCCTCCTGCTGCAAATCATCCAACATCACCGTACGGGCAGAAAGTCCTTTCAACAGGGCATCCCTATACAGATGCAACACCTCTACCAGACGTTTTGCATTGACATCGCCACCGGTCATAGCTCTCTTCTCCTCTTTTTGCAGACGGTTTTCCACCGTTTCCAAGTCTTTCAATTGCAATTCAGTATCAATAATCTCTTTGTCACGCACAGGATCGACACTTCCGTCCACATGCACGATATTATCATCGTCAAAACAACGCAAAACATGAATAATCGCATCCGTCTCGCGGATATTGGAAAGGAACTTGTTGCCCAATCCCTCTCCTTTGCTGGCACCTTTTACCAATCCGGCAATATCCACAATTTCAACCACGGCAGGCACCACATTCTGCGGCTGCACCAGCTCCACCAATTTATTCAACCGTTCGTCCGGCACTGTGATGACACCCACATTCGGTTCAATCGTACAAAAAGGAAAATTTGCCGACTGTGCCTTTGCATTACTCAAACAATTAAAAAGCGTAGATTTCCCAACATTCGGAAGACCTACTATGCCACATTGTAATCCCATAAGAATTAAATTATTTCACTCCATTAAAAATCAGAGTACAAAAGTAGTACATTTTTTTTACATCACCGCACAGTAATATGGAAACATCCTTGTTTATATTCATATCTCACATAACACTGCTCCCTTTTTCTCAAATCCTGCAAAACCTCCGCCAGTACGGATTTCAATTTGTCGGTCTCTTCTTTCTTCGCCCCTTTATAACGTGAGTATGCAATATCAAATGTTGTTCCATAAACATGAGCCGAATTGGCACTTGCATTCAGGTTACTCTTCCGTAATTTACTGACCGTTGCTGCCGTACGCAGGACACTGGTGACAATGATTTTTCTTGCCGGCAAATCCTTACTGTCCAGAGAATCCCGGAAATTCCTCCCTACAGTCTTCAATAACTTTTCTGCACGCGGCACCAAATAAGGCAACGAATGTGTCAATTCGTCCACTTCGTAATATCTACAGGATTCGATTTTCTCCATCATCTGCAGGCGATCCTCCAAATCCTCCTCAGATCTGACCGGCGTAATCCCCCATGCTTTGGCTGCTTTAAGATGCTTGCCATTCATATCATTAAATGTCCGCTGAAAATTTCTAAAATAACGGAATTCTCCCTTTTTCTTCTCACTGCATGAACATGCTACACAAACAAGCAGTACAAATATAAAATACCTCACTAAATTCTATTTTCCGATTCAAATAGCAAAAATAAAACATTTTATATTTTCAGCCACCCACCATTCTAATTAAAATCATTAATTTTGTCAGCGGACTCCAAAAGTAATATAATTCATTTTAACATGATGAACCATAAAAAACTACTTACGGCATTCATTGCCACGGCACTCGCGTGCAACCACCTGTATTCACAGGACAATAATTTCAATCTAAACACACAACGGTCAGAATCACAAAATGTTTTCAAAATTCCAGGTAAGGCATTAGACCACCGGGGCCTAATCATCAATCCCACTCCCCATTCTCTTCGGAAACAAGAAGGAGTCACACTAAACATATCCGGCGGCATTTCACTAAAAGACAAAAAAGGCAAATTCAGCAATGATCTGCCTTTTCTTTCCTTCAACAAAAAAGGAGTGAAAATGAGCATCGATTTCGGAGAAAAAACGGCAGCCAGACAAGGAGTCAGAAATATCTCCGGAGCCTACTCGCTTACCATAGACGAGAAAGGCATCCGTATCATCGGATATGATGAAAAGGGCGCATTCCATGCAATCCAAACCTTACGGGAGATTATCAACAGTCCGGTGTCTGCCAACAGCAACCTTCCATGCCTCAGTATCAACGACTATCCGGATCTTCCTTATCGAGGCGTGGTCGAAGGATTCTACGGCACTCCCTGGTCTCACAAAGTACGACTTTCATTAATCGATCTGTACGGACAGTACAAAATGAACTACTATCTGTACGGTCCCAAAGACGATCCCTATCACAGCTGTCCCAACTGGCGTCTGCCCTATCCGGAAAAAGAAGCAGCCAACATAAAAGAACTGGTGGAAGCCTGCAACCGCAACCGAGTGGATTTTGTATGGGCCATTCATCCCGGACAAGACATCAGATGGAACGAAGAAGACTACAAAAATCTGATGAACAAATTCAACCACATGTACGATTTAGGAGTACGTGCATTCGCCATTTTTTTCGATGACATCTCCGGAGAAGGTACAAATCCGCTGAAACAGACAGAATGGCTGAACCGTCTGAATAAAGAATTGTCTGAATCCAAAAGCGATATCTCGCCCCTTATTGTCTGCCCGACAGATTACACCAAACTATGGGCCAACCCCACTCCCCAGGGCAGTCTTGTCACCTATGGGAACACATTGGATTCTGCCATTAATGTATTCTGGACCGGCGACTATGTATGCAGCGACCTGACCAAAGCTACCATGAATTGGGTAAACTCCCGTATCAAACGTCCGGCTCTCTACTGGTGGAATTTCCCCGTAACCGACTATGCCCGCCACATCATCATGCAAGGTCCGACATACGGATTGGACACCACTCTCACAAGCAAGGACGTATGCGGACTAATCAGCAACCCGATGGAACACGGCGAAGCTTCCAAACTGGCACTCTACAGTATAGCCGACTACAGCTGGAACATTGCAGCCTATAATCCGCTCGACAGCTGGGAACGCGGACTTGCCTCCATGGCTCCCGAAGTCAGGGAGGCTTACAGAACCTTTGCCATCCACTCCTGCGACACAGAAAAAGGTTACCGCCGCATCGAATCATGGGAAACCAAAACTTTCCGAATCAACAATTATACCGAAGCAGACTATAAGGCTCTATTCAACGAATTCAAGAAAATTGAAAAAGTCCCTGCCGAAATGGAGGCAAAATGTACCAACAAAGCCCTACTGGCAGAATTGCGTCCCTGGCTGGTGGAATTCGGCAAATTGGGCATAAGGGGTCAAAATGCTCTCCGACTGATTGAAATTTACAAAAAGTGTTCTCCTGCTGAGTTCTGGAATTCATATCTTGATTTCCAGATGAGTCCGGAAGAGATACAGACCTACAAAGCACACCGATCAGGCACCATGAAGCTACAGCCTTTCTACGAAAATACAATGTATGATCTGCTCTGTAACTTTTACAAAGGACTGACCGATATGCAACCGGATACCAGCCGCCAGGCACAATACACAGCGCATTCGGTCATCATAGCAACCGATACACTCAAGGCCCGGGCTGCATTCGACCATAATCCGCATACTACATTTGCAAACAACGGCACTTTGTTATTTACCCTACCGGAAGGCAGTAATCAATGTGTGGTCATCAGCAATGCCAAGAGCTCTACGGCCATTCTAAAACAACTCTCCACAAAAGGAAAAGTTCTCTCCGAAGAGCCGCTCAACACATCTGTCCAGACCATCCGACTCGCGAAAGATGCCGTAAAAATTGAAATTCAAGGCAATATCATTCTGCATGAAATTGTCCCTTTACAGAGAAAATAGAAACAACCATTGATTTTAATAAAGGTGTGTCAAATGTAGGTTCGTATACATTTGACACACTTTTTTTAGGATAATACACCCGTTATACAAAAAAACAGGCCAGCCCGCCCATAGGCAACGGTCCCTCCTCCAACAAAACTTTCACCGATACAGATGAATTCTTCATACACTATATCAATTTTAAATGATTTCCGACACAAATCTATAGCAAATATACAATAACAGCTATCCAAATGCAATCAATAAGTTATCAAAAAGTTATTGATATAGGATTCATATAGGATTCATATAGGATTGATATAGGATTAGACATAGAAATGCCATAGAGATGATTCAGACGTGAACCGGAAAAGATTTTGTCCCAAATGGTTGCATTCCTTGTTTTCTATATTATATTTGTAAACGAACACAAATCCAAAAAACAGCATATGGCACAAATACAATCTATCCTTGGAAACATCAAGGGAAAATTCGGACATGTCGTTATTTACCGGAACAAAGAAGGCAAAAGCCTGATGCGCTCTTCCGGCAGCAATCACAAAATCCACAGTGAAGCCCGCAAAAGAAGCATCACAGCCTTCAGCACAGTGGCACACTGCAAACAATGGCTACAGGAAGTCATCCGTCTGGGATTTCCCGGCAGCAAACAAATCCCCAAGGGCAATGCGGGATTCATGCATGCCAATGCCACGGCAGCCACTGTAGTCTGGAGAAAAGATTCACGGACTCCCTCCGGCTATCGCAGCAAACTTATCAAAGAATATGAAGGATACGTTGACCCTATAAAATTCCGGATTGCAGCCGGAGTTTTGGAAAAGCCCGACATTACACTGGATATCAACGCCACCGGCCGCACTTTGACCTTTCACAACCACGGCATATCCTACAACAAAATCGACTGTTTCACAACCGACCGTATTTATGCTGCGGTACTCTCCTTTTCGACATACAGCTATCAAATCATCGAGCTGGGAATACGCAGCACCAACAGCGAAACCACTGTTTCCCTCCACCCGGAAATACCGACGGGAGACATGGCTGTCTATGTATTCGCCACCAGAGCCGACGGCAAGACAGTATCTGATTCCGTATGCCTGCATGCATCCGTTGGCGACAAAGAAAGAGAAAGAGATAAAATAATTACAGAAAAATTTCAGTAAAACGTTCACTTTTTCATTTATTAGCTATAAATTCGTAGCATAAATCGACAGCATGAATTAACGCATTAAATAATAAACTTTAAGTATGGCAGAATTTAAGTATCAGGATCCCTTTCCTATTGAAAAGGATACAACGGAATACCGTTTGCTCACAAAGGATTACATAAAGACCATTGAGTGTGACGGTCGTAAAATATTGAAAATCGAAAAAGAAGGTCTGGAATTACTGGCACGCGAAGCATACTCAGACGTATCATTCTACCTGCGAGCCTCCCATTTGCAGAAACTGGCAGACATTCTGAAAGACCCCGAAGCAAGCGACAACGACAAATTCGTGGCACACACCATGCTGATGAATCAGGTTGTAGCAGCAGAAGGCCAGTTGCCCACCTGTCAGGATACCGGTACAGCCATCTGCATCGGTAAAAAAGGCGAGAATGTATGGACCGGATGCAACGATGCAGAGGCCATCAGCAAAGGAGTATTCGAGACCTATCGCGACCGCAACCTGCGCTATTCACAGGTAGTACCGTTCACCATGACCGAAGAGAAAAACAGCGGTACCAACCTTCCGGCCCAAATAGACCTTTATGCCACACAGGGGAGCAAATACGAATTCCTGTTTATCACCAAAGGAGGCGGCTCTGCCAACAAGACATTCCTGTACCAGCAGACCAAAGCATTATTGAATGAAGAGACATTGACCAAATTCATCCAACAGAAAGTACTCGACCTCGGTACATCAGCCTGTCCTCCCTACCATCTGGCCGTGGTAATCGGCGGCACATCGGCAGAAGCCAACCTGACAACCGTCAAGAAAGCCTCGGCAGGATATTATGACAACCTCCCCACTTCCGGAAATGAAGGAGGCCGGGCTTTCCGCGACCTGGAATGGGAAGAGAAAATCTTGAAAATCTGCCGTGAAAAAGGTATCGGAGCACAGTTCGGCGGTAAATATTGGGTACATGATGTACGCGTTATCCGCATGCCCCGCCATGCAGCATCCTGTCCGGTGGGAATCGGGGTAAGTTGTAGCGCCGACCGCAATATCAAGGCGAAAATCACAGAAGACGGTATCTTCCTGGAACAGCTGGAAAAGAATCCGTCACGCTTCCTGCCCAAAGAGACTCCCGCCTTGGCTCCCGCCATCGACATTGACCTTGATCAACCGATGGAAAATGTATTGAAAGAGTTAAGCAAATACCCGGTAAAGACGCGTCTGAACCTGAGCGGTACGCTGATTGTAGCCCGCGATATCGCACATGCCCGCATCAAACAGATGATAGACGAAGGCCAACCGATGCCGGAATATTTCAAGAAACACCCGGTATATTATGCAGGTCCAGCCAAAACACCGCAGGGCATGGCATCCGGCAGTTTCGGACCGACTACAGCCGGCCGTATGGACCCGTACGTCGACCTATTCCAATCGTTGGGCGGCTCTATGATTATGGTAGCCAAAGGTAACCGTTCCATCGATGTCACCAATGCCTGCAAGAAACACGGGGGCTTCTACCTGGGCTCAATCGGTGGTCCGGCAGCCATTCTGGCCAAAGAGAGCATCAAATCGGTTGAAGTGGTCGATTTCGAAGAATTGGGCATGGAAGCCGTCCGCAAAATCCGCGTAGAGAACTTCCCTGCCTTCATTATCGTTGATGACAAAGGGAATGACTTCTTTGCCGAATGGGCACACTAAAACGCCAAGCATTATAGCATAGATACAATATTCCCCCGCAAGAATACTACGATTCTACGGGGGAATGCTTTTAAAAACAAATATATGAAAGAAACAGTCATGTCAGAATGCTCTTACGGCATCGCCGGACAGGGAACCAAATAGATACAGCTATGATCGATCTTCCTGTCAGCCCTGACCTTGGATTTGAAAGCAATCCCTTCATCAGACGCATCAATTCCAAAATCATCATCATTCACGATGGCAAGCATAGAATTTCCAATTATGGAGATACCCTCAGGCTTGTCATGAGCATAGGATGGAATCACTTTTAAAATATCACAAAACAGACTCTTTTCAACCATCCGAACATTTCCAGACAATCCATTTCCCCCTCCGGCAGATGCAGATAATCGGGATATATCCGTTGCCTGGCTGATGTCGATTTTATAAATACGTTTAAATCCCTGACCGTTGTCGGGAAACCTCCCGTCTCTTTCCAATACGAGAAACGTAGTGTCTGTCAAATAACATATCTCACTCACTACATGCTCTCCATTTTCCAGTTTATAAGCAAATTCCCGATAAGAATGCTCCTTTATATCCAACGCCAGAATATGTAAGATATCAGACATCCCCGAAAGGCTGTCTTCCGGAAATTTCAGCGGAGACTGCATTATGCCGTACAATACCGTCCCCTGTTTGTCTATCGTCAGACCTTCCATTCCACGGTTGGGACGACGATAAGCATAATGAGCAGGCAATTTGCCGTTAAACGGACTGAACTCTTCCAGCAGCTTGCCGTCAGAATCGAAATGCATAATCCAAGGACCGTATTCGTCACTCACCCAGAAAGAGCCATCCGGAGCCACAGCCAACCCTTCCGGGTCTATTCCTCTCCGCCCGTTATTACCAATCACAGCCCCATCCAAACCGTATGCAGCCTCTCCCGTACATCCGTCACCGACACGATTCGGTAAGCCGTTAAAAGCCACTCCACCGGTGTCGCACAACAGAATGCGCCTTACCATCACCAAAGAATCGTTTTCCAAGCGGAACACTCCGACTTGAGGGATATAATCCGGTAACGGAAACACCTTGCTGTCAGCAATTTCACCATCTACATTAGGTCCTCTGTCAGTAAGCAGCCAAAAAGTAGAATCAATTTCATGATAAACCATCGAAGAACCGAATCCTCCATTATAAACCGGGACATCGGAACCGTTGATAGCAACCGTTTCAAACGGAACTTCGTATTTCCGGTATGCATTCTCCGTTTTTGCCGCATACCGGCATCCGCTTACCAAGACAAGCATGATTCCGAAAAATATTATACGCCTCATAAAAACCACAAATTACCGCTTGACAGCCTTGTTGTTATTACTCCCGTTTTTAGAAACTTCGGTAAAAACAACAATTTCGTCAGCTCCATCATTTTTTCTTCCTACACTATAAATTTCATCATCCTCAAAAGCAGGAGTTTCCATTTCAGAAATCAACACACCTTCTTTATTGTAGAGGAATACCCAGTCACCGCTTTTACCCAACCCGAAGACAGGACCGTCCGGATTTTTCTTGAATACCTCAAAAGTCAGAAAACCTTTGGCAGGGATTGACGTACCAGCCGGGAATGTATATTTTTTATCCGGATTCAACGCATCGTCATTCATACTGAAACCGCTCAAATCCATAGCCTTATCGCTATCATTATAAAGCTCGACAAAATCTTTGGTATCATCCCAAGCCTGAGTTTCAGCATCCTGATTATTTGTAAAAACTTCATTGATAAAAAGACCGATAGAATTGGTTACCGGTTGTCGTGCCGCACCTTTATTATCGGCATTCCGTGTATATCGGGCAAAAATCTGCCATTCCTCGGAGCCATTGGAGCGACGGCCATAACTCTCATTCTGCTTTAAGCTCGGGCAAGCCACGCTGTCAATCACTCTCATATCAGCCGTAGCAATCACAATATATTCGTCCGGTCCTTTACTCAATCCCCAAGCCGGGAAGTTGGCAGCATCGTTGTGATACCCCTCCTTGTCGCATTCAATGACAAGAAGTCCGAAAGGAGCAATGGTTTTGCCTTGCGGGAAAGTCCACGCCTCTTCACGTCCTCCGCTTTCCCACATCCTCAAACCGCTTAAATCAAGAGTCTGATTTGATTTATTATACAGCTCAATATAATCCAAATCGTCAATGCTGCTCTGGTCGCTAAAGGTATATATCTCATTGATAACCAGATTTCCCTGTAACGGAGTGGCAGCTTCTGCTGCATTTGAAATTCCTTTCGTCGGCTGGCTTGCCACTTGCCACTGAGCACCGCCGTCACCGATTCGGGCATAAGATGAGCCTTTGTCACTGCCGAAAGAAGGTGTTACGACTTCATCAATCAATTTACCATCAGCTTCCAGAAAAACCACCTTATCGCCTTTTGAGCCAAGGCCGAAAGTAAAAGAATTACCCTCTCCCGGAGAAATCTGTTCATATACCAAGAAACTTTTTGACAGAATCACAGTACCGGAAGGTATAACAAACTGTTCAGCCTCCCCTTTATCATCCTGTAAAATAAAACCACTGATATCAATATCACGGTCTTCTGCATTGTAAAGTTCGATAAAATCCATATCCTCCCCGGCAGGAGCAGTCAGCACTTCATTAACAAATAATTTCAGCTGACTTTTCTGAGGATCTTCCGTTGCATCTCCGTCAGCAGAGTTACTTCTTCCCTTAGTGGATCTATCAAATATTTTCCATTCCTTACCGCCGTCAGAAGCTCTTCCGTAAGAATTTCCATCCTCCAAAACCGGTACACTGATTCTGTCCACTTCCGCCTGATTGTTATCCAGCAATATCAGTTCGTCCCCTTTTGAAGAACTGATACCGAAAGAAAAATCCTCATTTTCATTCAAAACCAGATATGATTCAGCAGCTATTTTAGTACCTGCCGGTATTTTATATTCCTCAGCAGCCCCTTTATCATCCTGAAGAACAAATCCGCTCAAATCAATTTCTACACCGGAACTGTTATACAATTCAATCCAATCAGGATTACTTGAATAAACTTCATTGATACACAATCCTTTTAACTCCGAAACATCCGGAATAATATCATCTTCGTCATCGTTTTTACAAGATGTACCCAAAAGAGCCGCCGCTAAGAAAATCGATAGTAATTTACTGTTTACCATATACTTTATTAATTAAAATGACACTAAAAATCTCATTTGTAAAATATTAAAATCCACACCAGACCGAAGGCTCTGTCTGAGCGTTTTCCCATTCATGGTGATATGCCCTTTATCATCAGCATATTTATCATTATCCATATAAGTATAATTCACTCCAATCAAAATACTACGGTTGGGATACCAATTCAATGACAGGTTATAGCCGTATGCCTTACCACCGGTAATCACAGCCGACGCATCGTGAAAATCATTCAGATTGATATTGCTGACCCGGGTGGCAAGTTCCAAATTACCGCCTCGACGGTTGATTTTCATCGGACCGAATTCCGCATCATCGGGAGAATAGTCTCTTTGATTTCCGAGCAGCATATACGAAGCTGTGACATACCAACCATTGAAGGTGGCATTCTTTAAATCGACTTTTGCACCGTTATCCCGTTTGTAACGCGACACATCGGTAAAGACATATTCACCGTATGCCAATAATTTGTTCCATCGGACACCGGCTTCCATCCCGTAGGTTGCATAATGATTCACACCGGGAATTTCAGCCCTGACAAAACGACGGCGGTCTGTACGGCTCTCAGGGAAAGTCCGAAATTCAACAAGCCGGTCTTTAGTTCCGGCAGCATCCGGAGTCCGACAGGTAGCATATCCCCCCAAGTGCAAAGTGAGACGGTCATTAGCAATTGGCGACACCGCAACCCTGCCGGTAAAACCGTATCCGTCGCTTCCTCTGTTCTTTTCCTTTTGGATAATATCCAGCTGCTGTCCGAACACACCGCCGGCAACCCACCAATGATTTCCCCACCAGGTGGCAGCCAATCCCAAACGACGTCCGCCAGCAAACATTTCAATCGGCATAGGGCGCTCCATTCCGCTCAAATACTTGGAACTGGTCAGACGTTCCATACTCATCGGTTCCTTGAAATGCCCTACCTTTAAAGAAAGCCGGTCATTGAATTTGTATCCAAGATACATATCCTTTATTTCCACTTCATTATATGCGAAATCCAAATCAAATTCGGCAAACCATCTGGAATACAGTTCAGCTTTCAAAGCAAACCGTGCCCTACGGACACTGACACCATTATTAAAACGGAATTCTCCGTCGTCTTCCTCTAAATCCTTATTCGGTTTAGACTGCAATTCACCGATATCTGTTGAAGGAATATAACAAGCAGCATCAATATAAATCCGATTATCAAGCCACATACGGAAACTTTCATCCGCTGTCTGAAAATTCAATTTTCCTTCTTTAAAATAAACTTTTGCAGGAATTTTACCTGCTTCCTCTTGTGCATATAATGAGACAGCACAGAATAAACAAATGAATATAAAAAATGCCCTTTTCATGTAAATTGAAATTTTTACACAAAAAAAACACAGATATGTTATGATGAAATGAAGGGTATGTTACAAAAAGAATAAGAGAATATTCTTCAACTTCAGGTTATTAACAGTAATTATAATATCTTTGGAGTATCGGATGCCAAAGGTATTGAAAGTAAATTATAGCAATAAAGTAAAGAAGTGCAGAAAATCAACCTTACAGTAGATAAAATCCGTGGGGAAGTGAACCGCTACTTACCAAGAGTTGACTTCCGGACATAATTCATGCATCGGCAATCAAAGGAAAACTTTTAGCACATGATGACAATTCTTTTACCCTGCCGAAGAGGTTAGACATTACCCCACACCCTCAGCGGCAAGGAAATCCATAATTTCCGCAATATGGTCAGGATGAAACCAATGGATATCATTGTCACGACGGAACCAGGAGAGTTGTTTGCGGGCATAACGGCGGGAGTTGCGCTGAATGAGGCGTACGGCTTCCGCCAAATCATATTGTCCATCGAAATAGTCAAAAAGTTCTTTGTACCCGACGGTGTTCAGGGCATTCAAATGGCGGAGAGGGAAAAGCGCCCGGGCTTCGGCTTCAAGCCCTTCATCCATCATCATCTCCACGCGACGGTCGATACGGGCATAGAGTTCGTCACGGTCGCGGTTCAGACCGATACGCAAAATACGGAATCCCCGGTCTTTGGGCTTGTTGGTGCGCAACGAAGAGTATGGCACTCCTGCCATACGGCACACTTCGACGGCATGCAGCACCCGTTTGCCGTTATTCAAATCGACCTGGTCGTAAAAAACCGGATCCAGTTCTTTCAGCATTTCACGGATACGCTCCAAGCCTTCGCGCTCATAGATTTCCATCAATTCGGCACGCAATTCCGGCGTTATGGTCGGAATGTCGTCTATACCTTTGCACACGGCATCTATATAAAGCATGGAACCACCGGTCATAACGACCACTTCCCTGCTCCCGAACAGTGAATGGATCTGCTCTAAAGCCTCCACTTCAAATTGCCAGGAGTTGTAGTAATCCAGCACCGATCTGGTCCGGATAAAATGGTGAGGCACGGCAGCCAACTGTCCTGCCGACGGCACGGCCGTTCCTATCCGCATTTCTTTATATATCTGACGGGAATCACAGGAAATAATATGAGTGTCGAAATGGCAGGCTATATCAATACTTAAATCGGTTTTTCCGACTCCGGTAGGGCCTAACAATACGAGAAGGGTTTTCATGTCTTTCACACAGGCAAAGCAGAAGCGTTAGCAGGTGCTTGCTAAAGCAAGCACCTGTATTTACAGTTTGTCAATATAATCATCCAGGCTTTCGAAGCGTTCATCGTAACCGCAGTCTTCATTATAATCATCGTTACCGTATTCGTCGTCTTCATCTCCAAAACGGTAGTCTTCATCATCGTCATCATTCTTTCTCCTGCCACGACGTCCGGAAGTTTTACCGCCGAATTCTTCCATAAAACTGTCATCATATCCGTCATCTTCATCCTCATCTTTATCCAATTCCCAATCATCATTGACATCATAGGAAGACTGATGAGGCAACGGCCCCTCACAATATACACAAAGCGGCAATACATCGGCAGAGTCACCGACATACTCGCCTGCATACTCTACCTTCAAATAGTTATTTGAAAAGAAATCATAAACATAATCCAACTCTATACAACTGGCATTCACCACTTCGCGGATCGTGGTTACATCCATCACCAAAGTATTGTTTTCTTCGTCATCATCGCCCAGCGACATTTCCATCAGAGCAATTTCTTTGCCACGATTGCCTAATTTATCCAATGCAAAAAACGAAGCCATCTGTGAACCGTCGAATCCCAGCGTTTCAATTATTTTATCATGAAATTGCTGAAAAGTCTGATCGCCATTAATTGCAATCTCGCACCTAAAATCGGAACTGTCCGGTTTACTGATTTCAAATCTATAGTCCATAATTATTTTAGTTAATTTAAAGTACTGAAGAAAATATTCCTGCACCTACTCCAACAATCAATCCCATAAATAATAATATAACAAACAATATTGTAAAAGTAGCAAGACATACAGCAATTATCGCACAAGTACGCCCTGTCCTGACATTCCGGAGAGAGGCTTCCGAATACACTCCGGGAGATTCCAGATAAATACGCCTTTCATTATTGCCCATAATCCAGGCAATGATTCCTAAAATAAGGCTCACCAGACCATACAGCCAAAAAAGTACCAGAGACAATATCCCCAATGTCAAGACCGTGGTTGCATTAGGCAATTCTTTTTTTTCATTATTCCATGTTTCCATAAAGCAAAGATGATATTATTATTATTTTCCCGCAAACAAATCATATATTTTTTATGCTTTTGATGTTGTTTTTATAAACGGACGATTTCTTCCAAAACATCAAGGGCTTCTTTTACAAGATTAAGATTGGCCTGAGACCCCATGTGGCCGATACGGAATACTTCTCCCGCCAAACAGCCATAATTGCCACCCATTACAACCCCCCGTTCGCGCAAGCGGGCATCCAACTCCTTCCAGGTCATATTTTCCGGAACATATACGGCCGTTACCGTAGGCGAAGGTACGGCATCAGCTACGGGATAAAGCCTCAATCCCATCTTCTCTACTCTTTCACGACAATATTCCGCCACTTTCTCATGTCGTACAATCACCCGTTCCAATCCATCTTCAAGCAACAATTCGCAAGCTTTATGCAACTGGGCAGTTCCCTGCCAATAGGGTGTGTAAGGGAAGCAGGCATTTTCTACTGCCGTATGGAAAGGCAATAAAGCATCATAACCTATATATTGTACTTTTTCAATAATCTCCCATGCCCCAGGACTGACAGACAAGAATGACATGGAAGCCGGAGCAGACAAGCATTTCTGGGAACCGCCCAGACAAAGATCTATATGCCAATCGTCCGTTTTCACCACGCTACCGCCAATACCGGATACAGCATCCACATACAGCAAGGGCACAGCATATTTTTCTTTCAATAATCCGATTTCCTCTACGGGATTCATGGTACCGCTGGGGGTTTCATTCTGCACCATCGTAATCATTTTGGGCTGAAATTCACGAATCGCTTTTTCTATCAAGTCAAAATCTGTAAAGGTCTCATCAAAGCCGAAACCCATTGTACGAACTTCACAACCGATAGATTCGGCCATTTGTCCCATTCCGTATCCAAACAATCCGGTAGAGAGTGCCAATACCTTATCTCCCGGCAACAAACAGCTTTTCAATGCACTCCATAAGGCCAACATACCTTCACCCGTCTGGATAACCACTTGATTTTTCGTCTGCATAATCTCCCCTAACATTCGGACAGTATCTGCATATAATTCAACATAATCGTATTCGATATCGGCAGAACCGTAATTCATCATTCCGGCTTCCAACACTTCATGGGACACAGACGTGGGTCCCGGTACCATAGGTATCTGATAAATTTTCATACTACGAATTATTAAATTTTGCCATTTTGACATACGCAAAACTATAAAAGAATCGCTATAAATCGATGTAAAAGTAGAAATATATGTATATTTGTCCCTTGAAATTGTTTATTGAATAAAATGCTCAAAACTGAAAATATTGTAGATAAAGTAATTGAAGCGCTAAAAGATAACAAAGCGCATGAGATTGTAAAAATTGATTTGAGGGAAATCGAAAACTGTTTCTGCAGTTTTTTCGTAATATGCCACGGAACTTCTGGCACACATATTGCGAGTCTAGCAGATGCAGTGGAGGAAAAAGTGAAGAAAGAACTTCATGAATCACCTTTTCATACCGAAGGGATGAATGTTGCACAATGGGTTGTTGTAGATTATGGAGATGTCGTGGTTCATGTATTTGAGAAGGAGATGCGGGACTTTTACCAACTAGAGGATTTTTGGGGAGACGGCATCATCGAAAGAATACCGGATACAGAAGATTAATAATTTATAGATATATCGAAACATATTATATGGCAGAAAACAAACAAAACAACAAGGACGGAGGATTCAACTTTCCTCCTGTCGGCAACAAAAAAACCATTAAAGCACCCAAATTCAACGGATATTGGCTCTACCTGATATTGGCGCTTGCCATTATAGGATTTCAGTTTATGGGGGGGCAGTCTGCTCCCGTGCGAACGACCTGGCAGGAAGTCCAAAATAAAATGATGAGTAATGGTGATGTCGAAGAAATCAAACTTATCACAAATAAAGGACAGGCAAACGTCTACATCAAACCGGACAAGATAGAAAACTATTCCAAGCTGAAAGCCAACGGATTCAAGAATTCCAGTCCCGGTCCGCAATTCTATTTCATGACCGGTCCGCAAGATGTTTTTGTAGAGGATTTCAAAAAGGCACAGGAAGAGACTCCTGCAGCAAGCGGTGTTGTGCTGGATTATGACACGGAATATGACGGTTGGGGCAATATCTTCTCATATATTTTCCCTATCCTATTAGTGGTGTTCATCTGGATGTTCTTCCTCCGCCGCATGAGCAAGAATATAGGAGGTCCCGGAGGAGTATTCAATGTGGGAAAATCACAAGCCAAACTTTTTGATAAAGACACAAATATTAAAGTGACCTTTAAAGACGTTGCCGGATTGGCAGAAGCCAAACAGGAGGTAGAAGAGATTGTATCGTTTTTGAAGAATCCTGACAAATACACAAAATTGGGAGGTAAAATTCCTAAGGGGGCTTTATTGGTAGGCCCTCCGGGGACGGGAAAAACACTGATGGCCAAGGCAATGGCAGGAGAAGCGAATGTTCCTTTTTTCTCCATGTCCGGTTCAGACTTTGTGGAGATGTTTGTCGGTGTCGGAGCCTCACGAGTACGCGACCTGTTCAAGCAGGCAAAAGAGAAAGCACCGTGTATTATCTTTATCGATGAAATTGATGCCATCGGACGTGCCAGAGGCAAAAATCCCAATATGGGTTCAAACGACGAACGTGAAAACACGTTGAATCAGCTATTGACCGAAATGGACGGATTCGGAACCAATTCAGGCGTAATTATTCTGGCAGCCACCAACCGTGCTGATATTCTGGATAGCGCCCTGATGCGTGCCGGCCGTTTTGACAGACAAATTTACGTGGATCTACCGGAATTAAAAGACCGTGAAGCTATTTTCAAGGTACATCTGAAGCCTTTGAAATTAAGCGGAGATGTTGATGTCCCATTTTTGGCTAAACAGACACCGGGATTTTCCGGAGCAGACATTGCCAATGTAGCCAATGAAGCAGCATTGATTGCAGCACGCAAAGACAAGAACCAAGTAGAGAAACAAGACTTTCTGGATGCTATTGACCGAATTGTAGGCGGTTTGGAAAACCGTAGCAAGGTGATCAAAGCAAATGAAAAGAAAGCCATAGCCTACCATGAAGCCGGGCACGCCACAGTATCTTGGTTATTGGAGCATGCACATCCTTTATTGAAGGTAACAATCGTCCCGCGTGGCAAAGCGCTGGGTGCAGCCTGGTATCTGCCACAGGAACGTCAACTTACGACGAAAGAACAACTGCTCGATCAAATGTGTTCAGTACTGGGAGGACGTGCTGCCGAAGAATTAACTTTCAATCAGGTGTCTACCGGAGCACAAAACGATCTGGAAAGGGCTACCAAACAAGCCTACGCCATGGTAACCATTTTTGGTATGAGCGATAAGGTAGGTAATTTGTGTTATTATGATTCGACCGGTCAGACAGACTTCAGCTTTACCAAGCCATATTCAGAAAAGACAGCAGAACTGATCGATGCAGAGGTGAAAAATCTGATCGAGACATCATATACCCGAGCAAAGGAATTGCTAAAGACTCATCAGGAACAACACAGACAAGTGGCAGAGTTGCTCTTGGAAAGAGAAGTGATTTTCAGTGATGATTTAGAGAGAATCTTAGGGAAACGTCCCTGGAAAGAAGATGATGAAGAAAATAAAACTTCTGATGAACCCATCATAAATAATACCGTAGAGGAGACTAATGTTTCTGAAGGACAGAATCACTCTCAAGAAATAGGAGGAGAACCTGCAACAAATAACGATTAAAAAAAATTTTATCATGAATGATTGGTGTACCATTTTTGAAACGGACCTCCTCTATCAGGCACAGATTGTAAAAGATATGCTTGAAACCAATGGTATCGAAGCTGTTATTTTAAATCAGCAGGATTCGTCATACAAATTTGGCACCATCAAAATCATGATAAACAAAGACAATAAAAATAGAGCAATAGAAATCTTAAAATCTACACACTGTGAGTAACTTCATAAAACGGGCAATCAGCGGATTGTTTTTTGTAATAATCTTAACTACATGTATTTTTATACATCCACTCTGCTTTTTCGCCCTATTCTTTATCATCAATATCATCGGTATATTGGAATTCGGCCATATGGCGGAAATCGCCCATATCAAGATAAACAGACCGATGTGTCTGATAGCCGGGAGTCTGTTGTTTACAGCAGGCTTTTTACATAACTATATCGGATATATTGACGGATATCTATTTTTTATGCTGGCCGTTCTGATTTTAGGAATTCTAGAACTTTATCGCAAAGACACATATGCCTTTCAAAACTTAGCATTTAGCGTCTATGTATTGATTTATTTTTCTCTGCCGTTCACGCTATTGATTTACCTTCCCTACCTGTGCAACGATATGTGGCAACCGGATATCATTTATTTTCCATTCTTATTAGTATGGTTTAACGATACTTTTGCATATCTTTTCGGCTCAAGATTCGGAAAACACAAGTTATTTCCCCGTATATCACCGAAAAAATCCTGGGAGGGCGCCATTGGCGGAGGTCTGTCCACCATTGCAGCAGGTTTGATAATCGCACCCTATATTGACGGCATAACAATCATTGATGCCACCGTGATTTCTGCGATAGTCGTTATATTCGGTAACTTCGGAGATCTTGTAGAATCCATGTTCAAGAGATGTATTGAAATCAAAGATTCAGGAAATATCATGCCCGGTCATGGCGGTGTATTAGACCGCTTGGATTCCATATTATTTGCAATTCCTGCAATTTTTATATACCTGTTCTTTGCAACAAGACCGTAATTTTCAACATCCGTCTTCTATTTCAATGAAAATATTCATACCTTTGCAGTTGTAATATCAACACAAAAACAGTAATCATGACGATACACAAAGCCGGCTATAAATTGTTATTGAAAGTAGGACTTGTATACATATTATTGAATGGCCTTCAATTCTTTTTCATACACAATACAATTGCAAATTACTCCATACTGATTGCCAGTTCCATATTTTATTTTTTAATAATTAACTTTTTCCGCTTTCCCAATCGAGTCATCATACAGGACGACAATACAATCTTAGCTCCTGCAGATGGTAAGATTGTTGTCATTGAAGAAACTGAAGAGCCTGAATATTTCCATGGCAGACGCCTGCAAGTATCCATCTTTATGAATATATTTAATGTCCATATCAATTGGTTTCCTGTTAACGGTATCATTCGATTTTTCAAATATCACAAAGGAAAATTCTCAGCAGCATACCTTCCCAAATCGTCAGTTGAGAATGAACGTACAAGCATCGTCATAGAATGTAATAACGGAGAAACCATTTTGATGCGTCAAATTGCAGGAGCAATGGCAAAACGCATTGTATCTTATACACCTATCGGAGGGGAAGCACGTCAAGACCAACATGCCGGCTTTATCAAGTTCGGCTCGCGAGTAGATCTGTTTCTTCCCCTGGAAACTAAAATTGCAGTTGAATTAGGACAAAAAACAACAGGTTCACAAACAATTATAGGAACATTTAAATAAATCATGTCAACACAATCAGCAGTAAAGGTAGTCACCACACATGTTTTGTCAGAGATGAAACTAAAAGGTGAGAAAATCAGCATGCTAACCTCATATGACTATTCCATGGCACGCATTGTAGACCAAGCAGGAATAGACGTAATTTTAGTAGGAGACTCAGCCTCCAATGTTATGGCCGGAAACGAAACGACTCTGCCCATCACTCTGGACCAGATGATTTACCACGGAGCATCTGTCGTAAAAGGAGTAAAGCGAGCGTTAGTAGTTGTTGATATGCCTTTTGGCAGTTACCAAGGCAATAGCAAGGAAGCGTTAAACTCAGCAATCCGTATCATGAAAGAAACGGCAGCTGACGCAGTCAAACTGGAAGGAGGAGAAGAAGTTCTGGAATCCATACAACGTATCCTTTCTGCAGGGATTCCTGTCATGGGACATCTCGGATTAACCCCACAGAGTATTCATAAGTTTGGGACATACGCCATTCGAGCAAAAGATACCGATGAAGCAGAAAAATTGATTCATGATGCACACTTATTGGAAGAGGCCGGATGTTTTGCCATTGTCATAGAAAAAGTACCTGCAACTCTGGCAACACGCGTAGCCAAAGAGGTCAGTATTCCAATTATCGGCATCGGAGCAGGCGGCGGAGTAGACGGTCAGGTTCTTGTCATTCATGATATGCTTGGCATCAATCAAGAATTCTCTCCCCGATTCCTTCGCCGCTATCACAATTTATTTGCGGAAATGAGCGGTGCTGTCGGAAATTATATTGCAGACGTTAAAAGTGGAGACTTTCCCAATGAAAGAGAACAATATTAATATCTTTTTTTAAGCTTATGCTAGAAATTTTATACGAAGATAACCATATTATAGCTGTCAATAAAAAAAATTCTGACATTGTTCAGGCTGATAAAACCGGTGATACTCCTTTAAGCGAAGAAGTAAAAGCATATATCAAAAAAAAATACAACAAACCAGGAGATGTCTTTTTAGGTATTCCGCATCGAGTAGACCGTCCGGTTAGCGGTGTTGTGATATTTGCACGCACAAGTAAAGCACTTACCCGTCTTAACAAAATGTTTCAGGAACAAGAAAAAGAAATCACTAAAATCTATTGGGCTATAGTGGGCAATCTTCCTACAGAAGATCATGCAATTTTAACCCATTATCTGGTGCGTGATACAGAAAAGAACAGATCTCATGCCTACAACCAACCCAAAAGTGGTTGTAAAGAAGCTAAATTGGAATATAAACTATTAGGCAGTTCACAAAAATACTATTTACTGGAAGTTAAACTATATACAGGTCGCCATCACCAGATACGGTGTCAGTTATCAAAAATAGGCTGCCCGATTAAAGGTGATCTAAAATACGGTTTTCCACGTTCAAATGAAAATGGCGGAATCAGTCTTCATGCACGTTCTATCAGTTTTAAGCATCCGGTAAGCCAAGAAATGATTACCATCACAGCAAATCCTCCCTTAGAGGATAATTTATGGAAAGTATTCTATGACAGCATAAAATAACAGAGATATCAATCTATTTTATGTCTACATAAAAATATATGATTGAATTTATAAACTTATTATAAAATAAAACATATATCTTTGAACCATAGAAGAAGTATTATTAATCATAAAACGAAAATATTATGAGCGAGATTATTTGCCACTGTTTTGATGTAAACCGTGAAGAAATTGAAAAAGCAATCAAAGAAAAAGGATTGAAAACAGTAGAAGAAGTAGGAGAAGAAACTAATGCAGGAACCGGTTGCGGAGGTTGTCAGGATCGCATTCAGGAAATTTTAGATGAAATTAATGGGTAATAGCATTACATCTAATAAAAAATAACAGGAGCGATTCATTATCTGAATCGCTCCTATTCATTTATTTCTTTTATATGCAACATACCTCATAGTAATTATGAAAAAAACATTCCTTATCTTTAGCATTCTGCTTATATTTTTTTCAGTTCAAGGTAAAACAGATACAACATATTCTCACCCGCTATCATATTGGTTTGATACACCTACAACTTTAGCAGGAAAGGCAATCTGGTATAATGGACGTCCAGATTTATGGCAAGGAAAAAACAAACCAATATCTGCCGGTGATACACCCCGTAATCCTGATGTCAGTTGGGAATCACAATCACTGCCTATAGGGAATGGAAACATTGGAGCCAATATACTCGGTTCGATTGAGTCAGAACGCATCACCTTTAATGAAAAATCGCTATGGCGTGGTGGTCCCAATACTGCCGGAGGAGCTGACTACTACTGGAATGTGAACAAATCGTCCGCCCATCTTCTCCCCGAAATCCAAAAAGCATTTACCGAAGGAGATATAGAGAAAGCATCCATACTTACCCGCCGGAATTTCAACAGCACAGTAGCCTATGAATCATATGGCGAACAGCCATTCCGTTTTGGCAATTTCACTACTATGGGTGAGTTCTATATCGAAACAGATCTCAATTCTACCGACATTAGCAATTATAAACGCAGCCTTTCTCTTGACTCTGCATTAGCTACTGTACAATTTAATAAAGATGCCACTCACTATCAGCGAGACTACTTTATATCTTATCCACACAATGTGCTGGTTATCCGTTTCAAATCCAATCTCCCAGGGAAACAAAATCTTGCGTTCAGCTATGCAGCCAATCCTATATCTACCGGAACAATTTCATCAATAGGAAAAAACGGCTTGATATATACCGGATTTCTGGACAATAACCAAATGAAATTTGTTATACGTATTCATGCTATCAATAAAGGAGGTTCCCTATCCAACGAAAATGGTAAACTGACAATACAAAACGCAGATGAAGTCGTATTTCTAATCACTGCTGACACTGACTATAAAATCAACTTCGACCCAGATTTCAAAAATCCGTTAACATACACAGGAACCAATCCAGAACGAACGACCACCGAATGGATGCAAGAAGCAATAAATCTTGGCTATGATCAATTATTTCAAATACATTATAAAGATTATAGCCGTCTCTTCAAACGGGTAAGCCTTCAACTGAATCCTATCATACAAAAAGCCGTTGATCTCCCTATTGACCAACGACTAAAAAGATATCGAAAGGGAGAAAAAGATTTTCAATTAGAAGAACTATATTACCAATTCGGACGCTATTTACTGATATCCTGCTCTCGTTCAGGCAACTTACCCGCAAACTTACAAGGGATATGGCATAATAATGTAGATGGACCCTGGCGAGTGGACTACCACAACAATATCAATCTTCAAATGAATTATTGGCCAGCTTGTCAGACAAATTTATATGAATGTATGCAACCTTTGATAGACTTTATACGAATGCTTGTCAAACCTGGTGAAAAAACGGCACAAGCCTATTTTAATGCACGAGGATGGACAGCATCCATTTCAAGCAACATATTTGGCTTTACTACTCCTCTCGCCAGTGAAGACATGTCCTGGAATTTTAGCCCCATGTCCGGTCCCTGGTTAGCAACACACATCTGGGAATATTATGATTATACTCGTGATAAACACTTTTTGAAAAAAACAGGCTATGACCTGATTAAAAGCAGTGCTCAATTTGCAACAGATTATCTCTGGCACCGTCCAGACGGAAGCTATACTGCAGCACCTTCAACCTCCCCTGAACACGGACCTATTGACAAAGGAGCTACTTTTGCACACGCAGTCATCCGCGAAATATTAGAAGACGCCATCTCTGCCAGCAAAGTATTGAGAGTTGATGCCAAAGAGCGCCGCCAATGGAAAGAAATTCTAAAAAATCTTGTTCCTTACCAAATAGGCCACTATGGTCAACTAATGGAATGGTCTGAAGATATTGACAATCCACAAGACCAACATCGCCATGTAAATCATCTCTTCGGTCTACATCCTGGTCATACGATCTCTCCTGTTACAACACCAGTATTGGCAAATGCCTCCAAAATAGTACTTAATCACCGCGGCGATGGTGCTACGGGTTGGAGTATGGGTTGGAAACTAAATTTATGGGCACGTCTACATGATGGTAATCGTGCCTATAAACTTTTCTGCAATCTTTTAAAGAATGGAACCTTAGATAATCTGTGGGATACACATCCTCCCTTCCAAATAGATGGCAACTTTGGCGGTACAGCCGGGGTTACAGAAATGCTCATGCAAAGTCATATGGGTTTTATCCACTTACTTCCCTCTTTGCCAGATCAATGGAATTCCGGTTTTATCACAGGGCTGTGTGCCAGAGGAAATTTTGAAGTCTGCATTCAATGGGAAAATAGAACACTGAAAAAAGCCACGATCCTTTCCAAATCAGGTTGCCATTGCTCCTTGATGTATGCCGATAAGAAGCTGACCTTTAAAACTATAAAAGGTAAAAAATACGAAATTTCCATCAAAAACGACAAACTCACCTATCAAGAAATTGACTAAATAAAAAAGCGATCACTATTTTGGTGGTCGCTTAATTTTTCTAATATCCCTTTCCGTTGTATCCAAACATAGTTACCTTCTTTACAATTTGACATACAAGAACCGTCATTCCATATACAAAGCGTCAGCAAAACTTAAATACCCTAATTTTATAGGATTAATTAATCTCAAAGGTACAACTATTAAATACTATCCTTGAAATTTACGACTCGCACACAACATATGCCGCATGATATTCAGCAACTCTTGAGATTCTTGCAACAAATTAAGATATACCAATGAAAGTTTTACACTAGATTCTTCCTCTTGTAAACGCTCTATCTGCAACTTATTCAGTCCTGCAAGACAGTTTTTGAAATTCTCTGCCTCCACTAATATTGCATCAGTCACATCATAACTACCGGAAGCAATAATATTGCGGGTACGCTGTAACAAAGCAACCAATTGATTGCGAATAGGCAAGAACTCTTCCACAGCCTCTTCCGTCATCGGATTAAAATTATTGTCAACATGCTCTTTGCAAGGATCGCACATACGTTTTAAGCAATACATCATCTGTTCACTGCTGTTACAGCCTAAATGAAACCAAGTATTTTTCTCAATAGCTATATTACGGTCAATGCGGCGCATACCCAACATCCCCTTGCGACGTTCTTTTTTTAATATATCCTTCTCATCATTAGTCATAGAAACAGCTTTACGCAAACTTTTTAAATCTTCACGAATAAAGCCTTCTGTCATTTTCATATAAGTATTTTCAGCAAAATCCAATACTTTCACCAAATTATCCTGTACGTGACGACGCAGCAACAACCAAACTTCTGTTTTATCTCTAGAAGTAATCAGATGGCGGAATACATCATCAGCCTTTTCTTTCTGCATTTTTTTACGATAACTCAGATTACTCTTAATCAATAATACAACTGCCACACCAATCATCAACAACATGGCCACCACTCCTCCATAATACATCACCAATGTTACCAAAAAACAGATAATAAAAGCAGCACCAGCAGTGATAAACCAACCGCCAATCACCGACATTACTCCTGTCACCCGAAATACAGCACTCTCGCGTCCCCAGGCACGATCCGCCAAAGAGGTACCCATAGCCACCATAAAGGCTACATAAGTCGTTGAAAGCGGCAATTTCAAAGATGTACCCAAAGCGATCAACAAGCCAGCCAACACCAAATTGACAGAAGCTCTCACCAAATCGAAAGCAGCTCCGTTTTCTATAATCGCCTCATCCTTATTAAAACGAGAATTCAACCATGATTTCACGTTTTCGGGTATAATATGCAACAAACTGTTATTCATATTGGTAAAGAATCGCACCAGACTACGTGCAATAGCTGACGAACCAAACATCTCGTCACCTTCATCCTGCCGAGACAAATCCACAGAAGTTCTGATAACATTATGCGCTTTTTTCGACGTTATCAATGCCACCACCATAATCATTCCAGACAACAGCAGGAATATAAAAGGAGTCTTAGCTGGTCCATTCAATGACCCCATCAGAAAGCCTGTTGCATCTCCATTACCATTAGCTACAAAGTCCGTATAACTAGCCCAGCCGGCAAGAGGCACTCCGACAAAATTCACAAGGTCGTTACCAGCAAAAGCCATAGCCAAAGCAAAAGTTCCCAACAATACAATCATCTTGAAAACATTTACTTTCATCCAATACAACACTTGCATAAACACGGTAAAAAACACCAAACAACATCCGACAATCAAGCCGGTATTATCGTGCATCCACGCTTTGTATTCTTCAGTCATAAAAGAGGCGTCTTTCACTCCCTTAATCAACATAAAATAAATAATAGCTGTCACTGCCACTCCGCCAAACACTCCAATTATCCACTTCAGTCTGGACTTATAACTAAAGGTGAAAATTATACGCGACAAAAACTGCACTAATGCACCGAATGTAAAGGCAACCGCCACAGAGAGAAATATTGCCAGAATCACAGTTAAAGCCTTCTCTGTATTCAACAACTCAGCAAAAGTAAGTCCTTCTGGTCCCATGGTAATCTTCACTAATGCCAGTGCAAAAGTACCTCCCAAGAGTTCAAATACCATCGATACCGTTGTTGAAGTAGGCATTCCCAAAGTATTAAACACATCCAGCAACACTACATCCGTTATCATCACCGCTAAAAAAATATACATCAACTCATTAAAATAAAAGGCTTCCGGCCGAAAAATACCATGTCGTGCAATATCCATCATGCCATTACTCAATGTCGCTCCGAAAAAAATACCAATCGCAGCAATGATTATGATGGTCCGAAATGAAGCAGCCTTGGCTCCAATAGCTGAATTTAAAAAATTAACGGCATCATTACTGACACCCACAACCAAATCAAAAATTGCCAACAAAAAGAGAAAAATGATAATTCCCAAATAAACTGTTTCCATTCTTACATATCTATTTAATGATACAAAAGTAAATCAACAATATTACACTCACGTTACAAAAATGTTACAAAAATGTTGCGTATTAAATCTGTCATAAATACATATTAAAAGCCTATATTCCCCTCCTCATCAATCTATTCAAAATCTATAAAAAGCTTATATATAAATATTTTACAATATCAATCAGACATTTAACATCTACACCCCGATGGCACAGGATAAAAACAGCCAACAGACTACATTCATCAATCCCTCTTATTACACTCATTGCCAAAGTCTTATCAACAAAAAAAACTTTCTCATCATAAACGACAGTCTCTTTATATAGATTTTTAACAATATTTTCCATAATTCCAACTAACATTCTATCCCTAAAGAGAGCAATGGTAAATCAAACAATTGTAATTTATCGAAACAAATATTTTATATATTCATATTCCCAAGATATCATATCAAAAGTAAAAATGAAGTGGTATTTTTTTATCTTATTTATATAGAAAATTCAATAGAGGTTTTTATCTTTGCTATGAACAATTAATCAATCATCAACATGAATCGGATATTATTACTTCTACTGTTACTTCCTGATCTATTATATGCACAAGTAGATCCTAAATATATGGAAGGAGCAATACCACTTGAAAACGGGAAGGTGGTATTCAACAAGACATTTGAGGCTACCGGACTAACCCAAAATGCCATATTCGGAAAAATACTTTACTGGGCAGGACAGCGCTTTGTACCAATAGCGAAAGACGGACTTCAGAGCCGGGTACTTTTCTCTGATCCCAGTACAGGACAAATCGCTTGTCTCGGCCAAGAATATCTGGTATTCACGAACAAAGCCTTAGCCCTTGACCGCGCAATCATCTCTTATCAACTAACAATAACCTGTAAACCAGGATCGTATGATATGAAGATTTCTGCCATCCGCTATTTATATAATATCGGAGATAAGAAAGAAAGCATTCCGGCAGAAGAACAAATTACAGATAAGTATACGCTTACCAAAAAAAAAGACAAACTTATCAAAGCTACCGGCAAATTTCGCATACATACAATAGATTTGGTAAATCAACTATATGCCGATGCTGAAAAAGCAGTAAGTGCTGCTATTATAACAAAAACAGCAACAGCTTCTGATACAAAAGTTGTAGAAAAACAAGCAGCACCTCAAACAACACCACGTCAAGCTACAACAACTACACTCACAACAAGTACAGGAGAATTCAATAATTCTTTGAACGGTTACCGACCAATTACTCCCGATAAAATTCCGGGTAATATCTATAAAATGCTTTCTGAAAACTGGATGCTGATTACAGCTGGAAATGACACTGATTTCAATATGATGACAGCCAGTTGGGGAGGTTTGGGAAACTTTTTAGACAAACCGGTAGCATTCTGTTTTATTAATCCGACACGCCACACCATCAAATATATGAAAGATAATGACACCTATACATTAAGTTTCTACACCGAAACCTATCGCGATGCCTTGAACTATTGTGGAAGTCACAGTGGTAAAGATACAGACAAAGTAGCCGGTTCCGGTCTGACACCCATTACAACAGCAAACGGCAGCAAAGCATTCTCAGAAGCCTGGATGATTATCGAATGTAAAAAGCTGGTAACACAGCAACTTGCTACTGAAACCGTTTACAATTCGGGAGCTAAAAATAAATGGGACAAAGAGTATCCCCAAATGTTTATCGGTGAGATTATCAATGTATGGGTGAAATAACATCAAAAAGGGTTGGCCAACAAACAAAACCAACCCTTTTCTGATTATAAATCATAGCACAAAATGTATTATTTTCTTAGTCTCGAAAAAATCTTCCTGAAAGAAGTCCGGAATATTATAAACAGTTGTACGCCCAGCAAAAGGTTTGAGTTCTTCTTCAAAATCACCTCCTTTTAAATAAAGCACCCCATTAGGTAAAGAATTGTATGACGTTTTTAAAGTTTTATCTTTCACCCAACTAACAAATGCAGGAAAAGCAGTCACAGCACGGCTAACTATAAAATCCTGCTTTTCCTTTACTGCTTCTACCCGTGTCTGTCGAGCAGTTACATTCTGCAAGTCCAAAGCATTCTTAACACCTTCTACTACTTTTATCTTCTTACCTATGGAATCCACCAAAAGGAAATGACATTCAGGAAACATAATCGCCAATGGAATTCCAGGAAATCCGCCTCCCGTACCCACATCCATAATATGTGTATCAGGCACAAATCGAATCACTTTGGCAATTGCCAAAGAATGCAACACATGATGTACTCCAAAAGAATCCATATCTTTCCTAGAAATCACATTAATTTTTTTATTCCATTCACGATACAATTCTTCCAATTGTGCAAATTTATCTAACTGCTCTGTGGTCAAATCAGGAAAATAAAATTGTATAAGCTGTACAAAATCCATTCTTGCAAATTATTTATCTTAGTTTGTAAAATCTTTATTATACAACGGCAGTGCTATTACACAAACTACTCCGACAATAAAATAAAGAAGAGTCATTGAACTATGTGTGAGTAATGCAAAAATTTTTGCCATCTCTTGCATTTCCGGAGTATGCGGTATATAAATTAACAAAGAAGCTATCACCATAAAATGCCATGCACCAACCCCACCTTGAACAGGTGCGATCATACCATAACTTCCTAATACAAAACAAGTAAGCGCCACCAACATTCCCAAATGAGAAGAAAATTCAAAACAAAAAAAGCAAACATAAAACATCAAAAAATACATCAACCAAATGAACAATGAATAAAAAATAAAAACTCCCTTATTACGAACATCTTTCACTGCAAGCAATCCATCTTTTAAACCAGTAAGAAATGAGCAAATACGCCCCTGCAAACGCTGTTTCAAAAAAAACGTCCAAAACAAGAATGCCAAAACACATATCAAACCAATAACCAATAAAATCCAGGAAGAGTGGAATAAATGCTCTGTATTAGTCTTTATCTCAGGATTATTTTTCAAAAAAACGACCACTTGCTTAAATTGTGTCATTACAACCACCAACGTCAACACAAACAGAATCAATATATCGATCACACGTTCGGTCACTACAGAACCCAATAAATTTGAAAACGGAACCTTCTCATACTTACTGACAACAGCACAACGAGTAAATTCACCCATACGGGGAATTGCCAAATTTGCAAAATAGCCTATCATAATTCCCATAAAACTATTCCAAAAACGAATCTTATAGCCCATCGAAGCAGCCAACAACTGCCAACGTAAAGCACGGCTCACATGACTTGCTATTCCCAAGACACATGCAATCACAACCCAAGTATAGTTAACATCTTCTTTCAACACTGTCATCAATTCATCCCAATCCTGATCACGATAAACAAGCCAGAAAAGAAAAACAGAAACAGCCAGAAAAAGGCAAAATTTAATTAGATTTTTCAAAAAAGAATCCATAAATAATATAATGAAAATAAGTGCTTAATAGTACATTTGAGGTGCAAATGTACAAAATAATGCTCATTCTCACGCTGTTTTCAATGATTTTATATACTTTTGTATCATGAGTATTGTTAAAGCTAAAAAAAGTTTAGGCCAACATTTTCTGCGCGATCAGAATATTGCACGTAAAATTACAGAAAGCCTATTACCAATGACCTATGAGGTATTGGAAATTGGGCCGGGTATGGGTATATTAACACGCCACCTACTAACAAATCCAGATTTTTCCGTACATGCCATTGACATTGACCGCGAATCTATAGAATATCTGCACGCCGAATTACCAGAAGATCGGGAACGTATCTTGTATGGTGACTTCTTAAAAATGGACATAACCGAACTTTACAAGGAACCATTTTCTATTATCGGCAACTTGCCATACAACATATCTTCGCAAATCTTTTTCAGAATCATAGAAAACCGTCATCTAGTGAAGCAAGTGGTTTGTATGATACAAAAAGAAGTGGCAGAACGAATTGCCGCTCCGCATGGCAACAAGAGCTACGGCATTCTCAGCGTATTTTTGCAAACTTTTTATGACATTGAGTATTTATTTACCGTTGGAGAAAAAGTATTTGATCCACCCCCAAAAGTAAAATCAGCTGTCATCCGACTGACAAGAAACGAACGACAAGAATTGGGATGCGATGAAAAACTGTTTTTCAATGTAGTAAAAACAGGATTCAATCAACGCCGTAAAACCCTACGAAATTCTATCAGAGGACTCATTCCGCCAGAATACGAATCAGACTTTCTTAACATGCGTCCGGAACAATTAAATATTGATTCCTTCTTGCAATTCTGTACAGAATTACAAGAAAGCCGTAAAATACGAAAAGAATAATATACCTTAAAACATATAAAGTATGCAACAATTTGAATTAACTCACGAATTTCTAAACCAACTGGAAGAATTGATAGATAACGGTAGCAAATTCGAAGTATCCCAATTAGTTGCAGATCTTCATCCTGCCGATATTGCCGAAATATTAGAAGAACTCAACAACGAGCGGGCTCAATTTGTATTCCTTTTACTAGATAACGAAAAAGCCAGTGATGTATTGGCAGAAATTGATGAAGAGGAACGGGTACACTTTATAGAATCGTTTCCAGCAGAAATCATTGCTCGTCGTTTCATTGACAATATGGACTCAGACGATGCCGCAGACCTAGTATCCAGTATGTCTAACGAACAGCAACATGAAGTGCTGTCACACATGGAAGATCTGGAACAGGCCGGAGATATTGTCGACTTGCTGCATTATGACGATGACACCGCCGGCGGTTTAATGGCCAAAGAGCTTGTAATGGTAAATGAAAACTGGACTGTACTTACATGCCTCCGTGAAGTGAGTAGACAAGCGGAAAATTTAGATGAAATCTACAATATATATGTGGTAGACGATGACAATAAACTGAAAGGACGTCTTTCCTTGAAAAAAATAATTACAGCACCAACTTCTGCAAAAATCATCAATCTCTATTACCCAGACATAATCTTTGTCAAGACTGATGAACCGGCAGAATCAGTAGCTCTGATGATGCAGAAATATGACTTAGTAGCCATACCGGTAACAGATCAAATGGGGCGTCTTGTAGGGCGTATTACAATTGACGATGTAGTCGATTTTATCAAAGATGAAGCCGACAAAGACTACCAAATGATGTCCGGAATTTCTCAAGATGTTGAATCTTCTGATAGCATATGGGACCAGACCAAAGCTCGTCTACCCTGGTTAGTCATAGCTCTCTTTGGCGGTATGGTATCAGCTTGGATGATTTCATTATATGAAGCAGAAATAGCTCTTTTCCCTGTAACAGCCATGTTTATACCTGTCATTACAGCCATGGGAGGGAATGTAGGAATACAATCATCAGCAATTGTGGTGAAAGGATTAGCTTCCAACTCATTAAGCCTTAAAAGCGGCTTTGGGAATCTACTGAAAGATTTAGGAGGAGCATTGATTAATGCCACAATTTGTTCGTCTATTATCTTTTTGCTGACATTATCATTTGGCATGCCAAATCTTGCCATGCCCATCACTGTAACCATTGCCTTATTTGTTGTTATTATATTCGCCTCTATTTTTGGAACCGCATTTCCTTTATTATTAAACCGCCTGAAAATAGATCCGGCATTAGCCACTGGTCCTTTTATCACGCTAACCAATGACATTATCGGTTTAAACATCTACCTAGTCACCGGACGTCTGATTTTAACCAATTTAGCCTAATGCATAATTATTTTCGGCTTTTGCATAATTATAATACGTAAATATAAGGTTATTAACTATTTAAGTAGTAATTTTGTAACAAATAAATCGTATAATTACAGTAATATATATGAATCCAATAGTAGAAATCAACGTCCAATCGGAAATTGGAAAACTTAATGGTGTTATTCTTCACACACCCGGTGAAGAAGTTGAAAATATGACACCTGAAAATGCAGAGCGGGCGCTATACAGCGATATTATCAACCTGTCTATTGCACGAGAAGAGTATAAACAAATTTCAGGAGTATTATCCAAAATTACCAACACTTATCAAGTAAAAGAACTTTTGTGTAATATACTGAAAGATGACAAGGTAAAAGCTGAAGTTATTAACCGCATAGAATGCATCGAACCGTTTATCAGTGAAGTATCACCAACTGGATGCCTAAAAGACAAAATTCTAGAAATCAATGCAGAAGATCTATCAAATTTGCTGATTGAAGGTGTTGAAATGACCAAAGACAACCTGACCAAATTTTTAAGCAAAGATTGGTATGCCCTACGTCCAATGCACAATTTCTTTTTCACTCGAGATGCATCCATGAGTATGTACAATGAAGTATTGATTGGTCGAATGGCAAATTCTATTCGTGATCGGGAATCCATCATTATGCAATCAATATTTGATTTCACTCCAGAATTCAAAACAAGAACTATCACCATACCGACAGCAGACGAAGCAAGTCCTCGCTTACGTCATATTGAAGGCGGTGATGTTTTAATTGCACGCGACGATATTCTTTTAATTGGTAATGGAGCTCGCACCAGCACACAAGCTATAGATATGCTGATTTATGAATTCATGAACCGCAAGAGCGAAAAAGCACAACACATTATTGTACAGGAACTTCCACACTCTCCGGAATCATTTATCCACCTAGATATGGTATTTACTTTGCTTGACCATGACAAATGTATGGTATATGCTCCACTGATTCTGAATCCGGGTAGTTATCAAACAGTGCACATCACTATACAAAACGGAAAATTGCAAAACATCCAATCAGAAATCAATCTACTAGGCGCATTAAAAAAGCTTGGCATGGATTTAGAACCGGTATATTGTGGTGGAACAGATGCTTGGAATCAAGAACGCGAACAATGGCATAGTGGTGCGAATTTTTTTGCAGTAGGTCCAGGTCAGGTGCTTGGCTATGCCCGTAACACACATACCATAGAAGCAATGAGCAAAGCCGGATTTGACATTATTAAAGCCAATGACATTTTATCAAATAAAGTGGATCTAGCAAAACATAGCAAATATGTAATTACAATTGAAGGTTCAGAACTTCCGCGTGGCGGCGGCGGTGCTCGTTGTATGACGATGCCAATAAACCGAACCAATCTATAATCTCCTTTATAAAAGACATTAAAGCGTGGTAAAAACCACGCTTTTCTTATAAAAGAATACTCAACTTTTTTCAAATTAATTTTTACTTTTATAGAGCATAATCAAAAAAACAATAAAACTCTACATTTCCACCATGAATAACGCAAAATATTACATATCAAGTTTTCGACCTCGCACCCTTCCTCTTTCCTTGTCAGGAATTTTCTTAGGCACTTTACTCGCCAAAACCGATGGATTTTTCCATTGGTTACCATTCTCCTTAGCAGTAGCAACGACTCTTTGTCTACAAATACTATCTAATCTGGCAAATGAATTAGGTGATTTACAAAAAGGAACAGACAATAGCGAACGGTTAGGCCCCATACGAAGCATACAATCAGGAGCACTAACACTGTATGAATTCAAGCGTACTATTGTAATCTTTATCTGTCTATCAATTTGTTTTGGTTCTGCCTTAGTGTATTCTGCTTTTGACTCAATTTTCAACAAAGAAAGTATCATTATGCTAATACTAGGAGCAACTGCTATCATTGCTGCCATTAAGTATACTATCGGCAAAAATGCATACGGCTATCATGGATTGGGGGATATTTTTGTTTTTTTATTCTTTGGTCTTTTAAGCACAATGGGTGCTTATTTCCTCATGTCACATACCGTTAATATGATAGTATTATTACCAGCAAGTGCTATCGGATTTCTCTCTAGTGGAGTCTTAAACCTTAATAATATGCGAGACATTGAAAATGATAAAAATTGCGGGAAAAATACTCTACCGGTAAAACTAGGCATTCCACTAGCCAAAATATATCACTTTTTCCTCATCATAAATGCATTTATATGCATGAGCGTGTATGTATCATTACGTCCTGAAAGCCATTTTTTCTATCTTCTTACATTACCGTTTTTCATCCTACACTTAATAAAAGTATTCCAAGACACCGGTCGTGATTTAGATCCTCAGCTAAAAATTCTTTCTCTTTCCACCTTATTATTTTCTTTATTGGGAGGGTTTTAATATCATTTCAAGCCCACATACAAACAAGCAATTCCAAAAGTCAATTTACGCTGTTTGGTCTGCTTAAAGCCACAATTAGACATGATTTTCAAAAAAGTATTACCTTGTGGAAATTTCATCACAGATTCTGGTAAATAGACATATGCAGCTTTATTACCAGAAATGAATCCACCTAAAATAGGCAATATATGACGAAAATAAAATTTATATAGTTGCTTCATCAGAAATTGCTCAGGCATAGAAAATTCCAATATTATTACTTTCCCACCAGGACACAATACACGATACATTTCCTTTAATCCCAATTCTAAATGTTCAAAATTGCGCACACCAAAAGCAACGGTAACTACATCAAATGTATTATCTGGGAAATCCATATGCTCGCAATCACCACTTCTTAACTCTATACGAGTTTCCAAACCTAATTCACGAATCTTTTTACAACCAATTTCTACCATATTGGCAGAAATATCAATTCCAATAACCTTTTTTATACCTACACGTGAAGCTGCAATTGCGAAATCTCCGGTGCCACAAGCAACATCTAGCAACTTCCCCTTTTCATTTTCTCCAATTTCACGCATTGCCTTACGACGCCATCTTTTATCAATATTCATTGATAATAAATGATTCAACAAATCATATTTAGGAGCAATATCATTGAAAATATCTTTAATGATTTCTTTCTTCGCCACAACTGTTTATTTTAAAGAAAATAATTTATACAGAAATTAAAAAAGATAAAAGATAAAAAGCAACAAGTTCATCTTGTCACTTTTTACCTTTTATCTTTGACTTTTTGCTTCTTTAATAATCCTCTGGAAATTTTCCCTTCAGAGCATTTTTCACCACAGCTACAACTTCATCCAAACCTTCTGCAAACTTTTCAAAGTCTTCTTTATATAAGAAGATCTTATGTTTCTCGAAGCTAGCACTACCGTCTTTATCGAATTTTTTCTTACTTTCGGTAATCGTCAGATAATAATCGTTATTGCGTGTAGCTTTAACATCAAAGAAATAGGTTCTTTTACCAGCCTTCACTGCCTTTGAATAAATTTCCTCTCGGTCATCATTCATGTCAAATCCCTCATTGTTTTCGTAATCTACCATCATCATGCAAATTAAATAATCTATATTTTACATTTTTCACGTGCCAAATGTAGAAAAAACATAAGAAAGAAACTTGCTTTTTAAGTATTTTTTTATCGAAATACTTAATCTTCTTTGTTTTTATCCTCTATTTTTGCAATAAATATAATACTAATATGCTTTAAAAATGATTTTGAAAATATTTATCATCGTTACAATACTCATCAGTATCGCTTTTGTCGGTCTTGCCATTACTATTTTAATCAAAAAAAACGGCAAATTCCCAGAAATCCATATAGGTAGGAATAAAGCCATGAAAGAGAAAGGTATTCATTGTGCCAATACGACTGATTATCTAGATCGTAAGAACTATCGTCCGATATCAACAAAATAAAAAATCCATAACTTCTGCCTTAGACTCTATCCTATCATATTTTCTACAAGAGTATCTCATACCCGATTTACTTCGGATATACCATATTTCTCTCTTCAAAAACATCCAATACTTCACGCAAATATTTATCCGCCTCATATTTAGCCATCGGTAAATTATGCAACAGATAATTTCCACAATCCTTAGGTGTAGCTCCAGGCACTTTATCCTCAAAATCACGAATGAAACGGAATGTTTCACGCATTAATCCAATAATATCCAAGACAGACAAATCCCCCTTTATCAAAAAATAATTCCCAGTACAACATCCCATCGGTCCCCAAAAAACTATTTTATCACCCCAGACCGGATGATTGCGCAAAAAAGTAGCAGCCAAATGTTCTATCGTATGCAATTCTCCATAACCTAATGCCGGTTCATGATTAGGTTCTTTCATACGGATGTCAAAAGTAGTAATCACCTGGTCGCCCATATAATCTTTTCGTGACACATATATCCCCCTTAGCAAATGAAGGTGATCAATTGTAAAACTTGGTATCTTTTTCATATTCTTTCAATTATTTCCCGCAATATTTCAACAGATTTTTCAGGAGCCAATTCCCAAAAATTTTTATATTGCGCACTATGATCTTCTACAACTCCAGGAGTATCACTTATAATTCGACAACTCAAAAAAGGAGTTCCATACATATAACACACCTGAGCAATAGCTCCACTCTCCATATCAACAGCCAAACCTTCTGGAAATTTATTTTTAATCATTTCCAACTCTTCACGGTTCGTAATAAATCTATCTCCACTGCAAATCAATCCTCCCTGCAACGAAACTTCACTTTTTACATTCATGGCTATGTTATACAAATTTTCGTCACCTATAAAACGGGCAGGCAAACCTTGAATCTGACCATATTTATTACCTTCACCGCACCACACATCATGATAAACCACTTCTTTTCCAACAACAACATCCATCACCCTAAGTATAGAATCTATCCCACCTGCTATCCCTGTATTCAATATATAATCCGGAGCATAGTGCTGAATCATCACCACTGTTCCTGCAGCGGCAAAAACCTTACCAATACCCGATTGCATCAAAACGACATCCTTACCATGTACTTTTCCGCATAAAAAACAAAAACCACAATAAATATCTTCTTTTTTATCCACAAGCAAAGCTTCAAACAATTGAAGTTCCGCTTCCATCGCTACAATAATTCCGATCATTAATTTTTTACAATAAAAATGGATTATATTTCTTTTCTTCACCAATCGTTGTCATTGGACCATGCCCAGTAATCACTCGTACATCTTCCGGTAATATCATCAATTTCTCACGAATGCCTGAAATCAATGCATTACCATCACCTCCTGGTAAATCTGAACGTCCGATACTTCCAGCAAATAAAACATCACCGGAAATCAACAACTTATCATTTTCACTATAATAACAAAGTCCACCAGGCGAATGTCCTGCCACCGCTATAACTTTCAATTCAGAATGACCAAAATGTATTAAATCACCATCCTTCAAATAACCTCCCAAGGCAGGAGGAGGTGTTGCTCCACGCACACCTAACATAGCTGCATATTCCACCGCGTTCTTCAACAAAAATTCATCATACTGGGAAGCATTAGCCTCCAAGCCATAACAGTCTTTCATGAAATTATTACCAAAGACATGATCTGGATGCAAATGAGTATTCAATAATAACACCGGTGTAAGTTTTTCATTCAAAAAAAATTCTTTAAACCGTTGCTCTTCTTCACTACTAAAGCATCCACAATCAATCACAATAGCCTCATCTGTATCATCATAAAGAATCACAGAATTCTCCTGCCACGGATTATTTACAAAAATCTTATACTTCATCAATATATTATTTACAATTGCTTCAATGCCAATTTAATTAACTGCTCTACAGTTGTCACATCACCTCCAGCAATAATTTTGTCCAATACTTTCGCAGCTTGAACTTTTACAAATCCCAACATCAGCAATGCAGCCAAAGCCTCTTCTTTGATTGTTGCCGTATTATTTATTAACATAGCATCAATCGACTCTCCTCCTCCAACTTTATCCTTCAATTCAATAATTACCCTCTGTGCCGTCTTCAATCCTATCCCTTTTACACTTTTAATGGCATTGACATTTTCAGTCATTATTGCTCCTACAATCTCATTTACAGACATTGAACTTAACATAACACCTGCAGTATTAGCCCCAATGCCAGAAACAGCTATCAATTGTCTAAACATCTTTCGTTCTTCTTTGGTTGCAAATCCATACAATAAATGAGCATCCTCACGAACTATCAAATGTAAGAAAAGTAATACTTCTTTTTTTTGAGAAATCTGAGAATAAGTATTTACTGATATATTAATATAATACCCGATTCCACCTGATTCCACAACAGCATATGTAGGTGCAACTTCTACCAGCACTCCTTTAATATATTCGTACATTCCTAAAAACCTATAATTTTTCTTACTTCACGAATCGTTTTTTCTGCACTTTCACGGGCCTTCTCTGCTCCTTCGTGAGCCACCTTATCCATATATTCGATATTTGCTGAAAAATCTAATATCCTTTCTCGGATTGGCGAAGTGAAATTAATAATATCTTCTGCCAGCTGTTTTTTCAAATCTCCATAGCGTACTTGGCAAGTATTGTATTTTTCATTAAAATAATCATACGTATCAGTAGAAGAAACAATTTTCAACATAGCAAACAAATTGGCTATTGCTTCGGGTTTTTCGCTATTAGGCTCTACGGGACCACTATCAGTAACAGCTTTCATCACTTTTTTACGAATCGTTACCGCATCATCAATCAAATAAATAGCGTTACCTTCTGATTTACCCATTTTACCGGTCCCGTCTAATCCCGGCACTTTAATAGCATCTCCTCCAAAAGAATAAGATTGTGGTTCCGGGAAAAAATCTACGCCATATATCATATTAAAACGACGTGCAAATTTACGAGCCATTTCCATATTCTGCTCCTGATCCTTTCCGACAGGCACTTTATCTGCCCTATGAATCAAAATATCTGCCGCCATCAATGTCGGATAAGTCAACAAACCCGCATTTACATTTTCCGGCTGTTTACGAGCTTTTTCCTTGAATGAAGTCACCCTCTGCAATTCTCCCAGATAAGCATTCATATTCAGATACAGATACAATTCCAAAATTTCCTTTATATCGCTCTGCATATAAATGGCCGATTTAAAAGGATCGATACCACAGGCAAGATATTCAGCAAGAATTTTCCGCACATTCACCTTCACATCTCCCGGATGCGGGTGCGTCGTTAAAGAATGCCAGTCAGCAATAAAGAAAAAACAATTATATTCATCCTGTAATCGCAGAAAATTTTTTACTGCTCCAAAATAATTACCTAAATGTAAATTCCCCGTTGGTCTGATACCGCTAACTACAATCTCCATTTCAAAAATTCATTAATAAATATTAGTTTAAATTGCAAATATACTCTTTTATTCCATTTCTTAATCTCTTATATCAATTAAATAAATAAATCAAGAGGCTAATTTTTCACAAAAAAACATCACTTTGATTGACTTTTTTTTATACATTTGGCGCAAGATATATCAAAATTTATCAATTAAATTACACTAACTAATTTTAATCAAGCTGACATGGAAGAATACGAAAAAAAAGATGACATGGAGAACAATCGCGAAGAAATCTACACCAAAGCGGTGAGAGCAGGGAAAAGAACCTATTTTTTCGATGTAAAAGCAACCCGAAACAATGATTATTATCTGACCATAACAGAAAGTAAAAAAACATTTGATAATGATGGTTCTCAAAATTTTGAAAAACATAAAATCTTCTTGTACAAAGAAGATTTCGAAAAATTCACAGAAGGGCTAGAAGATGTTGTCTCCTACATCAAGCAAGCTTTTAAAGACAGTGGACGAGAATGCAAAGAAATGCGTTCCAAAGATTATTAATTCATAATGAATGAGAGTGTGTTTTCATTTTGATACACACTCATTTCTTTATTTTTCTCCAATAATATCCCGAATCACAACAGATGTCATGAAACAGCCGAATGCAGAAGGCATATAAGAAATCGTTCCCACATTAGATTTCTTATTTTGACTTTCAGTCAATACAATAGCATCCGGATCTGTAATTTCAGAAGAAAACACGACCTTTATACCTCTATATACTCCTAATTTGTGCAATCTCTTCCTTAACATTCGAGCCAAATTGCAATTATAACTTTTGGATATATCCGCAACTGAAATTTTAGAAGGATCTAATTTTCCTCCAGATCCCATAGAACTAACAATAGGTAAGCCTAACTGCAGACTATGGTATAGTAAAAATATTTTAGGTGCCAAAGTATCTATTGCATCAACAACATAATCATATTTTGACATCTTAAGCACTTTTATCATTCCCTCATCTCGGATAAAATCATTAATCACATGCAATTTAATCTCCGGATTTATGTTGAGAAGCCTCTCCTCCATCACCACTGCTTTAGGTCGTCCCAAATTGCAATCCAAAGCCAATAACTGCCTGTTTTTATTAGTCAATTCCACAATATCCCCATCAATAATGGTCATTTCACCGATTCCTGCACGACATAATTGCTCGGCTACATAAGCTCCAACTCCACCCAAACCGACTACCAGTACATGCGCACTTTTCAGTTTTTCCAAACGCTCGCTTCCCAATAATAATTCTGATCTACTCAACCATTTTGTCATAATCTTTATTTATTGAATTTAAATGTATACAAATCATTTTTGAAACAGACATCTGTAATTCTTTTGAATCAAATCTTGCATTTCTTCCAGATTTATTCCCAAACGCTGCGCAGCCTTATCATATATTTCATCAATCCCCCACTCCGAATTATCTGTTTCCAAAAACAGACATTCCCGAGGGATCTCCGGCAATAATTGCCAGGCATGAGACGCCTCATTCATCACTTGATGCCCAATAGACAAATTTATTCCATGACGCAACAAATCCAACATGACTTCTCGACGATTATTAAATCCATGTACTATCCACTTATGAGGACCTCCCAAACGCTTTGCTTCCGCTACTATCTCTGAAAAAGTTCTTACCCCATGAATGATTAAAGGCAAATCAAATTCTACTGCTAAAAGCGCCTGTCGCCTAAACAAGTTTTGCTGCCATTCCATTGGTATTGAAACATTTCTATCCAATCCCGCTTCTCCTATGGCAACAATCTCATTTTTATCAGCAAGCCGCCGAATATCCTCCAAGCGCCTTTCGACACCATCATCAATAAACATCGGATGAATTCCTGCTGAATATAATATCATTTTTCCTTGCGAAATCACCGGATTACCTAAACAAAGATCAACAATATTCAATCCTTTACCTGGTCTATGTGTATGTATATTAATCCATTCCCCCATAAGACAAATGTAAGAAAATTTCCCTCAAGTATATCTCAAAAAATGCACCCCAAAAGTTTTTTTTCTAACTTTTGGGGTGCAGATTAATTACGACACAGATTTTATTATCATCTAAAGTTTTACTCCTTATGACACATAATATCCAAAATCGTTCTATCAGTCTGCTCCATTCCGACAGAACCGACAATACCCACATTACGAATCGTTTTTTCGATGTTTTCCTCAACGATTCCATCATTACGGGTCTTGATTCCTTTTATTGACAATAATGTAGCCTGCACAGCTGCCGATGTACCGGAATATACTTTCAAGGCACAACCTTGTTTAGCACCATCGCACATCATTCCGGTAAGATTGGAACACATAGTCTTAATTGTATTGACCACTTGCTCATATGTACCACCCATCAAATAAGTAATAGCAGATGCAGCGCCTGTTGCAGCAATTGTAATGCCGCATAAAGCTGACAAATGTCCCATATAATAATGAATATGTGCTGCAACCAAATTACTCATAGCCAAAGCTCGAACCAACTGTTCCCGAGAACAACCGAAACGTTCTGCTGCAACAACAACAGGCAAATACACTGTAATACCCTGATTACCGCTACCAGAATTGGTCATAACCGGTTTTTCGCATCCATCCATACGTGCATCTGAAGCAGCTGTCGCACGAATAAGCACATTATTTAAAAAGTCGTTATCCAAAACACCCTTTTCAATATTTTCTTTTAATGTACGTCCAATCTGCAAACCATATTCGCCTTTCAACCCTTCATCTGATATTGCCTTGTTCATTTCAGCCCCTTCTAATAAAAAGACAATTTTCTCAACATCGATATTATGCACAAAATCCCAAATACGGGCTAAACTCAACTCTGCTCGTTCATTCTTTTCAGCAGAAACCGAGGCATTATCTTTACTATAAATGGTTTCACCATTTTTTTCGACAGATACAATATTTGTATGCCCGTGCACAATAACCGTTTTCACGGTATCATTGCCCTTATAACATATTGCTTCGGCATACAATTTATCTGAAGCATTTTCCTTCAAGGATATTTTAACGGCATTACGCTCAAGCATCAATTTAGCAACTTGAAGATTATCACCTACAGACACTTCTTTCAACACTTCCAGACCATACTCGGTTTTTCCACACACAGCCCCTAATGCTGCAGCTATCGGCAATCCCACCATTCCAGTTCCAGGAATCCCCACTCCCATCCCATTTTTATAAATATTACCACTTACATACACTTCAATTTTTTCGGGAACACCACCTAATTCCTCCTTACAGCGTGCACATGCCAATGCACATGCAACCGGCTCTGTACAGCCTAAAGCAGGAATAGCTTCCATCTTCAATATCTCAATAATTTGTTGATCTGTTGCCTGACACATAATGATTTTATTTTTGATTGATGAAGCAAATTTATAGCTTTTTGCAATACCTCTCCATCTGACTCCCATGATTAACGCTTTTTTAACTTGTCATACCTTTCAACCATTACAAGACACGCTTTTAAGGGCTGATATTTTGCCTTTAGCAATTTATTTTTTACCTTCGCACAAATTTATAAGATATGCATAAATTAGTTCTATTGCTGTTTTTATTACCATTGAGAGTTTTTTCCCAAACCAATGACTCTCTTACCGTGAATATACCTACTATAGATAGTGTCATTGTTGTTCCAGAATACGATTTATTACAAGAACTCAGTCAATTCCAAGAAAATGGAGGAACAGTGGAATTGCATGCATCTGAAAAAATTCAAGATATGTTGAAATGGCATATTCGGCAAAACAAACAGAGCCGCTCATTTACAGGCTATCGTATTCAACTCTATTCTGTCAATTCATATGGATGCGACATAAACAAACTTAAAGAATTTCGAGATAAATTTGAACAAGATTTTTTGGACATTCCGGCTTATTTAAAATATTTTGATCCCGATTTTAAAATCCGTGCCGGAAACTTTCATTCGCGTTTGGAAAGCATCCCTGCTCTCTATCGTATCCGTAAACTACATCCTTCCAGTTATCCGGTAAAGACAGAAATCACACTTGAAGATTTAAAACGCATCCCCATGCAGGATATTCCCAAAGAAGAAATTCCAACGATAGAATAAATATTATTTTCGAATATCTTTCAACAAAATATCCAAGTCATGTTTTGCTTGATTACGTGATTTCAAGGTCTCTTCACTATTGGGATTCAATGGACGATGAGCAAGTATCTTGTTTATTTTATCCACTTTACGCATCAATAAAATCGTTTCTGGTTCAAAGTATAAATCACGAAACTTTTCCCAAATATAAGCAACACCTTGAGGTGAAATATGCAACATATCTTCTGAATAAAAGCGATAATCCCGTAATTCATCCATCACAATTTCATAAGACGGGAAATACGATACAAAATCAAAATGTTGCATTAACTCATCTATAGCAAGATGTAATACAGACTTACTCAATTGATTTCCATGAGCTCCGTCCTTCCAATGTCGAATAGGACTTACTGTAAACAAAATTTTAATTTCAGGATACTGACCATGCAAATATTCCAAAAGTTTCATATACCGTTTTACAATAGTTTCAACTTTCAAACGAAAACGCCGAAAAGCCGTCGCAGGAAATTTATGACAATTAGACACAATAACTCCTGTCTCCAAATATTCGAACACCCATGCCGTTCCCCACGTTACCACCAATAAATCTGTATTTTTCAGATATTCAGCAGATGCAGCAATACGCGCATTGATTCCAGCAAGACAATCTTCTACATTAGAGGAAGAAAAATGACCATGATGGGTAAAACTGCCCCATAATCCATTATGATACCACAAATCATCCTTGTTAAAAAGTTTTCGCTTCAATAACAACTCCAATGTATTTGCGACTGATTCTGGATTGTACACGACTCCACAAGGATTAACATCTACATTGAAATGAAAATATTCCAATCTGGATCCAATATTTTCAACAAAACAAGAGCCTAACATCATGATATGCGAACAATAACTCAAAAGAGATTTCGGCGGATCAATATGCACAACTGTCTGTAATTCCATGCGACAAATATACATCTAAAACCATACAAAGCCTCTATATTCTACCACAATCTTTATCATCAGCATTTAAATTCTACATCTCATATTTTTATATATATTTGCAGAATCAATTATGTGTTATGAACTTTATTACTACTTTCCTTATTGCCATCGGATTATCTATGGATTGCTTTGCAGTCTGTCTCAGTGGAGGGATATGCATGCGCTCATTTTGCTGGTACAAATCAATAAAAGCTGCTATTGTCCTAGGAGGATTTCATGGAGGGATGACTTGCTTGGGATGGCTACTTGGAAGCCGTTTCAATGCGTATATTACAAATTTTGATCATTGGATAGCTTTTTTACTTCTCGGATATTTAGGAAGTAAAATGATATATGAATCATTTCAAAAAAAAGAAACTTTAGCTATCTCTTTTTCATTCAAAATACTATTACTTTTAAGTATAGCAACTAGCATTGATGCCTTGGCTGTCGGCATAAGTATGGCATTTTTACAAACAGATATCTGGTATTCTGCAGGAATCATTACTATGACCACTTTTCTAGTGTCATTTTGCGGAATAGTTTGCGGCTTTCGCTTTAGACAAATCAAAGCTATAAAAGTAGAACTCTTTGGTGGTCTAGTATTAGTTGTAATCGGTATCAAAATTTTGGTAGAACACACTCTATTATGTTAAATTCAATTATAACTATTTAGCCTTATTTAGACTACAACAAATACCTTTCTTGCGTAAATTTACACAAGTAAACTAATATAATAGATAAATTAAATATGGCTTATATTGATTACTATGGAATCTTAGGTGTCAGTAAAACAGCGACTCAAGATGAAATTAAAAAAGCATTTAAAAAATTAGCCCGCAAATATCATCCGGACCTTAATCCCGATATCCCAACTGCGAAACAAAAATTTCAGGAAATAAACGAAGCTAATGAAGTTCTTGGAAATCCTGAAAAACGCAAAAAATATGATGCTTATGGAGAAAATTGGAAACATGCTGAGGAATTTGAAGCACAAAAACAACGTCAACAACAACAAAACAGCACATTCTGGTCGAGTGACAACAACAATTTCAGCGGTAGTTTCACAAGTGAACATAGTGATTTTTCTGACTTTTTTGAAGAATTATTTGGCAAAGGCAGCAAACATTCGAGCCAAACAAGCGGGCTATTCAAAGGACAAGATTACAACGCGGAACTACACCTTAATCTGCGTGATGCTGCAGAAACACATAAACAAATATTGGATGTTAATGGTAAAAAAATCAGAATCACCGTACCGGCAGGCATTGCCGATGGCCAAACCATCAAACTGAACGGACAAGGAGGTCCTGGTTTAAACGGAGGACCATCCGGTGATTTATACATCACATTCGTTATTGCAGAAGATCCCGTATATAAACGATATGGGGACAATCTCTACATGAATGTTCCTATCGATTTATATACAGCAATCTTAGGTGGTGAAATTATCATAGACACACTAAAAGGAAAAATCAAGCTAAAGATAAAACCTGAAACTCAAAACGGAACAAAAGTTCGTCTGAAATATAAAGGATTTCCTGTATACAAAGAAGAAGAAAAATTCGGAGATTTACTGATAACTTTTAATGTGACTCTTCCCACGAACTTAACAAACAAACAAAAAGAATTGTTCAAAGAATTACAAAACTCTTAATTTTTAAACCTAATAACAATGGAAAGCGATTTAATTATCATACAAGAATACTGTGAAAAAAGTCACATAGAGTCGGATTTCCTGCTTGCATTGGAAGAAGGAGGCTTGATTGAAATTCAAAGGATAGATGGCGAACAATACTTATTAGCATCCCAACTACACGAATTGGAAAAATACTGCCATTTTTATTACGACCTCTCTATTAACATCGAAGGCATTGATGTTATACATAATCTACTGCAAAAAATCGAAGTATTACAAAAAGAGGTAGCACAACTACATAAACATCTACATACTTTTCACAATTATGAAAAGCTATTCCCATTAGAAGATTTATAACACCGTAACTAATTGTCTCTTGGTATGTACAAACTGACACCCTATAGGCAATCAGTTATTTCTATCCACTAAAATAATTATGCCTCCATCTTTATTATTTTTTATACAACACCTCGAATCTTACGAAAATTTTTTACTTTTGCAAAATGAGATAAATAATAAAAACATAAATACATATAGTTGTGGAGTTAAAAGAAATTGCATCACATTTTGCATTAACAAATGAAATCAGTGAAATTGAATCCCTGGGCACAGGACTTATCAATGATACTTATCGAATCAAAACCGTAGCACCAGATGCTCCGGATTATGTTTTACAGCGCATCAACCAAAATATATTCAAAGATGTTGCTCTTATGCAAAACAATATACAACGAATTACAAACCATATCCGTCATAAACTGCAGGAAAGAAACGAAAACGATTTAGAACGTAAAACTCTCACGATCATTCCGACAAAAAACGGGAAATCCTATTACTATGACGGAGAAAATTATTGGCGCGTAACTATCTTTATTAAGGATTCAAAGACCTATGAACAAATAACTCCGGAATTTGCTCACTTAACCGGTATTGCTTTTGGAGAATTCCAATATTTTCTAAGTGATCTATCCGGCGAACCGTTAGGAGCCACTATTCCGGATTTTCACAATATGCCATTCAGAATTCAACAATTAAAGGAAGCAATCCAAAACAATGCCGTCAACAGATTAGCAAAAGTACAGTCCATCGTTAATGAATTGCTTTCCCGTGAAGAAGAAATGTGCCTGGCAGAAAGACTTTACAAAGAAGGTAAATTACCCAAACGTATAGCCCACTGCGATACCAAAGTTAATAATATGCTATTTGATAAGGACGGGAATTTCCTCTGTGTCATAGACCTTGACACCACGATGCCGGGCTTCGTATTGTCCGACTTCGGAGATTTCATACGCACAGCAGGCAATACCGGCGAAGAAGATGACAAAAACCTAAATAATATCAGTGTCAATATGGATATATTCAAAGAATTTGCCCGAGGCTATATCCAATCTGCAAAAGCATTCCTGACTCCTATAGAGATCAGTCTGCTTCCTTTTAGCGGACAAATGATGACTTATATGCAAACCATTCGTTTTCTGGCAGACTACATCAATGGAGACACATACTACAAAATCAAATATCCGGAACATAACTATCAGCGTACTCTGGCACAATTAACATTGTTACACAGCATTGACGCTCATTTAGAAGAAATGAATCAATGGATTGATTCGCTATTAAAATAATACTTTAATTTAAAATACATGAAAAAAATCATTTACGCATTAATTTTCACTTTAACAGTTGCGCTATTTAGCTGCAATAGTCAAGAAAATGCCAAAGAGAGCAAAACATCAGACGGAATCATCCGTCTCGAAATGCCTGCCCGTCCTGCCGGTCAAGAAGATGTCATAGGACTACGTTGTGAACCTCTTGAAACAGTACGTGTCGGATTTATCGGTCTCGGCATGCGAGGTCCCGGTGCTGTAGAACGTTTCACCTATATTCCGGGAGTTGAAATCAAGGCTCTTTGCGACCTTTACCCGGAAAAAGTTGCAAAAACTCAAGAGATTTTGAAAAAAAGAAACTTCCCGGAAGCTACGGCTTACAGTGGAGAAGAAGGCTGGAAAGAACTCTGTAATCGTGACGACATTGATTTAATATATATCGTTACACCATGGTTACTCCACACTCCTATCGCTGTTTATGCCATGGAACACGGCAAACATGTTGCCATTGAAGTTCCTGCTGCTATGAATATTGATGAATGCTGGCAATTGGTAAACACAGCAGAAAAAACTCGCCGGCATTGCATGATGTTAGAGAACTGTGTTTACGACTTCTTTGAATTAACCACCTTAAACATGGCACAACAAGGATTGTTCGGTGAAATTCTTCATGTAGAAGGAGCTTATATTCACAATCTGGAAGAATTCTGGAAAGCGTACCAAGGCAACTGGCGTTTAGATTTCAATGAAAAACACGGTGGCGATGTATACGCAACCCATGGTCTCGGTCCGGCATGCCAGTTACTGAATATTCATAGAGGCAATCGCATGACTCACCTTGTAGCAATGGCAACCCAAGCTGTTACGGGTCCGAAATTAGTAAAGGAAATGACTGGACGCGATGGCAAAGATTTCAAAAATGCAGACCATACCATGACCATGATTCAAACGGCTAACGGACAAACCATCCATCTTCAGCATGATGTAATGAATCCCCGACCCTACAGCCGTATGTATCAGCTAACCGGAACTGAAGGTTTTGCCAACAAATATCCAATCGAAGGATACACTTTCAGATCTGCAGAAAAGATGGAAGGAATGCCCGACCATGAAAACCTGAATATGCACACCTTTGTTCCCCAAAATGTGAAAGAACAGCTAATGAAACAATACAAACATCCGATTCACAAAGAATTGGAAGAGATGGCTAAAAAAGTAGGCGGACACGGAGGCATGGATTTTATCATGGACTATCGTCTGGTATATTGCCTGCGCAACGGTTTGCCACTTGATCAGGATGTATACGATGCTGCAGAATGGTCTTGCATAGGTGAATTGACCAATATTTCAATTCAAAACAACAGCATGCCTGTTGAAGTACCCGACTTTACTCGTGGAAGCTGGAAAAAACTGAATGGTTACCACCACTATATGGTTGGAGAATAATAAGAAGTGCTCATCAATATAAAAAAACTCCCGGTCTTCACTTCATTTTTTGAAGACCGGGAGTTTTTTTATATTGATGAGTTTACTATTCTACAACTTCATACTCAAATTGCAATGACAAAGTTGCTTCCATCATAGCACTAAAAGTTTTAACTTCTTCCACGTAACCATGATCATCAAAAACATATTCAAATTTCACCTCTTCTCCGGTCTCTAAATTCATAAATCCGGAAGGCAGATTAACGGAGGTTGTCCCGCAAATATTCAAAATATGAGGCAAAAAGATATCCATGTAATCATCATCGCCCAATGCTACCAATAAAAACTTGAATATATAAGCAGACATATCAACCGCTGTTGACTTGCTTTTTAAAGTCGGATCATTATAGACTAATTGATTGTAATCACAGGAAATCCAATTGCCATTTTCATACTTTATCTCATGTTCACCATCAAAATTTAAATAATTATTATCATCATATTCCCAATTTTGTTTACTAAATGAATTATATACAATCTTCCCATCCTTCAAATCAAAATAATAACCATCACTTACAACTTCTATTTTATTTTCAGAATGTACAAACTGATAAGCAGCATAAGGATTTTCCATCCATGTTACATCAATTGAGGTCAAGCGATTATCGTCATTATAACCAAGCTTCCATGTCTGTACCATCTCAGTACCCATTCCCATGTCAAAAATAAAGGATTTAATACGTTTAACAACCGGTTTTGTAACATTCACAGTTCCTAAATTCCATTCAAAATTCCCTTGTATCAAAAATAATGAATAATCTCCGGCAATTGCATTATCAGGAACAACAGCTTTTATTCCATTTTCGGCCAACTTAATATCCATCTCCACTTTATCTCCTTCTGCAGGTACCAAAAACAATTTCATGTCTTCTGTAAAACCATTGCCTTCAATAAGGACTTCATTGCCTATTTCCATTGAATCCGGCAACTTCAAATCTGTCACTGGCAAATCCTTGACAACCAAAGTAACTTCACCTAACTTCCACGAACCTTCTTGCTCCAACATCAAATCATATTTACCGGCAATCAAAGTATTAGGAATTGTAAAAATGACTTCAGTAGGTGTAATCTGCACATCTTCCAAATAACTTGTTACGGTCTCATTCTGAAAAGAAAATTTTGCTATTGAGGCAAAACCACTACCTTTAATACGGTATTCAGCACCTATCGTAGCACTTTTTGACATTTCAGAAACAGACACCGGGCATTTCGCATTATCCTCATCGTCATCAGAACAAGAACTCAACGTAAATACACCACAAACGATCAAAAACATTAACCATAAATTTTTCATAATTCAAATATTAAAAGTTTATATTAGCAATAGTATTTTCAATTATATTCCAGCCAAATCATTTAATGTCATCTCTGTATCAGCAGAAGACGGCGGAGTCATATTATTATTAATAATCCGACCTTCCGGATCCAATAAAATAAAACGAGGAATCCCATCTATATTATAAGCCTGCTGAAAAGCACTATGACGTCCTAACAACAATTGGACACCAACCAAGTCACCACTTTTAGCCTTCTCCTGCCAACTTGCAGCATTATGGTCAATTGAAAGTCCTAAAAAAACAATATTCTTACCATTAAACTTTTCTGCCAATTCACGCATAAACGGCAATTCGCGCTTACAAGGTCCACACCAAGTAGCCCACAAATCAATATAAATATATTTGCCTTTAAAGTCTTTCAACGTATAGACTTTTCCTTCAATATCTTTTGCCTCAAAGTCTGGAGAGGGTCTTCCGGGAGAAGATATATCCCAACGATCATATTTAGCTTGATAATCAGCCATTAAAACGGCATCTTTAACATATGTTTTATAAATATTCTCCAACTCCTGAATGTCTCGAATACCAAATTCTTCCACATAATCACAAGCCAATGTATTTAACAACACTTGCTTCACTCTATCTGACTGTATATGATTGGCTATATATTTCATCTTACCGACAATTTTTTTATAAATAGCAGTCTCATTACTATTTTCTACATCCAAAACATGTGCCGCCTCACACATAAAATCGCGATACTCTTTCAAATCTACCCAATCTTCATCCTCTATCATCAATTTTTTCAATTCTCCGTAATATAAATCATCCGCTTTGTAAACAGAATCCTGACTCACAAAATTGTGACCGACAGGGTACATCAACAAAGCACTGCCAAAAGCATATTTTAAACGCCCCTTTTCCATCTTCACAAATTTACCATAACAATCCAAAGACCTGGCTTGCAGCAATTTTATAAACTCCTGCTCTTTTTGATCTAACTTTCGTACAAAATCCTGAAATGCCAGACCATAATCTTCTTCAGCCAAAGGCATAACCACAATACTATTCAAATAATCCATGACAGGAGCCTTCTCTCCATCAAATTCCACGGTATGAGAAAAATCCTTACCATTAAAACGAATATGCAAACGATCTCCTTTCTCCAGATAAATTTGCTTTTTTTCCATTCCATAAAACACATTTGCATACAAAGCATCAATATGATTCAGCACAATCTTTGCATGTCCCTGTTCATCCAGAGGCAATTCATGCACAGTCATTCCATATACCAATGCAACAATGGGAGCCGTCTTGTCCTGAACCTCAAACGTCAATACAATATCCTCCGATTTAGGCACACAAGCACCTAATAAAAACACCAACAATACTGATAAATAAGTTTTCATAAAACCATCTATTTAATTAAAATCCAAAAATTATTAATTCTCGCGATAAGTTGCGTCTACTATACGCCCAAATCCACTATACTCCACCGGTTTTACTTTCCTAAAATCACCTTCAGACTCCAAACCCTCGTAGATACGCAAAATACCTTTGCCATTTTTTTCACTACCTACGACCAAATCATACGATTTAGAAATATTTTCACTCTTTTGGTAAAGATTGAATTTCAAACAGGTAATGACCTCACCACTCAATGAAAATTGTTTCTCGGCCTTCAGCGGCAACACCGACAAATCCACTTTATACACCGTATTACCAACTGCATAATACATATAATTTTTCAATGAACTGAAAGCAAACAGATCTGTCACCTGTGTGATTCCCGTACATTTAGAAATATCTCCATAATAGGCTTTACCTAAAACTGCAGTACAATCAAAATACGTTAACATGTCTCCCAACTGTATTCCATAAAGATAACGCTGATTTCCATCGGCCAATACAGTATAAGTGACTGCCATTTTACCATTCCCCGGATCATATTTCGTATTTTCCATATATACAAAATCCAGTCCCTCCGGAAATTTCTCAAAGGCTGTTCCTATCACTCCTGCCTTATTCCTGCCTATTTCACAAAAATCATCCGCCAGGCGACCCATGGCGTTCAAATCCTGCAAAGGTTCATGTCCCCCCAAATCACTTGTTGCCAAGTTCGGGGAATAGCCCATAAACCGTTTATTATCTATATCATACATTATAGCTACAGGTACAATCGTCATTGCTGTCGCAACATTAGAGCCTACTTGGGGAGCCACTCGAAAAGTTTTATTGACCGGCGTTCCATACAATCCGGCCATTCCCATACAATCTGCATAATAAAAATCTGTACCGCTCACCATAATTTTACCCGCACCCATCGCCATGATTTCATAAGGGAAAGACTCTTCTCCTGTAGCCATCTCATAACGCAGACGGTACTCTTCTTTCCACTCAAATCCATTTTTTCCCAAACGCGTAGCCCCCTCTTCCGTCAAAAGATAGAAAGGAGAATCTGCTTCAGACAACTCCACACTCAATTGCTGTATTTTACGCGGTCCATGCCATTCAAACGGAAATGTTCTTTTTAACAAATCAGTATAGAGTTCTCCGGTAATATCAGACAGCATATCCAACCTTGTCTTACCGTCCTCAGAGCATAAAACCATCCATCCTGCAGAAGTTGCCTGTTCAACATCCAGATCATAACTCTGTTGCCAATACACACCACTAGCTTTTTCCGTTATAGTAAAAAACAATTTATAACGGCCTTCAGGAAGTTGCATTTCATAATCCAAATTACGTTCTTGTCCTATAACAGTTACCACATCATTATCCATCGAAATCACCTTCCACTCAAAACTATAAGCATCATCAGAAAACTCCCTTTCCCCTAACGCTGGAGTCAGTTGCAAACGGCTAAACGTTAATACCGACAACTCGGCATCAATTCCAGAGATTTCAGGTTCCACTAAATTATGATAACTATAATTACCCAAATCCTTGGCACAAGACATCAACAGATATCCTAATACCATCACATATATACAATTCAATACCTTCATAACTTGCTTATTTTAAAGTAAATTTTAATGGTTCGCCTGTTATTTTGTCAAACGCCTCTTTATCATACTCTTCTCCGGCATTCTTTTTAGCAATCTGCTGCTTGACATAGGTTGTCATTTCCAACTGAATAAACGACCATTTTGCCCAAGAAATTTTATTCTTAGTATTAAAATCTGCAGGATCCATTTTCAACACTCTACAAATCAACTCAAACTTCTGTTGGGAAAATTCCCCTCCATAATCACTCTCCCACCCTTTCGGAGCTACTGTAAAGCGATCAGAAAAAATAATCCGATAACGTAAAATAGAAGTTGTATCACCTCCTATCTGGACCTGCCATGGCAAAGGCAAAGAAAAATAATCATTGGCATACAATTCTAAATTAATGACACGACTCTCCTCTTTTAATTTCGGAGTACGTTTCAAGGTCACCAAATAATTTAGTAGAGTACTGTCTGCCGGCAACTCCGGAGTTGTTTTCAATACATAATCCACCCCCTCTTCAGCATTGGGTGCAGTAACCCGTATATCAATCGGACGCGCGCTCCCTGACGAACGTCCCAATAACTGAATCACCACCGGTACAACCAATTCATCACTATTAGTATACACAAAAGTTATATTCGTACTATCCACCAAAACATTATTAGCCAAACGATTGTTAAAGTAAATACCGTTAATTTCTTCAAATCCTGCAGGCTCCCTTTTATCACATCCCACTAAAACAAAGCCTAACAAAGCCACTAAATAATACCATCTCATATCTTAAACTTTATGCATTTCTATTATCTGTTATCACTCTCTGAATCCGGCAACGGCAATACAAAAATACCATCACTCGGTATCGGGTTCCGACTATCTGTATCAGACCAAATCACAGGCGCAAATAAACGTTTATACATAAAGAACAGCTGACCTTCGCCATAAAGTTCCCGTATGTATTCATACTTTAGTAAATCACTGGTGAGTGATGCAATCTTCCGTACACCTCGATTACTCCGCAAAGTATTCACATAAGATGTACCGGCAGCTAAATTATCAGACTGACTTTCAGCTGCTATCAAATACATTTCCCCTAATCTCAGCATCGGTATCATCGTATTTTTAATACTTCCGCTATTTACCATATCCGAATATTTATAAAAATAGCGATTGGAACCGGTAGCCATCCAATTCACACGACAACGATAATCATCCTGACTTCCGCCAAACTCTACCAATCCTCCATAAATCCTATTATTGAGCAGATTTGCTTCCATTTTAAACACATAAGTAGAACGAGCCGGATCAAAATAATTTTTAAATATCTGATTTCTGGAAATATGAGACAAGGCAAACAACACCTCCGAAGAAAATATACGATCAGGATCTTCTGGAGACCCTGTTACAAGACTCTTGTCTACAAAAGGGAATATTCCTTTGTTCGATGCCCGGATTACCTCTACGGCATTATTGAATGCCACTTCCCGCATGCCGGCATAAAGAGCGACACGGGCCAATAAACCGGTTACCGCATAATAATTAAGACGCAATGCCCGATAACGCAAAAAATTAGAAGTTCCGTTATCCACGTTTTCCATCATAGTGCCTTGAGTAATCACAGGATCTTCTGCCAACATATTTTTTGCCTCTTCCAAATCGGCGACTACTTTTTCCACAACTTCTGAAGCCGGCAATAAAGACTCGGGATTCAAAACTTGGGCTGTATAATATGGAATACAAACCATTTCTTTGTTACGCGAATAAACAGGACCGAAAAGACGTAGCATATCAAAATGCAACATAGCACGCAATGCCAAAGCCTCACCCTTAATGATATTATAATTATTGCCGGTAAACAACTCTTTATGTTCCTCCATATTAGACAATAGCTTGTTACAATTTAAAATCAGGGCATAAGCCTTATTCCAGGTTGCATCCAGCCGCTCTCTCCAATATTTTGTCCCGTAATTATACGATTTCAAATCGGTATAGTTCGACCATACATTGGCATCGGAACCTATTTCATAAGCTCCTCCTAAAATTTCCACCATCTCCATCATTAGGGTACTGCCATACAAATTATCATCATTCAATTCAATATAAATACCATTCAATAATTTCTGGAATCCTTCTTGTGTAGAATTCAGTTCTCCTTCTGAAATTTGATCATAAGGTTTTACATCCAACCAGCTGTTACAAGCACTAAACAAAAGTGCCAAACAACACATCACTGTCAATATTATCGTTTTCATTCTTATAGCGTTTTATTAAAAAGTTGCAGACAAAGAAAAAGAGACCGTACGGGCAAAAGGATAATCTATACCTCTTTCACTTTTCACTGACGAACAACGGAAAATATCATTCATATTGGCTTGTACACTCAATGCAGACAGCCCCATACGCTGCACAAAGGGTTGCGTAAATTCATAACCGACATTAAATGATTCGCCACTAATTGTATTCTCATCCATCACGAAGCGGGATGATTTTTCTGTTTTCTGCACCAAAGATATGCCTTTAAAACCTACCTCCCGGTTCAATTCTGACCAACGATTATATAAAGCCCTCTTATCCTGATTATTATAAATTTCTGCCGTACCTATATTTTCTACTTTATTAAATAAAGCCTCATTAAAGAACTGAGCGCCTACCGAATAACGGAAATAACACCCTGCAGAAAAACCTTTATAATAAAACGTAGTACCTATCACGCCTTCCAACTTCGGTTCGGTATCACCCAACACCACCTCATCATTTACATCATAGGTAAAAGAATACGATCCGTCCTTCCTTATAAAGAGTTCTTGACCAGTTGCAGGGTCAATACCGGCAGAGCGTACAGCCCAAATAGCCGTAGGACTGCCTCCATCATAATAACGCGTAGTGCCTGCAACGGATGCTCTCCCCTGTTCATTCAGTGAACTGAAAGCATTGCCAATCTTCGTGTACTTAGCTTTAGCATGCGTACCGTTTAAACTGATATTCCAATTAATACGTTCTTCCGGACGGTAAATGGGAGAAATCTTCAGCGTCACTTCCAGTCCATTCGTTTTCTGCTGACCGGCATTCATTGCAACCGTCTTCACTCCCACAGATCCCGGCATTGTAATAAACGCCAACAAAGGATCCGTTACCTTTTTATAATAATCAAAAGTCACATTCAAACGATTCCCCCACATTGTAATATCAGCCCCCACATTATAATTAATGGTCTCCTGCCATGCCAGATCTTCATTTCCCAACTGCTCCAATATCAAACCGGAACCAAATACATTAGTCATCCACCCGTTAAAAGCATACGTTGAGAAGGCCTGATATGCAGAGAAATTCTGATTACCGGGATTTCCGACAGAAGCGCGCAATTTCAGCAACTGAAACCAATCTTTATCGCGCAAAAAACTCTCATTATGCAAATTCCAACCGATACCGACCGACCATGTATTCCGGAAACGATTATTCGTCCCAAACATGGATGCTCCGTCACAACGGTAGTTAAAATCCAGTAAATACCGATTATCATAAGCATATCCACCATTCAAATAAAAACTTGCAGCTCTCTTTTTCCTCTCCGTATAGGTGGATTTTCCTCCTTCCGGATAACCGTTTGCAAACGAAGGAGCCCCAAACTGATCCTCTGTAAAACCATTCGCCTTGTATCCGTTGACAGTGTTTTTAGAAGTACTGAAGTTAAATCCGCCCACAGCATTCACCATATGGCGTTCAGCAAACAAATGTCCGAACACAAAAGCGACATCTCCTTCGTAATCAATATTTTTCTTATCCGAATGAGAATATAATCCCCTTTCTGTCATCTCCAAATCATCAAAATCCGTATGCAGAGGTGACAGACGGACATCGCTGGCTCCGTTAGATTTTGTAATTCCGAATTTTCCACGCAATCGAAAATCATCCGTAGCAAACCATTCAATAATAAAATTATTGGTAAAACCAAAATCGTTGCTCTTGTCGTAGTTGTTCAAACTTGCATTCCACATAGGATTTGAAACCATCTCCGCGGTATTGTAATCATCTCCTGCAAAATAATAAAGATACTTATCGATACCTCCATCCATATTATATTTCTTGTAATATGGATTGGCATTTGCATACTCTGCAAAAGAAACAGACGGATCATTTGTTTCAACATAGTCCAACGTCAATTTATTACTGAACTGAAACTTTCCTGTCCTGTAAATCAAATCAATATTTCCACTGATTGTTTGGCGATCCGATCCTTTCATAACGCCCTGCACTTTACCATAACTCAAACCAATTCCATAACGGACATTCCCTTCTCCCCCTTCTGCATAAATATTGTGCTTATGGGTAAAACCCGTCTGCAAAGGCTGACTCAACCAATAAGTATCTATCCCTTGTTCAATTCCCATTAAACGGGCATTACGCAAACTATCCAAACGTATCTGATTTAATGGATTATTTGTCAAATCTCTATATATTCCGGCCAACGTCTCAAACTGCAACTTTTCACGAGAGTCCATCAAATTATAATCAGACAAATCTGCCATTGTTACGCTAAAATCACCTTTATATGACAATTGCAATCTCCCTCTTTCCGGAGCCTTTGTCTCTATGACAACCACACCATTCGAAGCCTTAGATCCGTAAATAGCAGTAGAGGCGGCATCCTTCAATAAAGTGACAGAAGCCACTCTGTTCATATTTAAATTCATAACGGTTTCTAACGTCGTCTCAAATCCATCCAAAATAAACAAAGGCTGATTGGGGTCTGTGCCATATTCTTCCTTTAATCCGACAACACTGCTTTTACCCCGGATCTCAATATCCGGCATCCTGTTAGGGTCACTGCCAAACTGATTGTTCTCTAATATTTTAAAAGAAGGATCCAATGTTTTTAAACTCTGGATCACATTATTCGTCCCTACCGACTTCAACTCCTCCGATTTAAAAGTGGTAGAAGAGCCTGTAAAACTCTCCTTTTTACGTTGATAAATACCCGTTACCACTACATCTTCCATTTCAACGGCTGCAGCATTCATCACAATTTTCAAATCACTGCTTTCTCCCGGTTTCACTTCAATGGTTTCCATTCCCACAAAAGAGAAAATCAAGACAACGTCTTTCACACCTGGCAGCTGAATGGAAAAGCGCCCGTTAACATCCGTAGCGGCACCCAATTGTGTGCCTTTAACGACAACCGTCACTCCGGGCAAAGGAACGTTACCTTTATCTGTTACGATTCCTTTGACTATCCTGCTTTCAATTACCTGTTGAACATTTGCTTGCCGGACCGGAACAATTACGATATAATCATCGACAAACTTATAATCCATTCCACTGCCAGACAATACCCTTGCCAATAATTCCTCCAAACTGACATTTTCAAAATCAGCCTTTACATTTTTGCTCAAATCCAGACGGTCATCATTATACATCACCATACATCCCGTCTGCTTTTGGATTTCCTCAAAAACCTGTTTTATACCGATTTCTCCCAAATGCATTGTCAATTTTTTCTGAGCCACCACCGATGCCTGTACTGAAGTCACAAAAACCACGCACATCAGGCAAGCCAGCCTCAATATCCGCACCAATCGTTCCACCTGTCCATTACTTGGCATCAATTGCTTACAACAATTTCTCATAGTTTATGAATTAATTAATAATATTTATTGACATCATTTATTTTCCACTACAATTGTACTTCCCTTCAAACTCAAACGTATATTGGTTGTTGACTCTATTAACGATAGAATATATTCAATATCGCTATATCTTCTAACCGTTCCCGTAAATCTCAATTGCTTCAGCTTTTCTGAAGTAAAAAAGAAGTCAACATCAAACCATCTGCCCAATTTCACTGCCAGCTCAGATAAAGGCATTGAATCAAATACCAATATTCCCTTTGTCCAGGCTGCAATCATTTTTGCATCCACTTTCTGAACCATCATTTCTTTGTTGTGTCTGTTGAAAACCAATTGCTCGTCCGGAATCAAAACGACACTCTTTTCCTTATTCTCCACTGCGATTTTTCCGTGCACAAGTGTTACTGCAACTTCACTTTCATCTTCATAAGATGCCACATTAAACCCTGTCCCCAACACATTTACATTCAATTCTTGCGTACATACAATGAAGGGACGGGTAGCCTCAGGGGCAACTTCAAAATATCCCTCTCCTTCCAGCTCCACTTTTCGGCAATCACTGCCAAAAGACACCGGATATTTCAATCTGGAACCGGCATTTAAATAAACAACCGTACCATCCGACAAACGCAACTGATATTCACCACCATTAGGGACAACCAGCTCATTGTATTTTTCTTCGGAATCCAATATTTCTCCTTTGTACACCAATTTTGCAGAATCTCCCTGTATCACAATGCCTTCCTGCATCTCTTGTTCAAAAGATCCACCCAATTTCATTTTCTCGCCGGAAGCCAGGACCAAATATGCTCCGGATTCATTACCAGACAACATCTCTGCAACCTGAGCAGTATTATCATCAAACCCTTTCATAAACGATATGGCAGCAACTCCCAATACGAACAACACCGAGGCAGCTACACTCCAGCCCAACCATTTCCGGCGAAGTTTCCCAGCTCGTCTGTTCATAATCGAATTCCAGGCTTCCACTTCATTCATCTGATTCCATTTGCCCGTATATTTGCCATAATACCAGACACGGGATATCTGTTCATAACGTTTTTTAAAATCGGCATCTTTTGCCAAAAGACCGGAAAGTTCATTCTGCTCTTTCTCGCTTAGACCACCTTCAAGCGCTTTAAAAATAATATCATCAGAAAAATCAAAATCGTCCATACTAATTCTATTTATCAGTAGGACGAAATAAAAAATCAAATGGGTGAATAACTCAAGATATTTTTTTTGAAAAAAGATAAAGCAAAAGATATTTCTCCTCTTTCAAATCCTCCCGAAGCATCTTTAAACCATTCTTCAACAAGGTTTTCAGTGTATTTACAGAAATATTCAAACAATCAGCCGCTTCTTGATATTTTTTATCATTCAACAAAATTTCCCGGCAAACGGCCCCTGTTTGTGCCGGTAATTTTCGGATAGCCTCCGACACCCGCTCCACAATATAATCATTCATACCTTCTGCACATACTGCCGGAATATCAATCCCTGACAGTTCCACTTTACGCACTTTACCGGATTTGCTACGGGTATAGGAAAAGCATGCATTCCGAACGGAAGTAAACAAATAAGAAGACAACGCTTTCGGCAACAAGCGTTCCAAATAATCATCCTGCCACAAACGCACAAAAAATTCCTGCACAATATCTTCCGCAACCGATAAATCTTCCACCAATTCATCTGCATACAACACCAAAGGACGATAATATCGGACAAAAAGCATTTTAATACCTTTTTCCCGATTCTTTCGAAAAAAATCCAACATCTCTACATCTGTAAGCGGCATACCCATTCCCTTTGAGCTGTCTGACAAAGGTAAGTATAAATTGATTCATAATCAAGTCCCAGTTATGAATAGACTGTGTCCATTTTTTCTCAATCCCCATAAGTGAAAGATACACTGTCCTTTTTACTGCATCGTCTGAAGGGGATGAAAGCTTTGATTCAGTGTACTTTCTGATTTTCCGTTCAACAATTGACATTTAATGATATGAAATTTATAATTAAATATATTTTTAGCGCCATGTGACAAAACAAAAGACATAGAATATTATTATTATTTGACTCAAGAGGCGGGCTACAGCATTGTCTAACAAGAAATTCCACACTCATATTTATAAAATGAAGTAATATAATCCTAGCTCAATCAGGGACAGAAAAAAAACATATAACACGTTTCAGTATTCAAAAAAAACAACTATCTTTGCAACACATACCGATAAGGGGTAGACTTGGATTTGACAGCATGAAGAATAGGTATGTAAGCATGTCGGGAGCAGTGAAACGGCCCGTAAATCCCGGACACAAAATTTTAATTGGCGAAACTAATTACGCTCTCGCTGCCTAATCTTTAGAAGATTCGAGGCTTAATCTCTGCTCAAGGAGCGGAGACGGGACATTCCGTTGGTGGTTCCACCTTATTCCTACCGGCATATGGAGTGCAGTCAATATAAGGTTAGCCTGAACCGGCTTCAGGGGAAAGGCGAAATTTTAGAAGCTAAGCGATAGCTTGGATGCCTCTTTCCGGACTGTCGACGAAAACCAACAAGCGGCTAAGCATGTAGAAAGCATATTGATTCCGTGTTTGGACCAGGGTTCGAAACCCTGCTACTCCACCAAAAACAGTAATTTACACAAAAGCATCTGAAATTTTAAAGAAAATCGGATGCTTTTTTATTGTTTTATATACACACTATAACTCGCAACACAAGCTTTTATTTTAAAGATTTTATCTTTATCTGATTTTTTGCCCTTGGGGACTTTTTCCCATAAAGAGAGAACTTCAGCTTCATGCCAATCAATCCTCTCGAATATATATAAAGAAAGAAGAAGGGCTGCTTCCGCAGCCCTTTTCTGAATATTTTCCAAACCGGTATTACCCTAAATAGGTTTTCAGCAATTTGCTTCTGGAGGAATGTCTTAAGCGACGGATTGCCTTCTCTTTGATTTGGCGAACACGTTCTCTGGTCAAACCGAATCTCTCTCCTATTTCTTCCAGAGTCATTTCCTGAGTATTGATGCCAAAAAACAATTTGATGATATCCCGTTCGCGATCCGTAAGTGTCGACAATGCCCGCTCCACTTCCGTAGAAAGAGATTCATTGATTAATGTCCGGTCTGCCACAGGCGAATCGTCATTTACCAACACATCCAGCAGGCTGTTATCCTCTCCTTCTACAAACGGAGCATCTACTGAAATATGACGCCCCGATACACGCAACGTATCTGCAACCTTTTCAGCCGGCAAGTCTAATGACTCAGCCAGTTCTTCCGGAGAGGGCCGCCGTTCGTTTTCCTGTTCAAATCGCGAAAACGCTTTATTAATCTTGTTCAAAGAACCAACCTGGTTCAAAGGCAAGCGTACAATTCGCGATTGCTCGGCCAAAGCTTGCAAAATCGACTGACGAATCCACCATACGGCATAAGAAATAAACTTAAAGCCGCGGGTTTCATCGAACTTTTCAGCAGCCTTAATCAATCCCAAGTTTCCTTCATTGATAAGGTCTGGCAAGCTCAATCCTTGATTTTGATACTGTTTGGCAACAGAAACAACAAACCTCAAATTGGCCCGTGTCAACTTCTCCAATGCTTTCTGGTCGCCCTTTCGGATACGCTGGGCCAGTTCAACTTCTTCCTCTACGGTTATCAGATCCTCTTTACCAATCTCCTGCAGATACTTATCCAGCGAAGCGCTTTCCCTGTTGGTAATTGATTTTGTGATTTTTAGTTGTCTCATACTGTATATTTATGCCAATGCAAACATTTTGCAAAGGTACGACTTTTTATTCATTTTTCAATCAGGAATTTCACTCTACTGTCAACGATTAACATTTTTTAGTTTAGTAATGAAAAAGCAAAATATTCAACCCTTCCCCTGGGATTCACCGCTGTTACAAATACCCCCTCGTCTCCGGCGGATTTTATTGCACGCTCCAAATCCTCCGCATTATAGACCAAAGTATTATTGATTTTAACAATAATATAACCTTCGGCCAACCCGGCCTCCTTGAATTTTCCATTCTTCAATGCGACAATTTTAACACCTTTAGAGAGACGATAACGGTATTGTTCATCTTTAGTCAGAGCCTCCACCTGAGCACCTAAAATACCGGATTCAGTTGCAACCGTCACATCCCCGAATATATTCTGTAAAGTAATATCTGCCTCCCGCTCTTTTCCTCCTCTGCTAAAAGATACCGTAACGACATCTCCCGGAGCATACTTGGCCAGTTGCTCCTGTAACTGTGGAGCTGTCACAACCTCATAACCATTGATTTTTTTTATCACATCGCCGCTTTTCAAACCGGCCTTATAAGCGGCTCCGCCGGAAATGACTTCTGCGATATGGATACCTGAAGTTTCCTTCAAACCGATTTTTTGAGCCAGTTCAGGTGTCAATTCATGCATCGAGATTCCTAAAACAGCACGTTGCACTTTACCGAACTCCTTTAAATCACTCACAACTTTACGTGCAACATTCACCGGCACCGCAAACGAATATCCTGAATAGCTACCGGTCGGAGATTGGATTGCAGTATTGATTCCCACCAATTCTCCTTTGGCATTCACCAAAGCTCCTCCACTATTCCCAGGATTCACCGCCGCATCCGTCTGCAAAAATGATTCCAAATTCATCCTGTTTCCCAGACCCCGTGCTTTGGCACTGATAATTCCGGCAGTCACTGTAGAGGTCAAATTATAAGGATTACCGACAGCCAACACCCACTCTCCCAACACAACATCATCCGAATTTCCATATTCGATGGGTTGCAGGCCGGTAGCATCGATCTTCAGCAATGCAATATCCGTATCCGGATCCGTACCAATCAATTTGGCTTCAAATTTACGTTTATCATTCAAGGTCACCATCACTTTATCACTTTGAGCCACGACATGATTGTTTGTAATAATATACCCATCCTCTGTAATAATCACTCCGGAACCAATTCCCATATCCATCGGCTCTTCACGAATCCGGCCGTTCCGTCCTCCAAACCAAAAATCCAACGGACTGCCATAATAGACTCGTCCCATTTGTACAGGAGTTACATTGACTACAGCAGGAACTGTCTTTTTGGCAGCTTCCCGCAAATCGACACTCCCGTTTACAGCCAAAGGTTGAGCGGGATTTGCCGTCCGGACCACAGAATGGTTATCACCGGGCCCCACTGTATTATGCCGGATAACGGGAACCTCATTTTTATCAAGCAGCAGGTTTCCCCCTACAAATGCAATTAAGCCACCTGCCAAACCGAATACAAAAGGTAAAACGTAATTTGTTGCTTTCATATTTTCATTTTTTTATGTTACTTATTTCACAATATCATTTTCATCAATATGATACAACAAACTATTTGCCAGCATACTATTAATAAAATCTTAATTAGCAATGCTTAACATCCCTAACAATTCGTTATGAAGGGCATATCGAATGAAGCAGAATTATCATCCGACCTGTACCGTTAGACTGCCGATTTCTTTCTGAACTGCATCCAAGAATTTGGCTGCATGAGCCCCGTCCATTTGGGTGTGATGGAATTGGAATGAAACCGTCAGTGTCGTTTTGAAGAAGCCATTGCGGTACTTGCCCCATATCATAAAAGGATTGTTGAAGATGCCGCTATACATACCAACCGCTCCGTCTATTTCGTATTGCGCCAATGCGGAAGTTCCTATTACCATACTTTCCATTAAATCGTGGTTTTCACAACTTTGGGCGACTGTATTTGTCAATTTCAAATAATCTTCGTTAAATCGCAGCAATTCATCCGAAAATGGCACATCGCATGAACTGACTTCATTATTCTTGTTCAATACAATGGTGTTCACTGCAATCGAATCATATTGTATCAATTTATCCCCGACAGGCAGCATATAAAACTCCTTGATACCGCTTGCAGCCTTACCGATACACCAGCACATCAGCATATTGAACTTCAGACCGGACTTCTTGCTGATTTTGACCAAACGACTGACATCCAATTTCTTAAAAAATGTAACCATCGGCATCGGTGCTTTCATCCAAAGTTCAAATGCACATGCACGGGTTGTTTCTTGGGGTTTTACTTCTCTCATAATGCTTCATTCAAATTTCAAATCATTTTTCTCAGAAAGGCAATTCCGGACAGCTGCCACAATGGTTTCCCCCTTGTCCTTGCAACACTGGTAAACGGAGCAAACATCAGCACCGCAAGAAGATCGGTTTCTCATTCAGATAAATCATATAGTCCCCGAACATCTTCCAATAACGCACATTTCCCAAATCTTTCATCTGGAGCATACATATTCTATAAATTCCATATTGCTTGCCACACTAATCCACTTATGGAAACATACCTGATGTTTCCGGCCGGTTTTGGCTATCATGAAGGTTCTAAATACGATTTCCGGTTTCAGGCAAACAGATTATCTAATGACATTCGGTATTACAATATCATAAGAAACTCCGGTCAAATCCATATGATTCACTCCATACAGTCCCATTTTCAGTTTCAAGTTCCGTCCTTCCAATCCTGCAGCATCCAGTCGCCAAATCGGACTCTCAAGATATACATCCAGACGCCCCCCCTGCCCTTTAATGATTTCAACCGGCTGAGAATAAATACCCGATTGCTCTACAGTGTAGAATAATTGCTGATTATCAATACTATATTCCATCATCTGCATCCATTTTCTTGTCAAAATCTTGTTTTTTAAATATTCTTTCAAATCCTTCTTAAAATCATATTTGGCCATCACTTCCACAGCCTGTTCATGCACCTGAACTGTAGCTCCGATCATCATAGCTTTCAATAATTCATCCTGCGGTTTGAATCCTCTCAATTCCTTGGTTATCTGAATATTCAAATTACGATTAGCCTGTCTGTCATAAACTTCAAAAGTAACAGCCATGGTATTATGGCGAACATCTATCCCCTTTGAATAGAATTCCGGCATATACCTCTCCGAATCAAAAGTCAGCAAATCACCCAAAAAAGCATCCGCATGCTGATACACACCCTGCAAATAATGAGTTTCCACAAAAGAAGCATTAACCTTGAAACGCATAGCATAATAATCTGCCAGACTGAAAGATAACGACTGAACCATACGACCTGTCATATTCCGATAATTCAGTCTGAACTCTATTCTCTGCTGCTCCCGGACCCATTTGACATCCACCAACTTAACCTGCAAGAAATCCTCTTCTGTAAAATGATATACCCCGTTATCATAAGTCACGGCATCAATTTTCACCAATCCTTTCAATTGCTCTATCGTAAGTGATTCCGGCTGTTGTTCCAGCATCTCAGCATCTATCTGCTCCAAATAGACATCCGGTTCTACACTCCATGCCACCACGGCATTCATTACCAAATCCAAATCAGATGGCCGCTCTACCGATTCATTATTCTTTTCCGTTTCATTTTTGTCGTTTCCGGAAGTATCCCTGTCAGAATCCGACATTGGATTTTCCACTCCGGATTCAGAAAGATCATGTGGAAAACTTTCCTCTTTTCCACAAGCTAAAACTCCCCAAAGCAATAAAAATATAAAACCTGTTTTTTTCATAAGACAATCATTCTTTTCTATACCATAAATAATCTTTTCAATATCCTCACAAAAAGGAGAAGCAAATATATTTCCCATCTTCAACGCCGCAAGCCAAGCCCCAACAGCCGATGACAGCTGTCATCATCTACTGTATATAACACCTTCATCCCTTGACAATTAAAATATATGCCCGATTAATTCCTTCAACGGTTTTTCTCTATCTGTCTGATTCTTTTCAGCAACGAGGGATGCGAATAATACACCGCCTCATAAGCCGGATGCGGGGTCAGGTTACTCAATGCCTTCACGGATATTTTCTTCAAACCCGATACCAATGCCTGCCCGTCATGATTCTGTGCAGCAAATGCATCCGCCTCAAACTCATTTTTACGCGACCAGACATTCATCACCACACCTATTACCATACTGACCGGAGTATATAACAAAGCAAATGCTATCAACCCCAATTGAAAATATATCCTGTCACCACCCAAAGCTTGAGACAAAACCTCTTCATTGACCAACAGCGAAAACAGCCACAACATAAATCCCGTCTGTAAAACAGATGCCAACATGAACTGTACGGTATGTCTTCTTTTGTAATGCCCCACCTCATGCGCCAATACGGCCACAATCTCCTCTTCTGTAAGTTCGTCTATCAACGTGTCATACAACACAATCCGCTTTTTCGGCCCCAAACCGGTAAAATAGGCATTCGCCTTGGTCGAACGTTTCGAACCGTCCATCACATAAATATTGTCCAAACGAAAACCCACCTTATCGGCAAAATCCTGAATTTTATTCCGCAAACTACCCTCAGCCAACGGCTTTTGGCTATTAAACAAGGGCACTATCAACTGCGAATAAAACATCGACATGAAAACGGACACTACTGTCACCAGCCCCCAGGCATACAGCCAAAACAACGGTCCCGCCCATTCATAAAACCATACAACGGCAGCCAACAGCAAACCACCCAACAAGGCCGACAAAAACATCCCTTTCAGACAATCACTGACATAAGTCCTCCATGTTGTCTTGTTGAATCCGTATTTTTCCTCAATCCTAAAGGTGGCATACCAATCAAAAGGCATGCTCAAAATACCGGATGCCACAGACAAAATACCCATAAATAAAAGTGTCTGCCACACCACACTATCCGTCCAGCTGACAATCCATCCGTTCAACCACCCAAAACCGCCGGCACACAAAAAGCCCAACATCACAATAAATCCGGCTACAGACTCCAGCCACTCCAAACGGCCGGTCTCCCGTTTATAACCGACAAAACGGACATACTCCTTTTCATCGTAGATGCCTTGCAGACAAGACGGCAACACCGGAGCCATCGCCTTCATATTCAACCACTCCAATATTCTCTCTACCGTAAAATCCAAACACAGGAACGAAACAATCACTGTAAAAACCATCTCACTATTCATGTCAACAACTATTTATGCGTGAACATAGACACTGGAAGAAAAACGGTCTCCTTTCCGACTCCCGAAAAACAGGTACAGATGCAGGTCTGTATCCTCCGGTTCTCCTCCATCCGGAACCGTTACCTGCAAACGGCTTTCCGCCCTACATATATTGTCCAACGGCAACATACGGGGAGCCCGCGGTTGCGTGCCATAGAAATACCCCAAATATGCCACATCATCCCCTCCGGCTTTCGCCCATTCTCTCCCATTTTCCCATATTATCGAAATTTCCCATCCATTCCGTTTCACTTCCGTCACCTTGGGAGCATCCAATACCCCTACGGCAAATTTGAAACGGTCAAATTCACTCACTCCTTTGCCCGGATCGATATATCCTCCATTGACAGAATGAAACAACAAATCCCCCCGCATACGTCCGGTTTCACGAGCCATCACTTTCCACACCGGCAAATCACTCACCGCCATACGGTAAATACTCCAGAATTTACGCACCTCACCAAACCGGTTGCTGGCCTCTACCACTTTGTCCGACATCCTCTTATAACGGCCACGTCTGGACGGACAAGCACTGATGCGCCCGTTATGCAAAAAATAGGTCACTCCGTCCATACGCAACGGTCTTTCCTCCAACAAAACTTTCGCCAATACGGATGTATTCTTCATACGTCATACCAAATTTTAAATGATTTCCGACTCAAATCTATAGCAAATATACAACAACAGTTATCAAAAAGCAAACAATAAGTTATAAAAAGGTTATTGATATAGGATTCGTATAGGATTGATATAGGATTCGTATAGGATTCAACATAGATATGCCCTAGAATTGATTTAGATGTGAATCAGAAAAGATTTTGACCAAAACGGCTGTATTTCCTGTTTTCCATATAATAGCCGCAATGGTTCCAACCGTCAAAAAACGACTCATTATATAAAGTATACAGCAGATTATCTCCGAATAGCCCACCGCAGTCCTTATAACACCAACCCGATTTTCATTCTGCCAAATCCTGCAGACCTTTAAATTCCGCTACAATATTTTCTTTCGACAAAAAGTATAACACTTTATCTTTCACTTTATAACTATCGACTGTTTCCAACATCTGAAAAAACTCGATTTCCCAATCAGAATCATTCGGACAAGCCATACGTGTCGCACCCATCGGGAAAAATTTCAATTTCGAATCCGACATTTCGTAATCTCCAAAAAAACGGTTGCATGCAGCCCGACCATTCACTCGTCTGGCTATATCATCAAACAGAATAAAAATTTTATTTTCGGAATCACTCAATACCACTTCCTTGTTATTCAGAACTTTCAACACCCATTTCATACCATCCAACTTGACAACCTCTTTCTTGGATTTACAGCTATTCATACCCATTAAAGCAACACATAATAATATAATGAATGATTTCATGATTATATATTTTCAACGTTCACCGAAAACCAACAAATTTCATGCCATTGGCAAAACCCGACATTACTCTTAAAAAGAAGATCTTATCGTTCCTTGGCAAACAGCCGGCTTAAAACAATAATTTCCAGCATCAGAATTATTAAAAAAAAATAGTTACCCATTAAAGAGAAAATTACGTAATTGCTTTGTATATTTGTGGCTTATTTGAAAAATATCATTATTATCAATAATTACAAATTATCATGTCCAAGGTAATCAAATTAAAAAAAGGCCTTGATATCAAACTAAACGGAATAGCAGATAAGGTAGTGCAAACGTTGGGGAATCCTTCTCATTGTGCATTAAAGCCTACCGATTTCAGAGCTTTAGTCCCAAGATTGGCTGTCAAGACCGGTGATGAAGTGAAGGCAGGAGATGTTTTGTTCACAGACAAAGCGCATCCGGAAATCAAGTTTACGTCACCCGTCAGTGGAACGATTGAAGAGATCAAGCGCGGAGAACGGCGCAAACTATTAGAAATCATCGTTAAGGCTGACACCGAAACCCGTTATCATGATTTTGGTAAAGTTGAAATCAACAAACTCGAACGGGAAGAAATCATTAACCGGATGTTGGAAAGCGGTGTATGGCCTATGGTAAAACAACGTCCTTACGACATCATTGCAAATCCAACGACAACACCCAAAGCAATTTTCGTATCCGGATTCGACAGTGCACCGTTAGCACCGGACTATGAATTCATGCTAAACGACCAAGAGCATGATTTACAAACAGGTTTTGACTGTCTTGCAAAACTCTGCAAGAGAAGCGTAAACCTAAATTTAGAGTCAGATACTCCTTCTGCTTCCGTGTTCACGAAGTTGAAAAACGTAGAAATCAATTATTTTAGCGGTCCGCACCCCAGTGGAAATGCCGGCATCCAAATCAATCACCTGAATCCTATAAACAAAGGGGATTTGGTATGGGTCGTAAACATACAGGATGTGGCCATTATCGGACGTCTGTTTAATCAAGGACGTTTCGACGCCCGCAAAATAATTGCCATTGCCGGATCAGAAGTCAGCAAACCTCTATATTACCATACAATTTTAGGAGCTTCAATCACAGATATCCTTACCGGTAAATTAAAAGGTCGGACGGATGAGCGTATCATTTCGGGAAACGCACTTACCGGAACCGCAGTGAAATCCGACGGTTATTTAGGATATTATGATAATCTTATCACCGTAATACCAGAAGGCAATCAATACGAATTTTTAGGTTGGGCAACACCCGGCTTTAATAAATTCTCTGCATCCAAACTTTTTCCTTCTTTCTTATGTCCTAAAAAACGTTATACTTTGGATACCAATTTCCATGGCGAACGCAGAGCTTTCGTTGTATCCGGACAATATGAACAAGTATTCCCGATGGATATCTATCCCGTGTATCTGTTAAAAGCCATTCTGGCCCACGATATTGACCAAATGGAGCAATTGGGAATCTATGAAGTCGTTCCGGAAGACATGGCATTATGTGAATTTGTCTGTACCTCCAAAACTCCGGTGCAACAGATTGTCAGCGAAGGTATCGAACTGATGATGAAGGAAACAAATTAGTTTGAAAGTTGATCAATTTAAGGTTAGCAAGTCAATACTGATTATTGACAAGTTAAAGAATGAAAAAACAAATAGAATATGAATTTTTTACGAAATTTCCTGGATAAGCAAAAGCCCAAATTCGAAAAGGGAGGCAAACTGGAAAAATTGCATTCTGTTTTCACAGGGTTTGAGTCTTTTCTTTTCGTACCCAATCAAACAACTTCCAACGGAGCACACATCCGTGATGCTGTTGATTTGAAAAGAACCATGATTATCGTGGTGTTAGCGTTGGTACCTGCCCTATTATTCGGTATCTATAACGTAGGTTATCAACATTTTCTGGCAACAGAAGCCCTGGAAGGGGCCTCTTTCTTCCAGTTGTTTTTCTATGGCTTGTGGAAAGTGTTGCCAATGATCATCGTGTCGTATATCGTTGGATTAGGAATTGAATTTGCAGTGGCCCAAATGAAAGGACACGAAATCAACGAAGGATTTCTGGTTTCCGGTCTTCTAATTCCCATGATTATGCCAGTAGAAGCTCCTCTGTGGATGGTGGCACTCTCTACCGCATTTGCTGTAATCATCGGCAAAGAGATTTTCGGAGGAACCGGGATGAATATCTGGAATCCGGCCCTTTTGGCCCGAGCATTCTTTTTCTTCTCCTATCCTTCACAAATATCGGGAGACAAGGTGTGGATTGCCAGTGATACAGCAGACGCAATATCACAAGCCACCCCTTTGGCACAGATGGCATTAGGACAGCCGCTCAGCTATAGTACGGCAGATATGTTTTGGGGATTCATCCCAGGTTCTGTCGGTGAAACCTCTACATTCTGTATTTTAATCGGTGCTTTAATTCTGTTATTAACCAATGTAGCCAGTTGGCGAACCATGTTGTCCGTATTCGTCGGAGGGTTTGTTATGGCATGGGCATTCCAACCTGTATCCAATGTAGAAGCATTCCAACAATTATTGATGGGAGGATTTGCATTTGGGGCCGTATTTATGGCAACCGATCCGGTAACCTCGGCACAAACCAATACAGGAAAATACATTTATGGTCTTTTGATTGGCGCCATGGCAGTCATCATCCGCTGCATCAATCCCGGATATCCGGAAGGTATGATGTTGGCAATTCTGTTGATGAATACTTTTGCCCCGTTAATCGACTGGTTCGTTGTTCAATCTAATATCAAACGCAGATTGAAGAGAGCCCAAGCAGTTGTTAAAATCTAAAATCAATAACTATGAATAAACAAGGAAATACATATACATTCCTGTATTCAATGATTCTGGTAGTAGTTGTTGCCGCATTACTGTCAATTGTTTCTCTATCTCTTCAACCTCGTCAGGATGAGAATCGTCAAAACGAGAAACGCCAGAACATTCTGAGTGCAATTCACATCTCCTCCAGTGCAGAGAACTCGGCAGAACTGTTCAACAAATATATCAAAGAACAATTCATATTGAATGCCAAAGGAGAAAAAACAAACGGCAAGGCTTTCAACATAGACATTGCCAAAGAATACAAAAAAGCAGCAGACCAACGGGAATTACCGGTATTCGTTGCAAACGTGGATGGAGCCACCAAATATATTCTTCCGATCTATGGTGCCGGTTTGTGGGGTCCGATTTGGGGTTACATATCTTTAGATGACAACAAAACAACCATTTATGGTACATTTTTTGACCATAGCGGTGAAACACCCGGATTAGGAGCAGAAATCACAACTCCCAAATTCAACGAACAATTCAAAAGTAAGGAAATTTTTTCTGGAGAAAGACTGACTTCAATCCGCATAGTAAAAGGAGGAAATGCCAGCGGTTCCAATGAAGTGGACGCTATCTCCGGAGGCACAATCACTTCAAAAGGCGTTGAAGCGATGCTCAAGAACTACCTTACTTATTATGAACCGTTTTTAAAACAAAGATAAAATGAGTGTATTATTTTCAGCAAAGAACCGTGAATTTCTTCTCGGTCCACTGAGCAAGAACAATCCGGTTATCGTACAGGTGCTGGGTATCTGTTCAGCTTTAGCCGTTACAGCGAAGCTGGAACCTGCCATAGTGATGGGGCTTTCAGTAACCGCTGTTACCGCTTTTTCAAATGTGATTCTTTCATTATTACGGAATACCATTCCCACCCGTATCCGAATCATTGTACAATTGGTCGTTGTGGCAGCCTTGGTAATCATTGTAGACCAACTTTTGAAAGCATACGCTTATGAAGTAAGCAAACAGCTTTCCGTATATGTAGGATTGATTATCACCAACTGTATCATCATGGGACGTATTGAGGCTTTTGCACTGGCAAACAAACCATGGCCTTCCCTATTAGACGGTATCGGAAACGGTTTGGGTTATACAGTAATATTAGTAACCATCGCATTTTTCCGTGAACTTTTCGGTTCAGGAACTCTGTTCGGTTGCCGTATTATCCCCGAATCCTGGTACATCGTCAATGGCGGATTCTATTCAAACAACGGGCTGATGATTATGCCTGCCATGGCATTGATTCTTGTCGGTCTGATTATTTGGGCACACCGTTCCAAAAACAAAGATTTAATAGAAAAATAATTTAAGATACTGATATATGGAAAATCTATTAAATATATTCGTCCGTTCCATCTTTATCGACAATATGATTTTCGCATACTTTTTGGGTATGTGTTCATATTTGGCGGTATCAAAAACGGTAAAGACTTCATTCGGTCTGGGTATTGCAGTAATCTTCGTGTTGTTGATTACCGTGCCGGTAAACTATTTATTGGATAATTTTGTATTGAAAGCCGGAGCATTGGAATGGCTACTGGGATCCGATGCATCAAATATCGACCTGAGTTTTCTGAGTTTCATCATGTTCATCGCAATCATTGCAGCAATGGTGCAATTGGTAGAGATGATTGTTGAAAAATTTGCACCGACATTATACAACCAGCTGGGAATCTTCCTTCCGCTGATTGCAGTAAACTGTGCAATCATGGGAGCTTCATTGTTCATGCAACAGCGTGACTATGCCAGTGTTTGGGAAGCAACTACTTTTGGTTTGGGTTCAGGCATTGGCTGGATGCTTGCAATTGTATGTATTGCAGCAATTCGTGAGAAACTGAAATACTCTGATATCCCCGCTCCTTTACGTGGAATCGGAATCACATTTATCGTAACCGGTTTAATGGCCATCTCTTTCATGAGTTTTTTGGGTATCGATCTCAGCAAACTGAAACCACAGCCAGTAAAAACGGAAGCGACTGCACAAATCACACCAGACGAAACGACAGAATCATGTGTTGATATGAGGGTAGCAGCCAAAGCGGAATAATTTAAAACATAAATTTAAAACATAAAACGAGATGATCATATTAGCAATAAATACAGCAATCATCACTGCCGGCATTGTGGTGTTTCTGATTGTTACGTTGATTTTGGTGGGTATTCTCTTGTTTGCGAAAGCAAAACTAACAGCCAAAGGCAATGTACAGGTGAGCATCAATAATGGAGAACGTGTAGTAACGACCGAACCGGGAAGTTCTTTGCTCGCCACTTTAGGCAGCCAAAAGATTTTCCTGCCATCTGCCTGTGGAGGGAAAGGCTCATGCGGAATGTGTAAGTGTCAGGTCGATTCAGGAGCAGGTTCCATACTCCCTACCGAAACCGGCTTTTTTTCTTATAAGCAACAACATGAAGACTGGCATCTAGCCTGTCAGGTAAAAGTAAAGGAAAATATTGAAATGCGCATCCCCGAATCCGTTCTCGGCATTAAGAAATGGGAATGTACCGTGGTTTCCAACCGCAATATTTCAACATTCCTGAAAGAGTTTGTCGTAAAATTGCCGGAAGGAGAAAATCTGAAATTCAAATCAGGAGGATATATTCAGATTGACGTACCGGCATTGGATGTCGATTTCAAAGATATGAATATAGACGAACGTTATAAAGGCGATTGGGAACGCATGAAAATGTTCGACCTTAAGATGCATAATCCGGAACCTACATACCGCGCTTACTCTATGGCCAACTCTCCGGCAGAAGGCAATATCATTATGCTGAATATCCGTATTGCCACCCCTCCATTTGATCGGGCTACAGGCAGCTTTATGCCTGTAAATCCGGGAGTATGTTCATCATTTATTTTCTCACGCAAACCAGGAGATAAAGTGACAATCTCCGGACCTTACGGAGAGTTCTTCCTGCGTGACACCAAAAATGAAATGATGTTTATCGGAGGAGGAGCCGGCATGGCTCCGATGCGTTCGCATATCTTTAATCTGTTCCATACCATGCACACTGACCGCAAAGTAAGTTTCTGGTATGGTGCCCGAGCCCTAAAAGAAGCTCCTTATGTTGATGAATTCAACAAGATACAAGAAGAGAACCCTAATTTCCACTGGACACTGGCTCTTGACAAACCGGATCCTGAAGCTGATGCAGCAGGCATTGTCTACAAACCGGGGTTTGTACATCAGGTTATTTTTGAAAACTATCTGAAGAATCACGAGAATCCGGAAGATATCGAATATTATTTGTGTGGTCCCCCAATGATGATTCAGGCAGTTACCAAAATGCTTTATGATCTTGGTGTTCCAGACGAAAATGTTATGTATGACAATTTCGGCGGCTAGTATAAAACCCCTGGCAACAGGGGTTTTTAATCTCCATTCCTTAATATAATTAAATAGAATTTTATGGAACACTCGTTTGACAACAAACCAATTCGTCCCACATTCATCACCGTGCTTTGCATATTGACCTTCATTGGTAGCGGCTGGAGAGTCGTTAGTAATTTACTGTCAGTATTTACGTACAATCTAAATAATACACAAGTGCAAATTGAACAAATATCCAATGCAGCCGGGGAATTAGGCGATAGTGGTGCATTTGTAAACGGAATTTTCAATTCATCCATGGAAATTCTGAAAATAACAGCCGAACACGGCCGGGAAATCGCCATGATGAGCCTGGTGTTAAGTTTATTAAGTCTTGCCGGTGCAATCTTAATGTTCAATCTGCGCCGGTTTGGTTTTTACCTCTATGTCGCAGCACAGTTTCTGATACTTTTCGTTATTCCCTATTTTACCGGCTTTTCATCGTTAGTTTTAATTGGAATCGTTTATTCTGCCATTCCAACAATCATTTTTGTCATTTTATATGCCATCAATTTAAAACATATGCATTGATTTTACTTTCCATTATAAATCAAAGCAGAATAAATACGATGAATACCTTGCATTCCAACAGGAATTAATATAAATTTGACACAAAATATTTAACTACCATACTATGAAAAGAGATACAGTAATATTTGATTTAATTCAAAAAGAGAAAGAGCGTCAACAGGAAGGGATTGAATTGATTGCTTCTGAAAATTTTGTAAGTGATGAAGTAATGGAAGCAATGGGTTCTTGTCTTACCAATAAATATGCCGAAGGTTATCCCGGTGCACGTTATTATGGTGGCTGCCAGATAGTTGACCAAACCGAACAATTGGCCATAGACCGAGCCTGCAAACTATTCGGTGCAGAATATGCCAATGTTCAACCACATTCGGGTGCTCAAGCCAATGCCGCCGTATTTTTTGCCTGCATGAAACCCGGTGATACTTATTTAGGCCTAGATCTGGCTCACGGCGGTCATCTTTCTCACGGCTCGCCGGTTAATTTGTCAGGTATCAACTACCACCCGATAGCCTATCATGTTAAGGAAGACACAGGAATAGTAGACTATGATGAGATGGAAGCGTTGGCACTGGAATATAAACCTAAAATGATTGTATCGGGAGCATCTGCATATTCACGCGACTGGGATTTCAAGCGTATGCGTGAAATTGCTGACAAAGTTGGCGCACTGTTAATGTACGACATGGCACATCCGGCAGGTTTGATTGCAAAAGGTCTTTTGAACAACCCGTTTGAATACTGCCACATTGTTACAACAACTACACATAAAACATTACGAGGACCGCGTGGAGGTATGATTTTGTTGCCGAAAGATTTCCCCAATCCATGGGGGCTGAAAACACCGAAAGGCGAAATCAAGATGATGTCTCAGGTTCTGAATTTCGCAGTATTCCCAGGACAGCAGGGCGGACCGTTGGAACATGTAATTGCAGCTAAAGCCGTAGCTTTTGAAGAAGCATTATCAGATTCTTATTTAGAATATGCCAAACAAATGCAGAAAAATGCGAAAGTAATGGCACAGGCATTTATCGAGAAAGGATATAAAGTAGTTTCTGGCGGAACAGACAACCACTGTATGCTGATTGATTTGCGCACAAAATTCCCGGAATTGACCGGTAAGAAAGCTGAAAACACATTAGTGAAAGCTGACATTACCATCAATAAAAACATGGTGCCTTTTGATAGCCGTTCTCCGTTCCAAACTTCCGGTATCCGCGTAGGAACACCAGCTGTCACAACTCGTGGTTTGAAAGAAGATGATATGAAAGTCATTGTTGACATGATTGACCGTATCCTTTCAAATCCGGATGACGAAACAACAATTGCAGCCGTGAAAAAAGAGGTGAATGCCATGATGCATAACCGCCCCATGTTTGCATGGTAAACAAAATTTATCCATAATAACCGTTAAACCGGGAGCTTCAAAAAAGCCTCCCGGTTTAATTTAATGATTATAATCCAAGAAACAATTCCATGGGCTTTATATCACCAGCACGATTGATAATTTTTGATTTAGACGGAACATTACTAAACACAATTGATGATTTGGCAACCAGTACCAATCATGCCTTACAGTATTATGGTTATCCGCAGCATGATTTCAGTGAATATCCATTTTTTGTCGGCAACGGTATCACCAAATTAATTGAGCGAGCACTACCGGCTGAAGTACGTACAAATGAGATTATCACAAAAGTGCAAGAAGAATTCGTACGCTATTACCAAAAACACAAAACAGATTTTACCTTTATTTACCCAGGCATTTCTGAATTATTGAATATATTACATAAGGGAGGATGTAAATTGGCTGTAGCCTCCAATAAATACCACCAAGGGACCGTTGAATTGATAAATCATTTCTTTGAAGAACAATTGTTTGACATTGTTTTAGGACAACGAGAAAACATTCCGACAAAACCAGACCCACAAATTGTTTATGAGATTTTGCAACAAACCGAGACAAATCCAGAGCAGACTCTTTATGTTGGAGATTCAGGAGTCGATATGCAAACAGCCCGAAATAGTGGTATTACATCAATAGGAGTAAGTTGGGGATTCAGACCAAAAGAAGAATTAATACAAAATAATGCCTGTCATATTGCAAACAAAGCTGCAGATATCGCTAATATAGCGGGAATAAGCTTAATGCCTATCCCGTAATTATTTCCGCCCCTGTTTCAGTTACCAGAACCGTATATTCCCACTGAGCAGAGGGCATACCATCTTCTGTCAAAACCGTCCAGTCGTCAGCAGCATCAACGTATATTTTACGAGAACCCATATTAATCATCGGTTCAATTGTAAATACCATTCCCGGTACTAATAACATTCCTTTGCCTCTTCGCCCGACATGGCTGACAAAAGGATCTTCGTGGAAACGCAAGCCCACTCCATGACCCCCATATTCCCGGACAACTGAATATCCGTTTGCCTCCGCATGTTCCTGAACAGCAGCACCTATATCACCTAAAAATCCCCATGGACGAACAGCAGCAAAACCACGTAACAAACATTCACGAGCCGTTTCAACCAAATGGCGACGTTCGTTACTTACCTTTCCTATCATGAACATACGTGACGCGTCTGAATAGTAACCGCCCAAAATTGTCGATACATCTACGTTTATAATGTCTCCCTCACATAATTTTACGTTTTCAGAAGGAATTCCGTGACATACCTCTTCATTAATCGATGTACAGACACTTTTAGGAAAACCTTCGTAATTCAAAGGTGCAGGAATCGCACCATGCGATACAGTATATTCATATACCATTTTATCTATTTCTGCAGTTGTCATCCCAGCACATATTCGAGAAGACACATAATCTAAAACACCTGTGTTAACTTCTGCGCTTTTGCGGATACCCTCTATCTGTGTCTCTGTTTTTATTAATTTACGAGGGGGTACTTGACAACCTTTTGCCTTGTACTCTTTCATTTTCTGCTCTATTGCAGCTCTTTTAGCAGCCTCTTCCGGAGAAAGCAGCTCTTTCATTCTAAATAAATGCATTACTTATCTAAATTAACAACATACAAAGTTATCAATATTCAAAGCAAACACAAAGTATTTATCAGATTTTCCCGAGATATCATTATAATGTCACTAATGCAAATAAAAAACAAGATATCAAAAATCGGCATATTCCACCACTCGCCATGAATATTCCAATCAGTAATATGAAGGAAAATATAAAAAGGCTATACAAAAACAATAACTAATACGCTAAAAACAAAAGAAATAGGATATGTCAATTTTGATAAAGAGGGGTGCGGAATTATTTTTTAACCACTTGTCATTGGGATCCAGAGGTAGTATAAAATAAACTGTGTCACGCATATTTCTCTATAAAAAATTCATCAGTCGGGGGACAGCAACACCAAAGGGCTAAACCTCCCATCCCGACAAGCGTAAAATTACAATAATTTTAATCGGTCTCCAAACTTTATGGCCAATTGTTGTAAGATTGTAGCCCGATTGGCCAGTGGCATAGTCCACTTTTTCCGTATATTACGGTATGCAAGACAATCCGGTTTTTCAAGGGCTATATCCGACGGAAACACACTCTTGTTTTTTGTTACCTTACGAAGCTGACAGTAAAACCCTTCAATCGTATTTATGATATATATAAACTTACAAATAGCAGGAGTATACTAAAAATATTCGGACAGCTTATCCCAGTTGTCCTGTCAAGACCTGATAACGATAGAAATTCTTCAGAAATTCCTTTTGATTTTTGAAACCCACATATTTGATGGAGTTACGTATCTGATGAACTACACAAAGCTATACAGCCGTATTGGGACAAACACGTTGAATTGTCAGACCATCTATATATGTAATCAGAATATCTTCAACTTATCTGTAATGTGCCGATTGTATCTGACGATACAAGGAAATAGATACAGTTACCTCGCCCGATAGAGTCTGGATTTGCTTCCGCATTTTTCCGTCGCGGCGATTACCCGTCTGACGTTCTCCTTCTGTAAGATGCACATCCATCTCACCTTAGGATACTTTCCAATAAGGGAGCAAAAGCACCATCTTTACCCAATAAAGGCTTATCTGCTTATATCTGTTCAATGGCCTTGTCCTTGATACTCTCAAAATCAAATTTTTCTTTCATAAAAAACTGTGTCGGCAAAGTTAATATTTTACTCTTTGCTGACACAGTTTAATTTACATCCTCATCAAGATCACTTTATCCGACTACTCCCGAATCGGTACGATTCATCCAGATTCTCCTTTGATTCGAGACCAAACCTGTATTCTATAATATCATATTCCCATGAATTTTTGTGGAATATCCACCAAATCATTATGTCTGATCTCTTTTGCCAAAATTCTTCCTTCAGGATCGACCAAAATAATATAAGGAATTCCTTTTATACAGTACGTATCCATAATTGAACTTTCAGGATACAATAATATATGATCCCACCTGCTATTATCTTCTTCAATTGCCTTAAGCCATAATTCTCTTTTAGGATCATTGGAAACACCCAAAATAGCAAAATTCTTATTTTTAAATGTCTCCAACGCTTTCTGTAACCAAGGAGTTTCTTCTCTACACCAATGGCAATAAGAATTCCAAAAATCAACAATAACATACTTCCCTCTAAAGTCACTCAATTTCAAAGGATTCCCTAAAGTATCAGTGCCTATAATTTCCGGAGCAACAACACCAATGCAACAATTAGCATATAAATCCAATCTTTGCTCCATTTTTTTAAAATAAGGTGTTTCCAAAGCTTGTCCCTTAAAAGAATGTAAATAAGCTAATTCTTTATCTACATCATCTTTTGTCGCAAAATCCTTCTTTACAAATAGTTTGGTATAATAAATATAGCTTCCTAATACATTTGTTTTGTTATTTTCAACCCATTTTTCACTTACTTTTCTTGCGGCTATTTCCCCTTGTTCATAATAAGGGATGGATTCTTTCTTTATTCTCGCCATTTCTGCACGATTATCTTCATTTCTAGCAGCATAAAATAAATTGTCCAACGAATCCAATATACGTTTCTGTTTTGCAACATATACTTCTTGAAGATATTCTTTATAAGCTTTATTTAAGTTACCATTATCCACATTACACTGAATATTACCGGTTTCTTCTTTAATAAGCTTTACATGCAATGTCCCATTTTCAGCCACAATTAATCCGCCTTCACCTTGTCTAAATCCAAGCATCAACACTTGAGGAACTACATTATCCAATATTATAGAAAATTTACCATTGACAATTTCTGCAGAATCAATAATTCTAAATGTGTTGTAATAATCACTAATAATCTCACCTACATATATTTTATCTTCCTGCAAAGAACCTATTTCTCCAACAAGTCGCATTTGACCGGATTGGCAGGCAGATACTATAAATGCCATACCCACAATAATTCCAGACACTTTCATAGCTGCTTATTCTTGCTTTTCTATAGTAAATAATATCTCATCACAAAAACCCGTCTTTGCATATAATTTATGGACAGAAAGACCACCGATATTATTTAATTTATATGATGCAATACCGGCTTTTTTACCTTCTGCATTTTGATCTATAATTCCTAAAGTCAATTGCGGTATAGTAGCATTAGGATTTTCAGCTGTCGACCAGGATACTTCGGTACAATCCAACGTTGTCAAAGTATAATTTTCCTGATTTCCATCTATGATCACTCCCTCTGCCACATTGTGTACATTAAATGCATACACTTTATTATTACTTAAATAAAACAAAACATCAGAGAGACCTTTTACTTTCATTTCCCATGGATAGCTACTAGAAATAAACGGCTTGGTACCGGGAACAAATGTTGTCGCCGCATATAAACCCGGACATTTATCGGTTGGAATTATTTTTTTAGACAACGATATAAAAGAATATGTCATATTTTTAAAATCATAAATGAATTTGTAAGTCAACAAAATATATTCTCCAGAATTTGTATTCTTCATTAAAGACCAAATTTCATTTAATGAAGAACTCATACTGCCACTTGCGACAAGAATAACATCTTTCCCTACATTAGAAGGATCAAATTTTGAAAAATCATCATTTTCTCCTGCAATCGAACTGAAATAGCCACCTTTGCTATTAAACATGAAGCGCCCATTCAGATTATCATAAAATACCGGAGTTGCATATAAAGGATAATCTGTCGGTTGAGCAACAAATGCTGCAGCAGAATAATCTGTCGGTTTGGAAAGAAAGACTATTTCAGGATCCCAGTCTGCTCTATCAGAAAATCCGAATGCTCTCCCATGCACCTTGCCATTGACAATCAAATACTCTCTAGTTTGATTATTATAATTCCCACTAATAACAATGTCTCCGGTCATATCTTCCCCAAAAACAAATTTATTTTTCATGTAATCCTTCCTAATAAAAGCATCTGCATCCAAATAAACTCCTCCTGTTGGGTCATCACAAGTGACAATAACAGCTTTATATGGCAAAGAATTCTGAGGATAATTCTTTGTAAGAAGAATTCTTTTTGAAGCACTTCCTAATTTCTCACCTTCATTCATCTGGGAAAAAATATTCTCATATAAAGTTATCCCGTCTTTTTTCAGCAGACCTAATTCAATATCCCCATTGTTACGATATAACATTAAGGTTCCACCTGCATATTTACCTAAAGTGATAAATTTGGAATTGTGCAATGAATACACCCCCGTATGATTATCAATTACCTTAAATGACAATGTTGTTTCCACTCCCGGCAAAACATCATTAATAACAACATCCAGATCTCTTGTGTAAGCTAAAGTGTCGGCAATGCTTTGCTCCTGATTATACTTATACCACACAAATGATAAATCAGATTTGTCACCAAATTTCGTTGTAATTATCGGTTTTACAATTAAATGTCCTCCCAATTCAATTTCTTGGTAATCCTTGATACCTTCTATTTTTATCTCATCAATATCCAAACCTCCAAATTTTGAATTGTCATCTATACATGAAAAAATCAACATCATGAATAAAACAAATAAATACTTAATATATAGCATTTTCATAATAAATTCTATTTTAAAAATTACAACTTACTGCGTTAGGGAACCATCCAACCTTGCATTATTTTACCATTTTCATCCTTAATCTCCTTTTCAGTGATAATTTTGTATAGTTTTCTGGCATAAGGAGTATAGTACCCCATTTCATAATACAATCCATAAACACCTCCATAACTTCCATAATTACCGTCCCAAAAATCATGGCCTACAAGATCTATAATCATCAAATGTTTAGTTTTAGAATATTCTCCGAATAAGTTTTTGAACACTGTCATATCTCCATAATATCCTTCACCTTCAGGTTTTTTAAGCATATCTGCAATTAACAATCGAAGTTCAGAACGATTTTCATAGGCAACACCCAATTCCGGAGTAGCAATTAAACGTAAAGTCAACGTTACCGGTTTTTCAGTTATATGCTCATCTCCTTTCAAGAGAGTCACAGGCATATCATATTCAAAAACACCTGCTGGAAATTCAAAATATTCAGGTAAAGGAAGGTAATGTACACCTTCTTTTGCATCAGAACGTTCCTTAACTATTTCGACCTTAAATTTTTGAGCAACAGGCAATACATGTCCTAATAATTTTATTTGAATATTTGCTACCGAAACATCTTCCGCCGTTAAGAGAGAAACATATAAACTATCCCGATTCTCTGTAACAACAGAATAATAAATATCATGCATACCGTCATTATATATTAAACGGTCATTTTCCTGACATGCAACAAATAACATCATTGCTGAAATAAAATATAGTGTTTTCATAAATATTATTTTTTGATATTGCCAAAATCCACTTCTGTCGTTGGTATTGGAAGATTATAAACCGCATTACTGTTTTCAATTGCAATATTATCCATGGCACCGATACGGTCAAATCCCTTACGTTTATAATAGAAAAACAACTGTCCTTCGCCGATAAATTCCCGCCGATATTCTTGGTAAATAAATTCATTCAGTTTTTCAGGATCCGTTATGCTTTTAAGTCCCCGATGATTGCGCAATTCGTTTAAATATGCCATGCCATCAACACCTCCCGCACATTCGGCAGCAATCAGATAAAGTTCTGATATTTTAAATATTGGAATATATTTCATATCTTTATATTTATTCAAGACAGAAGATACTCCGTCTGATAATTTAGTTAACCAAATTGCTCGAAATTCCTGATCAAGTTCAGACATATTAAAGATAGACTTTCGCTCTTGTTCCGTCATATTTAGAATTGTTGCAGGAGACGATTCTGAAAAATAATTCTCACTTAAATCCTTTAATTGCTGAACATCTAAAGTAAAAATCAGTTCGGTTGGAAACATAGGCTCTGTCGTTGTTGCAGGTTTCGAAGCTAAAACATACGTTGTAGGTTTCTCGCCTTGCGGTTCTCCTATAATTTCTTTAGTCCGCTGCAGAGCTTTCTCTTTTTGATTCCCATAAAGATATACGCGCGCCAATAAAGCAGTAGCCGCATAATAATTCATACGTTGTTGCCTGTTATACATCGGCAATGAAGAATCATTAATTTTAAAATCTTCTTTTCCTTTCATTAATACCTGAGCATCTAACAAATCTTTTTCAATTTTCTGTAATACTTCCTGTACAGATAATTGAGTCTGTGCAATATTTGTATATGAATCGATATAAGGAATTGCCAAAGTATTTAATCCTTTTCCATTATCCATGACAGGAGATGAAGCAAACAATCTGAGAATATCAAAATGCAGCATGGCACGTAGTGCAAGAAATTCCCCTTTATATACATCATGTACTTCAGAAGTAGAAAAGACTGAAATATTCTCATCAATAAACGAAAGAGCCTGATTGATGTTAGCAATAGCAGTATAATGATTTTTCCAAATAGCCAGAATTCGACCTTCTTCGCCACTTTCGGTATAATTATATTCTGCAACATATTTGTAATTATGCGGATAACCGGAAGATGTATTCTTTCTTGGACTACTGTAATATTGTGCAAGAATATCAACAAATCCATAAGATAAATCCTTACCATATGACATATCACGGCACATTAAAGCATATATACCCACCAAAGCATCACGAAAGCCGGCTTCTGTAGAAAACAAATCTTCTGCTTTCATATCTGTTTTAGGCGATATATTTAACCAGTCATTACAGGCTGTTAATATTGCAAGCAATAAAAATAATATTATCTTACTTAATACTTTTCTCATAACATAAATAATTAAAAGGTTATTTGGGCTGTCAACGAAAATGTCCGAGCATACGGATAATGTGTTCCTCTTTCCATCTTTACAGTTGATGATGTAAAAATATCATTGCCGATCACAGATAATTTCAATCTTTGAATCCCACATTGTTTCAATCGTTCGCCATAAAAATCATAACTAAGCGAAATTGATTGCAATTGAATATAATTTTCTTTTTCAACAAAACGCGAGGTCGGATTTGTAATCGATACGTCACTCACTTTTTTAAATTTTGCAATATCACCAGGCTTATTCCATCTATCATAAAGAATTCGTTTATCCCCATTCTCATTGGGATTTACATTTTCAACCTTATCAACCAACGTTTGATTATATAAATATCCGCCATATTTATAATATAGATAGGCATTAAATTCCCAATTTTTCCAGATAAACATTGTTCCTATATTTCCATAAATCTTAGGATCCGTTGACCCGCATGGTTTATAATTTGCAGCATTCCATGTATTTACTTTATTATTATTCATATCTAAAAAGATTTCTTCACCCGTTGCCGGATCGATTCCTAAAGATTCGTTTACCCAAATAGTATTCTGAGACAGACCTTCTTGATAACGTATGGTAGGTTTATTCTTTACATTAGAATCCTGCCGCTCATTAAAAGCCGTTAAAGCTTTATTGATTTTGGTCACCCTGTTTTTATTATGAGCCAAATTGAACAATACATCCCATTTAATATTTTTCTCATAATCATTTACAAGCCTTCCTTTTAAAGACAATTCAACGCCTGTATTCTCTACTTCCCCAAGATTGTCTTTATATGAATCAAAACCTAACGACGGTGCAATAGAAACATCAATCAATACATCCTTTGATATATCCTGATACAGATTGAATGCTCCAGTGATCCGTCCCTTAAACAATTCAAAATCCAAACCGACATTACGTTTTTCTATTCTCTGCCATTTTAAATTTTTATTTCCGAATGCCTTCAAAATAGCTCCAATATAACCACTATATGAAATATTCCTGATTCGTGAATCATTGTACGAATACATTGACATTGACTGATAAGGATCAAAATTCTGTCCCCCTGTTGTACCGATTGATGCACGCAATTTGAGTAGATTAATGACATTCTGCTTTTTCATAAACTCTTCATTGTGGATATTATATCCTATTCCGACAGACCAGAAGGTCCCCCACCGTTTTTTAGAACCATATAAGGAAGAGCCGTCACTTCTTACTGAAGCATCCAATAGAAAACAATTATCATAAGTATAACTAAGATTTCCGACAATACCAATCAAACGGGTTACATTATAAGAACCATTAGGCTTACTCCCTTCCTGAAAACCTGCACCCATAGATACATGGTCCATATTTACATTGGGAAATCCAAGCACATACATACCGGACATGTCATATTGTGTCTCACGCAGATTATATACAGCTCCAAGGTTTAATAAATGTTTCTTAAAACTTTTTACATACGACAGGATGGCATTTATATCATAACTGAAAGTATTGGCGTTTGTCTGACTATAGCTACCTTTTTTTTCGACACCGATAAAATCTGTATGATCATACGATTTATAAACATCTGTTTTACTATTATCTACACTAAGAGATAAGTTGGCTTTCAATTTTAAGCCGGAGATAATATTATATTCTATCGCAAAATTGTTAAGAAAACTATTGCCTGTCTGTTGGTCTTTGGAAGGTAACACGGCATTATAAAGTTCATTTTCCATTTGTTTGGTTGTAAAACCCTGGTCATAATATTTGTATTCATAAAGAATCCTTTTTACATTCCCATTTTCATCATATGGATTATAATATGGATTATAATATAAATAAGAATTAAACTGTCCATAAGGAGAATTTACAGACTTCAAATGATCAAAAGAGGTATAATTCGTAAATTTAATTTTCTTCAGATTATATTGTAAACGGATGCCACCTCCATAATTATCTCTTTTAGAACCTTTCATAACTCCAGCTTTGTCTGAATAATATAAATCAAAGGCATAGCGGAATATATCATTCCCTCCTTCTGCGGTAATGGAGTGTTTATGCCCCACACCAAGTTCTTTAACAGGAATAGTGAGCCAATTTACATCATTTCCTTCTTTCACCAATTTCAGTTTTTGATTGTAGGCATTTAGATTATCATCAGTCCAACCTGGCCTGGAGGATGATTCATATAGTCCTGAACGCAATTCATATTCCAGTTTTTCTTCTGCATTCATCAAATTATAGTCCGAAAGGTCTGCAATCTCAAAATTGACACTGCCATTGTATGATAGTTGCAATGTTCCGGCCTTAGGGACAACTGTTTCGATGACAACGACTCCATTTGCAGCTCTGGAGCCATAAATCGCTGTCGCAGCAGCATCTTTCAATATCGTGATAAAACGGATTCTTGAAGGATCTAAATCAAACACCTTTTGGGCGGAAACTTCAAATCCATCCATTATAAATGTTGGCATATTAGGATTTCCTTCATATTCTGATTTCAAACTACCAGAACCACGAATTTCAAAATCAGGAATTGTATTGGGGTCACTCCCCATTTCATTATTTGCTATTTTTGTAAACGAAGGATCTAAAACAGACAGAGTATTTAAAACATTACCTGTTGAAATTGTTCGTAATTCTTCACCGGAAAAAGTTTTCGAAACCCCGGTAAAACTTTCTTTTTTACGTGTAAAGTAACCATTAACAACAACTTCCTCCATCTCTTCTACATTGTATTCCAATACAATATTCAAATCAGTCTGCCCGGTATATTTTACTTCTTGAGTTTTCATTCCTATAAATGAAAAACTCAATGCAATGTTTTTAATATTGGGAATGGTTATTTCATACTCTCCCTTTTCATTGGTAATAACACCGGTTGTAGAACCTTTAATTAATACTGTTACACCTGGTAATGGTTGTTTGTTTTTATCTGTAACAACACCACGTAATCTGATTCCTTGAGGCTTATTTTTCACAACCTGTTTATACACCACAATATAATCCTCCTCTATCTTGTAGCCGAGTCTTATTTGTGGCAGCAAATCGTTCAAAACATCTCTTAATTCCTTATTTGCAGCAAAAACAGTCACAAGCTGATGTTTATCAACGTCAGAATCTCCAAAAACAAAAACACTTCCGGTTTGTTTTTTCAACTCATTAAATATTCTTTCCAAAGGGACATTTTGCATGTCCAACGTCACTTTTGCTTGAGCAGAAAGTAATTGTGCAGCATTAAGTTGCAATACGCAGAGTAAACATAAAAACAAAGTAAGTTTCATCTTTTTCATAAATTTTCCAGGTACTTTATCCGATAAGCACCTAAGTAGTTTAGGTTTTTTCATCATTTTTGCAGTAGTTAATTCAACATTTTTTAAACAAACATCTTATTCCAATCTTAATCCGTTCAATATTTTTTATTGATAAAATTTCCATTCCCCCGTTATTTTTTTATTATAACCGTATCTTCAGTTATGCTATAATCAATCAATTGCGTTTCTTTAATGATATTCAGAATAAATTTTAATGATTTATTTTTAATAATAGCCCCCGTAAAAAGAATTTGTTTCAAACTATCATCCTGAAAAGTAAAATTCACATTGTACCAACGTTCCAATTGTACAACAACATCTCCCAATGGCATTTCCCGAAATTCAAAAACACCGTCTTTCCAGGAAGTAAAATATTTAACATCAACTTTCTTTTTACTTAATTTATTGTCTGTTTGAGAATATATTGCCTGTTCTTGAGGTGTTAATGACAACTCTTGTTTTTCTTTATATATTTTAACTCCACCATTCACTAATGTTGTTTCAATCCGCTTTTTTTCAGGATAGGCCATAACATTAAACTCTGTTCCGGTAACTTTAATGCTTATATCTTTACATTCCACATAAAAAGGTCTTTCTACATCTTTACAAACACGGAAATAAGCTTCACCACCCAGCAATAATACTTTGCGCTCATTCTGCTTAAACCGGGTAGGGAACTTAATTATTGTTTCTGCATTTATCCAAACTTTTGTTCCATCTTCCAAAGTAAGGATATATTCGCCGCCACGAGGCACTTCCAAAGTATGATATTCATCGATTCTATCAACTTCATTATAGATTAAAGTAGAATCGTTTACTGAAATTCCATATTCTTCCAGCACTTGCAAATCATGGGAATGATTTGCACCCAACATCATTTTTTCTCCATCCGCGAAAGTCAACACAGCTTTTAAACATCCCGGCTCGATCTCTTCTTGAGCGAATTGAACTGTCGGTTCATCAGAAATCATCCTCATGATTGCCCCAATACACCCTACTCCTACAAGAAGAATTGCAGCGTAACGCATCAAGCGTTTCCAAACTGGAGTACGTTTACAGGCCAATTTCTGTTTAATCTCCTCCCAATCGTTTAATTTTTTGATTTCCCTATAATACCGGTATGCCTGTCGGCTGTCATCGGAAGATAAAATCATTTGAAACAATTCTTCATTCTCTGCATTAGAAGTACGCCATCTATTTAGCACCGTTTCCTCTTCCGACGAGATGGTATTATTGATCTTTTTTATAATTAATTTACTAATCTGCCGTATCAATCGCTCTTTTTCCATAGTTTGCCGTTCATTATTCTATATAAAAAACGAACGAACTACTCAAAAGAGCGTAATCCTCCGATAATTTTTCTAAATTAATGGTGAAAAAATAACAGATGCTATTGAGAAAAGGTCTTTTAAATATTCTTGCAGCAATTTTTTCCCTCTGGCACGTTGGCTTTTTACGGTATGTTCTGAAATATTTAAAAGCTTCGCGACTTGTGCAATATCTAATTTTTCTATATAACTTAATTTAAAAACTTTTTTACACTCTTCTGGCAATTGTTCAACAGCTTCAAATATTTCCCATAACACTTCATCTTCAATTCGTTTGTTCAGATAATTTGCCGAATCTATATCGTGATTCGTTTTTTGTATCCGCAAATGGTGCCGGTTGTGTATTCCTTGTAGTGTAAGCCTGTCTATACAAGCATGATAGACACTGCTATAAAGATAGGCAGACAGAGCCAGTTCATTAGAAAACGATATTTCCCGTTCCCAGATTTTTACAAACACATCCTGTACGATATCTTTTGCCTCCTCGATGTCCTTCATGTATTTTGCAGCATAAAAACATAAACGATGATAATAATCATCATATATTCTTTTCATGTTTTTCTTGTTTTCCATAAGCTCTGTTTGCAACATGAGATCCGGTGTCTACCAGATACGATAATCATACATACTTAAATTCACGGACAATCCACAATCTTCCTCCGTATTATATAAAAGCAAAGGTAATTTTATTTTTCCGTTTCAAAAAAAATACAAGACTTATCTGCCAGACAGGGAATCTATTCCCTCCTCTTCCCTCTTGCATTTTTACGCTGCCGAAAAGAAGTTGCACCGTTGCTGAACTCATTCCGTTCGGACAAGCTTCGGAGAAACTTCGGATAAAGAACGGAGAAACGTAAGAGAAGAGCAAGAGTTAAGCGGGAGGGTATTCGGAGCAGAAAAGCAAAAATGGAGAAAAACAAAAGCGGCACACAGAAAGAGGTGCAGGAAACGCAAAAGGGATTCAAGGGAAATGGCAAGACCTTTTTTATTCTCACCAAAAAATATATATTTGCAAAGCTAATTTAGTAAATACAGAACTATAAACATATCAATAACATGAAAATCGGAGATAAAGTATTAATTTCGCCAGACCGTACCAGACGGCCACAATGGATATCTGGTACGGTTATAGAGGTCGAGGACAACCCATTTGTAGGAATCGTAATATCTGCTGAAACTGAAGATAAGAAGATATAGTAATCATTAAAAAATAAATTGTGACAGTTTCAGATATATAAGAGATGCTTTATAATCGCTCCAAATCACCCTTTCGGCAATGTCTCAGATTGTGTGAAAATTACCACAAAAACACAAATAATTATCTTATTATCAATTAGATATATTTGCAAATATTGGAGGAAAAATCGTAAATTTAAATATCCTACCAGAGATATTTAAATGAAAACGAAATCTCCTTCAGAAATGCTTACAACAGAAGATATAGCCTTTATGTCCACGCTCAATGAATTCCAAAGAAGGCAGTTCCTTGCATTGCGAGCGATCACCCTTGGCAGACATGGCGTTGATAAAGTTAGTAAATTTATTAAAGTCAGCAAAAATACTTTGTATAAAGGTATGCAAGAACTCAAAGACGGATATACTCCAGTTCAAGGAAAGCAGCAACGCCCCGAAGGTGGACGCAAGAGTTTTGTGTCGCAGCATCCGGAATGGATTGATGCTATCAAACTTGTCATAGAGCCTCACTCTGCAGGTCTTCCTCAAGATGAGACTGTTATTTGGGTCTCTCTGACTGTCAGCCAAATAAAGAGCGAGATGTCTAAAGCCGAATATGAGATATCCGAATACATTATCAGACAAATACTTAAATCTCTTGGATTCCGCAGGCGCTCTTTCATAAAGGACTTGCCTCTGGCCGAATCGAAGGATAGGGATGTCCAATTCAATAACATTGCTGACATCAGGGAACAATGTGAGGAACTCAGGCTCCCGGTTCTCAGCATTGATACCAAGAAGAAGGAACTTATCGGCAACTTCAAACGTGAGGGGAAGGTTTTCAGTACAGGACAGCCAAAGGTGCTCGATCATGACTTTGAGACATTTGCCGAATGTAAAATAATACCTCACGGCATCTTTGACGTGGCAAAGAATGTCGGATATATGACACTTGACTCCAATCATGATACTTCGGAGTTTGTCAGTGATAACATAGAGAGGATATGGAAGCAGCATCTGGAAAAGATGTATCCAAATGCAAAGACCATCGTACTGTTGTGTGATGGAGGTGGCTCCAACTCCAATAGGCACAGAATATTTAAGCAAGACATTATGCTCTTCTCTAATAAACTGAATATGAACATACTGGTTATGCATTATCCCCCTTATTGCTCAACGTTCAATTCCATAGAACACAGACTCTTCTCGCAGATCTCGAGAAGTTGGAGCGGAGCATCGCTAATTTCTATGAAGAATGTTGCTGATAAGGCTGTTGCAACCACTACATCAAAAGGACTGATTGTACACGTAAACATAAATGACAAAACTTATGATATCAAAAGACAAATCGATTCGGACTACGAGAGAAAAGCCGGACGGAGGATTGTGCATCAAGTTAATCTCCCTAAGTGGAATTATCTCGTTAAACCGAATTGAAGTTTACCAAATTATTTTTTTATCATTACTTAAAACGACAAACCGATGAACCTGAGAAATCTTACGCAAGAAGAAATCACGTTACTATCCTGTCAGGGTTGCACTGCCTCCGACTGGCAACGGGTTCTTGTTGATCCGGACTTTAAGACAGACTTTATTCACCATACCCGTTTTTCCGGAGATGTCAGTCTGGGAGTGTTTGAGCATGAATTCATTCTTGACGGAGGGATGCCCAAACATTCGGGTCTGAATTATGTGACATTGCATAATTGCCGTGTGGGCAATAATACACTGATTGAAAATATTCCAAACTATATCGCCAATTATAATATCGGAGAGGAATGTTTTATCCAAAATGCGAATCTGATTGTGACAGAGGGTTACAGCTCATTCGGGAATGGTACGCCGGTGGCTGTGCTCAATGAAACAGGAGGACGCGAAGTACCGATTTTCAATGAACTGTCTGCCCATCTGGCATATATCATCGCACTCTACCGCCATTATCCACCACTGACCGAAAAATTGAAAAACATCATTGCCAACTACACGGAGGATATATCATCGGACCGCGGCACCATCGGCAATCGGGTGCATATTATCAATACAGGCACAATCCGGAATGTAGCTGTCGGCGATCATGCAACCATCGACGGAGCATCACGGCTGAAAAACGGTTCGATTAACAGCAATGCCCTGGCTCCCGTGAATATCGGACACAATGTGGTAGCCGAAGACTTTATCATTTCATCCGGAGCCAGCGTGACGGACGGAGCTGCGCTGATTCGCTGTTTTGTGGGACAGGCCTGCCATTTGGGACATCTGTTTTCGGCTCATGATTCGCTGTTTTTCAGTAATTGTCAGGGAGAAAACGGTGAGGCTTGCGCCGTGTTTGCAGGACCTTATACGGTGACAATGCACAAATCCAGCCTGTTGATTGCCGGCATGTTTTCATTTTTGAATGCCGGCAGCGGCTCAAACCAAAGCAACCACCTCTATAAACTGGGACCGATTCATCAGGGGATTGTGGAACGCGGCTCGAAGACCACCAGTGACTCCTATATATTATGGCCGGCAAAAATCGGAGCCTTTTCGCTTATCATGGGCCGGCATGTGAGTCATCCGGACACTTCCGATCTGCCTTTTTCATATTTGATAGAACAAAACAACCAGACGTATCTGGTGCCGGCAGTGAATCTTCGAAGCGTGGGCACCATCCGCGATGCCCAAAAATGGCCCAAGCGAGACAAACGTACCGACTCCTGCCAACTGGATTACATCAATTTCAATCTGCTGAGTCCCTATACGATTCAAAAGATGCTACGCGGAACAGAAGTATTGCACACATTACAGGAGATTTCCGGTGAAACATCGGAGGAATATTCTTATCAAAGCGCCCACATCAAGAGCAGTTCACTTAAAAGAGGAATCCAATATTATGCAATGGCCATCAATAAATTTCTCGGCAACTCCATCATCAAACGACTGGAAAACATTCCTTTCCATAACAATGAGGAGATTCGCGCACGGTTGCAGCCCGATACTGAAAAAGGCAGCGGCGAATGGGTGGATCTTTGCGGATTAATTGCGCCTCAGAAGGAGATTTTCGCTCTGCTCCGACACATTGTAGAAGGTGAAATCACGACAATCGAACAGATTGGCCACGTATTCCAACAATTGCATACAGACTATTACAGTCTGGAATGGACCTGGGCCTGGGAGGTGATGCAGCAATGGTATGATGTCCGGCCGGAGAGCATCACTGCCGAGGATGTGATTCGCATTGTAACTATCTGGAAAGATGCCGTGGTGACTCTTGACAAGATGTTATACGAGGATGCCAAGAAAGAATTTTCCATGACAGCACAGACCGGATTCGGAGCGGACGGCAACAAGAAGCAGAAAGTAATTGATTTCGAACAGGTTCGCGGAGCTTTCGATAACAATCCGTTTGTCGAGACAGTCAAGCGACACATCGATATCAAGACAACTCTCGGTGATGAACTGATAGCACGACTGCACAATATTGCAGAGCGATAGGTCCCCGATACGGTCATACAAAAATTTCTGCCCGGACGGAGCAGGATTTTTGTCCAATCGCTGTGCATATTCAAGAGGGGTAACGATTGAATGAATTACAGGCCCCGTCTGTTTGCCGGTCGGCAAATCCTCAATATTCAATTGCAAGAAGTGATTCCTGCAGATTTTATTTGTACTTTTACACTGTCCAGGGAGATTTGTTTGATTCCATATGCAACACTGGATTAAGCGAATCTCTTGATATGAAAAAAAGGGATATTACCTTGTTTTTCGGTTTTTAAGTATATTTTTTATAGTGTTGCGGAATTGTGTGAAAAATAAAAAATATTGCTGTATGGTTACCTTATCACTACCGCCATTTGATTATAAGATAAAGAGACTGGAGGAAAATGTTTTGATTTTTGATATTATCCGTAAAAAATATGTTGTCCTGACACCAGAAGAATGGGTTCGCCAACATTTGGTACACTATCTGATAAACGTTAAGGGATGTTCGCCGGCCTTGATTGCTATTGAACGGGGGATTGAACTTTATGGTTTGCCGCGTCGTTTTGATGTAGTGGTATTCGATCGTTCCGGCACACCGTGGCTACTGGTAGAATGTAAGGCACCGTCAGTAGTGCTCAGCCGTCAGGTGTTCGATCAGGCCTTCCGTTACAATATCACATTGTCAGCACCCTATGTGGCAGTTACAAACGGAGTGACGCATTTTTGTGGAAAAATCGACCAACGGCGTGGTTTTGTGTTCCAGCATGATTTTCCTGAATTCAAATAAACAAAAGAGGACTTCCATTAGAAAGTCCTCTTTTGTTTATTTTTCCTTTTTTACCCTTTGAAATACTTGTCCAATAGCTCGAAAGCTGCGGCAAACGAACTTACCTGATTTTTCATTACCTGTTCCTCGGCAACTTTCAGGTTTTCCTTCTGGCTTTGATAGAAGAGGTTGCGTAATTGTTCGTTGATAGTTTCATACATCCAGTATTTCGACTGCTCGGATCTTCGTCGTTCAAAATAGCCGTTCTGTTGGGTCTCACTGCAATAATGCAGGATGTTATCCCAAATGGCATCGATACCGGTACGTTCGTAGGCAGAACAAGTCATCACCTTCGGCATGACACCTGATTCATGAGGCGGAAAATAGTGAAGAGCTGTTGTCAGCTGGGCTTTGGCCAGTTCGGCACGCTGGATGTTGTTGCCGTCAGCTTTATTGATGATGATACTGTCTGCCATCTCCATGATACCGCGTTTGATGCCCTGCAGTTCATCTCCGGCTCCGGCAATTTGAACCAGCAGGAAAAAGTCCACCATTGAATGGACAGCGGTTTCACTTTGTCCGACACCCACCGTTTCAATCAGAATGATATCGAATCCGGCTGTTTCGCACAAAATCATGGCTTCGCGGGTTTTGCGGGCTACACCACCCAGCGAACCTGCGGATGGCGATGGACGGATATAGGCCAGCGGGTCACATGACAATTCCTCCATACGGGTCTTGTCTCCCAGAATACTGCCCTTGGAACGCTCGCTGCTCGGGTCGATGGCCAGTACGGCAATCTTGTGTCCCTCTTTGGTCAGGTATTTTCCGAAACTTTCGATAAACGTACTCTTTCCGGCTCCCGGTACACCTGTGATACCGATCCGTACAGACTGTCCCGATGAGGGCAGACAGCGTCTGATAACCTCCTGGGCTATCGTCTGGTGTTCAGGCTTAGAACTTTCCACCAGCGTAATTGCCTGGCTTAAAATATTGATATTGCCTTTCAATATGCCTTCAACATAATCACCGGCAGTCAGTTCCTGCTTCCGAATCATTTTAAGACGTGCGGCAATATTGGGATTCATGGGTTCCGGCTGAGGAATTCCCTTGTTTACTTTTAATCCTTCATATTCCGGCGAATTTTCCGGATGTTCCATACATTCTGACATGACTATCTTTAATTTTGATTTACTGCAAAGATACAATCTTAAAATGAGAATAAACATTCCTCGCCGGATGATTTTTCACCGTTCCCTTCATTCCACATTATGCCTCACTTATTCAGAATGTTTCCATACTCCATAAACTTACTTCTGTTTCAAGAATCCTGCCATGTAATTTCTTCAGCATCTTATAAATATCCTGCGGCAGCAATAAACAAACAGCAGACTGACAATCTAATACACTGTTTGAAAAACAGAGGAAACCACTACCTAATATATGGATACACCTACTACCAATATACCACATTATAGGTATTGTATATCCTTAAATTCGGAGAGAAATTTGTCCCTTTAAAAAAATACCTAATAACCTATATCGCCAATGATTTCAAAAAAAGTAGTATTCTTTTTATTATTTATCACCGGAGAATTGCAATTATTTGCACAAGAACAAGAATCAAAGCAGGAAATAAAGGCAGACACGGCCCTCAATCTGGAAGAAGTTGTCATCACTTCCCGTCAGATTTTAGGAAGTAAATTCATGGCAAGAAACCGCGCGGGATCTGCCTACTATGTTTCGCCTGAAGAAATCCTCAAATTCGGGTATACGGACATCAACCGTATGTTAAAAGCCGTACCCGGAGTCAACATGTATGAAGAAGACGGATTCGGTCTCCGTCCTAACATCAGTCTGCGCGGAACGAAAGCAGAAAGAAGTGAAAGAATTTCCATCATGGAAGACGGGATTCTTGCAGCTCCTGCACCCTACTCCGCTCCTGCGGCCTATTATTTTCCCAATGCAGCCCGCATGTATGCCATTGAAGTATTAAAGGGAAGCAGTCAGATACAATATGGTCCCTTTACCACAGGGGGAGCCATAAATATGGTTTCCACTCCCATTCCGGAAACATTCAGTATCAAGGCAGCTCTCACCTATGGTTCATACAATACTTTAAAATCGCATCTCACCATCGGGAATTCATGGAAACATTTCGGATTCATGACCGAATACCTCAGGTATAGTTCTGATGGATTCAAAAAATTCGAGAACAGACGGTGCAAAGGATTCACACGGAACGACTTTATCGGGAAAATAATGGTGAGGACTGACAAATCCCACCCCGTGGGACATTTACTGGAATTGAAATTCGGATATGCCGACGAACTTTCCGACGAAACCTATGTGGGAGTGACTGAAGAGGATTTCAAGAAAACCCCCTTTTTAAGATATCCCGGTTCACAAATGGATGAAATGAAAAATGATCATCAGCAATGGGTACTCACCTATCGCCTGAACATTCCTCACAAGATTTCTGTTACGGCCAATGCCTATTACAACCGTTTTCACCGTAATTGGTATAAACTGAATGACGTCCGTGCCGGAATCACCCCAAAGGAGAAAAGGTCTATATCAGATGTCCTTACTGACCCGGAAACCAATCATCTGTATTTTGACATTCTCACAGGAAAAAGCGATCAGCCGGGCGAAGCTCTGCTGGTAAGAGCCAATAACAGGACTTATCATTCCAAAGGCGTACAGGCCAAAATGGAATATAAGCTGCACACTTACAAACTCTATATGGATTTTGAATTAGGCCTGCGCCTGCATCATGACGAAGAAGACCGTTTTCAATGGGATGACGCCTATTCCATGATAAACAAGAAAATGGAAATATTCAGAGAAGGAATCCACGGGAGCAATGCAAATCGTCTTATATCCGCCGATGCTTTTGCCGGATACCTGCTGGCCAAAGCCCAATATGGCGGCTGGACTCTGACCGGAGGTCTGCGATATGAAGATGTCGACTTACTGGAAAAAGACTATACGAAAGAGGATTTGGACCGTACAGGAAAAATTCGGATTGAGACACCGAACAGAGCCCGCGTCGTAATCCCAGGCGTCGGATTAAGCTACCAGATAATGAATGAATTATCATTGTTCACAGGAGTACACAAGGGATTCTCTCCCCCAAGCGCAGTACTGAATCAGGAAGCGGAAAGCAGTATCAACATGGAATTAGGCGCCCGTCTCTCCACGGACAATCTTAAAGCAGAAGCCATTGGTTTCTGTAACAAATACAGCCACATGTTAGGAAGTGATCTTGCTGCTGCCGGCGGCCTCGGCACTTTGGAACAGTTCAGTGTAGGAAAAGCATTGGTAAAAGGAATAGAAATGCTGGTCCAATATCAGCCGTTATCTGAAAAATGTCCTGTCCAAATGCCACTACAACTCTCCTATACATATACCGATACAGAGTTGAAATCATCATTTTCCAACAAGACATGGGGCAATGTCCGGAAAGGGGATGAAATTCCCTATATATTCAAACATGCCTTGAACATACAGTGGGGAATAGAACACAGATTATTCGATGTCAATATTACAGCACGCTATAACAGCGACATGCGCACGACACCCGGACAAGGTAAAATTGCAGAAAGAGAAAAAATTCCGGCTCATTTCATTTTGGATGCATCAGCCAATGCACATATTAACAAATGGCTTATTCTGAAAGTAAACGCTATTAACCTTGCGAATAAAACATACCTTACATCACGGCACCCGTCAGGACTCCGTGCAGGGCATCCATTCGGAATCTATGGCGGAGTAAGCCTGCAATTCTGATTGTTTCTATTCCATAATTCATTAATAACAATTCTTATATGGCAACAAGAAAATCAACAATTATAAAAACAGTCTGTTTCCTGTTCTTTGCAGTATTCTCGCAACTTTGCTTCGCACAGGAAATCATGACGGTGGAAGGAGTGGTACGCTCCTCAATGGGAGAACCGCTTCCGGGATCCACAATTCTCATCAAAGGGACAAAAACCGGAAGAACTGCCGATATCAACGGACATTTCTCAATTCAGGTCCGGTCCGGACAAATGCTTGAAATAAGTTTTATCGGAATGAAGAAAAAAACGGTCAAGGTTTCATCGAATTTTCTGGAAATCATTCTTGAAGAGGATAGTCAGGAATTGGAAAGTGTAGTTATTACAGGCTATCAGCAAATCAAAAGCAGGGTATTTACAGGTGCAGCCTCATCGGTAAAGATGGATGATGTAAAACTGAACGGAGTACCCGACATTTCACGCATGCTCGAAGGACGAATCGCCGGACTTTCCATTCAGAATGTAACCGGAAGTTTCGGAGCCGCACCGCGCATCAATATCCGCGGCGGAGCTTCCATCATGGGAAATGTACAACCGTTATGGGTAATCGACGGTGTTGTCTGTGAAGATCTCGTACAGGTATCTCCCGACCAGCTGGTATCCGGAGATGCCGTCACACTATTGAGTTCGGCCATTGCCGGAATCAATGTTTCTGACATAGAAGACATACAAGTTTTGAAAGACGCATCGGCAACATCCATCTACGGAGCCAGAGCAATAAACGGAGTCATTGTCATCACCACACGTTCTGGAAAAAGAAATACACCGCTTCAATTCAACTACACCGGCGAGGTCAGCATGCGCACAATTCCTTCCTACTCTGAATATGACCTTCTAAATTCCCAGGAAAGCATGTCGATATATCAGGAGATGTATCGGAAAGGTTATTTTTCTCTACAAAACACACTATATGGCCGCAGAAGCGGAATCTATCACCAACTCTATAAAGGCATCAGCACTGTCAATACGGAAACGGGAAGATATTATATCGACAATACGGAACAGGCAAAAATGGATTTTTTGAGAGAACGGGAGTATGCCAATACCAACTGGTTCAAGGAACTTTTCACTCACCGTCCGACCCATGCACACACCCTGACCTTCTCTGCCGGCGGAGAAAAGTCTGCAACCTATGCGTCTATCGGACTGTATGAAGACAGAGGATGGAGTATTTCTGATAATGTCAGAAGATTAACCGTTAATATCAAAAACACATTTTTCTGTAAAGATGATCAGCTAAGAGTCACCATATTGGCACAAGGTAATCTGAGAAAACAAAAATCCCCCGGAACCATTCCACAGAAAAAAAATACTGCCGTGGGAACTTTTGAACGGGACTTCGATATCAATCCATTTGCATATGCACTGGGAACAAGCCGGACACTGCGTCCGAGGAACAATAACGGAGAACTGGAATATTACCGGAATAACTGGGCTCCATTCAATATTCTCAACGAATACAAGAACAATTATATGAAGACCGAAGTGCTGGATTTCAAGATACAAAATGAACTGGCCTACTCCATCAACAGTCATTTATCCGCCAAGGGACTGGTGTCTGTACGACATGCCTCAACCCGGAATTCCCACTACATCACTGAAAATTCGAATGTAGCCCAAGCCTTCAGAGCCGACGAGAATCCATACGTAGCAAAAGAAAATATCTATCTACTGAAAAATTACAAGGATCCATTGAAATTACCACAGGTAATTCTGCAACACGGCGGAATATTCAACAAGACCGAAACATCTCTACAAAGTTACCTCGGCCGCCTTTCTCTGGAATATAACCAACGCTGGGGGGAACATGACCTGCAGGCTTTCGGATTCGGCGAAATACAGTATGTCAACAGAAATATCACTCCTTTTCAAGGATATGGTATCCAATTTGACAAAGGCAATCAGATTTTCAACAACCCGCTTGCCTTCGAAAAACTGGTCAATGAAGGGAATACCTACTTTTCTCTTACCGATTTGGCAGAAAGAGAAGTCACTTTTTCATCAAGCCTCACTTATGGATATGCAGGCAAATATATCATCAACGGAGTAATCAACTACGAAGGCTCCAACGCATCAGGCAAATACAGCCGGGCCAGATGGCTGCCGACATGGAATATCGGTGTCAAATGGAATCTCGACAAAGAAGATTTCATGCGCCATAAAGAACATATCTCCAAACTGGCGGTCCGTCTTAGTTACGGTCTTACTGCCAAAATGAACGAAAATGCCCTCAACTCATCTACGATATACCGCCATTTCATCAACAACAGACCTTCCGGTGATGAAAGAGAGAATGCATTGGAAATCCTGCATCTGACCAACAGGAATCTGACATGGGAGAAAATGAAAGAGGCAAACTTCGGAGTTGAGCTCGGATTGTTCAATAACCGCATCAGTGCCACATTGGATTTATATCAAAGAAACTCTTTCGATTTAATAGATCTCATCCGCACTTCAGGCATTGGCGGTCAATACTACAAATATGCCAATTTCGGAGATATGCGTACTCGAGGAGGAGAAATTCATGTACACATGAAACTAATCCAAAAGTCACAGTTTTCATGGATCAGTTCCATCACCTTCAGCGCAATGAAACCCAAAATCACAAAACTGCTCAATACTCCCAATACTTTTGAAATGGTTGCCGGTACAGGCAAAGGAAATATCGTAGGCTTTCCCCGAGGTTCATTGTTTTCATTCAACCATCAGGGCCTCAACCAATATGGCCTTCCGACGTTCGACTTCGGACTGTATCCCTCAAATCAAGGGACATACAATGAAATAGCCGGAGCAAATTTTCTGGACGCCCAATTTTCCAAATCATATCTTATCTATCATGGTCCGATTGAGCCTACCTGTCTGGGAGGATTTTCCAATACCCTGAAATACAAAAGTTGGGAACTGTCATTCTTTATTACCATGCAGGCCGGAAACAAAATACGCCTGAACCCGACATTCGATCCGACATATGGAGACTTGAACGTATTTTCAAAAGACTATCATGACCGTTGGCTCATTCCGGGAGATGAAGAAAAAACACGTATTCCGACCATCCCGTCTCAAGACATGATACAAAAATTCGGGAAAGAGAATATCGAAAGAGCTTATAACACTTACAATTATTCACAGGACCGGGTGGCAGACGGCAGTTTTGTAAGAATGAAAAATATTTCATTGGGATACAATATTCCAAAATCATTCCTCACAAGATTCAAACTGACACAGATGAATGTCAAGATCAACATGACCAATCCTTTTCTCATCTATTCAGATAAGAAACTGAATGGCCAGGACCCTGAATTCTATAAAGTCGGAGGAGTATCCATGCCAACACCCAAACAAATTACAATGACTCTGAATGTAGCATTTTAAAACCGCAAAACAAATGAAACCAGCCATTTATTCATACTGCCTACTTCTCATGCTGGCATCATGCCAGAACTTTCTGGAAGAAGCTCCTGATTCAACCTTGGACACCAAAATCGACAGCGAAGAAAAGATTGCGGAACTGCTCACCGGAGGCTATCCGGATGCAAGCTACTTCGCTTTTCTGGAAGCAAGGACAGACAATGTTGAAGAACGGATAAACGGGAATCATTCCCGATTGAACGAAGCTATGTTTTTTTGGGAAGATTACGAACAAAATGATCTTGACACTCCTTTAAACTACTGGAATGCATGCTACAAAGGAATTGCACATGCAAATCAGGCTTTGGAATGTCTGGCACGATTCCCCAAAAACGACCGGACAAAAGCTCTTTATGGAGAAGCCTTCCTGTTAAGAGCTTACCTGCATTTTATGCTGGTCAATATCTGGGCGGAACCGTATTCTCCGGAAAAATCGACATCAGCACCGGGAATACCCTATCTTACCCGACCGGAAAAAGAGGCATTGCCTCAATATGACAGAATAACCGTAAAAGAAGTTTACGATCATATCGAAAAAGACTTGAAACTCGGACTCTCCCTCGTTGACGACAATTTCTATCAAAATCCCAAATTCCATTTCAACAAGAAGGCTGCCTATGCTTTTGCCTCAAGATTTTATCTGATGAAAGGAGAATGGGAGCTTGTCATAAAATACTCAGACTACGTATTGGGAAACAATCCGGGAGAACTGCTCCGCAACTGGCAGAAATACAGCGATGAATTCTATTTTAACCGCAAACAATTATATACACGTTATGCCAGCAGTGAAGATCCTGCCAACCTTCTTCTCACAACAACAGAATCAAGAATTGCCAGAAATATGCCTGCTGAAAAGTATGGAGTGACCTCCAATACTGCCAATAAAATCTTTAACCAACACGGCATAGAGGGAAGCACTGATTTCAAAAAAATATTCATGGAACCACTTTTCCTTTTCAACTATGACATCGGACAAGTGAAAGATGCCCAATATATCGCTAAATTCGACGAACTGTCAACCTCAGGATATACGGGAAGCTATCCCAGAGATTTATATGTAACCAATGTATTGTTCACCACCGATGAAGTGATGTTCAACCGCATGGAAGCCTATGTCATGAAAAACGAATACAACAGGGCGATCGATGATCTGAAACTCTACCTGAATGCAAAATATGGAATAACACTTGCATGCAGCAGAACTGACTATACCCAAACCAGCAGCAGCAATTACAAAATATATACTCCTTTTTATGGATTGAGTATCAAACAACTTGCAATGGTAAAGATTCTGACAGGTTTCAGACGTCAGGAGTTTTTACACGAAGGTCTGAGATGGTTCGATTTAAGACGTTTCTACATGCCTGTAACCCGTAAATCAAAATATTCGTTCTACCATCCATTGGAAAAAGAAGATCCCAGAAAACTATTGCAAATCCCGACCGAAGCGATAAAACAAGGTCTAACACCCAATCCCCGCTGACAACAATAGCATGTAACAAAAAAAAATACTCATGAAAAAAAATATATCGAAAACGATCAGATATGTCCGACAAGGAATATTTATTCTTGCCACACTCATTAGCATCGCAGGCTGTTCGGAATCCGGATTATCAGACAAGAGTGTAATCGGAATAGAAGGTACAACAGAACAAGTAACAGAACTAGACCAATGGATTCTGGAAACTTTTACCTCCCCGTATAACATAGAGATCATTTATAGATGGAACAGAAATGAAGCTCAAGACGGAAGCTATACTTATCCGCCGGACCTCACAAAGGTAAAAAGCATTTTAGAAACCATCAAAGCGCTATGGATTGACGTCTATACTCTGCCGGAATTAGGAGATGCCGACTTCTTCATCGAAAAAAATCCGATCAAGATTTATCTATATGGAGGGAAGAATCTGGATGCAAACGGAGTTGAACATCTATGCAACACTGAAAATACAACCAGAGAAATGTTTCTATACAATGTCAATGAATTTAATAAAAGCAACAAAGAACAGGTCTATTTATTAATGAGAAGTGTCCACCACCAATATACCAGACTACTTATGGAGACATTGCCTTACAACAGGAATGCTTTCCTTAAGGTCAGCAGAAACCGGTATCTGGAGTCGACCAAACTGATTGCCGAAATCTTCAAGGGACGTCCTCAAGGCATAGATCTCTTTGAACCTTCACCCTATGCCAACAAAAGAGGTTTCTTCACATTCCATTCCTTTCTTTCACTGGAATCTGATTTTGCTGAAATAGCAAGCATAAAACTGACACATTCACAAAAAGATATAATGGATTTCTTGGAAGAAGCCAAAGAGCCGTATCAGGATCCTGCCAACCCCGATATACAGGCCCAATATGACGAAGATGCCAGACAGGCTTACAAAGAACTGACAGAAAAACTGGAATTCGTAGAAAACTACTTCAAAAAGACAGTGAAATTATCACTGAACCATTTACAAATTGTGAGCATAAAACAATTCAATAAATTTTTAAAGGAACAACAATAGCATGAAAAAAATTCTATATCTTATCTTGCTTACCACCTCATGCTTTTCATGCAAAGATGACAATATCTTTGATGAATCTCCTTCGCAAAGGACTGAAATGCATATTAAAGCGCTGAAAAAAGAGTTGGTTGATTCACCTCACGGATGGCTAATGACCTATTTCCCAAAAACAGACTCACTGCTATTCTCCAATGTGGACGAAAATATCACATCATATGATTACAAAAACACATCCGGATACGGAGGACATTGTTTCGCCTTAAAATTTCATGAAGATGGAACTTTGGAATCTACAGCTGATTTCGATTCTGAAAGCATGACCCAAAGTATCAAGAGTGAATATTCCATAGGACAGAACACCTATACACAATTGTCATTCACAACTTACAGCTATATCCACCGCCTGACCAACAACAACTTTTCAGGCAGCTCCGACTTCCTCTATTTCGGGAAGAATCAGAAAGGAGAACTGATTTTCCGGACAGCTTCATATATTGAACCAGCCCGGGAATATATTGTCCTGACCAAATTAAAAAGCGAAGACAAGGACACCTGCGAACTCAAAAAATCTTATGATAATACATTGTTTTTCAGAGAAATGAAATCTCCGAGACTGATTATCAGAAAGGCAGACAGAATCCTTTTCAAAAGCGATATGAAAAAAAGAGAGGCAAACGGCGATGAAGGTGTACGTCGCTATCATCTGTTCCTATTTGCAAAAGAACCACCCTACATCCCTGATGAATTTCCTCCCAAAGTAGTCGGATTAGGCTCCGGATATGTAGGAACTCCCGAAGGTTTGTCATTCCGGGCGGGAATCAGATACAGCACCAAGTATATATTCTACGACTTCATCAGAGAAAAAGAACGCTTTGTCTGTGAACTGGTAAAAGTATACGATCAATATACCCAAACCGAATATATCACCAGCAAACACCTGGAACCTAAGGGAGAACCGACCGGTATTGTAGCAGAAATATATGATGATCCAAGTATTAAAATTTAAAACAATCCAATATGAAATACCAACTTCTTATTTTAGGTCTGCTGATAGCAACTTCATGCAACAAGGTAAAAGAAGACACTCCAATAGAAGAAGACTATGAAAGCCTTTTCCCGGACAAAGGGATTGAAAAGCCTGAGATAGAACGGGGCGATATGACCATTCATTTAGGAAATCCGGAAATGACACAAGAAAACTATGTGTACCCGGGAGTAGAATTTCCTTATGAAGCGGAAAAATATAATGTAATACTAACGTGCCAGTTTTTGGAAAAAAATCAGGACAATGGCCTTATCAGCGATGAAAATATCAGTTCCCGTTATGAAATAAGATATATAAATGAGAAAAAAGAATTGATAACCATCACTACCAAAAGGTCCCAAGAGTTGGAAGATGCACAGATAATGAAAAATGGGAAAGAGCTGACAGTTCAATTTACGGTCTACTCCGGACACCCCTTATATCTTTGCGTTACAGGACTCGGCCCTAGAGAATCCAGTGTGAAAGCCAAAATAAAAGCAGTTTCGACAGACGATCTGATCACTCCTCCTGAACTGCAAACAGAACTGTTCCAAAACAATGAGGGAATAGACAAACTTGAAACTCCTTATTGTGAATATTTTATTTTACCATAAACAGAATATAGAACATGAAACTATCAATAAAGACAATCATCCTTTGCATATCATTCATACCCTTAGCATGCTATGATGGAATAAATGAGACCGTAGAGAGTGGCTATCAACTACCACTTCTTCCAGAACTTACATACAAATTTTCCAGAAATGGAGAAAGCAGTGTCAATCTTCAGGAATGCAAATTGCTAAAAACTCCCATTGACAATATTTTTTCAGTATACATGAATAATGCCAGAATGGGAAGAGGAGACTATGACGAAGCTCTCTTACTTTTCAAAAATGGAGAATACGGTCAGAAGCCCGAAGAGGAAATTGCCCTATCCTCCTCTCATAAAGCAGATCGGGAGAAAATATTGAATGACTTCCGGAAATGGTTTGACATATCAGCCCGTATATCGGGGAAAGATGCGCCCAAACCCAATGACATACGAAATACGGAGGCTCAACAAGGAATTTCAGGATTTGTCGGAAGAAATATCGGCGACAAAGATGTATGTTTTGTAGATGAAAAAGGTTTTGCCCCTGCGGAAATTTTTTACTATGCCGTAAAGGGAGCAATTTATCTGGACAAAATTGTCAACAGACATCTACACCCAGATACTTTGAAAAATGAAATAATCACACATAACCATGATCTGACACAATTGGAACAAGGACATAATTATACAGCATTAGAACACCATTGGGATCTGGCCTACGGATACTATGACATTCTGAAAGAATTGGCTGAATCCGATGGTCTTCCGGCATTAAAAGGAACACAAAAACAGATATTCAATTCGTTCGCCAGAGGACGAATGAAAATGAAATATTCATTGCATGATGAAATCAAGCTACATGCCGACACGATAAGAGTAGAGATAGCCAAAGTCTTTGCAGCAAGAGCCATCAATTCACTTATCGGAGTCAATACTTATGCCAATATTAATGACAATATCAAATATGCCTTCCGTCTGATTTCACAGGCCTACGGTATGATTTACGCCTTACAATTCGCGACGGACAGAGAAGGCAATCCTATAATAACTTACGAAGAAACCACAAGTATTTTACAAAAGCTGGAACAAGGGCATGGATTATGGGATAAGGAAAGGCTTACCGGCAATGAATCCCAAGAAGGTTCTTTAAGGCAAATAGCCTCTTTAATAGAAAAAAAATTCGGACTATCACTCAATGAATTTAAAAAATAAAAGATGAAAGAAAAAAGCATTATTACCCATTATAGCACAACAAGCATGTTCGTTTTGTTTATTCTGTTCTGTTTTTCAGGCATGTCAAGCACATATGCCCAAGAGAATCTGATTGACAACGGAGATTTTGAAGGTAATTGGAGTGGCTCCATGTTTGACAGAAAACCGGCCGGCTGGAATGTCAACGGAGCAAGCATCGCAGACAGAAAAGAAAATTGTCCAGAAGGAAACGGCCAGACTTGTCTTATGGCTTACTTAAACGGAGGTTCCATCAGCCAGAGCGATAAATCAGCCGATGGCTGGAGAACCGGTGTCATCGATGTAGAAGAAGGAGTAACCTATCACCTGAGCCTCTGGTGCAAGACAAATGTCAACATCAGCCTCGGTGTGATTTTTAACCTCCATCAAAAGACCATTGATGATGAAATTTATAAAGACAGAATAGAATGCCGATTTGACCTAACTTCCAATGGATGGGTAAAAATGGAAAAAGACATTATAATACCTACAGGAAAAAACATCAATGTAACATCATTTAGTATTTCTATCCCCAGTAAATATACAAGCGGCGGTGAGTTACTGATAGACAATATCTCACTCACCAAAAAGCAAACCGACAATCCCAATGTGGACACAAAACCTGAAAGACCGAAAAATGTCAAGTATACACCCTATCAACGCGAAATTACAGTGAAATGGTCTGCAACAGAAGATAAAGAGATCACTTATGAAATACAGGCCAACGGCAAGACTTATTCCGACCTCAAAAGCAATATGTTCACCATTGAAGATCTTTCTCCACACCAAATGTATAAGGTACAGATATTTGCTGTCAAAAACGGAGTAAAATCGGATGAGGAAAGCCAAAATATCCTGACCCAAGACTATGAAAAGTCTAAAGAATCAGATGAACGAATACCCTACTTGTATACAATTGAAAAAAACGGTTCGTGTAAAGGAAGATTTCTGAAACTATACTATAATGATTTGGCCAATCCCAACGCAATAATAACTTACAAATTGGACGGAAAATCCATTACCCCTAAAAACAGAATCCTGGAATTCCCTGCATTTGAAGGCAATTACAAACGGTTCATGCTGGAAATACACATTGACGAAGGCAATGACTACGAATGGGACATTATATACAATGAACTTAGCGTTCAAAATTTTTAGACCTCATAAATTACCGAAACATGAATAAGAGAATACTATTCGGACTGATTATCTGCTGTGCATCGGGCTTTATCGGATGCGAAGACGAAAATGAAACATTTCCAGACATTCAGATTGGACAAAACATCAATATGGACGAATTATACCTTAATAAAAACACAGAAAAAAAGATTCTGCTATCAGGAGGAAACGGGAAATACATAGTCAATATAGAAGATTCACGAATAGCTTCAGCATCAATCAGTATGGATACTTTGAAAGTCTCCGGTCTGTATGAAGGAGAAACTTTTGCCACCATACTTTCACATGACAAGAAAAAAAAGCTCAAAATCTGCATCACTTACCCAGAACTGAGTATCAGCCACACTTCCATTAATTTGGTTCCTAAAGAAATAAGCCGATATATCAGCATCACTGGAGGCGGCGAACTGGTAAATCTACAAAAAGAAGATCCTGCCGGAGTTGTTGACATTAAATGGGATTATTCAACAGGCATCTTAGAATTGTATCCCAATTACGAAGGGAAAGCAAGTATTACGGCAATATCACAGAATGGCAGTGAAAAAAAGACCATCCAGATAAAAGTAAAACCTAAAGGCGAACTGCATGTTCCCGGATGGTATACAACCAGAGAACAATCATATTATTCCATAATAAACAATAGAATGATTGTCAAAAGCAAGAAAAAAGGTATCTGGATTTTCGATTCAACCCACCCGAACGGAGAGCGAGGAGGAGGTTATACTCCCAAAGAGCCAGGAGTCATGCTAATTGCACCGATATCAACTCCGGTATTAGGAGATTCGCTTGAAATTGAGGTTGTGAAAAATACATTCCCGAAAAAAGAGGAAAACAATATTACTGTCGGAAAACATCATCTTCTTGTAGATGAAATAAATGAAACAAACATCCAGTTATTAGGAAAAGGAATGAAGCTACTACTTCCATACAAAAAATAAAAAACTTAAAATATGATTTGATAAAACATTATTAATACTCTGTAATATCACGATGAAAAAATATTTATGTTTGGTTGTATATGCTATTGTCTTTTTTTCCTGTACGAGTAAAGACGGGGATTGGGAGCCAATGGAGTGGAAGGTAGATGCTTCAGCATATCTTAAAAAGGATCACATAGCAGTTCCAGAAAGTGGAGGAGTTTATACGTTGTTCTGTAATAATTATGCTACTTTTTGGTTGTCTTCTGTGTTTGAAGACAGTGTGCAAATTGAAACGGACAGTACTGCGGGAAGTGCTGCAAAAGGCATATGGAGTTCTATTGAAATACGCAAAAATGCAATGATAGTTGTTATTTCTCCCAATGGCGGCAATCTAAATAGGTGTCTGGCTGTTACTCCTACTGCAGGGGATGTTTTTTCTTCTTTTATCTTTAATCAAAAAGGAAAAGAAGATTGATATATTACTGGTCTTTGTAAAATAGATTTTGGTTTATACTTTTGTCTATATATTCAAAACAAACTAAATCTGTTGACATTGCCAACATAATAAATATGCTGGCGAAAAGAAGAATACTGTTTTTCTTTTCGCCGTCACTTCAAATACATCTGAATCACAAAACTTCTGCAATCAGTCATATTACATTACAAATTAAAACAAACGAAGAGGGTGTGTCACCCTCTTTTCTTCAGATATTACACGAAATCAAGCTTTACAAATGAGGATGCAAACACGAAATCTTCAACAAACTGCTGTCTCCATAACTCAAAAAACGAAATCCATGTTCCATTGCATAATCATAAATCTTATGCCTGTCATCTCCCACTGCAGCAGCAACAAGTAACAGTAATGTGCTCTGCGGCTGGTGAAAATTAGTAAACATAGCATCAATTACCCGGAATCGGTAACCCGGCACGATAATAATAGTAGTGGCTGCTTTCAACATTTCTTCGTTAGTTTCATCAAACCAAAGTAAAAGCGCATCCATAGATTCGTGCAAAGAATAATGTGAAGGCAAAGTATACGCTTCCCACTGCTGCAGAGAGAAAAAATCATCATAACCAGCAATCCGCTTAACCCCCAACCAATAAAGACTTTCAAGAGTGCGCACCGAAGTAGTACCGACAGCAATAATTTCTTTGGACTTATTACGCAAACACTCCACTAAATCACGAGTGATGATGAGATGCTCTGTATGCATATCATGTCCTCCGATTGTTTCTGTCTGCACCGGACGAAAAGTTCCTGCTCCGACATGTAATGTTAGTTCCCTTACATTCACACCCTTTGCACGCAAATCGTCAAGTAAGGAACGAGTGAAATGCAAACCTGCGGTAGGAGCAGCCACGGATCCCTCCTCGTGGGAATAAACCGTCTGATAGCGAATTTCATCAGAAGCTTCCGACTCCCGGTGCAAATAAGGAGGAATAGGTATGCGTCCGCATACTTCAAGCACTTCACTAAAAGATAAGTCGCCATTCCATTCGAAATGAACAATGATTTTACCATTTTTCTGTTCTTCCCGTCCAGCTTGCAGAATATATTCACTACCATTATATTCGAAACGACATTCTATTACTCCTTCTTTCCATTTTTTCATATTACCTACCATGCAAATCCAGTCGCAACAACCTTTAGCTGCAAAATTTTGAGCATAATCCTCAGGCAAATACGGTTCCAGACAAAACACTTCAATTACAGCACCGGTCAGTTTGTGAAAAAAGATACGGGCATGAATCACCTTGGTATTATTGAAAATCAATGTCTGCCCAGGTTTTAACAGTTCACGTACTTCTCCAAATCTCCGTTCTTCAATCTCACCATTTCGATAGACAAGCAACTTAGAGGCTTCACGCTCATTTAAAGGAAACTTTGCAATCCGCTCATCAGGCAATTCGTAGGAATAATCCTCCATTCGTATATTTTTCAAATAATTTAATTCTTCTTCCGTTTTCATTTTGCAGTTTAATGATTATGTCTTAATTTTATTGCCGAAAAACACACAAAGATAGGAAAATGTGAATAGTGAGACAAATGGAAACGAAGTTTTTAGCAAAGCGACACTTGAACTGTCAGTATCTGCCTACATAGAACATAAATCGGTTTACTTTCCGGCAAATACAACAAAAAAGACAAAGCATGAAAACAAAAAAAGAGATTGTAAACAATTGGTTGCCAAGATATACAGGGCGTTCCCTGGAGACTTTTTCCAAATATATATTGCTGACAAATTTTGAATATTATCTGGAACTTTTTTCTGAAATATACCATGTACCGATAGTCGGAGCAGATAAAACCATGCCCAATGTATCATACAACGGAGTGACTCTTATTAATTTTGGAATGGGAAGTCCCAATGCTGCAACCATTCTTGACCTGCTAACGGCCATAGAGCCAGAGGCCGTGTTGTTCATAGGCAAATGTGGTGGACTAAAAGAAAAAAACGTTGTAGGCGATTACATTTTACCAATAGCAGCCATCAAAGGAGAAGGAACCTCAGACGACTATATGCCGCATGAAGTTCCAGCCTTACCGGCCTTCAGCATCCAAAAAGCCTGTTCCAAAACTATTGTTGCACACAATCGGGAATATTACACGGGTGTAGTATATACCACCAATCGCAGAGTATGGGAATACGACGACCGCTTTAAAGAATATCTCCGTAGCACCCGTGCAATGGCTGTTGACATGGAAACCGCTACAATTTTTACTGTTGGATTTGCTAACCGCATCCCAACGGGAGCATTACTACTAGTGTCCGATCGTCCCATGATATCAGAAGGCATAAAAACTGCCGAATCCGACAAACACGTGACTCAGAAGTTTGTAAAACAACATTTGGAAATCGGTATTGAGGTATTAAACAATATCCGTGATAAAAATTATTCTGTCAAACATCTGATATTTTAGTATGATTAAAATTATATCTATCTGTTGCTATTTCCTGATGGTGTGTTCGTGCAAAGAAAAAGTCAAAACAACACAAGGAGAAGAAACAAATATGAAGTGGACCCTCAAGACGTGGAACTTCGGGGAAATTAAAAATGGAGAGGAGGTTTGTCACACCTTCTATTTCAAAAACACAGGAAGTAATAATTTATTGATAAAAAACGTAAAAACAGACTGTGGCTGTACTACGGTCAATTACAATAAAGCCCCCATAAAACCAGGTGAAGAGGGAAAAATTGAAATTGCCTTCAACTCTCGTGGCAGAAATGGGAAACAATACAAAGAAATCAGTATATTTGCAAATATTCCGGAAAAGCAGACAATAATTAGCATTACCGCGGATATTATAGACTAAAATTATTAAATATCAATTAATTAACAAATAAAGTATGAACACATTATTCATTGCATTACAGCAACAATCCGGAGCAGGAGGATTCATGAGTTTTCTGCCTTTAATTCTAATTATTATCGTATTCTGGTTTTTCATGATTCGTCCACAAATGAAAAGACAAAAAGAACTGAGAAATTTCCGCGATGCCTTGAAAAAAGGAGACAAGATTGTCACAACCGGTGGAATATATGGTAAGGTGCTGGAAATCAGTGATTCTTACATTATTATGGAAGTAGAAGGACAAAACCGATTGAAAATCGATAAATCAGCAATTATCAAAGATATGACTGATGCTACTCCGGCAAAATAATCCGGAAAAGAACAAAACTCAAGGTATAAACCGAAATTATTCGGTTTATACCTTTTAATTTTCAACAGCTAACCCTTTAAGAATACTCTGTCTTATGCCGGATTTAAATACATTGATTGGAAAAATAAATAAATATACGAAAAAGATAAGCCTTAACCGAAACATCATCACTTATCTGGTTTGTGTTGTCATTGCTTCCATTCTATGGTTTATGAATACTTTCAGCCAGGATTATCAGACAGAACTAAACTACCCCATCAAATACATCAATATCCCTGAAGACAAGTATCCTATGAATAAACTGCCCGACCATCTGCAATTGAATGTTCAGGCAAAGGGTTTTACACTTATGGGTTATCGCATCAAGACCTCGTTTCAGCCTATCACATTTAACTTTGCCACGTACCAACATTTACTGCAAGAACGGGACGGTATTTCTGAGTATATACTGAATACCAACGATATCAAAGAAAAATTCGGTAACCAAATCAATCCGGACATCAAATTAGTATCCATTTATCCGGAAAGAATTACATTCCGTTTTGCACCCACACAAAAAAAGAAAGTGCTTATCAATCCTAACTTAGAGTATAAACTAAAAAGACAATACATTTTAAACCAGATAAAACTAGATCCGGACAGCGTAACAATAAGTGGTCCGGCAAACATAATTGACACTCTGCAAAGTATACAGACAGAAATATGGACCTTGAAAGATTTAAGCCAAACCATCAATAAAACACTCAAACTAACAGATATAGAAAATTGTCATTTAAACCCTAATTTTACCAATATCACACTAGAAGTAGAGCAATTCACAGAATCCCATCGTACAATATCCATTACCCCTCAATTAATGCCGGATTCCATCAACATACGTTTATTCCCCTCTTCTCTGAATATTTCGTACGACGTTGGATTAAGCAAATATGATCAGATAAATGACAATGACTTCATATTTGCTGTCGATTATCCGCAAAATACAGATACTACCTATCTGGAAGTGAAAATTGTTAAAGCCCCTGCTTTTATCAAAGACCTAAAATATACCCCACAGAAAGTTGAATTTTTATTAGAGAAAAAATAACATGGAAACGATAGGCCTAACAGGAGGAATCGGTTCAGGAAAAAGTACTGTAGCCAAAATTTTCCAATGCATGGGTTATCCCACATATATCGCAGATACAGAAGCTTCAATTCTCATGAATACATCTTCTGAGATACGAAACAAAATAACTGTTCGTTTTGGTGAAGCAATATATAACAACCATAGACTCAACAAAGCCGAGTTAGCAAAAATCATATTTGCAAACAAAGAGGCATTACAATACATCAATCACATTGTCCATCCTCATGTCATGGCTCATTTCAAGACATGGAGTAAAAAACAAAAAAGTCCAATCGTACTATTTGAGTCAGCGATCCTTTATGAAACTGGTTTAAACAAATTTTTCAAACATATCATTTGTGTAACAGCACCAAAAGACATACGTATACAGCGCGTAATTTGTCGGGATCAAACAACAGCAGAAAAAGTTTGCAACCGTATCCAAAACCAAATGGATGACACAGAGAAAATCTGCTTGGCAGATTTCATCGTGAACAACGACGAAATCCAAGCATTATTACCACAAGTAACAAAAATCATTCAACAATTAAATAATACAAACAAATAGATTATGCCAAAATACGGAAAGTGGATCGGCGCTGGACTGGGATTTGCCATGGGAGGTCCATTAGGAGCATTGTTAGGAATCTTTATTGGTTCCATATTTGATAACACCTCAAGAATCAATATTGACCCACAACAACAAAACAGTCTCAACACAAATAGCGGACGAGGTGATTTTATGTTTAGTCTGATTGTATTGGCAACAGCCATAATGAAAGCAGACGGACGTATCATGCGATCGGAATTGGATTATGTAAAAGAATTTTTCAAGCACAATTTCGGTCTTGAAGCGACCCGTGAAGCCATGTCGATGATTAAAGAATTAAGTAAAAAAGATATTCCGATAACAGACGTGTGCCAACAAATCCGTTACAACATGGCCTCGGCCGCCCGTACTCAATTACTCTATTTTCTATTCGGTATAGCCAAAGCTGATGGCTCCGTAAGCACCGACGAGCTCCAAGTAATGGAAAATATTTCTAATGCTCTAGGTATAGATTATAATACATTTTTATCCATAAAATCAATGTATTACGATGATTTAAATTCAGCTTATCAAGTATTAGGAACTAATAGTTCAGCCAGCAATGAGGAAATAAAAAAAGCTTACCGAAAAATGGTAATGGAAAATCATCCAGACAAAGTGGGACACTTAGGCGAAGATATCCGCAAAGCAGCTGAAGACAAAATCACACAAATTAATCTTGCGTATGAGAAGATCAAAAAACAACGTAATATAAATTGAATTAATTTTTATTTACAATACACTATTTTCTATTCTCAATTAATTACTGTAGTTTTGCCAATCATTTTTATAAAACGTTAAACAGCGAATTATGTTGAAAGAAATTTTATCTATCTCGGGAAAACCTGGTTTGCAAAAACTAATCAGCAATTCATCCAATGCACTGATTGTAGAGTCTCTGATTGATGGGAAGCGTTTTCCGGCATACTCTAATGCCAAAATTATCGCCTTGGAAGATATCTCCATATATACTGAAACCGAAGATATGCCTTTAAAGGATGTTTTCAAACGTATGTACAATAAAGAAGGAGGACATCAAACATTAAGTCACAAAGAATCAAACGATAAGATAACATCCTATTTCAGCGAAATCGTTCCGGAATATGACAAAGACCGAGTATATACTTCAGACATGAAAAAAATTATCCAGTGGTACAATCTATTAGTATCCAAAAATCTACTGAACTTTGAAGAATAGATATAATTAAAAAGATTTGGAGAACAAACTCCAAATCTTTCTCTTTTTACTCTTGTCTGTCACGCCATGTTTCAATTTAAGCAATTCACCATCCACCAAGACCGAACCGCAATGAAAGTGGGTACGGACGGTGTGCTTTTGGGAGCATGGGCTGATTTGAAACATGCCCACCGTATTTTAGATATCGGTACCGGTACAGGATTGATAGCCTTGATGGCTGCACAACGAAATCGCGATGCACAAATCGATGCTATTGAAATAGAAGAGCAGGCATTTATACAAGCTCAAGAAAATATAGCAACCACCCCATGGAAAAATAGGATCAAAATTAAACATGTATCACTACAATATTATTATCCCAATGTACAATACGATAGCATTGTATGCAATCCCCCCTTTTTCATAAACTCCACCAAAAATCCCAACGATATCCGGACATTGGCACGCCACAACGATACACTATCCCATAAAGAGCTAATCAATCATGCCAAACGTCTGCTAACTCCCCAAGGTAGCTTCCACCTGATTCTCCCAATTACAGAAGCTTGGAAACTGATAACATACGCACAAAGTGTTAATTTCTATGCTATCCACCTCACTTTTGTACATCCTACCCCTTGCAAGTCACCCAAACGTATACTCATAGAACTATCTTTAACACAAAAATCTTATTGTGAGGACAATATCACTATAGAATTGGAACGTCACTGCTATAGTGAAGCTTACTCGAAATTGACCCAACAATTCTATCTGCACCTATAACTTTACGCTTATTAAAAAATTGTTAACCCATTAGCGGAATTTAATTAGCGCATATTTAACTCTGCCAGCGGTTTTTTATAGTAATAAACAACATATTTTTTTAACTATCCATTAACCATTAATTCAAAAAAACAGCACTACCTTTGTGACATCAAAACAAAGAAAAACACGTTTTTTTCATAAGTTTGTATGTTTAGGTTAGTAGTTAGTAATTAATAAGAGGTCAGGTTATTGATCTCTTATTTTTTTTATATCTTTATCACCGCAAAATCATTAAGAATTATACAACACATAATATATATAAAAATGAGAACAGAAGTTGCTTTAGGAATCGATATGGGTGGAACAAATACTGCATTCGGTTTTATTGACAGAGAAGGGAATTATTGGGCAGAGGGAAATATTGCCACTAACAAACATGAAGATATTAATGACTATCTAAAAGAGCTTCACATGACTATCGAAAACGTTCTCGATACCATCCGTGAAAAAGTAGTTTTAGTGGGAATAGGTGTCGGAGCCCCATGCGGCAACTACCTGCAGGGAACAATCGAATATGCATCCAATTTACGTTGGAATGGTGTAATTCCGTTTTGCGACATGCTAAAAGAATTTTATCCATCCATTCCTGTTTGCCTGACCAATGATGCCAATGCTGCCACAATTGGCGAAATGATATACGGAGGGGCCAAAGGCATGAAAGATTTTATCATGATTACTTTAGGAACCGGAGTCGGTAGCGGATTCGTTTCTAATGGTCAACTGATATATGGACATGACGGTTTTGCCGGAGAATTCGGTCACATTATTGTATCTCCCAATGGACGTCAATGTGGATGTGGTCGCAACGGCTGTCTAGAAACATATGTATCTGCAACAGGGGTAAAAAGAACAGCTTACAAAATGATGGCTAAATATAATTACCCAAGCGAACTACGTAACATCCCATTTAATGAAATGACTTCCAAAATAATTTGTGAAGCTGCACAAAAAGGCGATATGATTGCAATCAATACCTTTAAATACACAGCCAAAATGTTAGGAGAAGCCCTGGCCAATATCGTTGCCATCACCAGTCCGGAAGCCATTTTCCTAATGGGTGGTCTAACAAATGCAGGCGATTTATTATTCGGACCGACAAAAGAACACATGGAGATGAATATGCTAAAAATGTTCAGTAATAAAGTAAAACTACTTCCTTCCCAACTCACAAAGAATGTTGCCATTTATGGTGCTGCCGCACTGATATGGAACGAGTTGGACAAATAATTATGAAACAAATTATCCATACACTTTGTATCATCATCCTAGAGAGTATGCTCTCATGCAACTCTCAGGATAATGATTTGAAAATAACAGAATATGTCAACCCACTAATAGGATCTCTACATGGTATCCAAAGTTCACCAGAAGCGACCCGACCTTTTGGCTCAGTCAGATTAACCTCATACAAAACAGGTGATACAATTACAGCTCTGTCCTTTTATAATGCAAGTTCTCCCAATCCCCAAAATTCACCAGATCTACGTTTTCTACCAGTCATAAACAAACCGGATTCAAGCAGCATTCCTGCAATCTATACTAAACAAAATTATACGACATTTCATCAAGAGCAAGCCCATCCCGGATATTACGGAATTACATTTTGCAACGGTATCAAAATAGAAAGTGCAGTAACAGAGCGTTGTGCAATCATGTACTATCAATATCCACCTGGCAACACACATGGATTAGTTATGGATCTGACTTCTCCACAGGCCAGCGATTCTGTAGAAACCATACTTTGGAAAGTAAATAATCGAACGTTGGAAGGCTATAGCAAATCATTGCATATAAAGAATCCCGAACAAACCTTTTTCGTTATCAAATTTTCACAAGACTGTAATATTATGATTGGAAAAGAAGCATTTGTCCCATTAAAAAATGGCAAACGTTTCAAAGCTCAAAATTGTTATGCCTGGATAGATTTTGGTGAAAATACAAACAAAATTCTAGTCAAAACAAGCATTGCCTCTACCAATATCGAAGGAGCCAACAGTAACCTAGAAAAAGAATTGTCACATTGGAGTTTTGACAAAGTAGAACGAGATGCCAAACAAGCCTGGAAAAAGGAATTGCAAAAAATCAAAATTAAAGGTTGTAACAAAGAATTACAGACAACATTCTATACTTCGCTGTATTATACCCTACAGACTCCAAGCATATCATCAGATGCCAATGGAAACTATAAAGGGCTCGATGGTGAAATACATAGTGACATACAGCATATCCATTATTTAGTAAATCCAAACTGGACTTCACTACAGGATATTCCTCCTATTTTTATCATGACTCAAAAGAAAAGAGTACGAGATATTCTTAAATCTTCACAATATGAAGCACGCTTTACAGAGAAAACGACAGATATGACTCCCACTGACTTTTCAATAATTAACTGTCAATATGTCCTCGCAGCTATGGGATTTCATAGTACAAATCCATCCAACAATCAGCTGCAATTAGGGACTCCTTTTTTTGAAAAAGTAATCATTCATACAGCTCCAGATAAACGATTTATTATCACCTCCAGCAAAAAATCGGACAGCCATATCTATATTGGTGAAGTATGGTTAAATAAAAACAAATTGGAACGTTCATGGATTAGTTTAGAAGAAATTATGAAAGGAGGAAAACTGAACGTTGAGCTAATAAACAAATAAACTTACTATCTTTGTACGACTAAAGTAAAGTGTGTATGAAAAATGTAAGCGTAATTCTTGCTGGTGGATCAAGCAAGAGAATTGGAAGTAATATTCCCAAACAATTCATAGAAGTTGCCGGAAAAACTATTTTAGAACATACAGTAGAAAAATTTGATAGCCATCCTCAGATAGATGAAATTACTATCGTTGTTCCAGAGAAAGAAATTATATATGCAAAAAAACTATTTCTACACAAAAATATCCAAAAAAAACTACATTTCATTAGCGGAGGACAAGAACGTTACCTCTCGACCCTATCGGCGTTAGAATTCTATCGGAACGATAATTGTAATTTATTAATACATGATGCAGCCCGACCACTCGTAACGCACCGAATTATTTCGGAAGTAATTGAAACACTAAAAAAATACAATGCCGTCAATGTTGCCATTCCTACAACAGACACCATCATAGAAACCAATTCAACACACACGGAAATCAAACAGATCCCAGCACGAGAATTTCTCTACATGGTACAAACTCCTCAAGGATTTCATTGCCAAACCTTGACATCAGCCTACCAAAAAGCTCTACAAGATCCGAATTTTAAAACAACGGACGATTGTAGTGTTGTAAAAAAATATCTACCTGATGAAAAAATCAAGATTATCAAAGGCGATACTAAAAACATCAAGATCACTTATGCAGAAGACATCGTACTATTGGAACTCCTTTTAAAACAATAATATATGGCACATATTTATTTGCTTATATCCTTTTGTTTATTAGCTCATTTAACAATTGTAGCACAAAAGCATCCTATTAATTATCAAGCGGAAACGGGAATCGGAGTTGCAGCAAAAACGTTTTGGCTACACACCAATACCAGAAATAAAATAGCTCCTGGTACATATATGTGGGGAAACATCTACCTCCATACTGACTTTACAAAACAAAATACACGCACTTTTGACTATTCTTTGGGATTGGAAGGTACAGGATCTCTGGGACAATACCATAATAGAATCTTTTTTAATCAGCTTTTTGGAAAAATCAAATGGCAAAATCTTACTTTAAATGTCGGGTTATTTGATCGTCCAACACTCTATGATGGTTTATCTGCAAGTAACGGCGATATGTTATATTCAAACAACAGCCGCAATATGGCTGGAATCTCATTTGCCTCTTGGAATTACATCAAATTTCCCTGGATTTTGGGCCGCTTTATTTCATTCAAATTTAGATATGCCGAACACATCATGTTGGATAATCGCTACGTAAAAAAAACTCACGTTCATAATAAATTATTAGCAGGAAAACTTACCATCATTCCCCAACTAAGCATTGAAGGAGGAGTCGAAGATTATGGTCAGTGGGGAGGGAAAACAAGAAATGGCAAAATCCACTACTCCATTAAAGACTATATTAAAATGGTCTGCATTAAATCAGGTGGAAGGAATGCCAGTCTATCAGATCAAATCAACAAACTAGGTAACCATATTGGCAAATACTTGGTCCGTGTCAACTATCAAAATAAGCATATCAGGATTTCGTTTTACTATAATCACATCTTTGAAGATGGGTCAGGTCGAAGATTTCAAAACAAACCCGATGGATTATATGGACTATATTTCACACGTAAAAATAATGACAAATGGTTTAAAAGTTGCGTGTATGAATTCTATTACACAAAAGATCAAAGCGGTCCTCATCATGACCGTCCTGCAACAGAAGAAGAAATGGCAAAAAAAGACCCTACAGATCCTTTCCCTGATAAAATTGTATTAGGAGGGAATGACAATTATTTAAATCACGGCGAATACCATTCTGGCTGGAGTTTATACGGCCAAATAATAGGAGTACCATTTTTCACACCAACACTCACCAATAACGGTATCATTCAAGGAACCTACAACAACCGTATCATCGCTCATCATTTCGGTATGAATGGCACATTTCCTATATGGGACATTCAATACAAATTGCGATGTAGCTACTCGTTAAACTATGGACGGTATAGTACTCCGTTCTTCGACAAAATTGGTAAAGTCACCAGCAAGCCACAATTCAGTCTTGGATTACAACTCACTGTACCAGAAAAAAGACTTCCTTTCACAACCTCTTTAAACATTGCATTTGACAAAGGGGATTTATTACCTAATCAGTTCGGTATCATGTTAAATATCATGAAAACAGGGATTTTTTAATACAATTAGAAAGGCATGAAAAATATTCTATTTTCAGATCCATGTAGATCAGATTATGGGGGAGGTATCGGGAAATGGTTGGTAATGATGACAAAACAATTAAACCAACAGGGTTATAGTGTACATTTAGTATGCCGTCTTCATAGCCTCCTTGCGCATGCTGCACAAAATTCTAATATTACAATCCTTCAAGCCCTTTTCAAACATTGTCTGGACATTAAAACATTCTCAAAAATTCGCCCTATCACCAGAAAAAAAGATATTGATATTATAATCTGTGCAACGAACTTAGACATAAAATTAGCAGGCCTGACTATGAAAATAACTTCAATACCCGTCATATCAGGTCAAGGTATAGCTCTAATTCCTAATAAAGATATCATAAAATATTCAATCTCATCGGTTATCACGAATACCCAAAGTATCAAACAACAATATAAATCCTACAATTTGTTTCCTTCTGAACATATTCAAGTCATATACAATAGAGTAATACTTTTTTCCAAGAATCCGATAAAAGATTTACGAATGCAACCATTGCCAATTCTGAATGAAAAATTCATTTTAAGTACGGGCCGTTTAAGCAAACAAAAAGGATTTGCATACCTCATTAAAACTGCACAAACGAAAAGAAAGTATTGGAAATTCATCGTATTCGGTGACGGGCAAGAAAAAGAATCCTTACAAAAACTCATCATAAAAAAAAGACTTAAAAATATACAATTACTCGGTTTCCAAAACAATATGCATGATTTTTATCGAAATGTTCCTATATTTGTTTCCCCGTCTTTGACAAAAGGAAATACCCAATATTATATTGAAAGCCATGGTTACACATTATCCTGCCATTGCAACGGATATAAACAGAGTCCATGAAGTCATTAAAAACAATGTGAACGATGGGACAATACCTGCTGAAAATAGCCAAGCCATATTCGAAACTATCGAAAAACATATTGATTGATCAAACAAATGTTCTAAAACAAGTTGCAGAAAATGCCTACATAACTATAATTAACAAATTTTCAATAGAAGAATCATCCAAAAATTTATTCGATACATAAATAATACAATGATAGAATATGAAAAAAATCATTATAAGAACTCCTAATTTTATTGGGGACACAATAAATACAACGCCATGCATCCAACTGGTTAAACAAGAATATCCAGATGCAGAAATTGTAATTGTATGTCCAAATTTAGTGAAAGATGTATTCAAATACGATCCTCGGATCACTCAATGCATCTCATACCCTATCAGTAAAAGAAACAAATGGTCTACTCATTGGCATATCATAAAAGAAGTTCGTAAACAAAAAGCCGAACTAGGAATTATTTTTATCAACACCTTCATTTCAGCTTTACTTTTTAAATTAGCAGGTATTAAATGTATTGTCGGATACAATAACGAAGGACGTGGATTTCTGTTGGATTTCAAACCAAAAATAAATAAAAACAAACATTATATAAACCACTATGCTTCCTTATTCAATGAATTTATAGGTAATAAATATACATATTTACCGGAATTATATCTTCCAATTAGCGGTAAAAAAACATTCAATTTCAATAATAAGAAAAAGATCATAGGATTTTACCCTGGCGGAAAACATAAAGGCATGCGCCACTATCCTGCACAATACGCTATAGAATTAATTAAACTAATGCACAATGCCGAATATAATATTGTACTCATAGGTGATGAAACAGACGATAAGTCACAATCTCAATATATTAAAGCAACCAATTTTGACAATATACTAAACTTGACCGGCAGAACTAATATTGAAGATTTCTTTAATACCATTGCTGCATTTGATTTACTTATCACTATTGACTCCGCTGCAATGCATATAGCAGCAGCTGTCAAAACTCCTTTCATTGCTCTTATGGGACTTTCAACAAGTCCTACCTCTACAATTATCCCTAAAGTCCCATTAGGAAGAATCATAAAAATTGAAAATAATCTCATCCGAGAAGAAGATTATATGAAAAACATCACTCCTAAAATCGTAATGAATAATATTCAAGAATTACTCTCCGCCAAATCCTCCAAAGAATGAAATTTATCCAAATGAATATAAAACATTGCCAACAGAAAAATAATCATAGGCAACGCATCATTTACAACCAATTGTACTTCAAATTGACAATCAATAAAAAAAGCGAATATAATAGCTAGTGACAGAAAAGAATATTGCTGTAAACGAATCATTTTAACAATGGGCATGACAAACCAACTTAAAACAAACAGCAGACCAACAATCCCCAACCACATCCAATACTGCAAGAATGAATTGTGACTATGACTTCTTACCATAACATGGTAATTATCAGACTCTCTATACCATTGTTTGGATAACGATGGCGTATATACTCCTAAACCCCAAATACCCCATTCATCAATATGCTTCAAGCAAATTTTATAAAATACAACCCGAGGTGTTATAGAACCTCCGCCAGATAAATCTCCTTCGCGCACATCTTGAATTTCACATTTCATTTCTTCCCAACGATTATCAAAACTTGATGGACGGAAAACATATCCCACTCCTAAAATCAATACAGAAAAAATAACTAATACTCTTCTAAAAGAAGCAGATATTTTTTTTAAAAAACACAGATTAAATAATATAAATCCACACAAAAAACCCAATATTGAACTCTTTGTAACGGTCAAAGACAAAAACCATACAAAAATCACAAAAAAAGTAAAGGCCCAAAATTTATTAACAGAAGCAGAGATTCCTCCAAAATAACATATTAATGCTGCTGTATATATTTGTAAAGCTTCCGTATCCAAATAAACCTTTCCTCCTAAAAAGTACTTTGTAAAACCAAAACGGCTTTCATAAAGATATGCTATCGCCTCCAAAGGCTGTGCCAATAAATTGAAACCAGCAACATGAAACAACATAATAAAATTAAATAAAAAAACTCCTGAACAAAAACAAACGAGGAATTGTTTCAATAACCTAACCGTCAAAAACTCCTTTATCGATAGAACATAAACAGTAACCAATAAAAAACTTAATGCCAACTTTTCAAAGATACCAAATGATGGTTTTATGTCACTATAATTACCACTATGCATAATAAACATAGTATGCACTCCTGTATAAAAAATCACCAATACAGGAATCAATAAGTAATACTTATACTGTCTTAAATTAGCCCAAAATTGTTGAGGATATTTTTTTATATTGTATAACAAGCCTATACAGATACTAATAACTTGTACACTTTCGAATAAAGAACCCCACGTTCCTAACAGAAAGGCTATCAATAGCAAGCATTTTTGTTCAAAATTCTTCATTTTATCCTCATTAATATCTCATCTTCTGCAAGGTTCTTTTCTCACTTAATTACGTATTTTTTTTAATAAAATATCACGCACAGATACATAATCATCGTTTGTCAAACGGGCATACTCTTTTGCTACAATATCCAAATATTTGCCTTTTAAAGCCAACCGTGAAAAATTCAAAATCCCTTCTTTTCTATTTAATTTCCTAAAATTAATTCTATTTAAATCAACCAAATAAAAATCGTATCCTCCAATTGGACGTCTTTTTATTAAAGTATTACCTTGTGAATGATCTTTAAAAAGAATACCTTTTTGCTGGAAATCAAATGTAAATTGAGTAAATGCTTTCAAAATTTCCTCTATATCGTCAGGCCAATCGTGCCACAAAGCCCGAAATTCAAAATCAAAATCCAGCTGTAGAGAAATAAAATAGCTATCAGTTACTCCATATAAATTCTGATATACAATATAAGCTATCGGTTCCGGCGTTAATATTCCATGATTCAATAAAAAACCAGCATTCAAATACGAACGTTCTGCCTTCGATTTTCTGACATAAGCATAAACAAATTGATTGATTATATTAGGCCTCTTAAATTTCTTTACATTGCAACGAATCCCTCCAATAGTCATAATCTTTACTACATTACGCTCATTTCCAAGAATCTCCGTAGCTGCATCAAACGACAAAGGAACTGACAATATATCCTCCTTCAAATACTTATATTTATCATTAATGGCAAATTTTATCATCACAAATATGCTTAGTAGAAATTATTTTCAATGCTAGAATCTAATAAGGAACTGAATTTTTCCAAACCTTTCCTAAAATTAAACCAACAATATTTTATAGAATTCTTATCTCTCAATTGTCTTCCTATATGGATAGGATGAGAATGATACCTTACAGACAACTCTGTAAAAAGATAATTTTCAAAACCACCTTTCAAGAATAAATTTGCTATAGTTATATCATACCTATTCTTGTCAATACCTGATTGATGAAAATCAATAGCATATCTCTGAGTCATTTGCAACAGAAGCAAATTATTCGGGAATAAACACTTCGCTATATCTGAAAATCTCATTAATCCAAATCTCAATTTCTTGGATTTCTTATGCAATTTAATGGTACCTTCTTCAGAACGAAAATCATTATATCCAACATTAACAAAATGATTTTTAAATTCAAAAGACAAAATAATTTGAATAGTCTGCAACGTCAAATTAATCGCATCCCTGACAGAAATAATGGTATGAAAACATTTCATTCTAATGTGGCTTGTATGATTTTACACTCTCAAAGTTTGCAAAACTATGCATTATTTTGCTCTTTGCCAAATTGTTACATTAACTCTTCCAATATTTATACTTTACGTACATAATCAATAAAAGAATAGTCAAAATCATCCTTATCACCAGCTTTATAATCTTGTCTATTCACTGGTTGCCACAACATCTCATCCACTTGAGGTATAAAAGTATCACCTTGAGCCTCTGTATGCACAATGGTCAAATACAATCGATCCGCTTGTTCCCAAGCTTGCCGATAAATACTTCCTCCTCCTATCAAAAACACTTCTTCTTCCTGTCGTACCAAATCCAAGGCTTTTTCCAGACTAGTTACAACTTCACATCCTTCAGCTTGATACAAGCTATTTCGTGAAATAACAATATTTCTTCTTTTAGGCAAAGCTTTGCCTATAGATTCAAATGTACGACGCCCCATGATTACCGTATGGCCAGAAGTAATTGCTTTAAAATGCTTTAAATCAGAAGACATATGCCATACCAAACCATTATCGCGTCCTATTACTCCATTTTTTGCAGCAGCAACAATTATGCTTAAAATCATAAAATAATCTTTAATAATTATTACACCGATATTTCCCCCTTAATATGCGGATAAGGATTATAACCCGTTAGTTCAAAATCTTCGTAACGGAAATTAAAAATATCTTCCACAGCAGGATTAATTCTCATTTGTGGCAAAATCCGAGGCTCTCGGGTCAATTGCATTTTCACCTGCTCAATATGATTCAGGTAAATATGAGCATCCCCTAAAGTATGCACAAATTCTCCTGCCTGTAATCCACAAACTTGCGCTACCATCATTGTCAACAAAGCATAGGAAGCAATATTAAACGGCACTCCCAAAAAAGTATCAGCACTACGCTGGTACAATTGACAGGACAAACGTCCATTCACAACATAAAATTGAAACAAAGCATGACAAGGTGCTAGTGCCATATTCTCTATATCTCCGGCATTCCATGCACTGACTATTAAACGTCTAGAGTCCGGCGTATTTTTTATATCATGAATAACCTGAGTCATCTGGTCCAGATACGAACCGTCAGGTCTTGGCCATGAACGCCATTGAAAACCATAGATATGCCCCAAATCTCCATTATTATCAGCCCATTCATTCCAAATTTTAACTCCATGCTCCTGCAAATATTTTACATTTGTATCTCCTTTCAAAAACCACAATAACTCATATATAATTGACTTCAAATGCAACTTTTTTGTCGTCAACAAAGGAAATCCTGCCTGTAAATCAAAACGCATTTGGTGACCGAAAACACTAATAGTACCTGTACCTGTACGATCTGTTTTCTCCGCACCTTCCCTCAAAATCCTATCTAACAAATCCAAATATTGCCTCATAATAGTCATAATTTGAAATTCTCTGCAAATATATAATATTTTTTAAGTATTACAATCTCTATATTAATGTTAGCATACTCCCAATTGCAATTTTCATTTTTTACGAATTAACATTAAACCATGACGAATAGGAAACATAATATTTTCCACTCTTGCATCCGTCTGCACTAAATCATTAAAATCCAAAATTCCTTTAGTCTGTGCATCACGACTTTCACTATCCAATACCTTTCCATCCCAAAGAACATCATCAGCGATAATCAAACCTCCTGAACGCACTTTATCTATCACTCTTTTATAATATTCAGAATATTGTCGTTTATCCGCATCAATAAAAACCATATCAAACAAACCGTCCAAGGTCGGAATAATCTCGCATGCATCTCCAATATGAAAAATAATTCTCTCTCCGAATCCACTACGCGCAATATAATCCTTTGTAAAATCTTCTATTTCATCATTAATATCAATCGTATGCAATATGCCTTTATCCATCCCCATTGCCATTGAAATAGCAGCATAACCGGTATATGTCCCTATTTCCAATACTCTCTCAGCGCCTATCAGCCTACAGAGCATTTTCAAAAACTGTCCCTGCATATTTCCAGACAACATTCTTGGTCGCAATACTTTACGATGTGTATCTCTTGATAATTGAACTAAAATATCCGGTTCCATTTCAGAATGTCGTTCTATATAATCTTCCAACTCTACAGTTATTTCCATACTAACATTATTTATAAATCAATACAGATTGCTTATCAGCTGCAAAAACGTCTTTGGCAATTTGATATAAAAGCTCCGGAGTTAGACTATTCACTTCTGCACAAACATCTTCCAATTCATCCACCTTATCATAAATCAAAAAACTCTTACCAATTGAAAGCATCATATTCTCATAATTTTCAGAAGATAATGTGATCTGACCTATCAGCTGACGTTTAGCTTTATGCAGTTGCATTTTTCCCAATTGTTTTTCACAGAATACCGACATTTCCTTATAAACCAAACGCAAACAACGTTTCAGATCCTCGGCGTCACACCCGAAATAAACAGCAAATACACCAGTGTCAGAATATGGCGTATAGGCTGCTTCTATATTATAAGCCAAACCGTATTTTTCACGAATATTCAAATTTAATCGAGAATTCATACCTGTTCCCCCCAGCATATTCACTAATAACGACAATGCTAAACGATTATCTTGCATATAACCATAAGCAACATTTCCAACAACACAATGATTTTGGTAAGTATTCTTTACTACGGTACGTATTTGCGGCAAGTATATTTCCGGCTTTACTCTGATTAAAGGATTCTCACAACCGGAAACATCACCATAATAACGCTCTACCAAATGCACCAATTTTTCAAAAGGAAAATCACCAATAGAACTGATAACCATCCTCGAAGGCAAATAATTCCGCTTTACAAATTTTAATATTTTATCACGGGTCAATACTTTCACTGCCTCTTCACTTCCCAAAATATTCCGCCCAATAGAATAGCTTCCATATATCAACTCTTCAAAATCATCAAAAATTAATTCTCCCGGACTGTCTTTATATGAATTAATCTCATCAAGAACCACTTCTTTTTCCTTCTCTATTTCTTTTTCCGGAAAAATTGAATTAAATACAATATCTGCAAACAATTCCAAAACACGCTCATAATCGCCTGGTAAGAAAGAAGCGTATATACAAGTATCTTCCTTCGTTGTATACGCATTCAATTCACCTCCGACATCCTCTATACGGCTCAAAATATGATAAGCTTTCCGCTTGTCAGTACCTTTAAAAATAACATGTTCAATAAAATGGGCAATTCCCTCCTCTTCCGGTTGCTCATCACGACTTCCCACACCAATTATCAATCCACACCAAGCAGCTTTCCCTGTGATCTGCTGATGAATCACTTTCAGTCCATTTTTTAAAATATAAGTCTGATACATACTTCCTAGGAAAACAACTATTTTTTACAAAGAAACCTACGGTTCTGATATATTCATCTACCAGGGCCGTAGGCTCATCAAGCACCCTCCCCATAGGAGAGGATTTATTATAACACAATCTTGCTAATCAAACAATAATTATTTTTGAAATAATTTTTCAAAATCTGACATGGAAATTTCCTGTTCTTCCAATTTCATATTCTCACGGATAATAGCAAACACCTTATTGTCCATCGCTCTTTCATACAAGTTATGACGCTGTTTTTCATCTTCCAACAATTTTGCCGCAAAACCATCTAACTGTTCATCGGTCAATCCATACAAGCCATATTGTTGCAATTGAGCAGCTGCAATCTGACGAGCTTCTACCTTCATATCTTCTGTCTCTACCTTCACATCATGTTCTTTCATGATGGCGGATTTTACCAAATGCCATCTGAACTCATCACGGTAACCATCAAAATCACGCTCTACATCCTCTGCGGTCATATTTTCATTTACAGCAACAATCCAACGTTTCAAAAATGCCTCCGGTAATACGACATCTTCATTTTTCTTTATAAATTTATCTCTTGCATCAATAGTAAAACGATACTCAGAATGTCCTTTAAATTGTTTTTCAACATCTTCTTTCACTCGGACACGGAAATCTGCAACATCTTTCACAACTCCTTCTCCATACAATTTTGTGAACAATTCCTCATTCACTTCAGCATCAACATAGCGCTTAATTTCCTTAATGATGAAGCAATAATTTTCTCCTCCATTTTCTGCGACTTCTTTACTGACGCCCAACATTGCAGCAAAATCAGTCTTGTTAGGATAAGCTTTCACGGCATTAAATTTTACTTCTTCACCGATTTTCTTTCCTTTAAAGGCATTCAATGCATTTTCATCCTTCATATAATGAAGCGACATGGATGCATCTTCATTCTTAATTCCATCTTTTTTCTCTTCACCATCTTCTGTCAATTCAAACAATTCACCTTTCAGGAATTCATCTCCTTCAATCATATCCACCTCTACCATGCTACCGTTATTTTTACAAATCCCCTCTATTTGTTTGTCGACCATTTCATCGTCAACTTTAATAATATAATAAGGCACTTTTTCGCGCTTGCTCATTTTAGCATTCACCTCAGGAGCTAAAGCTATATCATACAGAAATTCAAAAGTTTCACCTTCCAGATCCAATGGATTCTGTTCTGTTTCATTTGGCAACGGCTCTCCCAATATCTGTAAATCATTATCTTTAATATAGTCGTTCAAAGCATCACCCAGCACCTTGTTAATTTCCTCTACCAACAAAGATTTTCCGTACATTTTCTTAACAATCCCCATCGGAGTTTTGCCTTGGCGGAAGCCATTTACAACAACTTTTTTCTGATAATCCTTCAGCGCTTTCTCAACACGTTCTGCGTAATCCTCTTTACCTAATTCAATCTTAATGGTTGCATTCAGATTGTCAATCTGGTTTTTAGTTATATTCATGCCAAATTATTTGTTATTATACATTTCTATTATAAAAAAGCCACCTCTTATAAGGCGGCTTCCTTGCTCAGTACGGGCGAAGGGACTCGAACCCCCAAGTCTCGCGACACCAGATCCTAAGTCTGGCGTGTCTACCAATTCCACCACGCCCGCATGCCATATTTTGACATTGCAAAAGTAATATTAAAATCCAAATACCCAAACCCAAAATAGGTTTTTTTTCTATCAAATTAGAATATTACTTCAAATAACATTGATTTTGCTATCCGAAATGTTTTTATTTTTTTTGTAAATATGTTATCAAACATTCAAAACATATAATTAAGTGCTTTACTTTCGGTCTGAGAGAATTCTATTCTCCTAAAATCGGAAAAATCATAGCAACAACGAAACAAAATGAAAAACAAGCAGAAACATTTGAACATATTACAAATAAAAATTCTTACAACTCATTGAAACCAAAAGACATCAACGAATTTGCTTAAAAAAAATGTATTCAATTGGTTGTCAAAAGATTTAAAAGAAAACGGAACGCAAAAATTCCTCTTCCCAACATATTTAGACAGATACTGCAACATTAATAGATTAAAATAACTATCTTTAGACCCAAAATTTAAAGTAGTGATTGAAATTAAAAACATACATAAAAATTACGGAACATTAGAGGTACTTAAAGGTATCAACCTCATTATACCCGAACAAAAAATCGTCACTATCACCGGTGCAAGCGGAGCCGGCAAAAGCACTTTATTATATATTTTGGGCACCTTAGACCTGCCTGAATACGGAGAAGTGTTATACGACAACCAAAATGTTGCGCTACTTTCACCCAATCGGTTGGCAGCATTTCGCAACCTTAATATCGGATTTGTATTCCAATTTCATCACCTTTTACCTGAGTTCACTGCACTTGAAAATGTCTGTATCCCTGCATGGATTAAAGGAGAAAACAAAAAAAATGCTGAAAAGCATGCCTTAAAACTATTGGAATTGCTGAATCTTAAAGAACGCTCAGGACACAAACCGGCAGAATTATCCGGAGGCGAACAGCAACGCGTAGCTGTCGCCCGTGCCCTCATTAATTCTCCCAAAGTAATTCTAGCTGACGAACCGTCCGGCAATCTTGACACTCATACCAAACGTGAGTTGCACCAATTGTTTTTCAATCTTCGCGATGAACTGAAACAAACCTTTGTCATTGTCACTCACGACCAAGAACTGGCAGACATATCCGACCTAAAAATATCTTTACGGGATGGGAAAATAGAAGAAATGCAATAACCATTCTTTATTCAACCCTTCTCCCTTTTCCTCTGTTCGTACAAAAATTCCCAACAAGACAACACTCTATTCGCAGCAACACCGCTACCATAATTTATAGATTCATGACAAGATTTCAATTGTTTACTCAAAGCATCTGAAAAAGCATCCCGTACCATCATTTGGGCAGAAGTCAAAACCTTCCTCCGTTTCCCCTCATACAGCCAACCGCTCAATTCTCGTTCCAATACACCAAATACTTCATGACAGTCCGGTCGCTGCGCCCACTCCAACCATCTGTCAAGATTAAAAAATTCATTCCAGATTCTCACCAAACTTTCACTGGTTTCTTTTGCATTCCGACCGAGCATGCTTCTACGGATATAATCAGTAGCATATCCCCCCCAAGCATCCTCAACCATTAACTCCAGGAAACACCTCACATCTCCATCTTTCCATTCTCCCCGTTTAAAGACAGATATGTATTCCTCTTCATTCATTACTAAACATTGCTTATAATAAGCAAGTACTGATTCCACATCCAATTGCTCCAACAATTTTTTACGATTATTACGTGACTGCACAAACATTCCCCACAAATTGCCGCCAGTTGAACACACTCTTTCTTTTCTCAACCATTCCTGATCATCTGCATATACATAACGCAATGAATTCCAAATATCATCGTCTTTAATTCCATTCTCCAATTTTGCTTCGTCTATTCCTAACAAAATTAGCAATCCCTTCTCCATATTTTCTTCCAAACATTTCTCGTAAGCATACTTTTGCGAACAGATTCTCCAGCTTTCGTCATCATCTTTAACCATATTATTTAGCTGCCAACGCAAGATTCTTGCATCTATATTTTTTTCTCCAACCAACATACGTCCAACCAGCAAATGTCCCGTTGCCGGATGTTCCATACAATCAACATTCAATTCATTATTTTCTCCGACAAAAACAACTCCACATGACTCCATAGCATCCAACGGCTGATTCTTTCGCTCTAATATAATCCCGTCTGCCATCCCCATCTTTTTCGACACATTGCCGATTGCAATCTGCAAGGCTTTCAAATATACCGCCGGCATACTGTTGTCAACACTGATTCTTAAAGGTGTTTCCTTCGAAATATTCCAATGAACTCCCCTACTGCATTTTACACACCCCCAAGGATTAATTCCGTAATCCATTGCTTTTTGTGTCCTAAAAGGACTGTCCAGAAACATAATGACTGTTTTTCTACAATCATCAGGTAATAATTTCAGAGCCACTGATACATCCACATACGACTTCCCATTTTCTGCTGCCATCTCCACAATTCCTTGTTTAGGACTGACATTTACACAATGCCGTACTTTAAAACAAACACCATCTTTACAAGCGCTGACATCTAATATATCAGGATCTGCAAAATTTGACATCCGCAAACTGTTATCAAGACGATACCATTCGCCCGGCTCCTTCAACCACGCCGTAATCTCTACCAAATAGCCACTCCCCATACGTCTGTCTGCCGTCCAGATTTCCTCATAGTTTTTCAATCCGCTCAATTCCAATTTACAACCATCCAGCAACTCCTTGTTCGTCACCTGTTCCGTTGCTGCCACTCCATACACATTCAACTCTTTATCTTTTCCGGATTTCAATACAAAAACACCTTTTGATTCCAACAGTTCACCATACTTCCCCCTCCCTTTATCCACCTGTGCTGTAATCATAAATTCGTGGCCCAATAACTCTTCAGCTATCAAGATATAAATCTTATCATTAAATTTATACACTGGTAACAACCCTTCCGCTATAACATTTTCATCTGCACTTTTAGCCTGAGCCTTCACTTCATACAGTTCTCCAATAAAAGAACACCACAAACAAACAATAAAAAATAACACCTTCAAATTCATTGTATTTCCAATATCAAGTTTATATTTTCCCTCCAACTATCCCAATAAGCTCCATGAAGCTTTTTCAAATGACGTTCCATCTTTTGCAATCCCTCTACTAACAAAGCCGCAATTTCAGGGTATTTTCCTCTCTCCGATTTAACAAAATCCGAAACACTTTCCGTATAATTCCAAAGCAAAAAACGATGCCAAGGCCTTCCCATATCTTCTGTAAGCAATATTTTAATTACTGTATCCAAATATTCCGACACCGTATACTCTCCAATACCATTACGTTCACAATCAGCTATATATCTTGACCTAAACACCAAACCATCAATTACAGTTACAGCCCATTCCTCCTGCCATTTCAATGGCCACTTATCATTTTCAGCCAATGCATATTTCTGCAAAAAAGACAAAGCCCATTCTTGCTCCTTTTTAGAAACAGTTTCCAATTCAGAAGAAACATTCCCCCAACATTTCCTACAACCACCGATGTAGTTTAAAGCCTGATTCAAATACTCCACATACTGCTCATGTACCCCACGGTTTCTATTCTCTGCAACAGCCCATGCTCCAATCCCCCATTTCCCGAAATCGGGAGGCATAATTCCCAAATGGATAAGTTTCTCAATACCAATCTGTGCCGTTTCCAATGACACACGCCCCAAATCCTCTGCCTGAGCCTCCGGCATTGTGCTAGAAGCATCCTGAAAACGGTATTTCCGCTCATGCTGTTTTTCAATAAGCCATTTGTCCAACTTAACAGATTCCTCTTGGGGAGTACAGCCTGGAAAACAACGGTAGCCCCACTCTATTGCCAGAGAATCATATGCACCGATCCGGGGTATCCTATCCGCAATCGACAATCCATCCTCTTTGCTTACAGCATAATTAAGACGCATATAATCCATAATTGAACTTCCATGTCTAAATTTATGCATTAATGACGCGTTTTTCAATTCAGATAAATTATAAACAGAACTTCCATAAAAATTATGAGTCAAACCTAATGTATGCCCCACTTCATGAGTCACAACCAGTTCCAATAATTTTCCGACAATCTCATCTGTCAAGCCCTCAAATTCTTCTCCAATTTGCGACACATACCACCTGCACAACATATTAAAGACAGAATGAAATATGGCAACATGACAACTCAATATCTCTCCGGTCCGAAAATCCACATAAGAGCGTCCATAGGCATTCTCCATGGGACCGGCTTTATAAACAATCCAAGACAACGAAGCATTATCCAATACATATTCTACAGAATCAGTAGCCATTTTCCCCTCAATTGCATTCTTAAAACCACAACGCTCAAACACAGCATTCCAATTATTAACCGCTTTCAAAATATAAGGCCACCACTGCTGAGGGAACTTGCGATCCACATACATGACAATCTTCTTTCGTGGTTCCACCAATTCACCACGATTATATCGTGCAGTATCTTTATCCGCAACTTCCAAACGCCACCGCCGGACAACATTCTTTTTTACCGGACTCAAGGTATGCCCATCAAACTGTGAATACGGTACCTCAAAATAACCCACATTAGGTGAAGCATAACGTACAGACATCAAATCATACGGCAACAAATTCAAACAACAACCTATTTTCCAACGAGTTTTTTCCACAGGCTCCTCATCAGCCATCATATCCAAACCATCATACACTCCCTCAGAACGTATAATCACACCATCCGGCAGACCAACAATTTCAGTTATCGTTCGTTCCTGTTCAACTCCCAAATCCAACAAAAAGAAAAAAGGTCGCAAACTCCATAACTTTCCCTTTTCCAGCCATTGGGTAACATCTATCAACACCTTGTCCTCCTTATACTCCAATATTTTAAATTTTTGTAACATCAATGGCTCGGCACATTCTGCAAAAACCTCTTTCTGAGAACTTTCGTCAAGACCATTTATATAATCCCCCACCTGTTTCACAATCACAAAATCATGGTCAATCTCAAAACGAATTATATTGGGTCCAAACCTATCACCGGTATATCCGAACTTATCATTAACCGACTTATTTTGGCGGTCTGCAGCTTCGATAATCGTTGTAGTCAAACTCATATCTCGCCCAAACAAATATTCAGGGATAGACCATAATATCTTACCTTCCTTACGATAAGTTGTAAACAGTCCGGAAATAATCTCCGTCTGTCCATACAATTGAATGGTTAAAAACAACCAGATAACACAACAAAAAAACCTTTGTAACATACACTCTTTAATAAAATAATTACCATTCTCAAATACATTCATGCTTTGTATAATACAAAGCGACAAACCCATCCGATAGGGTGATATAAAACAAATGTTTTTTTTCAAATATTCTTTTTTCCGATATTCCATAGAATCTAATATATTTGTGTTCCTAAGATACATTTCTGCAAAAATCTCAAACAATCTTGGATTTTTGCATTTAACTTTTATTATATTTGCGCACAATTAACAAATCAAATAAATACATAATGAAATACACAAACGAAATTGACAAAATCAGCTATAGCCTCGGATTGAGTATTGCAAGCAATTTGATCTCTTCAGGAATCAAAACCATTAATTCAGAAGCTTTCAACGATGCAATGAACACTGTATTTGCAGGCCAAATGCCAGAGATTATGCCAGACGAAGCGAACAACATACTTCAAACCTATTTCGAAAAGATACAAAACGAAAAAGGAGAAGAAACTAAAAAAGCCGGAGAAAAATTTCTGTCCGAAAATAAAAGTCGCGAAGGAGTAGTCACTTTAAAAAGCGGTTTACAATATAAAATCTTAAAAGAAGGTGCAGGAGCAAAACCGACAGCCAACGACACCGTAAAATGCCATTACGAAGGGCGTTTGATCAATGGACAAGTATTTGACTCATCCATACGCCGAGGCGAACCGGCAGAATTTCCGGTAGGCGGAGTCATTGCAGGTTGGGTAGAGGCATTACAGCTCATGTCAGTAGGTTCAAAATGGCAATTATATATTCCATCAGAACTGGCTTACGGACAACATGGAGCCGGAGCTGCTATCGGACCAAATGAGACATTGATTTTCGATGTTGAATTGTTAGAAATCATATAATTAATACCAAATATTTATAAACTAAATTTATTCAAGCATGAAAGCTAAAAACTTATTATTGACTTTGGCTGTCGGTGCTTTGGCAGCAAGCTGTAACAGTGGCTCCATGACACAAACTACCGCAACCTTGAAAACAGCAACAGATACAGCCAGCTACTATCTCGGATTCATGTATGGCACCGGTATGCAACGAATGGGATTAAAAGAACCGAATATAGAAGCAATTGTTGCCGGCATGAACTCCGCATTCCAAGGCAAAGAGACAGAAACTAATCCTCAGGCAATGGAAATGTATTTAAACAACTATTTCCAACAAATGGCCATGAAGCAAGCTGAAGCCAACCTCGAGAAAGGACAAAAATTCTTGGCAGAAAACGCGAAGAAAGAAGGTGTACAAGAATTAGTTGACGGTATTCAATACAAAGTCATCAAAGAAGGTAATGGTTCAAAACCGACAGAAACAGATGTTGTAAGAGTACATTACAAAGGAACACTGATTGACGGTACAGAATTCGATTCATCTATCAAACGTGGAGAACCCGCAGAATTTCCCTTGAACCGCGTTATATCAGGCTGGACAAAATCGTTGAAAGAAATGCCCGTCGGCTCGAAATGGGAAATCTACATCCCGGCAGACCAGGCATATGGACAGAGAGGAAGTGGTCCTATCGGTCCGAATGAAACTTTGATTTTCGAAGTTGAATTATTGGATATCGTTACTCCGGAAACTCCGGCAAACAAATAAACACCAAACAAACGACAAATAAAAGTGCGATGGAAATCCATCGCACTTTTATTTTATATCCGTTTTCTGATTTTATTTCCCGATACCGCTTTTTTCCTTATTTTTGTACCACAAAATTTCAATCTTATTACCACATGAATTACGAAATAAGCGGAAAGCTGATATTTAAAGAAGAAACCCAGCATATCAGTGACAGGTTTCAAAAAAGGGAGTTTGTCATCGAAGTGGAAAACGACAAAAATCCACAATGGAATGATTTTGTAAAAGTACAATTAATACAAGACAGGTGCGATTTACTCGAAAATATCGCTCTGGATGAAAATATTAAAGTCTATTTCAATATTCGGGGAAGAAAATGGGAAAATAAGGGACAAACCTCCTATTTCACAAACTTGGAAGGATGGCGCATTGAAAAGCTGGAGCCGCAGAATCCGGCTGACATACCGGTACCGGAGTATCGCATTGAAGATATTCCACCGATGCCTGAAGCCGATGATCTTCCTTTTTAACAATAAAACAGCCTGACCATTTTGTCAGGCTGTTCACTTTATATAAATTCTCCGGTTACAACAACCTCTGCTGATTAATTATCAGCTCAAACTTAATTTGCAAGTATTCTGCAGCCTTCCGACTCAATAACATACGCCCGAGAAAAATTTCAAAATAATCCATCACTGCCGAGATTTCTGTATCAATCTTCAAATCGAGAATAATTGCAGAATGGTCTTCGCTAAAATAAATCTTAGACTCCTCCACCGCATAATTTACTCTATCGTGTATATCAAAATTAGCAAAATCACGATTGCGCACCCGACTTCGACGCACATCTGTCTTATCAGCCAAAATCAAAGCTGCAGCAATAGGATTCACGGCAACAGCCGTACTCTCGTCATGATTACCGATAGCACTAATAACCTGGGCAATTTCTCCCGCCTCCATTCCCATATTATCCAAAAGGCGAAACGCCAATATCGCACCGCTCTGTGCATGGTCTATCCGATTAACAACATTACCGATATCGTGCATATAAGCTGCTATTTTAGCCAATTCAACCACCCGTTCCGGATATCCCAATGTCCGCAAAATTTTCTCAGCCACCACAGCCACCTTGCCAACATGCGCAAAAGAATGCTCGGTATATCCTAAAGCAATCAACGACTTATCAGCTTCGCTGATATAGCATTTAATACTTTTATTGTTTTTCACATCTTCAAATGATATAGCCATAATTCAAATCATATTTAATTCTTCAAACATTTTTCTGTACACAGCCACTTTCTCCTCAAGAGGCTTAGGATATGCCCGGGAAGAAGATGGCATACGGTAAAAAGAAAGCAAACGTCCGTCACACATAAATTCAGTGCAACATCCCACAGCAGGCGGTACAGCGTCAACCAGAGTGAGTAATGTTTCTGTCGCCTTCTGTCCTGTTGTCACAATTGCCAGACAATCAGGTAATTCTTTCAACACGGAATGAATATCTATCGTCCGGACTACTTCCAAATACTTATCAGAAGCATTATCTTTCAAACGCACCACTTCTCTGGCCGTATCAGACAAGGCAATACCTTTCTCGACGAGGAAGCTTCTAATCCGTTCCTCACAAAATGACTTATGATCGGATGTCAAAAAATAATCTTTATCATTAAAAAACACACAACCAAAAATACGCCACATATCATTCTGAAAATTAGGATAATAAAACTCCATTTTCCAACGTTCACGTTTAGGGGGAAAACTTCCTAACATCAGCAGACACGCATTGGCTGGAAAAAAAGGTTCCAGCGGATGTAATTCTCCATTCACAGACAATTCCTCCAGTCTCATATCTTAAATCAAACCAAAATGACGAAGAGCATATACAATACCATCTTCATCTACACTTTCAGTAACAAAATCAGACTTCGCCTGTACATCCTCCTTAGCATTCCCCATGGCAACCCCCACTCCAGCATACTCCAGCATGGGGATATCATTTCCACCGTCACCGAAAGCCATACATTCATCACGACTGATTCCAAAATATTCCAATATTTTTGCCATCCCGATACTCTTGCTGCCACCAATAGGCACTATATCCGTAAATAACGGATTCCAACGGGTAGCTTCACATCCGGACAACTGAGCCATGATGCGTTTTTCCTGATACATCTGAAAAAAACCGATCAGCTGAAAAACATCCTCTTTCAAAGCCTCCCGTATATTACGCCGGGGAGGTTCCGGAAAATTCAGCATCTTAAAAATAATGTCGGTATGTTCGTTCACATAATTGATAAACATATCATTGGCCCGGACAAAAATACAAGGGAAATGTTCATCACCAGCTTGCAGTTCCAACAAATGTCTGATATCCTCTTCCGGGATCAAACGTTTATAAATCAATTCATCCCTACCCACATAACAACAACTGCCATTCAATGTGACATACCCGTCAAACTCCAGTCCATCCAAATTATTAATCACACGCCAATGCCGACCGGTAGCAATAAACACTTTCACTCCTTTCGATTTCAATTGGGATATTGCCTGCTTGGCAGACTTGGGAATACAATGAGTCTGAAAACTCACCAACGTTCCGTCTATATCAAAAAAAACCGCTTTAATCACGCCTTTTATTTTATATCGCTTATTTTACACACCTCCAAAAAAGAAGCTCCTCTTACATGCCCAAAACTACCACCAATTACCAATATCTGATCATCCGGCTGATACCCTCTTTCAAGCAACATCTGTGGTACACCTCTCATAAACTCATCCCTGGAACCGGGTCTTTCCGAAAAATAAGCCTCCACACCAAAAGAAAGTGCCAATTCCCGCATCACTCTTTTTTCATAACAACGGACATAAACCGGCAAATTACCTCGGAAAGCAGACAAATAACGGGCTGTCCGTCCGGAAATGGTATCAATGACAATCGCTTTTATAGGCAACATCGTCGTCATACGTACAGCCACTCTTGCCAAAGCAGCGGTAGTTTCATTATTAATACGTACCAAATTACGATTTGAATCCGGAGGTGTCGTCGGTTCATTAGCTTCAGCTACCCGCGCCATCACTCTTACCGCCTCCAGCGGATAGGCTCCATAAGCCGTTTCACCACTCAACATTACTGCGTCTGTGCCGCTAAATACGGCATTGGCAATATCACTTACCTCTGCACGTGTCGGACGAGGATGCTCAATCATCGTATGCAACATCTGTGTAGCAACAATTACCGGCTTTTTACTTTCAATACACTTATGGACAATCATCCGCTGAATTCTGGGTATCTTCTCTGCATCTATCTCTATAGCCAAGTCCCCACGCGCCACCATCACACCATATACATGATCTAAAATCTCATCGATATGCTCCACTCCTTCTTGATTCTCAATCTTGGCAATAATCTTCACCGGGCTGTTATGCTCATCCAGCATCTGCTGAATCACTTCCACGTCCTGTTTATTACGCACAAAAGAATGGGCAATAAAATCCAGCTGATTTTCAATAGCAAATTCAATAAAAGAACGATCTTTTTCACTCAACGAATCCAAATGAATATTTCCTCCCGGCACATTGATACTTTTACGATTCTTTATCACACCAGGATTGGAAGCTATCAATTCAAGACGGTTATCATTTTTTCCATACACGACAAATTCCACATCACCATCATCCACCAATACACGAGCACCGATCACCACATCACTCACAAAATCAGGATAAGAGACATGAATCATCCGCTCATCCAGTTGTTTCAGATCACCACTCATGTAAACGACATCACCTTTGGCTACTTTAACCGGCTCCTCAATACCGACAGTCCGGACCTCCGGTCCTTTCGTATCAAGCAGCAAAGCAATATCATCCGACACTTTTCTTACATTATCCACCACCTTCATTGCGTCCTCCAAGGTCTGGTGAGCCGTATTCAGACGCATCACATTCACTCCGGCTTCATATAATTCCTTTAAAAAACCGACATCACACTTTCTGTCGGAAATAGTTGCCACAATTTTAGTCCTTTTCATATCTATATTATTAGTGTGCTCATTTATTACTCCATCATAAATTCCAACAAAGCCAACTCATAAGATTTTAGTCCAAACCCCATAATCATCCCCCGGCAGACAGGAGTCAGATACGAATTATGTCTAAAAGACTCCCGACATGCGGTATTAGAAATATGCACCTCAATCACCGGCGTATCCACTGCCGCTATGGCATCAGCTATTGCAATAGACGTATGAGTATAAGCACCTGCATTTAAAATAATCCCATCATACAAACATCTCGTCTCATGAATCTTATCGATCAACTCTCCTTCTATGTTTGACTGGTAATAATCAATTTTCACCTCCGGATACTTATCTCGCAACCTGTTCAAATAATTCGCAAATGGCTCACTGCCGTAAATCTTCGGTTCCCGAATTCCCAAAAGATTCAAATTCGGTCCGTTCAATATCAATAATTGCATATTATTCTCATTTAATTAGACAATCCGATAGTACAAAATTAAAACAAATCTCCGGAATAATCGAGAAAAACAATAGAAATGACTCCAAATACCTTCATATCAATATATTTACCACAATACACAATGCCACATCTGAAATCATGAAGATCGTAGATATATATACATTTAAAAATTTAACTCATTCACGAAATCAAATAAAATAACAAAAAAACATCTGATCTACCGAAATACTTTATAACTTTATCCAGAATATTAGCAGAGTGTATTCTTAGAAAAAAAACAGTTGTAATATTATAAAATAAAAGTCATGACATGGGACAGCACAATTGAAAGCTACAAAACTTTCCTCCTATTGGAAAAATCGCTTTCTGCAAATTCAATAGAAGCATATATTACAGACATCATAAAACTATCAAAATATTGTACTGATACTTATGGTATCATGACTCCTGCAGGTGTTACGTATGATATATTAAAACAGTATTTGATGAGCCTGAACGAAACAGGAATTACCAAACGGTCCCAAGCACGCACCATCTCCAGTTTCCGCTCATTCTTCAAATTTCTTGTCTACGACGGACAACTTCAAAGCAACCCCACCCGCATTCTGGAATCACCTAAAATCGGCAGAAAACTGCCCAATATACTGACAACCGAAGAGGTTGAACAATTATTAAATGCCATCGATTTGGAAAAACCGGAAGGACAACGCAACCGCGCTATCATTGAAGTATTGTATTCATGCGGCTTACGGGTATCCGAACTCACCTCACTAAAAATATCCAATATCAATTTCAAAAAAAACTTTATCAAGATAGAAGGGAAAGGCAGCAAGGAACGACTGGTTCCATTAAGCGATTGCGCCAAAGAAGAAATCAAGAAATATTTAGACCGGAATCGATGTCTTTTAACCATTCCTCAAGAAGCTATCGATATCCTTTTCCTGAACCGTCACGGGAAAGCCTTATCCAGAGCCATGATTTTTAACATCATCAAACAACTGGCCATACAAGCCGGTATCAACAAAAACATATCACCACACACTTTTCGCCACTCATTTGCGACACAATTAGTGACAGGAGGTGCAGATCTAAGGGCTATACAAGATATTCTGGGACACGAATCCATACTCACAACAGAAATATACACCCATTTGGACAATTTGTTTTTAAAAGAAACGATGGAAAAATATCACCCTAGAGCCAAAAAAAGAAAATCCTGATAACGTCCGGCTACAGCCTGTTGACAACCATTGTTTTTCTGTAAATCTGCATTAAAAAATACAGCTGTTTGAGATTAAGTGAATTAGAAGTATTTACCCGCTTTGAAGTAATGACTTGGCTATCGTCCCAATTGCTGTGGTCTGCGTCACTTTGCTTGTTCAGATAACTCTTACTTTACAAAGGTACGACATTATTTACATATTCTACCATTATATCAAAGTAAAAATATCTTAGCATACCAATTTTTATCACCATTAAAATCACTATTTTTGTGCACAAAATTCAAGCCGGTTATGGAAAACAAAACAGAAATCCTTACAAAAATCAATAGCGGAGACGCTCTTTTAATTGCCGAAGCCGTACAGACCATCCAAGAAAGCGGAGACTTAAACATTGCAGCATCTCTGCTGGACCTATTGGCAAACATTAAAGATACACATGTCATCACAACCATTTCCAATCTTTTGGCAGATATCAAAGAAACCAGATTCCGAGAACTATTGATTCAAAAACTTCAAAATACCACTGATACAAATACACAAAGTATATTGTTGCGCATTATATGGGAATCCTCCTTGGATTATTCCCCATATCTGACCACTTTCTTGCACCTTTTGCAGGAAGAGAATTTTGCGGTAGCATTCGAAGCCTCGACAGTTATTGAAAATATGGTACACAACTTGTCCGATGAACAATTTGAACAACTCCACGAACTGCTTCACCGTTTCCCGGAAGAAAAAGCATATCTGATAGAAAACATACACGAAGAGATGAATTGCAAGGAAAAGTGACACTATCACCTTTCCTTCCACCAGGTTATGACTTGTCCAACCCGTTCTTCCATTGGCATGCCGGCATCCAACCAACGGATATCGAATCCGTCACGCGCCATTTTACGGAACCAGGTCATTTGCCTCTTTGCAAACTGATGAATGGCAACATTTAACTGCTCAACCATCTCGTCATAAGTAAGTCTGCCTATAATATACAATGTCAGAAATTTATATTCCAAACCATAATAAATCAAATCCTCCGGAGCCACACCACTATCCAATATCCGCCTCACCTCATCTACCATTCCATTTTCCAAACGTTCATGCAGACGCTTCGTGATCCGCTCCCTACGGACGTCCCGGCTCACATCCACTCCGACAATCAGTGAATGAATTTCCGGAAAATCCTTCTCTTCATACGGATGCGTCCGATAATATTCCTCTATCTCTATCGCACGGACAGCACGCTTTACAGTATCAATTTCTGTCGTGTTATGCAATTTTTTATAGGAAGCCAACTTGACGGCAAGCTCCTGCAGGGTCAAATCCGATAAAGATGTCCGCAATTCTTCATTAACGGGAACAGCCAATAATTTATATCCCTTCAATACAGACTCCACATACAAACCGCTTCCTCCACACAACACCGGAATCACCTGACGCCGGCGGCAATCATTCCAAACCTTCAAAAAATCCGATTGATACTCAAATACATTGTATTTCTTTCCGGCATCCGCAATATCAATCAAATGACAAGGGACCCTCCGCCCTCCCACAACATATTCATCCAAATCCTTACCTGTTCCAATATCCATCCCCCGATACACCTGCCGGGAGTCTGCACTGATAATCTCTCCGTCCAAAGCCAGAGCCAATTGCACGGCAAAATTTGTCTTACCGCTCGCCGTAGGACCTATTACACTCAATAAATTATACATCATACATATTGATTAGATATATCCGCAAAAATAATGAAAATCCGCACATTGATAAAAAACGACAAAGAATAAGAACAAAAAAAAGAGATCATTTCAGAAAAAAAAGATACATTTGTAGAGGGAATTAATCAAACAACCAGACATAAACTTCAGAAGCGATGATAAACGATGAAATAATCCAGATTCGGGCTCTTGAACCCGAAGATTTAGAGTACCTCTACAAATGGGAAAACAATATGGACCTTTGGGATGTAAGTGATACACTGACACCCTTTTCACATTTTACATTGAAAAAATACATCGACAATGCCCACGAAGATATATACAGCAGCAAACAACTGCGCCTGATGATTGTACGCTTAGAGGACAATGAACCGCTGGGACTGATAGATCTGTACGACTTCGACCCTTACCATCAAAGGGCCGGATTAGGCATTATGATACATAATTCAGAAAACCGCAAACGGGGGTATGCCACTTCCGCCATAAAATTAATGCTGGACTATTGTTTTGAAACGTTAGGTCTCAACCAAGTGTATAGCAGTGTCCCCAGTTGCAACATTGCCAGCCGCAAACTTTTTGAAGGCATTGGCTTCAACCAGACCGGCTATCGCAAACAATGGCTGAAACGCGGCAACGAATGGGAAGATGTCATATACTTCCAACTGTTGGCTTCCGACTGGAATAATTAAGAATCATACATTCCCTGCCTGCCGATACTCTCCTTGTACACAGGCAAGGAAAATTCCTATCTTCCAACACTCCGGATTCTCCTTTCAATACCACCTCAACTCTTACACACGCAACTTCCTCATCCGTACTTCCCCTCTTGCTCACAGGCTGTCTTTCGATTGAGCTTCGGACAAACTTCGGACAATGAACGGAAAAACGTAAGAGATAAGCAGGAGGTTGGTGAAAGACGGAAGGAAGATATTACGTCTCCCAGTATCTACCTTTGCGCAGTTTTTTCGCTAAATACAAATGCGAATGGCAACAAAGCCGATGCCTTTACGACTACACTTTCTTTTTTACCCACCATGATCACATCAAAATCCTTACCGTAACGAATTATCACCTCAGACATCACCTGCCGGCATGCCCCACACGGAGTCACACTTTCTTCCCTCAACTCTCCATTATAACACGCAGCCAAAGCCAGAGCCTTCACTCCGTTTTGAGGATATTGAGCGCCGGCATAAAACAGAGCCGTACGCTCTGCACACAATCCATTCGGATAAGCGGAGTTTTCCTGATTACTGCCGGTCACCACCATTCCGTTATCCAACAAAACAGCTGCTCCGACTGAAAAACCCGAGTAAATACTATAAGCTGTCTGAGAAATTTCCATCGCTTTCCGACATAAATCCTCATAACCTGCCGGCAATCCCTCCCGGCAAACAAAATAATCTATTTTCAGTTCCCTTTTATCCATCATTTTTTTTTTATATTTTTACACCCCTAAGATAAAAGAAGAAGTGATAATAGAAAAATAAAATATGAGAAATTACATTTTTATTGCAAAATCATTTATAATCAGCGCAATACTTTTCACATCAATCTCCTCTTTTGCAGAGACAAGAAGAGAATTCATCCGCAGATACAAACATATAGCCATCAGTGAAATGGAACGTACCGGCATTCCGGCAAGCATTATACTGGCACAAGGCATTCTGGAATCCGGATGCGGCAAATCAGAACTGGCGGTCAATGCCAACAATCACTTCGGCATCAAATGCCACGAATGGACCGGTGCAACCTACGCAATGGACGATGATACCCAAAACGAATGTTTCCGAAGATATGAAACACCTGAACAATCTTGGATTGATCATAGCGAATTTCTCATGTCGCGTCCGCGTTATGCCGGATTATTCAAATTAAAAACCACCGACTACAGAGCCTGGGCCAAAGGTCTGAAGGCTGCCGGCTATGCCACGAATCCCCAATATGCGGATCTGCTTATCAAAATCATCGAAGAGGAAGAGCTGTACAAATACGACCGTCTCATCAAACATCCCAAAGGCGGTCCTGCCAACATCGCAGATCTTTCCATCAGTGTAGACGAATTTGCTGAAAGTGTAAAACTTCAATCAGAAATCACCGCACCGACCAATTACCGTAACCGGGAAGAAATGCGCAACGGTATCATCTGCATTGAGGCCCAGCCCGGCGATACCTATCAACGCATTGCCGATTATTATAATATAAAGCTCAAAAAATTACTGCAGTTCAACGATAAGACTGACACAAACCTCGCTCCCGGTCAACTGGTCTATCTCAAACGTAAAAAAACGGCTGCAGCAAGAGGATATGAATTCCATCGTGTAAAAGCAGATGAAAATCTTTACGATATATCGCAACAATATGGAGTGCGTCTTAAAAATATATGCCGCAACAATTATTTATCGGCAGACACACAACTGACGGAGGGCGAAAAAATTTATTTACGTCGAAAAGCACCTTTACTTTAACAACACATGAAAACAAACAATACATTCATTTCCAAAAACACATTATTCGGAATGCTGGTAGGTCTGAGCCTGATATTGTCCTCGTTCATTTTCTATATAACGGACAAAAATATCATGCTGAATCCACAATTGAGCAATGTCATGATGCTACTCACCATCACCGGAGCATTTATCGGTGTCCGCAAATACAGAGAGGAGCAACTACAGGGATTTATAAGTTACTCTCTGGCTCTCGGCAGCTGTGTGTATATCATCGCTGTCGGCGCCTTGCTATATGGCATTTATGCATACGCCATCTACTGCTACGACCCGCAGTTACAAGCCAACTATATTACCATCATTCAACTGATGTTAGACGAAATATACAAAAACACTCCCATTCTCGATAATATAAAAAACATGATGGAACACTTGGTGTCTCCGGCCTTTATTGCAATAACAGAAATATTTAATAAAGTGTTGACCGGATTCATATTCTCTCTGTTCATGGCCGGAATTTTGCGACGGAAACCACGTATCGCAGAATAGAAGCCTATATTTAAATAACTCAACTCTAAAATAACGATATTCAATGGATATTTCAGTTGTCATACCTTTATATAATGAAGACGAATCGCTGCCCGAGCTTATAGCCTGGATAGAGAGAGTGGTCAATGCACACGGATTCAGTTATGAAATAGTTCTCGTTGATGACGGCAGTAAAGACCGTTCCTGGGAAATCATTGAAGCCAGTGCCAAACGTAACGAACATATCCACGGCATAAAATTCCGCCGCAACTATGGCAAATCAGCAGCATTGCACTGCGGTTTTCAGGCCGTGGAAGGCGATGTTGTCATCACAATGGATGCCGATATGCAAGACAGTCCGGATGAGATTCCGGCACTCTACGACATGATTATGAAAGAGGATTATGATATGGTGTCTGGCTGGAAGAAAAAACGTTATGATCCGCTTTCAAAGACGTTACCCACCAAACTATTCAATGCGACAGCAAGAAAATTTTCCGGCATCAAACTACACGATTTCAATTGTGGCCTAAAAGCATATAAAAACAAAGTAGTGAAAAACATTGAGGTTTATGGAGAAATGCACCGTTACATTCCCATCATAGCCAAACAGGCGGGCTTCTCCCGCATTGGCGAAAAAGTGGTCCAACACCGGGCCCGCCAATATGGAGTGACCAAATTCGGAGGTCTCAATCGCTTTATTAACGGAATGCTTGACCTGCTCTCTATCACGTTTATCACCCGTTTTTCCAAAAAACCCATGCACCTGTTCGGCGCTTTAGGAACTCTCTTGTTCATTATCGGCTTTTTTTCAGCCGCCTGGATAGGCATTGATAAGTTGCTCTGTCTGTCGCACGGCATACAGGCACGCCTTGTTACAGACAATCCCTATTTTTATATATCACTGGTATGTATGCTACTCGGCACCCAATTATTTTTGACAGGATTTGTTGCCGAACTCATTTCGCGTTCATCATCGGATCGGAATGTATATCTGATAGAGAAAAAGCTGTAACAGCAAAACATACGAAAAGGTGGGGAAAATTTCCCCGCCTTTTCTTTTTCGTTCCACACATTTCTACAATCTTCTTCACGGCCTACAACTCTTCTTGCTTTTACATACCATTTATTATCAACAAAATAAGTAGCAAATAAAGATATTTACATTTCATTGGCACATTTTTCTCTATACTAATGAATGCACAAAAACTCAAAGCTTCGGGCTATCACATACACTCTACTTCTCATTCCCTATGAAAGCCCTATCAGCCTCCCGATACAATCAGGGAGGCTTTCTTCTTCAACAAAAAAACATTATATTTGTCGGACAGAAACAATCATTCTTTGGAACGCAAAATCATACATATTGATATGGATGCTTTCTATGCCTCCATCGAACAGCGCGACCACCCTGAATACCGGGGAAAGCCTCTGGCTGTAGGAAGAGCGAAAGAACGGGGAGTCGTAGCAGCTGCCAGTTATGAAGCACGCCGCTATGGGGTACGCTCTGCCATGTCCTCCATGAAAGCTCTCAAACGATGTCCTGAATTGATTTTTGTCCCCGGACGCCATGAACACTATAAAGCCATCTCGTCAGAAATCCATTCCATATTTCACGAATACACAGACATCATCGAACCTCTTGCATTGGATGAAGCTTTTCTTGATGTCACAGAAAACAAGAAAGGAATACCGTTTGCAGTCGATATAGCCCGTGCCATCCGGCAAGAAATCCGGGAACGCCTCCACCTGATAGCTTCGGCAGGCGTATCTTATAATAAATTTTTGGCCAAAATAGCCTCTGACTACCGCAAACCGGACGGACTGTATGTCATACATCCGAATAAAGCGGCTGATTTTATTGCACGTTTACCGATTGAAGCATTCTGGGGTATAGGGAAAGTGACCGCCAAACAAATGCACTCGTTAGGCATACACAACGGAGCCCAACTCAGAATGTGTTCTCCGGAATTTCTCGCCCGTAACTTTGGCAAAGCAGGACAACAGTATTACAATTTTTCTCGGGGAATCGACCTGCGAATCGTAGAACCGGTACGCATCCGGAAATCTGTGGGCTGTGAAAATACATTTGAAAAAGATCTGACGACTCAAACGGCTCTGATCATTGAGCTATGGCACATTGCCGATGAACTGATACGCCGTCTTGATAGGACCCGTTTCTACGGACATACCTTAACATTGAAAATTAAGTTTAACGATTTTACACAAACCACACACAGCATCAGCGTCAGCCATCAACTGAGAACCATGCAGGAAATTCTGCCCTTAGCCAAGCAACTGCTGCATGATTTACAACTTGCAGATTATAAAATCCGTCTGATGGGACTGACCGTTTCCAATCCACTCTCCCTCCCGACAAATACTCCCGTCCAACTGACATTAGACTTCTGAACGCTCTCCATCTATAGCATGAATATACTCATGCAAAGCTCGATAGAAAGCATGTTTTGTCAAAGTTGTCACATCACCCAAAATCACCAATTTCATCCGGGCTCGTGTAATCGCCACATTCATTCGCCGTAAATCACGAAGAAAACCGATTTGTCCCTGCGTATTGGCACGCACCAAACTGATGAACACAACATCCCTTTCCTGTCCCTGAAATCCATCCACAGTATGAATTGTAATCAACCGCCGGAAAGGTCGGAAAAAAGGTTCTTTTTTCAACAATCGCCGCAAATACTGCACTTGAGCCTGATAAGGTGAAATCACTCCAAAATCCATATGTTCGTCAAATATACGCTCCCGTCCGATACGTTCCATATAAATGCGCAATTGCTGCAACAGTAGTTCAGCTTCTCCGGTATTCAGACGTCCTGCTCCCTCTGGTGCACACTTTTCCATAAATTCGAAATCAGCCGTATCTATCCAGGAAATTGCTTTATCACAATCCAATATTCCCCGATACCGCACCTCCGGAGCTGCCTGCAAAACATTGTGATAAAACCATACGGAAGAAAAACGCATGATATCCTCATGCATGCGATACTGCATCCGCAATAACGAAACAACATCCGGTTTCGTATGCACCACTTTTTCCAACAAAGTGCGATCCAGTCCACCACGTATCGCCTCCATAGATTTAATTGTAGGCGGCAATTGACAGTGGTCTCCGGCCAGTACCACCCGATCTGATTTTCTGATAGCGATCCAACAGGCAGCCTCGATAGCCTGCGCAGCTTCATCAATAAACAAAGACGAAAAACGTTTCCTTTCCAAGACCCGATTATCCGCACCTACCAGAGTACAGGCAATCACTCGCGCTTCATCGAACAACTGGGCATCGATACGAATTTCCAATTCGGTAGCACGCGTCCTCAATTTGGAAAGATGACTGTGAAGCGCATCCCTGTCAGAACGGTTTCCCTTACGCAAACGGGCAACCCCTTCACGGACAGCCTTCCGGATGTTCCACAATTCCGGATAATCCGGATGTGCTTCAAAACGACGTTCATAAGTAAAATTCAACATTTTGTCATTTACACGGGTAGGATTCCCCACACGAAGCACATTGATGCCCCGATCCACCAATTTTTCAGCAATCCAATCCACAGCCGTATTGCTTTGTGCACAGACCAAGACTTGATTTTCACGATGTAACGTCTCAAAAATCGCCTCTACCAAAGTCGTTGTTTTGCCCGTACCCGGAGGACCATGCACAACAGCTACCTCACGAGCAGCCAATACTTGATTGACCGTTTCTTCCTGAGATACATTCAACCATGGAAACCGTATCTTCTGCATCTCCCGAAACGTAGCCGGCAAATTTCCCAACAACACTTCCCGCAAATAAGCTGTCCGATCATCCTTGGCCTTCATCACTTCATGCAAGGCTGCAAACATTGTCTTGTAGGATGTATCATCAAAGTAAAGCTGTATCCCCAAATCCGAGGTCATCAAACCATTCAAGACATGCCCACCGGGCAATACGACTACCATCCGATACTCCTGCACATAACTGATTACCGCTTGAAAATTAAAATAATGTAATGTTCCATCTGACAGCCTTTTGAAAAAGCAAACCGGACGTCCATATTCAAACTGATGATCAATTTCTTCGTCCTTCTGACGATTAACCTCTATCGTAAACTGATTGAGCGAATTATAACGACTTTCCCCAAGAGAGACAGGATACCAGCACACTCCTTGCTCCACTTTTCGGCATATGCCACTTTCCCGGGTATTAAACTGATACATTTCCTTTTCATACTCGTATTCCTTTTGCAACAACTGCAACTGATTCTGTAAATCCGATATAGAAGAGAGTTTTTTTCCCGACATAAAAACAAGGTTTGACAGCAGGCAAAGATAAGATTAATACAATAAACATTTATAAATCACAGAGGACAAAATTAAACTCTTTTTTAACTATTCTTTTTTCTGCTTCCAAAAAATTAAGTGCTATATTTGCAACATTAAAAAAACAGAGTGTGCGTACAGTAACAGCCGTCATATTATCTATTGTCGTATGTGTGTTCATATCAAAAAGTTGCCAGGCAATTCCTTCCAATAAAACAGAAGAAATCCATGTGGTTAGCACTGAATATCTGAGCAGTGATTCTCCGTATATTTTCAACTCTTTACTCTCATTACTGTTATTCAATAGCGGTGATTTATCTTTAGATGAATCCCATTCGCACCTTGACAAAAAAACTTTATTACGTCTATTCATTCTGCTGAAGTATACTGCAATACATGCGTCGGAATACGCCGGAGACATTCTACAGATCGACTATACTCCAGATTTTTGTCAGAAACAAACAATCTACTATGTCTACAGGCTGCGAAAAATTATCATTTGATTATTTCTCACTTTCCTTTATCCATAGCTTTCAATAGGCTAATCATCATTTATTACAGAATATTAATAGATTAATACACATATCATTATGAATCTAACTTTAATGATTGTCGTAATCCTTACGGCTATAGCATTGGTAGGCTTTGCCCTTGGACTTGCACGACTTATCTCTCCCCGTTCATTCAACCGCCAGAAAGGAGAATCTTATGAATGCGGGATTCCGACTCGTGGACATTCATGGATGCAATTCAAAGCAGGTTATTACTTATTTGCCATCCTTTTTCTGATGTTTGATGTAGAAGCGGTATTCCTTTTTCCGTGGGCAGTGACAGTTCAAGATGTTGGAATTAACGGATTATTGAATATCCTTTTCTTCATGGTCATCCTGATTTTAGGATTAGCCTATGCCTGGAAAAAAGGAGCGCTCGAATGGAAATAAAAGAATGTGTGATTATTATAGAGCGATATGAAAAAGCCTCAAATAAAATCAATGAAGTATGAGGACTTCAAAGACAATGAGTACCTCGAACAATTGCGGGCCAACGGAACAGATATCATCGTAGGATGTCTGGACGACCTCATAAACTGGGGACGCTCAAACTCCGTATGGCCTCTTACCTTTGCTACGAGTTGTTGCGGTATCGAATTCATGTCTGTAGGTGCCGCCCGTTATGACTTTGCCCGCTTCGGGTTTGAAGTTGCACGCGCCAGTCCCCGACAGGCCGATGTCATCATCGTCGCAGGGACTATTGTACACAAGATGGCTCCGGTATTAAAGCGTTTGTATGACCAGATGGCGGAACCCAAATATGTCATTGCCATGGGTGGATGTGCCATTTCCGGAGGTCCTTTCAAAAACTCCTATCATGTTGTAAAAGGAGTAAACCAAATATTGCCAGTTGATGTATATGTACCCGGTTGTCCCCCACGTCCGGAATCCTTATTGTATGGCATGATGCAACTGCAAAGAAAAATCAAAGTAGAAAAGTTCCTTGGAGGAGTCAACAAACAGGAGGATAAACCAAACCTTAATGAGTATTAAAAGATGAAAGACAAGATATTAAACATTGCTCCTAATGCCCGTTTTCTGGAAGCACAGTTCTTAACAGTCTGTCTTCCGAAAGAGACATTCCACGACACAGCATTACAGTTGCGTCACGACAAGGAGTTGCAATTTGATTTTTTAGTATGCATGACCGGTATGGACTGGGGTGAAACTTTAGGCGTGATGTATCACCTGCGTTCTACCAAATCAGGTCGCGAAATCAATATACGAGTGGAGACCTCCAACCGAATAAATCCGGAACTTCCAACTGTATCAGACATCTGGGCTACGGCAAATTTAAATGAACGGGAAGTATTCGGAATGCTCGGAATCCGTTTTATCAATCATCCGGACATGCGCCAACTGTTTCTACGCAACGATTGGGTTGGCTATCCCTTACGCAAAGACTATAATGCAGATCCGGATATCAATCCGATTCGTTTGGAAAGCGAAAGCAATGAAGATGCGGCATTAACGCTGGAAATGACCGAAACCGGAGAAATTCAAGAAAAAGAAAACGTCATTTTTGAAGATGATGAATATGTTGTAAATATCGGTCCCCAACATCCGGCGACTCACGGAGTGCTGCGATTTCGCGTAGCGTTGGAGGGTGAAATCGTCAAAAAAGTAGACATCAACTGCGGCTATATCCATCGAGGAATAGAAAAACTGTGCGAAAGTATGACTTATCCGCAGACACTTGCCATGACCGACCGACTGGATTATTTGTCAGCACACATGAACCGCCATGCACTTTGTATGTGTATAGAAGAAGCCATGGGCATTGAAGTTCCAGAACGAGCCAAATATATCCGTACCATCATGGACGAACTGACACGTATAGCTTCCCATTTACTGTTTTGGTCAACATTCTGCATGGACTTCGGAGCATTAAGTGCCTTTTTCTATGGTTTCCGCGACCGTGAAAAAATATTGGACATGTTTGAAGAGACCAGTGGCGGCCGTCTGATACAAAATTACAATTGCATTGGAGGAGTAATGGCAGATATTCATCCCAATTTAATAAGCCGTATCAAGGAATTTGTCAAATACATGCCCAAAAAGCTGAAAGAATATCACGAAGTATTCACCGGTAATATCATTGCCGAACAACGGATGAAAAATATAGGCGTACTTTCTTTGGATGATGCTATCTCACATGGAGTAACCGGTCCGGCCGGACGTGCTTCCGGCTGGAGTTGTGACGTACGCAAACTGCATCCTTATGGCGTATATGATAAAGTTGATTTCAAAGAAATACTTTATGACAAAGGCGACACTTTTGACCGTTATATGGTCCGCATGGATGAAATCATAGAATCTCTTCATATATTAGAGCAATTGACAGACAACATCCCGGCCGGCGACTATGCAGTAAAGACCAAGCCAATCATCAAATTACCGGAAGGTCAATATTACAAAAGCGTAGAAGCAGCCCGGGGAGAATTCGGGGTATTCATAGAAAGCCACGGGGACAAAAATCCTTACCGTGTGAAATTCCGTTCACCGGGTTTAACCTTAGTATCAGTTGTCGACTTGTTGGCAAGCCACAACAAAATAGCCGATCTGATTGCAATAGGAGCATCACTTGACTATGTTGTACCAGACATTGACAGATAAAAAAATAGTAAACAGTAATAATAGTAGTAAACAATATGTTTGATTTTGCAGTTGTAACACATTGGGTTGATGAAACCCTGGGCAATATCCTACCGGACTCGTGGGTTACCACTACGGAATTCGTTCTTGTCGGGATCAGTCTGCTTATCGCTTATGCCGTAATGGCACTTGGACTGATTTATGCAGAACGTAAAGTGTGTGCCTATTTTCAATGCCGTCTTGGACCGAATCGAGTAGGACCCTTCGGAATGGTCCAGACCATAACGGATATGATTAAAATGCTCATAAAAGAAATAATAGAGATAAACCACACAGACCGTTTTCTGTTCAATCTGGCTCCATATATTGTAATCATAGCCTCGTTATTGGCCTTCAGTTGCATTCCGTTTGCCAAAGGTTTGGAAATATTAGACTTTAATGTCGGCATTTTCTTTTTGATTGCCGTCTCTTCCATCGGGATTGTCGGTATTCTACTTGCCGGTTGGGCCAGCAACAACAAATACTCACTGATTGGAGCCATGCGAAGCGGAGCACAAATGATCAGCTATGAATTGTCCATCGGTCTGTCCATACTGACAATGGTTGTTCTCACCGGCAGCATGCAATTGTCAACAATCGTAGAAAGTCAAGCAGACGGATGGTTCATTTTCAAAGGACATATTCCGGCCTTCATTGCTTTTGTCATTTATCTGATTGCCGGTACCGCAGAAACCAACCGCGGTCCCTTTGACCTTCCTGAAGCAGAATCAGAATTAACAGCAGGCTACCACACAGAATATTCCGGAATGCATTTCGGATTCTTTTACGTAGCCGAATTTGTAAACATGTTTATCGTTGCATCAGTGGCTACCACTTTATTCTGGGGCGGCTGGATGCCATTACACATTCCTGGTTGGGAATTTTTCAATATGGTAATGGATTACATACCTCCAATTTTATGGTTTTTTGGGAAAAGTGCCATCATGGTATTTATCATCATGTGGTTCAAGTGGACTTTTCCCCGTCTGCGAATAGACCAATTGTTGACACTTGAATGGAAATACCTGTTGCCCATTAATTTGTGCAATCTGTTTTTAATGGTATTTGTCGTCGTATTCAAATTACATTTTTAAACCGTTGAATTATGAGAAGTACACAACAATATTTCAGCGATTTTTTCACGGGTTTAAAATCCTTGCTCAAGGGAATGCGGATCACTCTTGGAGAATTCTTTACCCCAAAAGTGACAGAATGTTACCCAGAAAATCGCGCTACATTAAAAATGTTTGACCGTTTTCGCGGTGATTTGACAATGATTCACAATGAACACAATGAACATCATTGTGTTGCATGTGGAATATGCGAAATGAACTGCCCTAACGGCACCATTCATATTGAGTCCCGTATGGAAGAGACAGAAGATGGCAAAAAGAAAAAAGTACTGGTACGTTACATATATGATCACGGCAGTTGCATCTATTGTCAATTATGCGTAAGGAATTGTCCGCATCATGCCATTGAATTTGTACCGACCTTTGAGCATGCAGTATTTACACGAGAAAAACTAATAGAACAATTAAACCGGTCAGGTTCAAAACTTGCCGAGAAATAACAAATTTAATATTATGGAAATAACTTTACCCAAAGTGGTCTTTTTGTTTCTGGCGACGGTAATTGTTGTCTTTTCAATTCTGACCGTAACTACCAAAAGGATTCTGCGATCGGCAACTTATCTGTTATTTGTCCTGTTTGCCACAGCCGGAATTTATTTTGAGCTGAATTTTTCCTTTTTAGGAGCAGTCCAATTGACTGTATACGCCGGAGGTATCATTGTATTATATGTATTTTCCATTCTGCTGACCAGTTCGAACAGCCAGAAACTGGAAAAGATAAAAAACAGCAAATACTTCGCCGGCATTATTTCAGCCGTAGCAGGCTCGGCAATCTGCATCTTCATCACATTGACCCACTCGTTTCCCGTATCGCATTTCACATCGGGAGAGTTGAATCAGAAAGTGATAGGAACAGCATTGATGGGAATGGAAAAATATCAGTATCTTCTGCCCTTTGAGGCAATCAGTGTTTTATTACTGGCTTGCATCATCGGAGGTATTTTAATTGCACGTAAACGTTAATGATTTGAAGCTATGGAAATAACAATGGAATATTATCTGATAATCAGTACCATCATGTTCTTTGCAGGGATCTATGGATTTATCACTCGCCGTAACATGCTGGCAGTACTGATATCCATCGAATTGATATTAAACTCTGTGGATATAAATTTCGTGGCATTCAACCGTTTCCTATATCCCGAACAGATGGAAGGATTTTTCTTCACCCTGTTTGCCATAGGCATTTCTGCCTGTGAAACGGCTGTGGCTATCGCCATCATCATCAATGTGTACCGGAATGTACGTAACATTCAGGTAAAGAATCTCAATAAACTACAAGATTAAGACTATGGAATATACATTACTAATTCTCGTACTTCCACTACTTACATTTTTGGGACTTGGATTATTCGGGATGAAACTACGCCCGACTGTTGCCGGCTGTATCGGATCGCTTTCACTTGCTGCCGTGACCCTGCTTTCATATCTGACAGCAGGGATATATTTCACCTCGCCCCGAGTGGATGGCTCATTTGGGAAATGGCAACCATACAACTTTGAATGGTTGCATTTTACTGATAAATTACAAATAGACCTCGGCATACTGCTTGATCCTATTTCTGTAATGATGCTAGTAGTGATTACTACCATATCATTAATGGTGCACATTTATAGCCTTGGCTACATGAAAGGAGAGCGGGGATTTCAGCGTTATTATGCATTTCTGTCACTGTTCACTTTTTCCATGTTAGGACTTGTGGTAGCTCCCAATATTTTCCAGATGTACATTTTCTGGGAGTTAGTGGGAGTATCCTCTTATCTGCTTATCGGTTTCTACTATACCAAACCCGAAGCCATTGCTGCATCCAAAAAAGCATTTATCGTTACCCGTTTTGCTGATCTTGGATTCCTATTGGGTATTCTATTATTATCCTATTTTACAGGTACTTTTGATTTTGTACGACTCACGTCCGGAGATTCGTCTGTATTTGCCAATGCAGCGGGAGTAACTTTTATGGGAGTTTCAGCAATGAGTTGGGCCTTATCACTTATCTTCATCGGAGGAGCCGGTAAATCTGCAATGTTTCCTTTACATATTTGGCTTCCAGATGCGATGGAAGGCCCGACTCCCGTATCCGCATTAATCCATGCAGCAACAATGGTCGTTGCCGGAGTATTCCTTGTCGCCAGACTGTTCCCTCTTTACACTCTGGCAGCTCCGGAAGTATTGGTTGGTATCGGATATACAGGAGCTTTTACGTCATTATATGCAGCAATTGTAGCATGCGTACAAACGGATATTAAACGGGTACTTGCTTTCTCGACAATCTCACAAATCGGCTTTATGATGGTTGCCTTGGGAATTTCCGGAATGGGAGGACATGCAGGGGCTGGTTATATGGCTTCCATGTTCCATCTATTTACACATGCCATGTTCAAAGCATTATTATTCTTGTGTGCGGGATCTATCATTCATACTATCGGCAGTAATGAAATGAGCCGTATGGGAGGTTTGCGGAAATATATGCCTTTCACCCATATCACTTTTCTGACCGCTTGTCTGGCTATTGCCGGCATTCCCCCATTCTCTGGCTTTTTCAGTAAAGACGAAATTTTAGCAGCCACTTTTGCTTTTGCTCCACAATTAGGAGTATTTATGAGTTTTACTGCCGGATTAACAGCATTCTATATGTTCCGATTATATTATAACATTTTTTGGGGCACACCGAGGAACTATGAACACTCTCCACATGAGGCACCCAAAACCATGACAATACCTTTAATTATTTTGGCCTCCATTACGCTGATTGCCGGTTTCATCCCTTTCGGCCAATTCGTCAGCAGCGACGGACAACCATATACGATCCATATAAACATGACAGTCGCCATCACCAGTATTATTGTCGCATTATCAGCTATCGGCATTGCAACCTTCTTCTATAAATCAGCCTGCGATATTCCGAAACGCCTGTTAAACATGTTCCCTCATCTACACCAAACAGCTTATCACCGCTTTTATATAGATGAATTCTATCTGTTTATCACGAAACGTATCATATTCAACTGCGTATCGCGTCCATTAGCCTGGTTTGACCGCCATATCATTGATGGAACATTGAGCGGAATGGCAGTTGTCACACAGCGTATTTCCTACGCCATACGTGGTTTACAGTCCGGACAGGTACAGCAATATGCGTTTGTTTTTCTGTTAGGAACATTATTAATTGTATTACTAGTCGTATTCTTATAAGAAGCGGTAGCAATTTAAAATTTAGTAATTATGAATTTTCTATCACTATTCGTACTGATACCCATTTTAATGCTATGCGGGTTGATTCTATCAGGAAACATGAAACAAATACGTTGGATATGTGCCACCGGAGCCTCTTTGCTACTGATCTTGGCAACAATCCTAAGTGTCATGTATTTGGGAGAAAGAAATGCCGGTAATACAGCCCCTATGGTATTTACGGCATCTTCTGTATGGTATGCCCCCTTCAACATACATTATTCTGTGGGAGTAGACGGAGTCTCCGTATCCATGTTACTATTATCTGCAATAATTGTATTCACCGGCATCTTTGTTTCCTGGAAAATAGAATCCATGCCTAAAGAATACTTTATGTGGTTTTGTCTGTTGAGCATCGGAGTATTCGGATTCTTTATATCTACAGACCTCTTCACCATGTTCATGTACTATGAAATAGCACTGATTCCGATGTATCTCTTAATCGGAATATGGGGAACAGGCAAAAAAGAATATGCTGCCATGAAACTAACACTAATGCTTATGGGCGGTTCAGCACTACTATTAATCAGTATTCTAGGCATATACTTTTCCTCAGGAGCCTCCAGTATGAATATATTGGAAATCGCACAACAACAAATTCCCTATTCCCTACAACGTTGGTTTTTTCCGCTAACCTTCATCGGTTTTGGAGTATTGGGAGCTCTATTCCCTTTCCATACGTGGAGTCCTGACGGTCATGCATCAGCCCCCACTGCAGTATCCATGCTACATGCAGGTGTCTTAATGAAATTAGGGGGATACGGATGTTTCAGAGTTGCCATATTCTTAATGCCTGAAGCAGCACAAGAATTATCCTGGATATTCTTATTATTGACAGGAATCAGTGTTGTATACGGAGCCTATTCTGCTATCGTACAAACCGACTTAAAATATATCAATGCATACTCATCAGTGAGTCACTGCGGCTTGGTTCTATTTGCTATTCTCATGTTAAACCAAACAGCAATGACCGGTGCTGTAATGCAAATGCTCAGTCATGGATTGATGACAGCTTTATTTTTCGCTCTAATCGGAATGATTTATGGACGCACACATACACGTGATATTCGCGAAATGGGCGGTTTGATGAAAATCATGCCATTTTTAGCAGTATGCTACGTAATTGCCGGTTTAGCCTCTTTGGGTCTACCAGGCTTAAGCGGTTTTGTTGCCGAAATGACCATCTTTGTAGGTTCTTTCCAACATGCCGATACCTTCCATCGTGTAATGACCATCATTGCCTGTACCTCTATTGTCATTACTGCAGTATATATTCTACGGGTTGTCGGCAAACTGCTTTATGGTAACATCGTCAATGAACACCACCGTAAATTAACGGATGCAGTCTGGTATGAACGTTTTGCTGTCATTGTATTAATCATTGCCATTGCCGGTATCGGTCTGGCTCCATTATGGATATCCGATATGATACATAATAGTATTGACAGCCTATGGCCTTTTTAATAATTAGTTAACTAAAAATATCAAAAATATGGGTTACTCCAACTTTCTATTTCTAAAAGAAGAACTATCATTGATTGCTATGATAATTATATTGCTGGTCTATGATTTGTTCGGTTCGAAGAAAAGCTTGAACTATTTTCATCCGGTGGCTTGTATCCTATTTCTAGCCCATACATTATTTAATTTTTTCCCGACGGGAAGCATTGAAGCTTTTGGCGGAATGTATATAGACTCTCCCATAGGAGATGTTGTAAAAACCATTTTAAACGTGGGTACCCTACTAATCCTAATGCAAACCAGCAATTGGATAAATAGCGAAAATATGCTCATACGCCGAGGAGAATTCTACATCATTCTCTTCACGTCCTTACTCGGTATGTATTTCATGATTTCAGCAGGCAATTTCCTGTTATTTTTTATTGGTATAGAAACAGCATCTATTCCCATGGCTCTACTCTCAGCCTACGACAAATACAAACATGAATCAGCCGAAGCCGGAGCTAAGTATATACTCACTGCCACATTTGCATCAGGACTTTCATTATATGGCATATCATTAATTTATGGAACAGTGGGGACACTCTATTTTGCAGATCTTCCAGCCGGTATTGACGGAAGTCCATTACAACTGATGGCATTCGGTTTCTTTGTAGTAGGACTATTTTTTAAAATATCCCTTGTCCCTTTCCATCAATGGACTGCCGATGTATACCAAGGAGCTCCGACAAGCGTCACCGCCTATTTTTCCGTAATATCCAAAGGAGCTGGAGCTTTTGTATTAATGAACATCCTCTGCAAAATTTTCAGTAATTTAGTCACAGAATGGCAATCTGTTTTGTATGTGATTATCATTGCAACGATCACTATAGCCAACTTATTTGCAATCCGCCAACACAATCTGAAACGCTTTCTAGCCTATTCCTCCATCTCACAAGCCGGCTATATCATGCTGGGAGTCATCAGTGGAAGTGCAATGGGAATGACCTCATTGGTATATTACATTTTAGTCTACATGGTATCAAATTTAGCAGCTTTCGGAGTCATCGGGATTATCGAACAACGTACCGGCAAATTAACCGTCAACGACTACAATGGCCTGTATACAACAAATCCACGATTAAGTTTTGTAATGATGCTTGCACTATTTTCGTTAGCCGGGATACCTCCGTTTGCAGGATTTTTCAGTAAATTTTTTATTTTTGCAGCAGCAGCACAACAAGGATTCTATGTTTTGGTTTTTATAGCATTACTAAATACGATTATTTCATTATACTATTACCTACTGATAGTAAAAGCTATGTTTATCAACAAAAATGACAATCCCATAGAACCTGTAAAATCAGATATTTACACCCGTATCAGCCTCATCGTTTGTTCTGCAGGTATCATTACCATAGGACTGATTAGCGCAATTTATGAGAATATTGAGGTGTTCAGTTTTGGAGTATAAATTTCATTTTTTAATTTTGTAGTGTAAAAGAACTTATGTTACATTAAAACATTATATCATGAAGAAAGTTATCAATTCACCGAAGGCACCGAAAGCAATCGGTCCTTACAGCCAGGCTATCGAAGCAAACGGAACTCTTTATATCAGCGGACAACTTCCTGTTGACGTAAATACCGGTAAATTTGTAGAGGGTGGAATCAAAGAACAAACCGAACAATCCCTGAAAAATATCGGTTACATTTTGGAAGAAGCCGGTTTGACTTATGCCAATGTCGTTAAAACCACATGTTTATTAAGTGATATTGCAAACTTTTCAGCAATGAACGAAGTATATGCAAAATATTTTACCGGAGAATGCCCTGCCCGTGCCGCTTTCGCTGTAAAAGATCTGCCTTTGGGAGCATTGGTTGAAATTGAAGTTGTTGCTGTAAAATAAATATCTTGTTCAGGGATAAACAATGAATTCATCCGATTTGCATTCATTGGCTGTTTCTTCTGAATTTGTAATAATCAAATTTAGCATTATTAATATCATCGGCTCTGAAACAGAGCCGATTTTTCATTTTCAAGCACATCAAAAAATTCATTAAAGAAAATCCAGCCATACCTTGAAGAGTAATACGTGGCATTTTCTACATTTCTTAAAAAATCAGACGACAATATCATCTTATCTATAAGGCATATCGTCTTCCCTCCTCCCCCCAAAAAAAATATATACATACGCATTTCAAACTTATGCTTAAGTAATTCGAGGATAATGCAGTATATCATATTGAGTTCATTTATAACAGAAATCTTCAGTTTTGCAACTTGCAAAAGGTTTATATAGATTAAATTGGAAATCTTAAACTGAACACCCAAATAAATTATCCTATTCCTCTTTACCAACTCCTAATTTTAGGTATTATCGATTTAAATGAAAAGGAGCGAAACTTTAACATTATAAATAATAAATAAAATACTACATGAACTTTGATCCGCAAAAATCAATAAAAAGCCCTACTTATAGGTATTTCAAAGGAGAAAAAGAGTGTCTATTTTTGTTACAGTAAAACAATTTAAAGTATTGACTTTATGAAAAAAATCGGTATTTTTTATGGTTCCACAACAGGAACCTGTGAAAATTTGGCCAAACAATTGGCCGGAGAATTAAATGTCGCAAACAGTGATATCCATAGTGCGGACAAACTTACAGCCGAACTGGTCGCTACTTACGATGTTCTCCTTCTAGGAACTTCAACCTGGGGAAACGGAGAACTTCAAGACGATTGGTACGATGCCATCAATGTATTGAAAAATACAAATTTAAAAGAAAAAAGTATAGCTCTTTTCGGATGTGGTGATTCTGACTCATATTGCTATACTTTTTGTGACGGTATAGGAATCTTATATGAAGACTTAAAGGGTTCCGGATGCACATTCATAGGAAATCACGTAAATACAGATGATTACAATTTCTCAAGTTCCATTGCAGTGGTTGATGACTATTTTGTCGGTCTCGCTTTAGATGATGTAAATGAAAGTGACAAAACAGAAGCCCGCATCAGTGCTTGGGTCAGTGATCTGAAAAAATATTTTTGACATTATTCCCTTTACTCTTTAGCTTGAAGTGAACATGATATCATCCCCTGACATCCTCCCGGCCGACTTGAAGGTATTTCTGAACCATGTGTACGAGTATAAAAAAGGCGTACGTCACATGGTGCTATATACGGTTAACCGCAAATATGAGTCTTTTGCTGTAGCGCGCTTGAAAAGCCTACACATCGACTTTCTGATACAACCGGCTTCAGATACAAGCATAAACCTGTTCTTCGGCCGTCCGGAATGCATTCAGACCATCCGCTTTTTGGTAGACCGTCCGCTCAATCGGATCTCTCCTGAAGAAGATTTTATACTGGGGGCGATGCTGGGGTATGATATCTGTGCACAATGTGAACGATACTGCAAACGTAAAAAAACCACCTGCTAACAAAGGAACTCTATGCACTGGAAAATATAAAGTCAGTTGACCCACCTTTATAAGCGAAACCGACCCACTTGAATTATAATAAAAGTTGACCTTATAGAATTATTATATTCCAGTCTTGTTTTTGTACTTTAAAAAGCATTTTAACCCGGTATTATTAACCGAATAAAAATTTTAAAGAATGAAAATAAGAATCAAGCACATACTGCGGTGCTACCAGTCAGGAATGAGTATCCGTAGTATCAGTTCTTCTCTCCTGATTTCACGTAATACAGTAAAACGGTATATCCGTATATACGAAGATATGGATATGGAATTGGAACGCCTGTTTAAAATGGACGAGCAGCATCTGCATGAACTTTTCGGTACGGAGACTGACAATGAATCGTCAGGATCTGCAGAGTATAAGTATCTTCAAGAACGTATACCTGAGTACATAAAACGACTTAAAGCCCATGGAACAAAAAGAAGGTCCTTGTATGAGGAATATCTGAAAAATCGTCCACAAGTTTACAGCTACTGTTCATTTTGTTTATATATCTGACGTGAAAGGAAAGTAAAGATTCCTGTTGGGCGCATAGAGCATATAGCCGATGAGCAGATGTATGTGTGTATATACAAAAAAAGCTGAAAACCTAAGTTTTCAGCCTAACAAAACATTTCTTTTTTAAATCATTTCTTTTTTAAATAATCCAAAATGCCCTGCATTCTCTT
>JAHHTT010000010.1 GCA_020024465.1 Odoribacter sp.
GTAAAACATAAGAAAGACATCAGAAGCTGTGTATTCGGAAAAAATTCGGAGACCGGAAACCCTACATATTAAAGAACGGCTCCTATCCACTATCATCCGGAATAATTCCAGCTGTTCCAACAAGTATTGATAGATATGCGCATTATTTAGTCGAAGACGGCATTATTGCAAAACAAGATAATGGGTTATATGCCATAACAAATCTTGGAGCTATTCTATTTGCGAAAAAACTTTCGGAATTTCCACGTGTAGGACGAAAGGCTATAAGAAATACGAAGGTCTTAACAGACTTACAATACTGAAAGAAGAAACAACAACAGATGGATATGCCATTAGTTTTGAGAACGCAGTAAAATATGTAAATACTCTGCTTCCTACAAAAGAAGACATCGATTCTGTTTGCAGAAAATCTATAAGTGCATTTCCCCTACCTGCTATCCGAGAGGCAATAGCAAACAGCCTTATTCATCAAGACTTTTTCATCACCGGAGCCGGATCACTTATTGAGATTTTTGAAAATCGTGTAGAAGTTACAAATCCGGAAACTCCTTTGGTGGATATTATGAAAATTGTGGATAATCTGCCTAAATCCAGAAATGAAAAACTGGCTTCTTTAATGCACCGGTTAAACATGTGTGAGGAATTAGGTCGTGGATGGGACAGAATAGTTATTAGTTGTGAATTGCAACAATTATCGGCTCCTCATATTCAAATTTATCAGGAATTTACTAAAGTTTCACTCTTTTCCCATTTGGATTTTACCAATATTCCTATGGAAGATAAAATATGGGCAACATACCTGCATGCTTGCATTAAGTACATAGAAGGTGGTGCTCTTACAAATAGTTCTTTAAGAGAAAGATTCGGTGTTACAGAATCTTCTTCAGGTAGTATTTCTCGACTGATTAAAGAGGTTCTAAACAGTAAATTAATAAAACCTGTAGACCCGAATACCGCCCCTCGTTACATGAAATACATTCCAATATGGGGTAATTTAACTTGCTGGCAATTTGCTGGAGAAAAGCTAAAAAACAAGAGTCTGAAAAGAATAGAAACAAAACAAACTGAAAATATATTTATTTTCACTACCTTTGTCATCAGCTAATCATTCCACTTCTATTTGAAGCAAGATGAGGAAAATAGCACGTTACAAATCCATTACCTATGCTCATTAATGGCTTTGTAAGTCTTTGAAAGATAGCGGTATATATTTAGGAAAAAGAATAGTTGCTAAATCGTTACCTCTATTTCTCAAATAATTCGCTAAAAATTTATTCTTCAATCGGTTAGGTCAAACCGATAAAAATCTAAAATACCATAATATATGATTGAAAGGGAGTATTGAGTTTTACACGTGAGTACAAGACTTTAAAGTAAATCATTAAACATAGGGTTTTATGAAATGGATTATATGGTGGCTTATCGGAGTCTTATTGCTCTCCTGTCAGGGAAAAAACTCGTCTGGAACTGGCGACAATAATGATGTATCCGCACCTGATACTGCGCTTGCCTATAAATACAAGGAATCGGGAAGGCAAAATCAACTAATGGAGACAAGCAAGGGGCAATAGATGATTATACTCAAGCAATATTATTAAATCCCGATTACGATATTGCTTACAAAATAATTCTATAACTTTACTTTCGGAGATTATTACGATTATTGCCCGTAATTCTTTGTAATTTAGCACTATAAAGACACGACGATTTTCACTAATCACCGAATTTACAAGCATTTACAATTTGTCGAAATCACGTTAAAATAACCTTTAAAAACCACCGACCATGAAAACATTTACAATCACAGCAATGCTTCTCATTGCACTGGGCTGCGCCCAACAAAAAGAAAAAGCTCCCGGCCAATATTCACTTACAGAAATGGGGCAAGAAATCACAGAAATGGAACAGATGCTCCAAGACATCAAAACCTTCCATGCATCCTTATTAAAGACAAAAAGCGCAGGAGAGACACAGGAGAGCCGGTATGACCAGTTTTTCGCCTCCATGGACAAATACAGCTATTACCAGCTTCCCACCTACAAGCTGGATGTCCAGAAACTGTATGCGAATTCGGGAGCAGAGCAGATCAAGAGCTGTGCGAATTCGTCCTGAACATGCGCAACACGCGATAGAGAAATAATTTGCCGCCCCCACGCTCACCGGAAACAACTGCTATACAATCAAAGATATAGCCCCCCAAGGGAAGAGTGAAAATCTTAAACACTCAAAAAAGCCATATGAATGGAATAGTTATAAATATGATTTACTATATTTGTGGCTCATAGAATAAAGAGAGTAGTTAGATTATGGCACAAAGTCCTTCCATACCTAAAGGTACAAGAGATTATTCACCGGAAATCATGGTGAAACGCAATTATATATTTGACACCATCAAAAGTGTGTTCAAATTATATGGCTATATGCCATTGGAGACTCCCGCCATGGAGAACCTGTCCACACTGATGGGTAAATACGGCGATGAGGGAGACAAGTTATTGTTCAAGATTTTAAATTCAGGAGACTTCATGGCCCATGTTCCGGACAACGAACTCCAGGAGCGCAACAGCATCCGCCTGACCAACAAAATATCGGAAAAGGGACTGCGATACGATCTGACCGTACCATTCGCACGCTTCGTCGTGCAGCATCAGAGCGAATTGACCTTCCCTTTCAAACGCTACCAGATACAACCGGTATGGCGCGCCGACCGTCCGCAAAAGGGACGTTACCGGGAATTTTACCAATGTGACGTCGATGTCGTGGGCAGCAACTCCCTCCTGCACGAGGTGGAGCTGATACAGATGGTGGATGAAGTTTTCCGCCGTCTGAAAATCCATGTACGCCTGCTGATAAACAACCGTAAGGTCCTTGCCGGCATTGCCGAGGCCATCGGATATCCCGACAAGCTGGTCGATATCACCGTAGCCATTGACAAAATGGACAAAATCGGTCTGGAAAATGTCAATGCCGAATTACGTGAGAAAGGCATTTGCGACGAAGCCGTAGAAAAACTGCAACCGATTCTGAATCTGCAAGGTAGCAACACAGAGAAATTATCGCAACTACGCACGATATTAAAGGATAGTGAAACAGGACTAAAAGGTATTGAAGAATTGTCGACTGTATTCGACTATCTGGACAATTTGCAAATCAATACGGAAGTCAAACTGGATTTGACATTGGCCCGCGGGTTAAGTTATTACACCGGAGCCATCTTTGAAGTAAAAGCCCTGGATGTACAAATCGGGAGTATCACCGGAGGTGGCCGATACGATGATTTGACCGGCATTTTCGGTCTGAAGAACATGTCCGGCGTTGGAATTTCATTCGGTGCCGACCGAATTTTCGATGTGATGCAACAATTAGCCCTTTTCCCTCAAGACAATATGACTACCACCCAAATCCTATTTGTCAACTTTGGAGAAAAAGAGGAACGTTATTGTCTGTCTTTATTAAAGCAATTGCGAGCAGCCGGTATCAATACCGAACTCTATCCCGAAGCAGCGAAAATGAAAAAACAGATGGGATACGCCGATAAAAAAGGAATTCCTTATGTCGCACTGGTCGGTGAAACGGAAATTCAAGAAGGCATATTATCCCTTAAAGACATGACCAGCGGAGAACAGACAAATTTACGTGTAGAAGATGTCATAACAAAACTAAAACGATAAAAATAAGAATATGCAAATATACCGGAAGGAACTACGGCCATTGAAAAGCCATGGATACGATTCTCGATGCCCCTGAAAGGGAGCATCATACTTTTGCAAACAACATAACATTAAAACAATCAAATAAACTAATAACAAATAATATTAAAATCATGGTACATTATATATCTCCTGCTCCGCTAACGTTTGAAATCATCGATGATATTCTGCACAAGAATTACACTTTGGCACTGTCAGAGGAAAGCAAGAAATTAATCAACGACTGCAAGGCGTATCTGGAACATAAAATTGAAACATCCGAAAAACCTCTGTATGGAATTACAACCGGATTCGGTTCGTTGTGCAAAATCAGCATTTCCAAAGAAGACTTGAGTCAATTGCAGGCAAACTTAGTAATGTCACATGCCTGTAGTCTGGGAGATCCTATTCACCAAGACATCATCCGTCTGATGCTTTTACTCAAAGCCCACGCTTTATCACTGGGGAAATCAGGAGTGCAGTTGGCCACAGTGGAACGTATCATTGATATGTTCAATAACAACGTATTACCCGTAGTCCGTGAGTTAGGTTCTCTGGGAGCTTCCGGAGATCTCGCACCTCTTGCCAATCTGTTTCTACCGCTAATCAATGAAGGCGAAGTATGGTTTGAAAACAAGATTTGCGATGCCAAAGAAATCAATGCCAAATTTGGTTGGGGACCCATCTCATTGGGAGCTAAAGAAGGACTTGCCTTATTGAACGGGACTCAATTCATGAGTTCACATGCGGTATATGCCTTATTGAAGGCATTCAAAATTTCAAAATATGCCGATATCATCGGTGCTTTGTCTCTGGAAGCTTACGACGGACGCATCGACCCGTTTTTCCCACAGATTCAGGAAGCACGTCCTCATCCGGGTCAGATAGAAACGGCACGCAATATCCGCTCATTACTGGAAGGTTCAGAATTCCAGAAGAAAGAAAAGACAAGAGTGCAAGACCCTTATTCTTTCCGTTGTATGCCTCAGGTGCACGGAGCCAGCAAGGACAGCATCATGTATGTGGCAACCGTTGTGGAACGCGAAATCAATTCAGTAACCGATAATCCAACCATCTTCATGGATGACGATCTGATTGTATCCGGCGGAAACTTCCACGGACAGCCACTGGCTTTGGTATTGGATTTCTTGAGCATCGCTTTGGCAGAACTGGGAAGCATCTCAGAACGCCGCACCTACCGTCTGATTTCGGGAGACAGAGGCAATATTCCTGAATTCCTTGTGGCAAATCCGGGTCTGAACTCTGGATTTATGATTCCTCAATATGCAGCTGCAGCGATTGTCAGCAAAAACAAGCAATTGTGCACCCCCTGCTCCATTGATTCCATACCCTCATCCAACGAGCAGGAAGACCATGTAAGCATGGGAGGTAATGCAGCGACGAAAACTGTAAAAGTGGCAGAAAATGTGGAACGTATTCTGGCCATCGAATTGATGAATGCCGCTCAGGCTATCGATTTACAGCGTCCGACAAAAACATCTCCATACCTGGAAAGTTTCCTGAAAGAATTCCGCACAATAGTGCCGTTCAATGATGTTGACCGAGTGATGTATAAAGACATCGATGCTGCAACAGATTTTCTGCGCTACGGAGATTTTGAAACGAATACTAACGCTTAAAGATTCTATAACTATCTTGAAAAGTGTGCGCCGTATGACGCACACTTTATGTTTAACATTATCACTGTTTTTTATCGAAATTGTATTGTATTTGCTGTGTACGAATTCTCTAATATATGTTCAATACATGCAGCTATGCAACAATTAAATAAAATCACTTTCAGTGATAGCAAAAAAGGATGGAACGATTACAACTCTTTCCACTCTCCTTCCAACCAGCTGCGGTCATGAAAACGGAATGGGCTGATCAATCCTTCTATATCTGACGAGTGGTCTGCTTTCCCTTTAAAAAAGGACACATTCTATTCCAAGAAACTAACTTCCGGAAATATCATCGGGTCTTGTAGCAACCTGATATTTCTTTAACAGATTATATCAAACTGAAACATCCTTATTGACATCCCCAAAGCCAGAGACCATACCCGTCGAACTCAAGAATCTATTCACCTGTACACAAAACATAAAAAAATAAAGCAAGCAATATTGTCATTTTCCTATATCATTTTCAAAAAACATTTCATACCTTTACAAAAACTATCCCCTAATTGCATCATATCGAAAACGATCATTTGCAATTTCGAATAAATAACCTAAAGTCATGAAACTACATTATTTCTTATCGCTCCTACTACTCATCACCGGTTGCACTACACTGGCACAAACCAAACAACAGGACAGCCTCATTAAATACTACAGCAAATTTCCTGAAATAGCCATTCAAAAAGCAGACAGCCTTTACCGTATCGGTATCAAGAAAAAAGACAATGTTCTGATTCTGAAATCTCTGATTTTAAGAACAAGCTTTACTCTCAGAAAAGATTATGACCAATATCCACAACAAATACAATATTTGGAGAAAATCATCTCAGAAGAAAAAGACATAGCCATGCGCAGTCTGCTTCATTCATATGTAGGAGAATTATATCATGATTTTTATTTGCGCAATGCATGGACTATCAACCAATATACTCCACTGGCAGATGAGATTCCCACAAATATGAATCTGTGGAGCAAAAATCTGTTCGATAGCAAAATCAACGAACACCTCCGGATGTCCATCAATCCCAAAGAAATATTAAAAAAAACTTCCGTAAACATCTATGATAAGCTACTCATCAAAGGTGCAGCATCAGACTCTCTACAGCCAACACTATATGACTTTTTATGCCACCGATTCTTTCAACTGACTCCACAATCGGCCCAGGAATATGATTATTGTCAAAAATGTCCCCCGGAATTATACGGTGATGTCCATACATTTATAGCATTTCCTCTACCAGACAGTTGTGATCATACATTACAAGTATGGCAACAACTACTGGCTTTCAGACTTCAAGAAAAAAATAAAGTTCCTGCAGCTCTTATTTGGGCAGATTTGGAGCGTATCCGTAAAATAAATTCACTCTACCATCTGTCCAAGTGTAAAGATTTATATGCACAGACTCTCAAAAGAATGATACACGAATATACAAACCATCCGCTTGTTATAGAAATCATTGCAGATTATGCCATACATCTTTATTACCAATCCTATTCAAAATCCCCTAACGAACAAGATAAAATTCGTAAAGAAATTCTTGACATCTGTGAAGATGGTATCCGAAGATATAGCTCATATTCACGCATCGGAAGATTAAAAAGCATTATCAATAAGCTGAAAAATTGTTCTGCAAACATTCATTTCCCTAAAGAAGTCTATCCTGGAGAAGAATTTAAAATTCGACTGAATTATATAAACCTTCAGCAACTTCAACTTGAAATCATCAAACTACCCGATAATACCATGCTACACTACGACACATGGCAATATACCGATAACACAGATACGGGAAGTCCTCATCAATTATTGACTTTAAATCTGAAAGAAAAACTTGTTTACCAAGATACAATCATTTGTATGAAAGGTCTGCCGGCAGGAATATATGCTATCAGAATATATGGTAAGAAATTTAAAAAAGAACCATATAAAACTCTTGTGTCCACCTCTTTAACAGGAATACAACAAAACGATGAGAATACCACCAGGCTGCAAATATTGGATGTCAACAGCGGTTTTCCTGTTGCCAATGCCAATATACTATTCTACCACTTCAATCATTTACATTTCCAGCAAATCGGCAAAATGACTACCAATCAGGAAGGTTTTGTAAATTATAAAAAAGAAAATAACCAAAAAATCTACTATCGCATCATTAATCAAAAAAATCCAGACAGCTATGCCTTTTCTCTCGAAACATCATATCATTATCCACAAGTATCAAACAAATCAAACACCCAACTGATTACCGACCGCTCTATCTACCGACCTGGCGAAACTATTTATTTCAAAGGCTACAGTTGGACTAGTACAACCAATCATCTTAAAGCCAATCAAAATAAAAAACATCAAATCATATTCAAAGATGCTAATAAAAAAGAAATCAGTAAGATAAATACAACCAGCAATCAATTCGGTTCCTTCACAGGTTCGTTCATGATCCCAAACAATGCAATGAGTGGAACTTATTATTTGCAAGATCAAGAAAATTATCATCATATTCAAGTTGTAGAATACAGACGTCCGGAATTTGAGGTGATATTAGAGACTCCTGAACAATTTTTTCATGACGGAGATACCATACGCATCAAAGGAAAAGCAATCAGTTATTCGGGTGTCAATATCGCCAACACACTTATTCAATATACGGTAGAAAGCATCGGATATTCAAAAAGATACGAGAGATATACCATACCCGGGGGGAAAGTATTTACAAATTCCCTGGGAGAATTTGAAATACAATTCATTGCGCATAAAACAAAATCAGATAAAATTACTCCTATGATGCATAGATTTTATCATGTCATAGCAAGCCTAACAGACAGCAAAGGAGAGACTCAAGAAAGTAGTATTAATATTCCTGTCTATCACGATAAAGCCAAACCGATTCTGGAAATTCCTTGGCGCATTGATAAAACATCACCGGCGGTCTTCAGTATCAATCTGTCCAATTATCCGACTGATAAAGCACAAGAAGTATATTACAGTCTGGAAAGACTTGTAAAACAAACAGATCTAACCCAAAAAATAGACACCACTATTGAGAAAAAAATTGCAGAAGGAAAGCAAACCATACTAAAACGCGACTCCGTAATTTTACAATTAACAAATGAATCTTCAGGCGCCTATCTCTTTACGGCAGAATGTAATAATATGAAAGAACAACAAGTTTTCTATCTTTATTCTCCCAAAGACAAATGTCCACCAATGGCAACCTACAGTTGGCTGATTGAAGAAAAGACTGTTTGCCAAGACAAGGAAAAAGCACGGATATTATTCGGAAGTTCTTTAGAAAACATATATGTTCAATATGAAGTATTTTCTAACAATAAATCAGTATTAAGCCAACACGCTGTTTTAAACAATGAAATTACTGCTATTGAAATACCTTATCTTAAAGAATACGCAAATGAAATATACTTATATATCCATTATTTGAAAAACAAGCACTATACATCACACTCCATTAAATTAAGACGGCAACAAAATTTACCACAAATAAAAATTAAAACTACTGTTTTACGCGATCGTCTTACCCCAGGCAAGCAAGAAGAGTGGCAACTAGACATCACTAATCATGGGCAAATCACTTTTGCAGAAGTACTTGCCATGATGTACGATGCTTCATTGGATAAATTTGCTCCACACAATTTTAAGTTTAATCCTCAATTACTGAATCTATATGCCTCCCCACATTTTTACCCCCAACAGAGGCTGTACAATAAACAATCCATGCATTTAATCGGCACGAAAGCTGTCTATTCTAGCACGAATATTCCTGCATTCTCATTTAATACACTAAATTTATACAGTCCTCCGCGTGTAAATAATTTGCTGCATACCACTCGCACGAAAATGCAAACAAACAACGCACCGATTGATATATCCACGGATTTTGAAACGTATGGTATGAAAGCAGAAGCAGAAATTATAACAGACGAAGCTACAGCCTCTGTACCCAAAGGAGCCATACAGCTACGTGAAAATCTACAGTCAACGGCATTCTTCTACCCTCAATTACAAACAGACTCCACAGGCAAAGTAAATATCCGATTTACAGTACCCGATGCATTGACCCGTTGGAAATTCATAGCCCTCGCCACAACTCAGGATATGGGATCTGACCAAATCGAACACTATATTACCACTTGCAAACCACTAATGATACGTCCCAATCTGCCCCGTTTCCTGCGTTGCGAAGACCAAACAGAGATTAAAGCAATAATCAGCAATCTATCAGACTCTCTGCAGCAAGGAACTGCAACATTAGAACTATTGCATCCTGGCACAAACGAAATAATTCTTAGAAGAGAAGACTCGTTTAAAATCAATGCAAGACAAAATAGTCCTGTCAGTTTCACATTTAAAGTTCCCAATCAGCACGACCTCGTTATATGCCGCATCATTGCAAAAGGTAGTGATTTTAATGACGGTGAACAGCAATATCTGCCTATTCTCTCAAACAAGATATCGGTAAATACAACGCTACCCATTTTTGTCAACACTGCCGGAAAGCATACTTTCGTGCTAAAAGAAAAAAATATGAACAGCCAAAATTATCGTCTTACTCTCGAAATGACAGCCAACCCGACATGGTATGCCATACAAGCTTTACCGACATTACAACAACCAGCGCACGAAAATGCAATTGATTTAGCAGCAGCATATTACGTAAATGCTATAGCATCATACATTGTAAATGCAAATCCTGTTATTGCAGATGCCATTTCCCAATGGAAAAAAAGAGATACCCAAGAACTCATTTCTCCTTTATTAAAAAATCCTGAACTAAAATCCATTTTAGCTGAAACGACGCCATGGGCATTGGAAGCACAAAACGAAACAGAAAGAATGCAAAGTCTGTCGGAACTTTTTGACAAAAATCGTCTAGATTATCTGCAAAAACAAACACTACAAAAACTAATTGAATTACAAACAAAAGAAGGCGGCTGGAGCTGGTTTAAAAATATGCCTTCCAACACATTTATAACACTGAATATTCTAAATATCATACAACGCGTAGCCCTCCATGCCCAACAACCATTAAGTGAACAAGAAAAAACAATACAATTTAAAGCTATTCGATATCTTGACAAGGAAATCATAAAAGCCTACGAGAAAAAAGTAAAACACATTACTTATGAACAAGTAGTATATCTATATGTACGCTATTTATATTGTGACATTCCTTTTGGAGAAGCATTAACTGCGCATAAACACTTTATGCAACTCGCCCTCAAACAATGGGGACAAGCTTCTTTTTATGAAAAAGCCCTATTGGCTATGACCTTTCAACATTATGGCTTCAAAGAAGAGGCTCAGAAAGTGATAGAATCGCTTCGCCAATATGCCGTAGTTACACCAGAAAACGGCATGTACTGGCCAAATAATAGAAACATAGCATCCCACAATTCTACGATTCAAACACATACGGCCATATTGGAAGCTTTCAACGAAATCAATGGTTACTCACAAGAGATTAAGCAAATGCAACAATGGCTGCTACGGCAGAAAGAAGCGCAAAACTGGGGATCCGTTCCTTCGACAATAGATGCTATCCATGCCATACTGCTTGGTGACAATAACATATTAGCGACCAAAGAAACAGTTAACATAAAAGTAGGCTCACACCATCTCTCAACAGCAGATGCCAATAATATGGCTGGTTATTTGAAAGTATCATATCCAGCAAATAAAATTACACCGAAAATGCAAAAAATAGAAATCGACAAACAAACTTCGATTCCTAGCTGGGGAGGTATCTATTTACAAAGTTTCCAAAAACTAGCCGATATAAAGATGCAGGAGACGATTCTCAAAGTCGACAAAAAACTGTACTCAGAAACAATAAATGAAAAAGGGAAAAAAGAATTAATTCCCATAGACGGACGCTCCTTAAAAACAGGAGAAAAGATAATTATCCGTCTTTCACTTTCTATCAAACAGGATATGGAATACCTGCACTTAAAAGATCTAAGAGCAGCATGTCTGGAACCCACAGAACAACTTTCAGGATATGAATACCAAAATGGCATATTCTATTATAAAGAAGTAAAAGATGCCAACACCAATTTCTTCTTCGATTTCCTACCACGCGGGTATTATGTCATTGAATACTCAGCATGGGTAAATCAAAGCGGAATCTATCAAGATGGTATTGCTAATTTACAATGTATTTACACTCCTATTTACAATGCCTATAGCAATACAAATAAAATTATAGTAACTGAATAAAAAAAACTGATCTTATCCATAAAAAGAGAGCAGAATAATGGAATACTGCTCTCTTTTCATACAATACTTTCAAAATAAATCATTCTTCGATTACCAACCGAAAACCAGATCCATGAACATTTTCGATTCTTATGTTCTGATCATCCTTGAAATATTTTCTCAATTTTGTTACGTAAACATCCATACTTCTAGCCGTAAAATAATCATTTGTACCCCATATCTCTGTCAAAGCCTTTTCACGAGGCAACAAACCATCCCGATAATTGTAAAGAAGTTCCAATAATCTAGCCTCCTTAGGTGTCAATTTTATCTGCTCGTCATTTTTAGAGATGATACGCAATTCAGTATTGAATTCATATGCGCCAATATTTATAAACCTAGATTTTTGCTCGACCTCTTCGTGTTTACTACGACTAAGAATCGCTTTTATCTTCAGTATCAGTACTTCAGAATCAAATGGTTTAACGATATAATCATCCGCACCAATTTCATACCCTTGCTTCATATCATCCTTCATACTTTTAGCGGTAATATATACAAATGGCACAGCAATATCCAACTCATGGATTTTTTTACCTAAAGTAAATCCATCCATTTCAGGCATCATCACATCCAATAAACAAATATCATATTTATTCTTTTTAAAAGCTTCTAACCCTTCATTACCATTAACACATAAGGTCACATCATAATCTGACAGTTCCAAATAAGACTTCAGTACAGAACCGAAACAAGGATCGTCTTCCACTAATAATATTCTCTGTGCCATACATTTTATATTTAAATTCTATAATTCTATTTCTACCAATGTTCCTTTATTTTTCTTAGAAGCCAACCTAACCGTACCTCCATGCAATTCCACAATTGATTTTACATAACTCAATCCCAATCCGAATCCCTTAACATTATGTACATTTCCACTAGGAACTCTATAAAAACGCTTGAATACCTTTTTTTGCGCATCTTTTGAAATTCCAATGCCACGATCTTGAACTCCTATAAGTAAATGTCCATTTTTGACTTGAGTATATACCTTTATCTCTGGAATTCCTCCAGAATATTTAATTGCATTATCAATCAAATTGCATACTACATTCATCAAATGAACTTCATCGACTTTTCTTATTAATTCTCCTTCTTCCAAATGGTATTCCAATGAACCTCCGGCATCTTGCACCAATAACATAAAATGCCCAACAGCTTCACGAACAAGTTCATTTACATCTGCATCAACTAAATTTACCTGCAATTCCTTACGGTCAAGTTTAGCCTGTTGCAATATTCTCTCCACATATTTATTCATTCGATTATTTTCACTTTTTATCATCGAATTAAATTTAAGTATCTGCTCTCGGTCATTCAATACTTTCTCTTTAGTCAATGCCGAAGTCGCCAATGAAATTGTTGCAATTGGAGTTTTAAATTCATGCGTCATGTTATTTATAAAATCATTTTTTATTACAGATAATTTTTGCTGACGCATAATAATACCAATCGTTACAATAAAAACACATAACAAACCAAAAATACAAAATCCTGAAGATAAAAATAGCCAACCCATATTTTCTAGCAAAACGGGTTGTACCGATTCAAAACGCACCCCTAAATAATAACCTTTCTTAACTAAATCCTGCTGAAACAAATCTACGTAGTATAAATTGTTGGTTCTCCCCGCCTTTACATTATCCAACACATTTTGCTTCGTCATAATCTCATAAGTAAAAGGTAAATTGATATTATACGCACGAAAATTATTCACCAACATTCCAGCAAGATCAATATTTGCCAATCGCTGCGAAACTGAAACATTTTCAGGGTCTTTTTCCTTTACTAAACGCATCATGAACTCTTGCATTTTTTGGCTGAAACGAACATAAAAATCTGCTCCGGAAGTTGTATCTTGTTGAGGTTGTTCCATTGATCGAATCGTTTGCATCATAAATTCCTGATCTACGATTTTCCCTATTCCCGAATAAATCAATGGTATTGCAGGATTACTCAGATAAGATCGCCCACTACTCAAACGATTCAAATCGTTATTTAAAAAATTTACAAGATTATCAGCATACCAACCTGTATATTGTCCAGTTCTCTGCCAGGCTACAATCATATCATTATAATTTTTTATTTCCCCCAACTGCCGATTCATTTCCCTACGATATTTTATATAATTGATTTCATCAATTCTCCCTACAACTTTATTCAGCACATCATAAACTTGTGAAGTAAATTTATTCTCCCGTTCTTTGATCGCATACTTAATCCACAGCCATTGTACTACGACGACAGCAGTAAAAGCTGCAACCATAATAATCAACAATGTATGCAATATTAATTTTTTGATCATAGCAAAAGATATAATAGCGGTAAAAATAACACTAATTACAAAAAAATCAAAATTTCTTCCCATTCAAAATCGCATACAAAAAAGGGATACCTCAAAGGTATCCCTAAAAACAACTAAGTAATAAAAACGGGAAAACAAAACCATCTGCATGGTTTTTTCTTTATTGCATTTTTTCAGCGACAGTTTTATACAAATTACTTTCTTTATTCGGAACATTAATCAATTTGAATAAACGCTTCTGCAAATCAGTACTATCCTGCAACTCATCCTGCAACAGAAAAAGAGACAACTCTTGTGTTGGATTAGCTTCAATCAAATTCTTCACATAATTTGCTCGAGCACGAATATAACGCTGACGCTGCAACTGGAATACTCCTAACATAACCTCATCATTAGCATTACGTTTTTCTTTATTCATCAATTTCTGGATATTTTTATCAATCGGTTCTATCGGTCCTTCATATTTTTCAGCAAACATTTTTTTTAACTTACTATATTCTTTATCCAAACCAGAACCTTTTACTTCTATTTGATCCGGAAATTTAGCTTTACCTTGAATCCAAATTTGATCTTTAGAGTCAACTATTGTTGTCAAAGTATTTTTCCCAGCAATATCAATCCACACTCTAGCAGGAATTTGTAATTGTTCTGTTTCCAAATCAATTTTACCATCTGACACTTCCTGTTGAGCTAATACTACCATACCTTGCTGTCCCGGCATTTCAGCTAACAACTTTACAGTACCTACTAAATCTTTTACTTCTCCACGAATCTTCACTTTGTTAGAACTGCATGCACTCATAATTAATGCAATAGCTACGATTATTAAATAAATCTTTTTCATCTTTTATTATATTTGTGGTAAATACGAATATGGAAACAAAGATAATAAAAAACTATATCTCACAAGAGATTTTTTAAAATTGTTTGAGAATTAGATTTTTTATATAAACCTTATTTTAAACTCCTAAAGCTTCCAAGTATTGAATTATTTGCCCTGACGGACGCGGAGCATTAGAACTAATAATTTTTCCATCCGGAGCTATCAAAATAAAACGTGGCACGCTAATTATCATATAATTCCTACTAAAATCACTTGATGCATCAACCAAAGTATGTATTCCAGCAACAGAATGCTCATTCAAATAGCTTTTCCATTTATTTACATTAGCAGGACCATCAATTGCTACAGTCAAGAATTTAATATTACGGCAACAGTATTTTTTTTGTAATAATTCCAAATATGGCAATTCTGATTTACAAGGGACACACCAAGTTGCCCACACGGTAATATATAAATAAGACCCTCTAAAATCATTTAAGGAAATAAAATGTCCTCTCTGGTCAACTACAGTAAAATCAGGAGCATTCTTACCTGCCCTTATTCTGTCCCACTGTGCTACCATCTCTTCCATATATGCTACCTTACTCTTATCTGTACATTCTTTTCTAAATACCGATAATAAGTAGTCCGCTCCATCCAAACCATTATTTTCCCAAATGTGCCGATAAATAATTTCAGTAAGTAAAAAATTTTTTATCTCAGGATTAGTAATTTGAGACAAAACATAATCTGCAATGCCATCTGAATAATTCCCTTCCGTACCACCACCCCTCATTCCTTGCAAATAAATATAACTTAATAAAAAAGATCTATAATCTTTCGATCCAAACAAGGCATCATTATTCAATGGAAATGAAGCCATAAAATCCACAAATGCTGCACCTGGACGATAATCTGTATCAGAATTGATTTTCTGACGATAAATAGGATAAAATGATACTTTTTCCGCTATCGAATAGCGTATTCTTTCTTTTTCCAATCGTGTAAAAGATTCATCAAAATTTTTTGCTTCCAAAAGCCTGGTTTTCTCATCTATCAATTCTTTCATTTTATTCACAAATTCCTCTTCCCCCAAGGAATAATAATCTTTATCAAAAAATACAGCAACTTCTTGCTCTTTTAAATAACTATTTATTCCTCCCAAACTACCTCGGAAATACAAAGAACCCGAAAAATTCAATGCATTCATATATATATCCAAATTCTCACCTGGACTCAGGTATAAATTCAAAGAATTATGCAACATTGTAACATATCCGCTATGCTCCATGTGGATTACTCCTGAAAAAAAATTATTCTCATCCAAAGAAAAAGTATAAATACTGTCATCCACCCAAATACTTACAATAGAATCTCCATTCTCCATCCGCCCACTAATCTGTACCGTATTATCGCGTGAACAAGAAACAAACGATCCCAGCAATAATATAAAAGTAATTAGTTCTTTCATCTGTTTTCTCCTAATTGAATGTTCTGAAACTCATATATTTGCAAATGTAGATGATTATAAAGAAAAGACGAGTTAAAGAAAAGCTAAATATATGAAAATATGACTACAAAACATTTACAAAAAAAGGCTATAGTTTTACAACTACAGCCTTTATCAATATGCTTTTATCTATTGATTTTATAACTTCATTATTTTACAATTGACTGGAAATCAGGCTTGTCAAATAATTTTGCAAATTCCATATCAGTTGCTGCCAATTGCTTTAATTCAGCATTTTTTGCACAAGCAGCTTTCAAATTAGAAAGAGTGGCATTTATATCATTATTACGTGCTGCAATAACAGCCTTCAAATAAGAAACCATTGCATTATCAGAAGTATTTGCATTTAATTTTTTAGCAGCTTCACTAGTATTTCCAGCCAACAAGTTAGCCAATGCGGCATTTACACAATTACACTGACCGAATGATTGAACTGCGGTATTGTAGTCGCCCTTCATGATAGCAACAATACCTTTGTTATAGTCCACTTCTTCGCCAGCACCAGTAGCAGCTCCAAACAAAACTTCAGCTTCATTGATATTTCCATTTTTCAACTCAATAGCTCCTAAATTATTCTTCACAACTTTATTATTTGCAGACAATTGATCAGCTTTTTGGAAATCAGACTTAGCTTCAACAAGTTTGCCCATCTCAAACAATACCATACCAGCATCATTAAAACCTCTCCAATCATTTGAGAATTGTTTTTTAGCAGTTTCATAAATTGCCAATTTGTCACCATTGTTCTCAAACAGAGTTGCAGAATAAAGCAATTCTTCTACATTCAATTCAGAAGGATTAGATTTTGCCAATTCGCGCAATTCGTCATCCGACTTACCAATACGGTCTGCGTTCACAATAAACTTAGAACGTCTTAATTTCGGCAAAATCTGATCTGCAACCGCCGAAAATGCGGAAGATATATTTTTAATTTCTCTTTCTCTAACTTCCGGATCTGAATGCATTGCTAAAACACGTAAAATCAATTCTTTGTCTCGAATATTTGACTTTTCCATTGCCTTTTTGAAACCTTCCCAATCTTCAGCAACAACATATTTCTTAAAGAAATCCAAATCTTTATACTCTTCCACTTTGTTTTTCTTCATTCTGTTTTTCACAAATTTATCAGCTGCTCCTTCACGGTTATCCGCTAATTTTTCGTTCAAGTCAACAGGACCATCAGGAGATGCATAAGATTGAATCATGATATTTTTCAACTCCATATCCTCAGCTTCTTTTGCATCTTTGATGAATTTTTCCATAGCTTTGATTTCTCCAGATTTCATTTCTTTAGAACGAATCTGCGAAGAATTAATCAAATAATAGATTGCAGCCTCCTGCTCTTCTTTCGTAATGCGTTCAAAGTTATCGGCACCGATAATAATAGACGGAGTATTGCTCACCAATGTTGCTGTTGCCAATACACCATCAGCAATTTTATCTGATTCGTATTCAACCGTTTTTGAACCTTTAGTACCTACAAATCTTACATACAAACCAGAAGATCGCATTCCTTCTTCAAACGGAACCACACCGCTGTAAGAGACTGATTTACCTTCTACATATGGTACAACTTCATTATTCCCCTGCACTTTTTCCCCCTGAAATGTTTTAGCTTCATAAGCCTTCTCTCCGCCATTAGCAAATTTCAACACCGGAGTTGCTACCAAAGTTACTTTTTTATTAAAATATTTAGCGGGAATAGTTGCGTCAATTTTAACATCAACCTGTCCTCCTCTAGTCTCCAATATTTCAGGAGTCACCTTATAGGCAATATTTTTCTCCATTTTTTTCATCTTATTCAATGAAGCACAAGATGAAACTACAAAACCTGCCAAGGTCAGCACTATGACAGTTCTAAATGTCTTTTCCATAATCATATCAATTTATTTAAAATTAATTCAGTTGCTTATTATGCAAAGCAAATATAAACAAAAAATACCAAATCACATACTATCAGTCAGAAAATAAAAAAAATTAATCCACATTCAATTTATGCATAATCAATTTCTTTGCTCTTTCTATTGCACGCTCTATTCCATCCGGATCAGACCCTCCTGCGGTGGCAAAAAAAGACTGGCCACCCCCCCCTCCTTTTATCTCCAATGCAGCCTCTTTCACAATTTGTCCCGCATGCAATCCGAGCTCTTCTGCCAAATTATTACTTATCATCACTGCCAAAGATGGTTTTCCTCCAACAACACCTCCTGTTATAAAAACAATCTTATCAAATTCCCCCTTCAGCTGAAATGCGATATCCTTAGCTTGTCCCGCCGGTATTGCCAATTGCGCTACAATAACATTCACATCATTATATACTTGCTTCTGGTTTTTTAAACGATCTTTTATCAGACGAAGACTTTCTTTAGCAAACTTTTCTGTTTCCTTTTTCAAACCTTCGTTTTCTTCAACAAGCAGACGAACAGATTCGAGCAAATTCTTGTTGTTTTTAAATAATTTTTCTATTTCACGAATATTATTATACGTATTATTTATATATTCTTCAGCTTTATCTGCGGTTATAGCCTCTATACGACGCACACCTGCAGACACAGAAGTCTCTGACAGAATCTTAAAAAAACCGATTTGACCTGTTGCTGCTACATGGGTACCTCCACACAATTCTATTGATTCTCCATATTTAATCACTCGTACCAAGTCTCCATATTTTTCACCAAAAATTGCAATAGCCCTCATTTTCTGAGCCTCAGCAATAGAAATTGAACGAAATTCCTGCAAAGGAATATTCTTACGAATCAGCCGATTTACAATGGTTGCCACTTCAGCCAATTCTTCATCAGTAACCTTTTGGAAATGTGAAAAGTCAAAACGCAAATGCTCATCACTCACATACGAACCCTTCTGTTCAACATGCTTACCCAATACCTTCCGTAACGCGTAATCCAACAAATGGGTTGCTGTATGGTTGTTTGCTGTCAGAATACGTTTCTTTTCATCGACCTTTGCAATAAACGTCTGTGTCACATCTTCCGGCAATTTTTCAACAATGTGAATCGTTAATCCGTTTTCTTTTTTTGTATCAACGATCCTAACACTTTCACTCTCTCCGACCAACACTCCCTTATCACCGACCTGACCGCCTCCTTCACCATAGAAAGGAGTGGTATCAAACACCAAATGATACATTGTCTTATTCTTTGTCACAACCTTTCTATAGCGGGCAATCTTTACCTCCACTTCTAAATAATCATACCCAACAAACTCCTGCTCATCACCACCAAGCAATTCAATCCAATCATCAGTATCTATTGATGCGGCCGAACGTGAACGCGCTTTTTGAGCCTCCATTTCAGCCTGAAACTCCCGACGATTCACCACCAAACCTTGTTCTCTCAAAATCAGTTCCGTCAAATCCAATGGGAATCCATAAGTATCATATAATTCAAATGCCACATTGCCCGGAATTGTCACAAAATTATCAGCCTTTGTTTTAGCTATGATGCGATCCAAAAGTTTAATACCTTTATCCAAGGTTCGCAAAAATGCATTTTCTTCCTCTCTGATCACTTTTTCTATCAACTCCTGCTGAGACACCAATTCAGGATAATGCCTGCCCATTGTTTCCAATAACACCGGGAGCAAACGATACATGAAAGCATCTTTCTGATTCAAGTATGTATAAGCATAACGCACGGCTCTTCTCAAAATACGACGGATCACATATCCTGCCTTGACATTAGAAGGCAACTGACCATCCGTAATAGAAAATGCAATTGTACGCAAATGGTCTGCAACCACTCGCATGGCAACATCAGACTCTTGTTCAGCTCCATATATCACCCCACTCAAACGAGCTATTTCATCAATAATGGGAGTAAAGACATCCGTATCATAATTCGATGTTTTTCCTTGCACAGCCATACATAAACGTTCAAATCCCATTCCGGTATCTACATGATGATTGGGCAAATTTTCAAGACTGCCATCAGATTTTCGATTATATTGCATAAACACCAAATTCCATATCTCAATCACAAGAGGATGATCCTTATTCACCAGCTCTCGTCCCGACACCAAGGCTCGTTCAGCTTCCGGACGCAAGTCTATATGAATTTCCGAACATGGACCACACGGCCCCATATCACCCATTTCCCAAAAATTATCCTTCTTGCTTCCAAGTAAAATTCTATCTTCCGGCAAATAATTCATCCAAATCTTCTTAGCCTCGGAATCCTCATTTAATCCATCAGCATCACTTCCTTCAAATACAGTTGCATATAATCTATTTTCATCCAATTGCATCTCTCCCGTCAAAAATTCCCAAGCATAAGCAATCGCATTTTCTTTAAAATAATCTCCAAACGACCAATTACCTAACATTTCAAACATTGTATGGTGGTAAGTGTCATGTCCCACCTCTTCCAAGTCATTATGTTTGCCCGATACACGAAGACATTTCTGTGAATCCGCGACACGCCGGCTTTTGGGACTGATATTGCCCAGAATAACATCTTTAAACTGATTCATTCCCGCATTCGTAAACATCAATGTGGGATCGTCCTTAACCACCATAGGTGCCGAAGGGACAATAGTATGTCCCTTACTTTCAAAATAATCCAGAAACTTCTGTCTAATCTCTGCTGACTTCATAATATTTACATATAAACTTTTGACCACGAAGGCAAATCACAATATAGAGTTGCAAAATTAAATTATTTCTTTAACTTTGCATCAAAAATACCAATTTTATCAGGGAAATGGCAAAAACAGATTACCGCTTCAATCCAGAAACTTTGTCGTATGACAAAATTCGCATCACCTGCAAAAGGAAAATGTGGTCTTGGATTGTTAAATTTTTCCAAAGTCTCTCTTTAGCCATTGTCATCTTTTTTATTGTAACCGCAGTTTTCGACTCGCCAAAAGAAAAAGCTCTGAAACGTGAAAAAGAAGAACTACTTGCCCAATATAATCTTTTAGACAACCAGATAAATCGTTTAGACAAAGTACTGAAAGATCTTGAAAATCGGGATGATAATATCTATCGTGTGATTTTTGAGACAGAACCTATTGACGCAACCATCCGGCGCGCAGGTTCAGGAGGCAGCAACAAATATGAAGAAATTAAAAACATGGACAATGCCGAAATCATCATCAACACCAGTAAAAAACTGGATGAATTGACAAAAGCCATGTATATTCAAAGTCGGTCTTATGATGCGATAGAACATCTTGCAAAGAACAAAATGGACATGTTAGCTTCCATTCCTGCAATTCTACCTGTATCTTTAAGCAATAAGGCAGTACGTTTTTCTTCATCATTCGGTTATCGCATCCACCCTATATACAAAACAGTAAAATTACATTCAGGTATGGACTTTTCCGGTCCGATAGGCACTCCTATCTACGCAACCGGCAATGGAAAAATCATATCTGCATCCACCCATAGAGGATATGGGAAATGCATCGAAATCGATCATGGATTCAACTATAAAACCGTTTATGCCCATTTAGATAAATACAATGTCCGAGTCGGTCAAAAAGTAAAAAGAGGCGACATCATCGGCTACATGGGTAATACAGGACGTTCAACAGGACCACATATTCATTATGAGGTAAGAAAAAACAATATTCCGGTTGACCCTATCAACTATTATTCCAGCGACCTCTCGGCAGAAGAATATGATAAACTTGTTTGGGAGGCCAATAACAACGGACAAACAATGGACTAACCATTCAACACACTATGGAACAAGAGAAACAAACATTTAAAGTATATTACACCATTGGCGAAGTAGCGGATATGTTTAACGTCAATCCCTCTCTCATTCGATTTTGGGAAAAAGAATTTGACATAATCAAGCCACACAAAAACAAAAAGGGAAATCGACAATTCACCAAAGCAGACATCGACAATTTCCACTTGATTTACCATCTGGTAAAAGAGAAAGGAATGACATTAAAGGGAGCCAAAATGAAATTGCAAAAAAACAAAGAAGAAACCGAACAAACCTTTGAGGTCATCAAACGCTTAAAAAATATCCGAGAAGAATTAGTAACCATAAATAATCAACTTGCATAAAATACCGGACAATTTTTCAAATCATGCTAGTAAAAGATATAATTGCCGCCATTGAAGAGTTTGCTCCATTATCTCTTCAGGAAAGCTATGACAACGCCGGTCTTCTTTGCGGCTCCCCCAATAATACCGTCTCCTCTATTCTGCTCACAACAGATATCACCGAAGAGGTACTTGATGAAGCCATTACTGAAGGGCACAATTTAATCATCTCTCACCATCCTCTAATGTTACAGGGAATTAAAAATTTACGCCCCGACAGTCATATACAACGTTGCCTGATAAAAGCCGTATGCAACCATCTGAACATCTATTCCGCACACACAAACTTGGATTCAGTAATGCAAGGCGTAAGTGGACGAATGGCCGATAAATTACAACTCACAGACAGACAAATATTACAACCTGCCGGCAAACTATACAGTCTTACATTTTACACCCCAATCGCCTGTGCCGACGAGGTACGCCAAGCAGTATTAAGTTGCGGGGCCGGACATATTGGACAGTACAGTCATTGTTCATTCAATAGTATTGGCGACGGAACTTTCAAGGCTCTCCCCGGTACACATCCATATGTAGGAGACATCGATCAGCTGCATACAGAACAAGAAATAAAAACAGAAATCACAGTTCCCGATTATCTGTTACACCACTGCATTGATGTCCTAAAAAAGACACATCCATACGAAGAGCCGGTCTGGAATGCCGTATGCATTGATAACATCAATCCGACAACAGGATACGGAATTATCGGTATGCTACCTAAACCGGTTGAAAGCTATAAATTTTTACGGCAATTAAAAGAAATCTTCAAATGTGAGGTCATACGCCACACGACAATCTGCACCCCGACAATTCAACGGGTTGCCGTTTGCGGAGGCTCAGGATCCTTTCTGACAGACAAGGCAATCAACAGAGGTGCAGATATTTACATCACCGGTGATTACAAATATCACGATTTTTTCAATGCCGAGAATAAAATTATCATAGCAGATATCGGACACTATGAAAGCGAACAATACACAAAAGAGATTTTTTATGAGCTACTTATAAAAAAAATATCTAACTTTGCAGTTCAGTTTTCAAAGGTCTGTACAAATCCCGTCCACTACCTTTAAACAGGCAGGACATTTAAAGGCCTAAAACTTGTAACCTGTTAACTTGTAACGAATTTTATATGGCAACAAACAACAATGACAAACTGCAAGAACTTTCTGTCGAAGAAAAATTGCAGCACCTTTACGAATTACAGCGCATTGATACGGAAATAGACAAAATCAGAACGCTGCGGGGTGAACTTCCATTGGAAGTACAAGACTTGGAAGATGAAATCACAGGTCTTGAAACTCGTTTGGAAAACTTGAAAAATGAGATCAATGAAGCTGACAAAAACGTATCAGCAAAAAAACAGGACATTGCAAAATCAGAAGAACTGATAAAAAAATACTCGGAACAGCTTGATAACGTACGCAATAATCGCGAATACGATGCTTTAACAAAAGAGGTTGAATTTCAAAAATTGGAGATTGAACTACAAAACAAACGCATCCGTGAATCTCAAAAAATCAAAGCTGAAAAAGAAGTAAATCTGGAAATCTCCAGTAAACAATACGAAGAAAAAAAGGCAGACCTGGATGCGAAGAAAGTAGAATTGGACGATATCATTGCAGAAACACACAAAGATGAAGAAGAGTTGATAAAAAAATCAGAGGAACTTTCTGCAAACATCGAAGAACGTCTTTTGACTGCATACCGCAAAATTCGCTCCAACGCACGCAATGGCTTGGCTGTTGTTACCGTAGACCGTGATGCTTGTGGAGGTTGCTTCAACAAAATTCCGCCTCAGCGCCAATTGGATATCCGCTCACGTAAAAAAATCATTGTCTGTGAATACTGTGGACGTATTCTTATTGACAAATACATCTGCGATTATGACGGCAGTATGCAGAAAGCAGACCTTGAACAAGCAATGGAAGCACAGAAAAAGAAGAATAGAAGAATCAAAAGATCTGAAGATTAACAAAAAAAGCTGCTACGGCAGCTTTTTTAGAATGTATCAATATATAAATATATGATTGCTGCAAATTACAATCCAAAAGAAAGCGAAGAGAAATGGTACAAATACTGGACGGACCATCATTTGTTCCATTCAGAAGTGGATAACAGCAGAGAACCTTACTGCATTGTGATTCCGCCTCCCAATGTCACCGGGGTTCTCCACATGGGACACATGCTTAACAATACAATACAAGATGCTTTGGTACGTCGGGCTCGCCTGCAAGGGAAAAATGCCTGCTGGGTACCGGGAACAGACCATGCCTCCATCGCAACGGAAGCAAAAGTTGTTGCAAAACTCCAAAGCGAAGGTATCAGGAAAACCGACTTGACACGAGACGAATTTTTAAAACATGCATGGGATTGGACACACACTCACGGAGGCATCATCCTTAAACAATTAAAACGCCTTGGTGCCTCTTGTGACTGGGAGCGCACAGCTTTCACGATGGATGATAAACGCAGTGAAAGCGTATTGAAAGTTTTTGTTGATTTATTCAACAAAGGACTGATATATCGAGGAGTACGAATGGTAAATTGGGATCCTCAAGCTTTAACGGCTCTTTCAGACGAAGAAGTTGTGTACAAAGAAGAACACAGCAAATTATATTACCTCCGCTATCGCATAGAAGGAGAAGACGGTTACGCGATTGTCGCCACCACCCGTCCGGAAACAATCATGGGAGACTCAGCAATGTGCATTAATCCCCAAGACCCCAAAAACCAGCATCTGCGCGGTAAAAAAGTCATTGTTCCATTGGTAAACCGTGTCATTCCCGTTATTGAAGATGAATATGTAGATATAGAATTCGGAACCGGCTGTTTAAAAGTGACTCCGGCACACGATGTAAACGATTATATGCTGGGAGAAAAATACAATTTGCCCGCCATCGACATCTTCAACGACAATGGCACCATCAGTGAAGCTGCTGGTCTATATGTAGGCATGGATCGATTTGACGTACGTAAACAGATTGAACTGGATTTACAAGCTGCCGGTCTATTGGAGAAAGTAGAGCCATATACCAACAATGTCGGATTTTCTGAGCGCACAAATGTACCCATTGAACCCAAACTATCCATGCAATGGTTCCTTAAAATGGAACACTTGGCAAAAATAGCCTTGACACCTGTAATGGAAGATGATATACACTTCTTCCCGCCAAAATTTAAAAATACATACCGCCACTGGATGGAAAACATCAAAGATTGGTGCATCAGCCGTCAATTGTGGTGGGGTCATCGAATCCCGGCATGGTATCTTCCTGAAGGCGGATATGTTGTAGCCGACAATGAGAGCGAAGCTTTACAGTTGGCTCGCAAAAAAAGTGGTAAAAACGATCTGCAATTGTCAGATTTACGACAAGATGAAGATTGTCTCGACACTTGGTTTTCATCATGGTTATGGCCGATTTCTCTATTTGACGGAATCAACCATCCCGATAATCCGGAAATCAGCTACTACTATCCGACCAACGATTTGGTAACCGGTCCGGATATCATCTTCTTCTGGGTTGCCCGCATGATTATGGCCGGATACGAATACCAAGGCAAGATGCCATTTAAAAATGTCTATTTTACCGGTATCGTACGTGACAAACTGGGACGCAAAATGTCTAAATCACTGGGAAACTCTCCGGACCCACTTGACTTAATCGACAAGTACGGCGCAGATGGTGTACGTGTAGGGATGTTGCTTTGTGCTCCTGCCGGAGGAGATCTTTTATTTGACGAAAGCCTACCGGAACAAGGACGTAATTTCACTACCAAGATGTGGAATGCTTTCAAGTTGGTTAAATCCTGGGACGTTGCAGACATCGAACAGCCGGAACATTCACGCCTTGCCTTGAATTGGTTCAACAATCTACTGAACAAAGTAACAAAGACACTGAATGTCCAATTCGATCAATATCGTATTTCCGAAGCCCTGATGACCGTTTACACCACTTTCCGTGATGAATTCTCATCCTGGTTATTGGAGATGATCAAACCGGCCTACGGTCAACCGATTGATCGCCAGAGCTACGAGCAGACCGTAAACATATTCGAACAGTTATTACAACTGCTGCATCCGTTCATGCCTTTTATCACAGAGGACATCTGGCAGTCGCTTCGTACCCGTAAAGATGGCGAGAGCATCATGATTTCAATCATGCCACAACCTGCCGAATATGATGAAAACCTGCTCACACGTTTTGAAGCCGTTAAAAATGTCATCGTCGGCATTCGCAACGTCCGCAAACAAGACAATGTTCCTTTCAAAAATGCATTGGAACTTAAGGTAAAATTCAACAATCGCTATCCGGCAACATTCGCCAGCGTTATCTGCAAAATGGGTAACATTTCAACCATAGAAAACGTAACGGAAGCAGTAAAAGGAGCCCGCAGCTTCATCTCAGATACAGTAGAGTATTTTATTCCGGCTTCCAGTCAGGTCGATACGGAAGAAATGCGCGCTAAGCTTGAAGAAGACCTAAAATACACACAAGGCTTTTTGGCATCTGTCATGAAAAAACTCAGCAACGAGAAATTTGTGAACGGCGCCCCTGCACAAGTCGTTGCCAACGAACATAAAAAGCAGGTCGATGCAGAAACTAAAATCGCTGCCATCAAAGCTCAATTAAAAGAGCTATAAACAAAACTCATCCCAAACATAAAACGCTGCATAGCCATCCGGCAATTATGCAGCGTTTTTTTAATATACACAAGCTATAACACAACCATTGGAAATTATATATATAAAAAAACAATAAAATATTGTCGTATATAATAATTAATTTCGTACTTTTGTAAAGTGATTGGTGATTTTTTGTCATTCGGCAAAAAGCTTAATAGGGAATTAGGTGCAAGTCCTAAACAGACCCGCTGCTGTAAGTTCCATTACAGTCTTCAAATAAACTCAATCCACTGTCGTTTAAATCGCGATGGGAAGGAAATTTGCAGAAGGAACAAGTCAGAAGACCTGCCAACGTATATTATTTCTAAAACTGACGGGAACAAAGTTTTTGATTTTTTATCGGGGATTATTGTAAAAACATCTTATTGATGGAGGCAACTGCCCTAAAAAAAATTTAGACACTTGTTAAACAACAAAATATGAGTAGTAAGAAGTTGATATTTACACTTTTATTACTATCTGTCGCATACTATTTAAAAGCCCAAACCTCTTTAGACAGTATACAGCATTTAGATGAAGTCATTGTAACTGCCAAAAGATTCAAAGAAGTCATTCCGGCACAAAAACTTTCAAAAGAAGAACTACAAATGCTAAACAGTTTCTCTGTAGCAGATGCCATCCGCTACTTCTCCGGAGTACAAGTCAAGGATTATGGCGGAATAGGAGGCTTGAAAACCATTAACATCAGAAGTATGGGCACCCATCATGTGGGGATTTTCTACGACGGAATACAATTAGGCAATGCACAAAACGGACAGATCGACCTTGGTAAGTTCTCGCTGGAAAATATGGAAGAAATATCCTTATATAATGGACAGAAAAGCGAAATATTTCAACCGGCCAAGGATTTCGGTTCCTCGGGATCTGTCTATTTATGCTCCCGTATACCCAAATTCAAAAAAGGACAACACTCCCATTTTAAAGCAGGAATCAAAGGCGGTTCCTTTGGTTTAATAAATCCCTCATTTCTCTACGAGCATCAACTAAACGACAAAATAAGTGCCTCTTTAAACGCAGAAGTCATAAATTCATCCGGAAAATATAAATTCAGATACAGACGGGTATACCCTAACACCGGTCAGGTCATGTATGACACGACAGCTACCCGCAAAAACGGAGATGTTTATTCCTTACGTTTAGAAACAGGGCTGTATGGCAACATAACTGACGGATTCTGGAGAATAAAAGCCTATTTCTATCACTCAAACCGCGGAATACCCGGAGCAATAGTCAACAACAGATGGCTGAATTCTCAACGGCAAACAGATCGAAACTTTTTCATGCAAGGATCCATACAAAAAAGCCTGGGCAAACGATGGGACATACAACTCAAGACAAAATATGCCTACGACTACATGAATTATGTCAATCCGGATACGACTCTGATGTTGATAGACAATACTTTCAAACAACAGGAAGGTTACTTTTCCATGGCCGGAAAATACTCAATCACAAGCTTTTGGGATATATCACTGGCCGGAGACATCCAATATAACACCTTACGCTCAAACATGGACGGATTTGTCTATCCCAAAAGATTAACCTCACTGACAGCAGCCGCAACAGCCATCGAGTGGGGCAAATTAAAGATACAGGCAAGCATTCTCGCCACTCTCGTAAAAGAAAGAATACACTCAGGCAATACAGCACGGGATGACTCGGTAAAAGCGGCTCCCAACAAACAGGAATTTACACCGGCTTTATTCTTATCATACAAACCATTCAACCGTCATCATTTGAATTTCCGCGCTTTTTACAAAAGGATTTTCCGGATGCCGACATTCAATGACTTATACTATACAGATATCGGAAATGTAGCTCTAAAGCCTGAATACACAAATCAATACAACCTGGGATTCCAATATGACAAAAACTTTACCAAAGGCCTGATTCGCCAATTTCATATTCAAGCTGATGTATACTATAATGAAGTGACCGATAAAATTGTAGCAGTACCCAAAGGTAGCGGCCAATATCGTTGGATGATGATGAATTTAGGATATGTTGAAATTCGTGGAATTGATGCATCATCTTCCGTGATGGCTGCCTTGCCTTACGGAATTCTCTTAAATTTAAAATTATCCTACACGTATCAGAAAGCCCAGGATTTCACTCATAGGAGCAGTGAAATATTAGAAGAGCTGACATATGGAGGACAAATACCATACATACCCTGGCACAGCGGTTCCGTAATTTCCAGTCTCACATATAAGACCTGGCAACTGAATTACAGCTTTATCTATGTAGGAGAACGCTACCACAGTTCAGCCAACATCCGAGAAGACTATGAGCAACCATGGTACACTCACGACATGGCTGTAATAAAAAATTTCAACTTGAAAAAATGCGACATGCGCCTATCGGCGGAAATCAACAACCTATTCAGTCAGGATTATGAAGTCGTATTGAACTACCCTATGCCCAAAAGAAATTATAAATTAGCATTTTCTATTGAGATATGAAAAAAGACAATCTGTATTTTCTAACATGGACGATATTATTCCTGACTCTTTCTGCTTGCCGGGGTGATATTGAAATGCTTCTGTCTGAACAGGAAAATACGCATACCACCCGGGAAGTTATCGGCTACAAAGGTTTCTATTTGCTAAACGAAGGCAATATGGGAAGCAATAAATCCACCTTAGACTACTATGATTTCGCAACCGGAATATACACCCGCAACATTTATGCAGAGGTTAATCCTAACGTACCCAAAGAATTAGGCGACGTAGGAAATGACATTGGAATATACGGCAACAAATTATATGCAGTCATCAATTGCTCAAATAAAGTCGAGGTAATGGAATACAATACAGCCAGGCGTATTACCCAAATTGAAATTCCTAACTGCCGTTTCATCAAGTTTCATGGAAAATATGCCTATGTCTCATCGTATGCCGGACCGGTAATTATAGATCCCAATTATGAACAAATTGGTTTCGTGGCCAAAATAGATACGTCTACGTTAAAAGTTATCGGCCGCTGTATGGTGGGTTATCAGCCTGACGAACTGGAAATTGTTGACGGGAAAATATATGTTGCCAACTCTGGCGGATACATGGGGGCTGATGAAACAGCTGGATACGAACGCTCTGTATCAGTCATCAATATCGAGACTTTCACAGAAGAAGGCAGAATAGATGTCGCCTATAATCTCGAACGCATCAAAGCCGATGCAAACGGGAATCTTTGGGTGTCATCCAGAGGTGATTACAAAGGATTACCCGCTCGATTGTTTTTTATTGACAGAAAAAAACAAAAAGTCACAGATACCATTCCCATCGCTGCGACCAATTATTGGATTGATGACAACCTTCTATATGCATACGGAACAGAGTGGAGCTATATCACAAACGACTGGGCCGTCACATACAATATCGTAAATACCGAAACACATGAAATAATCAGTCGTCAAATCATCACTGACGGAACGGAAAAAAAGATCGAAAAACCCTATGGAATCATGATTGATCCTGAAAACAAAGACATATACATTACCGATGCAGGCAATTATGTAACCCCCGGGGTATTATATTGCTTCGACAAACACGGAAAAAAGAAATGGTCAAAACGTGCCGGAAATATTCCTGGTCATTTTGCCTTATTACCTATATATAAATAGCAATGATTGCCAATGATTTTAATAAAAGAGTTATGAAAAGATTATTATTTATTTTCAGTACATTGCTGATTTGGAGCGCATGTTCAAACAGCAACACGGACATAAAAAACATCGAAAATGAAATTCAAAGCGGCACGCTACCGGAAATTTCACAACTAGACAGTATATATATCGTCTCATTTGGAGAAAAACTACAGCTTGACCCTAAAGTGAAGACTGATCTCGAATTACAGTATTCATGGTATATTGGAGACAAAAAAATTGCAGATACACAATCTTTTACATTCGAAGGATATTCCAATGGAATACACAATTTAACCTTCGAAGCAAATAACGGCACTCAAAACCTTGTAAAAAAAACAATCAAAATAATCGTCACAAACGAAACATTCCATTTCACGACAGAATGCAATAAAATCTTGTCCATAACGCTTCCTGACAGCTCAAATACAAAAGAAGATATTAAATGGGAAATATTAAATGCCAAATCAAAACGGCACCGATTAAGCATTATAGATGGCAAACCTCTTTTCGCAGCGACAGATACAGGCATCTATCAGATAGAAGCAACGGCAGGAAATATCAACAGTCACATCACGATAAAAGTCAATCCACCGGTCCGAAAACAGACACCTTATTTTGCCAAAGTATTTGACTACAACCCTGCTCCCGGTCAGTTTGTCAACGAACTGCCACCTTATGAAGAAGGAGATACCTACGAAAACATGATTACAAAAGTCGGAGAATGGTTGATTGGCAATGACACTTACATGATTACACTCGGAGGATGGGGAGGTTCTGTCACCTTAGGATTTGATCATACCATTGTAAATGTCGAAGGGAAATGTGATTTCCGGGTTAACGGCAATGCTTTCGGCTCAAATCAAGGACGCCCCGGAGCTCCATTCGGAGGAAGCTGCGAACCGGGGATAATCATGGTCGCTTATGATAAGAATAAAAACGGACAGCCGGATGAAGATGAATGGTATGAAATCAAAGGTAGCGGCAACTTCACTTCAGAAAACGAACCTTGGTATTCATTTTCAAAAGAGTACGGTAATGATTTAAATGTATATCGTGATTATGAAATGATTTATTACAGACCGGAATCAGAAGAGAATGACACTCAGGGAGAAATTGACAACCCTCTGTCTTATGTAAGCATTCAGAAATACATTCGATGGAAAGACAATCAGGGAGGGAAAGGCTATAAAGTAAAAAATGTCTATCACAAGCAGAGCTATTATCCTGCGTGGATACCTGAAGACTCTTTAACCTACCGTGGAATCAGGCTTTCCCAAAACGCATTGAATGAAGGAAAATATGTCCCCGGAATTAATGCCGGCAATGTCTATTATGTCCTCTATGCTTTCCGGTACGGCTACGTTGACAACCACCCGAACCTTAACGACCTTTCTGCCATTGATATTGACTGGGCTATCGACAAGAACGGCAACCCAATTGCCCTCCCGGGAATTGACTTTATCAAAATTTATAACGGAATCAATCAGGAGAACGGCTGGCTTGGCGAATGCTCGACAGAAATAGACAAAGGCATGGATCTTCACATGTTAGGATATGATATAGATACAATCAAAGAGTAGTTTTTAATTTAAATTTTATTGGAATGAACAAATTATTAAAAGTAATGATTTTATTATGCGGTTTCACCTTATGGTTTACTGCATGTAGTGATGACTATGATGACACGATGATTAAAAAAGAAATCACGGACATCAAAACTCAATTGGAAAAACTGAATAAAGAGGTAAATCAGTTACACACAATTGTCCAGGCCTTACAGGAAAACAAGGTAATTATCGATGTAAAAGAAACAGAAGAAGGCCACGTAATAACATTCAGCGATAATAAATCAATTCTTATTGCAAATGGTAAAAATGGTAATGATGGCTCAAAAGTAGGTGTAGACCTCTTCGAAGGATCCTACTATTGGACTTTAGACGGAACATGGCTGACAGATAAAGAAGGAAACAAACTTCCTGTTTCCGGAAAAGAAGGCAGTACACCACAAATAGCCGTAGATGCACAAGGCTACTGGACTGTAAACGGGGAACGTATAAAAACTCCTGAAGGGAAAGATGTCAAGGCAGAACAGCTCATTTCTTCTGTAGTAAAGGGAGAAAATGATGTAACCTTCGAATTAACGGACGGTTCAACTATAATTCTACCGTTAAGAAGTACTTATTTACGCTTTAAAGAAGAAGTTTATACCTTAAAATTCAACCGTCCGAATAAAATCGCATTTGAATCTTCGGATGATTTGAAAAACTTCAGCTTGATAGAGGTGCCGGAATTTTGCATTGTACAATTCAGTGCCGAATCCAAACAAGTCCAACTTTATCTGAAAGATGAAGCTTATGGGAATGGAGAACTTTGCATACGTGCGGTTGATCCAAACGGTTATGTATACATGGCAATCGCTTCAATTAATGTTCCGGGCAAAGGCATGGCTGATCCTAATGGACTTTACATCTTGAATGAAGGCAGCATGACGACAGAAAACGGTTCACTGATTTATATTGATCCCAAAGGAAATTTAAAAGAGAATGTTTACAGAGCAGCCAACGGAAGCTCTTTAGGCAATGTCGCTCAGGATATGTATATATATGATGGCGAAATTTATATCATTTCACAGAATGGATCCATCAATCCGGAAGGCTCTGTATTTAAAAATGATGGAATGCTGATTGTTGCTGATGCCAACACAATGAAACGAAAGGCTTCTTACGAAAAAGAAATCAGCAATGTATTAAACTGGCCCACCCACATTGCAGTTCTGGATAAAGAAAATATATTCATCAGAGACAACAAGGGTGTGTACGTATTCAACAGAACAACCAACGCCCTACAATATATCGAAGGAACCAAGGGGGCTGCCAAACGCCCGATGGCTATTGCAGACGGTAAAGTATTTGTTGAAGGCCCGGGAAAAATCTATGTATTGCAAAAAGGGGCAACCTCCATATCAAGATCCATCGACATACCTAAATTAAGCGGTATCGCCAAAGCTCCGGACGGACATATATATGCCTCAGCATCCGGCAATAGCAATACCTCGGCAAGCATCATAAAAATAAATGCCAGAACCTACGATATCATCAAGAAAAACGATATCAAAGAAAAAGATTTCACTTTAGCGGGAACTTTTGCTGCTTCTGCAAACTTCTCTGTAAAAGCAGATCCTGATGGAGATAAAATTTATTATAGTGGAATTGGCACAAAGATTTGGAGACATAATTTTAAAACAGGAGAATCTAAGATGATGGTAGATGCCAATGTGGCACTTCCTGGTTATACACAGACATACAATACGGTTGCTGTCCATCCTATCACTGGAAAAGTCTATTTAAACCGTCTGAAAGGATTCAGCCTGCAATATCTGATTAATAGAATTTGTGTATTCAAAGAAGAGGGGGATTCATTGACATTAGAGAGAACTTATGATGATTACACCCGATTCCCTGCCGGAATATTCTTCCCCAGTCAATTTGATGAAATTCCATTAAAATAGATTGTTGCAGAATCAGATAGTAGAATGATTTAAAGATCATACGATAAAAGAAAGAAGCTGCCCATCAGGGCAGCTTCTTTCTTTTTGTCTAAAATGTTACGTCCAGTGAGGCAGCATAAACGGATAAAGCCTCCAAATTTAAGGGACAACTCTTATTTTGATTTTTTCAGTTCCATCTCCTCTCTCAATTGGGTAGGTGACATCCCGAATACTTTCTGGCAGTATGCAGTGAAATGCGAAGGGGTATTGAAGCCTAACTTTTCGGCTATCTCTTTAAATGAAATCTCTGGAGTTCCGATCATTTTCTCTACTTGTTCCGCTTTTTTTCTCTGTAACCATTGATAAGGACTCTGCCCGAAAGAAGAATGGAAATTCCGGTTGAATGATCTTTCAGACATATTGCATAAATGGGCAAATTCTTTGATAGAACCGATTTTTGTATAGTTTTCCAAGACAAATCTTTCAAACGGTTTCCTGATATAGGTTGAGCTTGAGAAAAAGACAGACAATTCTTTTTTTGTGTAAAACCCTCTTAATACCAAAAGTATTTCCTGCTGCTTCAGCAAATGCATGTGTTTACAAAGCAGTTTTGCATCCATATACAGATTAACGGATTCCAGTACATTCATCAGGCAACTTCTAATAGGAAGGATACCATCATTTATATCAGCCTTACCCTCTTTTATAGGCAACGCACTCAGAAACAGTTTGTCACACACACTCACATTCTTATCCCAAAACAAGAGGATACATCTTGAAGCAGTCACAGATTTGAACTGAGTTTTCATATTTTGAGGTATAAACAGCATCTCTTTTTGGATAATTCGCATTCCTTCGTACTTCCCTAAAGTGAAAATCACCTCACCTTGAATCACGAAAAGTGTACAGGATGACTGACTATTGTCAATCAGATACACGTCGTCCTTATCCAGTTTGTGACAAGAAAATCCGAGATCTGAGTTCATCCGGTAATTCAAACAAGACAAATGTTCTTTTAAATACAATATTTCCATTCTCCGTGCTATTTATAATATACCCGTGCAAACAAATGCTCACACGGGTATACTCTATTAGGGTAAATATTTTTTATAATCATCATGCACATCCGGATCGATGACCGGACGTACGGAAAAGGTTAAAGCACGCCTGTAAGCTCCGCTAGTATTGGAGCCTGGCGCCCAACCTCCAGACCCTCCCGTAGAATTGAGCAGATAACGACCCGCATAATCCTCGCGAGCCTGGGCCACAGCGAAAATGACTTCATCACCCCCTGAAAGATTGTCTAAATAGTCACCGTCATACATGGTTCCTGGCAGCGGTGTTTTAAGACCGGATCTGTTATCGTGAAAATAGGCGAATCTCAAAGTTATAGCCTCTTTTTGTGACATAATCCGGAATCCGTAAGGAGATGGATCAAATACTGTTTTCCCGCCGACATCTTCGGGATTTCCCGTGCCTGTCGGCTGATTCCACGGATACAGAAACACCCAGCGTTTTTTGAAATAGTCAGTGTTACCATGAGGAAACCATTCATAAAGCCAAAAACTTTGGTGGGCAACAATTGAGTTCGGACGCTCTATACTCTGCTTCATGGTCAGAGAGGCTCCCCTTGCTTCCTGAGGGTCGTTTCCTCCTTTGTCAGCCCTATCCCCTTTCTGTTCCCAAAGAAAATCAAATGTATTGCCGCTACCGTCATAAAAATTCACATTAGTCCGGACATCACATGCCGGGAAAGGGTCTTTCCTGCCCCATTGGTATTGCATGCCGAATTCCCTATACGCACTTTGACTATACTGTGTATGGACCTCCTCATAGGCTCCTAACAGATGTGACATCAATTGAACACTTTCCGAACCGTTGTTACCTACACCCGTCTTTGTAACATTCAATACCGTCGGATATTCGTCGACAATCCAGATGTGCCAGGACCAGAGTGTCGGTTTCCCCTTGAGCTTTCCGGATTTAATCTCTATCAGTACATTTCCCGGAGTCTGTCCGGGCTTGACATAAATATATGAACCCGGACCGGAACCTCCCTGCTCAGACAACTCACTGAGTCCCGCCCTTTCTATATCATTCTGTCCGGCAGCCTCTTGAATGTCCGTCCACACAATATTGACACTCCAGTCATCATCCGCATCCAGCCTGTTCAGCATGAAATCCGATACACTTCCGGGAAGTCCCTGCTTGCCACTCAAAAGGGCGTCATGATCCAGAAGCTTCTTGTAATAATCATAGGCGGTATTGACACGCGAAACGGGAATAAGAATTCCTTTCTCCGATCCTGCTTTTATCATATACGTATTCGCCTCAGGCTGTATAATCCCTGAAAAGAACTTCAACTCGAACTCTCTCTCGGGAAAAAGACCGTCGGGAGAATAAATCCTGAATTTTGCCTTGCCGGAATAAAGACGTGGGTTTGTAAAATCGTCAACAGTAGTGAAAGAAACCGGTTTCCCCGAAAGGGAAGGATCATTCTCGTGAAAAGCTGTAAAATCTTCTATCACATTACCCACATTGTTATCGGACAAAGCCGAAACCAATTCAATCTTGTATTCGCTGTTGGCCTTGACATAATACTGCTTCTGTCTGCCGTCCATCAGATAGAAATTGTCGTTGGACACCAGCAATGACTCATGCATCCATTGATCTATGAAGGGAATGGCATTATATTCTTTCTGTAAGAGATTTAGTTTTCCCGACGCGCTTTTATCGGTTCCCGCATGTGTAACGGTGAAGACATAAGAAGTATTGAAATTATCGAAATACTCCAGATTCTCCGTAATGTCCGGAGCCGTCACCGTATATTTCCAGATTCCTCCCGCAAGTTGATCCGCTTTTTCTATCTTAAAAGGATTGGCGTATCCGGCATGGAAAACGGGTTCCAGGTCGTGTGGCTCTGTCTTCACATAGAAAGTGACCTTGGCACCGGCCTCTTCCGCCGTAAGCGTCCGTCCGTCTTTCGTTATCACCTTACCGGGCTGCCCATAGCTCTCGCCGTACTGGTTGACCTCGATAAATTCCAGCGGCTGGCTGCACGCCTCGTCCGCAAAGATCCGTAGGTTGATATTGATATCCTTGGACTGCTCAAAGCCAAGGAACCATTTCATACGGCCCGCCTTCACATAAGCGGCTTTCAGCGCATTTTGGGCATCCTCCGGATTTTCCGGCCATGCACGGTCTTCGTTCACCTGCTCCGTAACCGTAAAGGTCACGACTTTCTCGTCGGTCGGTGCAGTCTTGCCGGGCTCCGAAGGGGTTATGGAATAGCTGATCCACGCAGGCAACCCCTCTATCGTGAACCCATCGGGCCAGGAAGTCTGCATTTTCGCCGTCAGGCTACCTCCCTCCTTGTAAAAAGTAAAATGATCTTCGCTGACTCCCAGCATATATTGCCCGTCATACTGTACGTTGGACATTGTGGACTCACTCCATACCATGACATTGTACATGATATTGGCCGCCGGCCCTTTCTTCGCATCCTCTTCCGTATCGAATCCCGGACCACCCACTGCCGTGATGTTCACCAAGTAACGGTGATTTCGCAGCAAAGACAAATATTCATATATCGCATCGGCTTCTGTCCCTGCACGTTTCAAGTAGTCTATCCGGAAGAACGTCTCCTTGCCGGGATGGTCCTGGTCCGCACCGGTCAGCCCGACAACGATGAATGGACGCTTTAGGTAGTTTTTCATATTATTTTCCGGAAGCGTCTCTCCGTTAGCTCCCTGCGTCGCTTTCGCCTGCACATTGACAGTTTCCGGAACATACATCTCGCGCAGCAATATCTTCTCTCCCGCTATGGAGGATGTCCTGTCAATTTTTTCTGTCACTGTCGGAGCAGAATCAGGAATGGATGGCTGTTTGGCCTTTCTGTTGACCTTATCCCAACAAGTCTCATTCTCGAACGGGGATACCCGCCCTTCGGTATTGGTGTTGTAAAAAAATACCTTGGTCAGCGTTATTCCCGCAATTCCCCCGGCTTTCTCGTTAAATGTAGAAGCCCCTTCCGACTTGTTGCTCAGGTTAAGTCCCACATCTACACGTGCCACGGCACGAATCAAATAAATGGTCCCGAGTTTAGGAACGGCGCCAACGCTGTGATCCACCTTGACCGGATCCGAGACACCCCACATCGGAAGCTCCCCGTCCTTCCATTTCCCATCGGCAGGCATGGAAAAAGTAAAAAGTTTCATAACCTCCTCCCGTGTCTTTCCGGCCAATTTGTCCGCACCGGTCTCGGCTGACCGGCCGACATTGGCCAGCATCACGAAAGTGCTGGTATTGTCCGAAGGGGTATTTTTTGCCAGCAGGGTCATTGTCCCCCTGCTTTTCTTATCTGCCGGATCTCCCGATGGAATGAAGGATGTCACTTTAGCCTCATACGAAAACAGGTCATCCTTGTCAAACACAAGTAATCTGATTCTATCTGCCTCCGTAGAATTCTCTCCTTCCGGGGTAAGGGATCGTGTCAGGGGGTTCCGGAGCCCGAGTCCTTCGACAGACATGCTGACAGAGGTCCAACCATCCTTGGCAGACACTTCTGTCCCGCTGTCACCATACTCGGCAAAGGGATCTCGGCATCCTTGCATGAAAGAAAATCCCATAAATATCGCCAGGAAAGCGAACTGCAAAGTGTAATGTTTAAATCTCATATATCTCTTCTTTAGACTGTTTCTCTTTTTGATGGCATGGATCCCATACCTTATCACCAGGGGATAGCCACCTCGGTATCTTCCCATTCGTCCACGACAATGTCATACTCCATATTCTTGGTCCCCTTCAGTGTTGAGAAGACACGGTAAATGGTATTACGCCGGATATTGTAATATGCCTTGTCATTTTCGGGAAGGTCCGGATTATAAAGTGCGATTTTATACGCCTCATCGGGGGATCCTGTCCGGTAATCGATAGACAACACCAAGGTCAACGCCCCCTCCTTCTCTTTTCCATAGACGCCCGGAGCCACATAGATGTACACGGGGGTATTTCCCGTATATGGAAGCAATCTTTTCCTACATCTGGCCACAAAGGCGGATTCACCGGAACCCTCATTGGCTCCTTCATGGAAACTGGGTCTTTCCGGTAATAACAGAGGTTCTCCCGTATAGTCCGCTCCCCTGATACCCGGATGGCCGTTCCCGGTGGCTGTGTATTCCATAGAGGAAGGCAGCACGGAATAACCGCCGGCTTCATTATTCAGAGTGAGTTTTGTCACTCTGGAAAGCGGCAACAGGGGAGACAGGTAGTTGTTTCCGTCATCAACGGTTGTAAGTATGAACTCAATACGTGCATGAATATGTTCCAGAAGTATACAGGGCGAAAGGGTAATCCTGTTATTCCCGGCCGTATTATCGGGAACATGGAAAGCGCTCTGACCAGTCATGGGAAGATATTTCCGGTTTTTTCCTTTCAGATCGTCTGACGTGAAAATTCCGGTCTTCTCCATCAATTGCTTCGGATCAGGAATGGTATGTTCATTTCTGATCTTTTCCAATCCTGATTCACTATTTACCAATAAAACAAAATTATAATTGCCCCCCATTAACTCCAAGTCCAAGGCTATATCAGACTCATCTGCATTCACACGACCCATTTCCCTCATCTCAAAATGGTCAATGCCGGTTATACCTGTCAGCGGATTGACCATTCCTTGAGGGTAATAAAAAATGACCTTTTCCGGAGAGCTTTTGATATTCCTGTAAACGAAGAGTAGGACATGACTGACGGTTTTCTCATACTCCTCCGCAGCGATATGGTTCTCCTTCCATTCCCCTGATGAACGGACTCCGCTCTTCGCCGCAGGGGAAACGCCTGTACCCCTGTTCATTTCCGCTATGATCCGGATAGGAATACCCGAAACGGTCTTTGCCGCCTCTTCTGCATCAGGCGAACATCCGGTCAATTGTACAATCAACACGCAGACCATCGTCAACCACCTTGTCACAGTTACGTATTTCATTATTTATCGTTTTTTATAATAATCTCAATTTCTTTCTGATACACACGAACCGTTATTTTACTGATATGTATCAGTTTTCCAATTCTATAGGACGAGAAATGACATTCCAATCCAGAACGGTCGCTTGTACCAGCATCCATGTATTCTTCTCATTCTTGAGTCGCAAGGTTATGGGAAAATCATGGTCACACTCCAAACTATACGGCGGTTCGCCCGCATCTCCTCGGAACATGATTAAGTCATCCACCAGATTGGCGGTATAAAGAGTCTCCCCGGTTGTCTTGTTGATCAGGGAAACGAGTGCATTTCTGCCTTCTTCCAGTTTCATCAGCGTGAAATCAGCCTTTAACACTCCCTTTGCGTCACGTACGGCTTCGGTTATATACTCAAAACGTTCGCCAAGGGCTATCTGACCGTTGAAGTCATAAACTCCGTTGTCATCTTCTATTTTGATGATGAAATCTTCATCTGCCGGGAATGGTTCGGGAATGGATCTGATGGTAAAGTGTACCCGGTAAGTCAATTCCTGCATATTGAAAGACACCCGCTCATATACGCTTCCCATATCCTTCCGGTTCTCCAGCGTTACGGAAGAGATGCCGACATAAAGAGGTCCGGGGGCTGAAGAAATCCGTTTGTCTTTCAACCGTAGTGCAACCCGCATTTCCTGTCTGGTCGTAATGCCTTCCTTGAAATTTGAAAAATCATAGGCATCCGGATCTCCTCCCCATGCGACAAACGTAAGTTTTCCAGTATGCCGCAATGTAGCGGGCAATGAATAATCCGCCGAAAGAACGATTTTCTCATCAGAGAATTTACTTACCAGCACTCCTTTCTCATCAAAGGCAAATACCCGGACTTTCCGGATATCTGACGGATAATCGGGAAATTGTTCGCAAGGGGTCTGGCTGTAAAAATAAAAATTGACTCCTTGCGGACAACCACTTAAGTTATCGAATACGACTGAATCACATCCTATAAAACAACCGGTCAACAACATGATAAAGGTGACAACATGTACGCTTCTGATTCTCATTTGATATAGTTGATATTGGATTTATTGACCATTTGAGGTCAAACTATTTGTCTATGGGGGAAAAGAGGATTGTAAAATCCTCTCCTCCTTACTCTATAGTTATGTAAAGAAATTTCCAATTGAAATTGTTTCTTCCCGAATATTACTCTAGAACAACTTCACGTGAAACAAGATTCCACTGAAGTACCTTGGCGTCGACACGCATGTAAGACGCTTCTTTTTCAACATCCGGATTTTCCGGCTTGGTAGTAGGATCATCTGCTGGCTTCGGTAAATTCGGATCGTTGGGGTCTGATGGGTCCCATGGCATTCCCAATCCTGCAAATTCCTTGATTGTCAGAAGATAAGTATTATTACGACGAACATCAGCATTTACAACGGTTCCGTCTATCGCATTCACCTGACGATTCCATAAAGCACGATACGCACATCTTCCGTTCGTGTATGTAAAAGATTTTTGCTTGGGAGCTATCTTGCTTGCCTCAGCCGCCTCTTTGCTTGCATAAAAAAGGCCATCGGTTTCTCCCATGTAGAAAGTTGCACCTTCCACTCCTGCCTCTGCTTTCAATTCCTTAATCTGAGTGCCAGGGAAACGAGTTTTAGGAACAAGATTCCAAACCTCTTTTGGAGTATAGGTCGCATAAACCTTGGCATAAGCCAAACGATAGAATCCGAAATTTTTATTTTCAGTTGTAAGCTTCGTTTTGTCTACTGAATTTTCAAGAAAATAAATACCGCGAGCGGCTTGTGCCGTACTAGTATTTTCTGCAACATCTATGGCCTTGTAGTTTCCTAAGTCATCGTTGGTCTTATGCTCTGCTGCGGAAGCCAGATTTCCTAAACGAATCAACTTATCTTTTACACTTCCCGGATCTTCTGCATTTTCGAAATCTGTGTAATCATCAATCGCTGACTTAAAGCCTTTGTATAAACCATCAGCCTCCGTTATGGTTCTCTCTCCTGCATTATTACGGAAAAGATAGGTCTCTACGGCTCCATTAATCGCAGCGTATTGAAGAGTGGTAAGATTGATCTCTCCCTTACCGTCTTTAGTTGCGGCTTGTAAGCCATCACTTTTCACAACCAAGCCTTGCGAAACGACACGTTCTACATCAAACGTAAAAACATTATCAGTCTCAGTTGTTCCTGCTTTTACCGTCGTTTCATCTTTGTTTGGTTGGACGGTTTTTTCCAAGATATCAGAAGTCATAACAAATTTGCCATCTGAAGAAAGTTTTTCAATATCATCCATCGCTGTCTCTGCTGTTCCATAAACCCTTGAAGAACCTTCGCCGATGTTGATTTTCAATGCCGCATCGTTATTAAAGACCAAGGCCATGTGATGATTCCCCGGATTTGTTTTCCATGGAGCAACCTTGAATATACCGGAGCCAGCGGGTGTTTCCCAGAAACTGCCGGGTGTTTCTGTTGTAGCATAGTTCCAGTTCATTGACGCTTTATTGGATAGAAGATCCAATGTATTAAGCTTGTTTTCCGGATCTCTTCCTTTATAATTGTCTTGGGAATCCGTCACACCTTTCGTCTTAGCATTTCCCTGCATGGAAATGTACATTCCTGCAAATGTTGTTCCTCCAATCAGATTTTCATCCGATCCCGGAAAATCATCATTATTGTTATTACAAGCAGACATACTTAAACCTAAGATAGTCATGCCCGCTACAAACAAATTGTTTACTTTCATAATTAAATGTTTAAATGAATAATTAAATTAACTAATATATATAATCTTGCCTTTATTTCAAAATCACTTATCAAAAAATGCTTTGGCCCGTCCGTCTCCCTGCTCATAAGCTTCCTTCAGCAATTCTTCCGCCTTCTTCCAGTCCCCTTTAATATCGTAGGCGATTGCCATCGGGAAAAGGACCCGGCTATCATCCTTCACACGGTCCAATACCTGTAAGGCACTGTCCGCGTTTTTCTCATATTTTAGCAAGGCGTTGGCATAGTTCAGGGCCGTCACCACATCCCCGGGAAATTGTTCGTACGCCTTTTGGAAGACAGGGAGAGGATTTTCCCCACGGATAAGATATATTTCCGTGAGTTGGTACATCTCGTACGAACTCAGACACTCCGGCCTATCGGCAAATATTCCTGGCAACTCCTCCGGTGTATAAGCCCTTGCTTCGAAACTGAGATGCAAGGTCGCACGGCGGAGCGGAGGATAAAACTCTTTCAAGAGGATACCGTAGGTCTTGCCCCTGTCCAGGTTCCATATAGCGGACTCCCGTTCCGTATCTGTCGGATACCGGTCTATGATAGACAGCACCTCTTCTTTATTGGATAGAGAAGAAATGCCGACAAGATTTTTAAGGCCTTCCCAATCCTCCCCGATTCCAACCGTCCGATAAATCGCAGCCTTTTTAAGCTCGGGATATTTTTCGGAAACATAATTCGAGAGCGCAAGGGAACGTCTTTTCGCCAACAACCGGTTATATTCAAATTTAGCCTCGGGAGAAGCGAAGCCTTCTATGAAAACCTCTTTCAAATCGCCCCATTTCATACTCAGACTTTTCGATATGAAGTCGTCCAGTCGGATGAGCTCCTGCCCGTTATTTTCAAACGTCTTTCGAAGTATGCGTTTCGCCACAGGGAAAGTGACCTTGCAGTCAAAGGATTCTTTATGCAATTTGACTGCCACCTTTTCCGGCTTCAGGAAATCATACATATAATTTTCCTCTTTGAAAAGAGGCAGGCCGACAACGGCCACAACTCCTTGATTTTTGCGTATATCACAATTAACACAACCGAATAATTCCTCTCTCACCAAAACCTGTCCATCCGCCATCCAGCGTTCGAACGGGACCGTTTCCTGAAAAGAAAACTCCTGCTTCTGCATATCCGAAAAAGAATAGAGCTTATTGTCGAACTGCGATGTCCTGGAATTTTCACCGAAAGCCTTCGACCGCATAATGGCCTTATACCGTATTCTGCCCGCGATACTGACTGGCTCAAAATCAATCCTGATATCCCCGTCGGCGGAAACAATGGATGGATACATAACAAGCACTTCCTGTGCCCTCAGGCGGGTTACTGCGTCCACTTGCAGGACAAGAAGCAGGTCTTTTCCGTCCGCACTTCGCTTGATGCCCACATCATATTTCCAATCTAATGGTGACAGATCCTGCCCGACGGCCTCTTGAGCTTTTCCGGATATAGCCGTCAAACCAAGGCCGACCAAAATTGCTGATAGCTTTATATAGTAATGTATCGATCTCATTGATTCCATATTTTTATATCCCACATTTGTTTTACCCATGACCTGTTTTATTTAAGCATATAAATAATAGAGAGACAAGCTTTTGTCGGTCCGAAGTAATCGGCATTCCCCTTCCCTGTCCTTTGTCCGCAAGCCGTACATCTGAACCTATCATATATCACGCGCGCATATCCTATCCCCAAAGCGGATTCAAAACTGAACCTGTCGGATAAAATCCAGTGATAACCGGCACTGATGCCACCCCCGTAGAAATAGCCTTCATAACGGTGCGCCTTCATCTCTTTATGCTTGTTCTGAAGGATAAAAGGGATACTTATCCCACTGACATTCATCTGGCCTCCATGCGCATGCAGTCCGAAAAACCAGCCGTTGAATCTCTCGCAGGTCCAATAGCGCACCTCGGGCTGCACAAGCCAATGACTCCATTTCTTTGTCTTGTATCTATTTGCGGAAGCATCGCTCTCATAGAAGAAAAAGTTCATGCCTACCTGGGTGTCCAAGGTCCATTTTTCTCCCAAAGAGAACTCCAGCGAGAGATTGGGAGTCAACAGTGCATCATATACGAGATTATTCTTTATCGCAACCTTTTGCGATAAAGCCTGCAAACTGAATAACAGGAAGAGAAAAAAAATACTCTTTTTCATTTTGACACTGATATTATTTTAGCGACCAAACCTATTGGTCTGTAGTATTAATTTTAATGATACAAAGTTACAAAACCATAATATCTCTTTTGTTACATAAAACAGACAATTAATTACTCATAAAAGCCATTTTATTTAAGTCCGATAATCCTTCTGAACGAATGGGTGAAAATCCTGATTGTCCGTTCCATATGGATATTCATCGGCTGTATTTCTCCTTGTCAGGAATCCAGCTGTCTATCAACTCCCTGTGCCCATCCATCCACTGGCGTACGGCCATTGTCTCGGTCCCGCGAGTTTCCTCTATGGCCCGCATCAGGGAACTGATCTCGGTATCGGACAGGTGGATATTTCCCAAAAGAGCGGCAACGAACGGATGCTCCTCACGAAATCCTATTCTGGCAATGGTATGGATTTGTTCGGCCTTTCCATAAACGTTCTTTGAATCTTCCAGCACCCTCAGACGAAAACGATCAAACATCCAATGCGGGGTCCATCCGGTCACGATGATCCATTTCTTCTTGTCAATGGCCTTCTTCAGTAATGCCGTCATGGCAGGGCCACTGGAGATCATGAGCTTGTAATCCAGACCGTATTCAGGGATGGCCTTCTCCGTGCATTTCATGATACCGGTACCGGCGTCAATCCCTACGATCTCTCCGGAAAACTCCCCGGTATGGGCGCCCAATTCCTCTATCGTATGGATTGGGACATATTCGGGCACCACAAGCCCGATACGGGCGCTATCGTATATTTGTCCGAGGATTTCCAGCTTGCCGTCGTATTTCCGGAAATAATCGGCATGGGTCACCGGCATCCAGCTGTCCATGAATACGTCTGTCTTGCCTCTTGCCAGCGAAGTGAATATAGGGGCGATGTCCGCATTCAGAAGTTCGGCCCTGTACCCTTGCTCCGAAAGGATTTCCTTGGCCAGATAGGTGACCGCTATCCCTTCCGCCCAATTCGCATAGGCGATACGGATTTTCTTGTCGGATATGTTACTGCACGAAAAGAATACCGTAATGGCCAGCAGGGCCGTAAAATATATCGTTTTGTTTCTCTTCATCATTCTGTCTTTTATTATGTGTTTATTCCTTTTGTTTTTTCCGGGCCAAACCCTGCGTAATCCGGTCAAGCACGATTGCCAGTATCACGACGGCAATTCCCCCCTCGAATCCCATGCCTATCTTCATCTGGGTGATACCTTTCAATACCACCTCCCCCAGACCTCCTGCTGAAATCATGGCGGCTACCACCACCATGGAGAGCGACATCATTATGGTCTGGTTGACTCCGGCAAGAATGGTCGGCAATGCCAACGGCAGTTCCACCTTGAACAGGAGCTGGCCCCGGGTGGCTCCGAAAGAGCGGGCGGCTTCCACCACATTTTTCGGCACCTGCCGGATACCCAGTGCGGTGAGCCTCGCTACCGGAGGCAGGGCAAAAATGATCGTGGCGAAGGCTCCCGGTACCGTTCCCAGTCCGAAAAAGAGCACCGCCGGTATCAAATAGACAAAAGCAGGCATGGTCTGCATACAGTCAAGCACCGGTTGCAGGATCTTGTTGCAGCGGACGCTGCCCGCCATCCAGATACCCAAGGGGATTCCCAACAGCAGGGCCATGCCGGAGGAAGAAAGCACCAGGGCCAGGGTTTGCATGGTCTCCTCCCAGAATCCCATCCCGTAAACGAGCAACAGTCCCAGAAGAGTGAAGATCCCGGTCCCCTTGCCACTCTTGTACAACGCAAGGAAAGCGAGTATCGCGATGGTTACGTAAAAAGGCATCACAAGCAGAACGTACAATATCCCGTCGATAACACCCTCTACCCACAGGCTCAGCAGGTCAAAAAACGATGCGCCGTGCTCGGTCAGCCATTCCACGGCTATTTCTATATATTCTCCTATATTTATCATAATTCTATTGCGTTTTGAATGATTTCATTGATTTCTTTCTTGTCTTTTCCCGTCACCTCGATAATGAGTGATGAAAGCGGTACCACTCCCTCGAACTCGCGTTTCTCATTGACCACCCAGATGGGCGAATTGGTCTTTGTCATCAGGGGAAGTATATCCTCCACCACGGAATCGCCCAATATGGAATGTACCTCTTTCCTTACGGCAGTGTCTATGTTCAGGATACGGTCCTTTCTTAATTGGAGCAGTTCCTTCAAATGAACTTCGCCTACCAATATACCATCCGGATCCACTACGGGCAACACGGTTATTTTGCGTTCTCTCATCTTTCGGATTAGAACCTCCGGTCCCTCTTTTCCCAGCCTTGCCACCATAGGTTTGTCCACCATGATAGAGGCGGCGGTGACAATTTTGCTACGGTCCACATTCTCCACAAAACACCTCACATATTTATTGGCGGGATTGGTCAGGATCTCTTCGGATGTACCGACTTGCTGTATCTCTCCGTCACGCATGATGGCGATACGATCACCCAGTTTGACAGCCTCCTCCAGGTCGTGCGTGATAAATACGATAGTCTTTTTCATTTTTGACTGCAAGGCCAGCAGCTCGTCCTGCATCTGCACCCGTATCAGCGGATCCAGCGCGGAGAAGGCCTCATCCATCAGCAGGACTTCCGGCTCGTTGGCCAAAGCACGTGCCAGTCCCACCCGCTGCTGCATACCTCCGGACAACTCATTGACCATCAGGTCGGCATATCCGTCCAGCCCGACCATGTGCATACTTTCCGCCGCCTTTCGGTCCCGTTCTTTCTTTTCTACGCCTTGCAACTCAAGTCCGAAAGCAATGTTCTGCAATACGGTATAATGGGGCATCAGTCCAAAATGCTGGAAAACCATCGCCAACTCACTCCGACGCAAGGAACGCAACCTTTTTTCATGTATTCCGGCGATGTCCTCCCCGTTAATCAGAATCTCTCCGGCAGTGGGTCTGTTCAACCGGTTGATGCACCTGAGCAGACTGGACTTGCCGCTTCCCGAAAGTCCCATGATCACGAATATCTCACCCTCCCGGACAGAGAGGTTCACATTGTTAACGGCAACCGTACATCCGGTCTTCTCCAGGATCTCACTTTTACTTTCTCCTTTTTTCAGCATCTTGAAAGCCTTGTTTCTTTCAGAGCCGAAAACCAAATACAAATCCTTGATCTCAATTTTGCTTTTATTCATAATTCTTTAAAAATAATATCCGATGTTTATGTTGAATCTGACATTCCAATTGTCTTCCGTTCCTCCGGCAAAGGCTTCGTCCCATACATCTCCAATCCATGCGTGATTTTTTCCTACGGCATAGTCGATGTAGGCGAATACTTTTCCCATCGCCAGCGAACACCCTGTCACATTCTCCAAACTGTCATTAAACCCGGCAATACGTTTGTCGAGCAGACTGAAATCATTGTACAGGCAGATATCGTCCAAAAACAACTTGTTCACAGGAATACGGTAGGACAATGACACCGTATAGACATCCGCCCTGGAGGCGATTCGGTAAGATGAGCCGTAAGCCGTCATCGTCACCGTATGTCTGTCTTCCCCGGAAGTCTGCTCGGTTCTGAAATTATAGTTGGTATACTGCATTTTAAGGTTCCATCGCCGATAATCGGTAACATAATGCAGGGCAAAAGCAGTACGTACTCTTGTCTTCCGAGTGTCCATATTATACACCCCCCCCATCAGGGCTGAACCTCCGAACCGGTGTTTCCACCGGTCTCCAAAATGATACGCAAGCCGGACATTACCCTGATGCACCTCCTTGTTACGTCCTGCGATATCATAGGCATAGCGGCTGGCGGACAATTCCCCGCCGGCCCCAGATAGGTCGGCATTCAGGAAATAGGCAATCGATAACTCCCAACGGCCCGTATGGAAGAGGTATTTTATCCCCATGTCCGCATCGTCCTCAAGACCGACATAATAGTTCAGATTAAAAAAATAATTGTTACCTGTATAAGGCAGGATACCGAAAGGAACCGTTACCAGACCGATCTGTAACCGATGCGAATCATCGAAACGATAGCCTATCCAACCTTCCCTGAGCATGTAACCTCCCGAGGAAGCGGGATAGAAGCGAAAATCCGCCACTAAATCGATTTTTTCATAAGACGCATTCACGTTCAGGCGGAACATGTCAAAGTCAAATTCTCCGCCACGATTCCGGCTTTCCGGTTTCCAGTCTGAGTATTTATAGTTGACCCGGAGTGCGCCTCCTATTTTTAACTTCGGTTTTTCTTGTGCCGTCACAGGCAAAATGATACTTACCGCCAAAAAGAACGGCAATAGTAAACTTGCTTTATATCTCATGAAGTTACGTTTTGTCAAGGCATTTATCCAACACCTTACAATGATTTATAAAATATATGTCTTGGAGCAGGCCCTGTGTAAGTTTCAAGATAGGATGAAATGTTATCCAATGCGTAAAATAGAACTTAATATACTTAATAAGTAGTGAATTTTCGCCTGCAACTTTTCACAAAGTTAAGAAAAATAGATGAACATACCAAATCACAATAAAAAAAGTTCTCAAAACAAATAAAACAGAAAACAGGTCAGCAACGCGAATTCGGGTTAAAAACATGTTTTACCAATAAAAAAACCCAGACTGGCCAGCAAAGTGTAATACAAAAAAAATCAAACTGTTATAAGTGATTTTATAGCGACTTTTCCTTTATATGTAGAATCTTATTGCACTCAACCTTCGGAATTAATGATAAATGTGACACACCTGTAAGTGGTATGACTTTTTCATTCTGCTTCTTTCTCTCACAATATTTATATAATTACACGCAAGAGGAATTACTTATAATTAACAATGATAATTCCTATAAATGAATAAGTTTTTTGTGGCAAATATTGTATATACAACCAATAAACAGTAATTTCCCACATAATTTTAAGGATACACTCATGAAAACTATTAATCAAATTATTGAAGAAAATCTAAAGAAAATTAGAGAGTTATCCGGATTTACTCAAGAGCAGATAGCAAAATCCATATCTTAAAATGGAACGAATAGCCTAAAATGAAGCCTAATAAGTTTAATAGAAAGATAAGTATCAGCATTTCGTTGCCGATAACGGATTAAGTTCATCTGAACCCATTTCTTTGAAAAGTTTGCTTGTGAAATTGAATGTACTTACAATATACAGACCTCTTTCTGATAATTTTTCCGGAATGTATTTAAAAGATAGTTCCGAGTATCGTTTTATGCTTATTAATTCCAATCACCCAAGAGGAATACAGCATTTTACTATTGCTCACGAATTATACCACTTGTTATAGAAGAAAAAACTACACCAATGTAATCCTGGTGATGTCAAAAATAGCGTGGAACAAAGTGCTGATATATTTGCGCTCTCATTATTAATGCCTGAAGCCGGTATTTGTCAGTTGATACCAGAAAGTGAATTAAAATCCAAAAATATTTCATTGGCTACAATATTGAAACTTGAACACTATTTCTCTGTTACTCGTTCTGCTTTATTGTATAGATTGTTAAATATCGGTATTATTACAGAATCGACTCGTATTCAATGGCTGAAATTGATGTAAAATATGCTGCAAAATGTTTTGGATATGATACAGCATTGTATGAGTCCGCTAATGAAGGGTTGGTGACAGGTAATTTTGGATATAGTATATAATGAAGTTTCTAAAAATAATAAAACTAAAAATTTCATTGATAATTATCTCCACTATTTCCCTATAATTAAACGAGAAGTATTCGCTCCAAAAAGGTGAATCTATGAAAGAATACTTTTTATTACAACGAACATTGGGAAAAGGAGAAAGCGCATGTATGATGTATTGTAAGGACAATCAGGATGTTTTGGAAAGTAGTAACTTAAGAGATATAAAGGACTATTTGTTCAAAAAACAATATAATATATTTAACTACTCTTGATTTCTTATATTATGCTTATTGTAGAAAGAAAATGACGGAGCAAGAATG
>JAHHTT010000100.1 GCA_020024465.1 Odoribacter sp.
CGCCGAATTCCGGAGAGAGTTACTGTAAAGTGACTCTCTCTTTTTTTTGCCGGATGCTTGAAATTAATTATGTCTTGTTGAATATATTGTTGAATATTGTGGTATCTTTGTGTTTGAATTGAGACTAAATCTTTTTTATTTGTTTAAAAATAAACAATAGCACATTATATAAATTAAATTTACACACCATGTCAGTCTATTTTAGTTTTAAAGAAGTTGTAAGTGCCTTTATGGTATTGTTTGCAGTGATTGATATTTTAGGCGCGATTCCTATTATTATTAGCTTGCGTGAGAAAAAACAGAAAATTGAGGCCGGTAAGGCAGCTATTATTTCTTTTGTGATTTTAGTGGCCTTTTTGTTTATCGGACAAGCTTTATTATCTTTGTTTAATGTGGATATTTCTTCATTTGCTGTTGCGGGAGCTCTTGTGTTGTTGGTGTTGGCTGTAGAAATGATTTTCGGTGTTGAAATATTCAAAAATGACAGTCCTTGCGGTTCAGCAACGATTGTGCCTTTGGTTTTTCCGTTAATTGCCGGAGCAGCTTCTTTTACAACTTTGCTTTCTTTGCGTGCAGAATATAATATTTTGAATATTATTATTGCTGTAGCGTTGAATATGATGGTTGTTTATTTGGTTCTTCGTTATGTTTATTACGTAGAAAGGTTATTTGGTAAAAGCGGTGTTTACGTTATGCGTAAATTGTTTGGTATTATTTTGCTGGCAATAGCTGTCAGATTATTTACTGCAAATCTTACATCTCTGATTGGTAGTTTATAGTCGGATTTTTTTTAATTGGTGCAGAATGGTTTATGATATTAGTTTGATGAACTGTTCTGCATATTTTATATATAAAAGAGTCCATACAAGGAATCGTGTGAAGCGTCCAAGCAACATATAGATAGCCGTCGTAAAAGGTTTGACTCTGTAGAATCCCAATGCAAGCGCAAAGAGATCGCCAATAAGGGGTAGCCATGTAAAAAATGCCAGCCACATACCATAACGGTCGATATGTTTTTTCTGTTGTTGTAATTTTTCTTTGTTTACTTTAAACCATTTTTCGATCCATTCCCATTTTCCCATCCAACCGATACCATAAGAGGTAAGGCCTCCAAGCCAATTGCCTAGAGTAGCGATTAGCAGGCAAATCCAAGCATTGCCGCCTAAAATTTGTATTCCTATGAGGAGCACATCTGCACTCATGGGAATGATAGTAGAAGCTAGAAATGAACCGATAAACAGGCCGAAATATCCAAGTTCTATCAATGTTTCCATAATATAAGGCGTTTGATTGCAAAGTTAGGATGCTTTGTCGATTATTGGAGATAAATCAAAAGAAATTTTATCTTTGCAAGAATTAAATTTAGTTGTTATGAAAATATTTCGTATTGTCTTGTTGACTTTGGCCATGGGGTTGTTTGCTGTTAATTTTTTGACTGTCGATTATCGGAATTTATGGTCAGCGGCAAATTTGTGGTCTTACATTCGCATAGGTGTGGCGTTAATTCTGGTACTTCTTTTGTTGGCTATGGTACGCCGTGACATGAAAAAACAATAGATGGTAAATGGATCATACAGTTTCTATTTTGATTTTTCCTTTTTGGTCTGGAGTGAATACGATGCGTTGGTTCCGTATTTGTTGAGTGGTGAAATCAATAATGATATTTGGATTAATGGGAGTGCCATTCATCCGGATTTCGAAATGCAAGTGATCTGTAGTGGCACGGCCTGTTGAGCCGGTTAGAGCTATTGGAGTTCCTGCAATGATTTTATCACCTGAACTGACCATATGTTTTGAATTATGTGCATATACGGTTTCAAGACCATTGTAATGTCGTATGACAATAACATTGCCATACCCTCTAGCCCATCCTACCATGCGGACGATGCCGTCAAATGTAGCGTAAATCGTATCCCGTCTGTTTATTTTTAAATCAATTCCTGTGTGTTGGCGTCCGTTTCGTCGCCCGTATGGAGAAAGAAGGCGTGCGCCAGGTAATGGAAAGTGGTAGGAATTGTCAGTAATGTTTTCAAAGTGCAGAATGATTTCAGGGTGTTTTCTGAAGAGTGTTTCATCTTTTAGACCTACTATACATTTTTCGATGTTTGTAAATGAATCTTTGATTTGTATCGGGCATTCATAGAATTCGGCCGGACGTATGGAATAAATATTATCATCAATACCGGCTTGCTTGTATAAACAATCTGGGATAGATAAAGGAGGAACGGTGAATACGTTTGTCTGTGTAGCGATTTTTGCACTGCTTGAGCAGGAATAGATGCCTGCAAGAAAAAAACAGATAATAGGAAGGATCTGTATGTTGTTACCCATGGAGTGTATTTTTAGATTCTTATCCTTATTTTACTATGAACTCACTTCTTTACAAATACGGTGCCATAAATGGCTGTACAGGCTTTAATGCATGAAATATATATATATTTAACATGGCAATGTTTTAACAGTGTTTGCATGTTGCTCTTTTTAAACATTCTTTTTCGTGTCTGTTTTAATTTATTATTACCTTTGTGCCCTGTTTGGATATAGCATATAAATTCATGGAATGGTTCAATAGTATTTTTATAGAACATAGTGTAATTCAGGCTGTTGTAGTGATAGCATTGATATCTGCTTTGGGATTGGCATTGGGAAAAATCAGTGTCTGCGGAGTATCGTTAGGAGTGACTTTTGTGTTTTTTACAGGGATTGTGGCCGGACATTTGGGTTTGTCCATCAATCCGCAAATGTTGAATTACGCAGAAAGTTTCGGATTGATCATTTTTGTATATGCTTTGGGTTTACAGGTTGGGCCTGGTTTTTTCGGTTCTTTTCGTAAAGGAGGGATGACATTGAATTTACTGGCATTTGCGGTGATTATGTTAGGAACCATTATGGCATTGGGTTTACATGTGATGACAGGAGTTTCTTTGCCGGATATGGTGGGAATTTTAAGTGGGGCTGTAACGAATACGCCGGCTTTGGGAGCAGCTCAGCAGACGCTGAAGCAGATGAATATAGATGCCGATCCTGCTTTAGGGTGTGCAGTCACTTATCCATTGGGTGTGGTGGGGGTTATTTTGGCCATTATTGTTTTGCGTAAGATATTTCCCAAAAGATCTATGGTTGTTGCTGTTGACGATGATAAAGGTAAACAGACTTTTATAGCTGCTTTTGAAGTTCAGAATCCGGGAGTATTTGGAAAGAATTTGAAAGAAGTGGCTCAATTGTCTATACACCGTTTTGTCGTGTCTCGTTTGTGGAGAAATGGGAAAGTGAGTATACCTACTTCCGATTCGATTTTGTTAGAGGGTGACCGTCTTCTGGTGATTACGACAGAAGCGGATGAAGAAGCAATGAAAATTTTGTTTGGCGTGGAAGAGAATACCGATTGGAATAGCAAAGATATTGATTGGAATGCAATAGACAGTCAGTTGATATCACAGATTATAGTTGTCAGCCGTTCAGAAATCAATGGTAAGAAGTTGGGGTCATTGAAATTGCGCAATAGCTATGGAATAAATATAACTCGTATCTATCGGGCAGGAGTGCAATTGTTGGCAACGCCAGGACTGGTGTTGCAATTGGGAGATAAGCTTACTGTTGTAGGCGAAGCTGCGGCTATTTCTAATGTCGAGAAGGTGTTGGGTAATCGGGTGGTGAGTTTGAAGGAACCGAATTTGATTGCTGTTTTTGTTGGAGTTGTTTTAGGATTGGCATTTGGGGCAATCCCTTTTTCTTTTCCCGGTATTGATTATCCGGTGAAATTGGGCATTGCCGGAGGACCGATAATTGTCGGCATATTGATGGGAGCTTTCGGCCCTCGTTTGCATATGATAACTTATACTACGCGTAGTGCGAATCTGATGTTGCGAGGATTGGGACTTTCTTTGTATCTGGCTTGTTTGGGGCTTGATGCGGGTGTACATTTTTTTGAGATTGTATTCCGTCCGGAAGGTCTGTTGTGGGTGGGATTAGGATTTGCAATTACGTTTCTTCCTGTCGTTTTGGTTGCTATTGCTGCTTTGCGTTTTATGAAAATAGACTTCGGTTCGTTGACCGGTATGTTGTGTGGAAGTATGGCAAATCCGATGGCTCTCAATTATGTGAACGGAACGGTAGATGGTGATAATCCTGCGGTGTCTTATGCTACAGTTTATCCTCTTTCCATGTTTATCCGTGTTATTCTTGCCCAATTGATGTTAATGCTGTTTCTTTGAATAGAATTTTTTCTATTTGTTACAGTATTCCAATGTTAGTGAAAAGGAATTTAAAGGCATATAGTGACGGAAAATTGCTTGCGTTGTATCATTTGGGAATAATGGAGAACGCTGTATTGCTCTGGCGTATGATGTTTGGCATTGCAAAATCTGGGTTTGAGTGTTGTATTGCAGATGCTTTGATTTATCCTAAAGATTCAGTTATAGAAGGAGTTATAGGAATGGCTGTCATGTTTTGGAGGTTAATCAATCATTAGATTCATATAAGGAGGTTCATTTAGAGAGGCGAATAGCTTTTGTG
>JAHHTT010000101.1 GCA_020024465.1 Odoribacter sp.
CAGGCATAAAAATCCCCTGCACCGATCGGTGCAGGGGATTTTGCTGTGTGAAGAGTATGGTGCAGGGAATGAGCGGCAGCCCCATCATTCAGGATGGAAAACTGGTGGGCGCAGTCACCCATGTTCTGGTGAATGACCCCAAAAGAACAATATTACAATATATAGAATATCTAAGAAAATAAAAAGCGAGAGAAAGTGAACTATGGAACTGGAAGAATTAATGAAAATGATGTATGAAGCTATGCACGTTCAAGAAGCGAAAATCACTATCACACAATATGATAGTGATGATTGTGCTGTGGCGAGTTATACTGGTGAGTTTAAGACTATTTTTGATAATATTCCTGATTTTGAAAAATATTATTATCGTGTTACAGCATTTGGAAAACACGAAGGATTCAAAAGGGTGACAACTAACTATTATGGAGTTAAAACAACAAGTATAGGTGGCTTTCGACTTACAGAAGAAAGTTATGTGAATTCGGTCCTGAATTACATGATAAAATGTTATGCTAAAGCGAAAAAAATGGGGTTGAGTACGAGCGATCGGTATAATTATAATTTTGCTTGTGTAATGGATCACGATTTTTGGTATATAGATCAAATGAAAAATGTTCGTCAGAATACGAAGGAAAAGTTTAATTATGAACTTAAGCAACTCTTAAAAAAATTTCATTCTTTTAAGAGAATAGAGAATTTAAATGAGTTGGAAGGACAAAATGGAATTTATCTATTAGTGCTGGATGAATATAATTGTTGCTATTGGGGTCAGTCAAATAATATGAGAAAAAGAATTATGAAACATTGGTCAAGGAATGACTACTTTTCTGGAACAGGTATCGATATGTTTAAAGCATATGATACAACACGCATTTATGCAGCGGTTACGGAGGGGACGCGTAGGACTAATGAGTTAGAACATAAAGTTATACAGATGATGCCACCCAGATATACATTGAATTGTTTAGCAGGCGGTGATGGGAATCAATTGGTGTCACATAAAAAATCAATTTTAAAACCTGACAATGAAGATCGAGAATTTATTAATTATAAAAAGGTGTATTATAGTATTGAAGAAAGAATACGAGAAAATGAGGGACGATTTATTGTATAGTAAAATAAATATTGTTGTCCATCATAGCAATCACTCGTGAGCGTCAGCCCGATTTTTTAGGGCGGAAAACTGGGGGGCTGTTTGGTGAACCCGTATTAGGCAAAAGAAGAATAATGGGAAGTGAAAAATGGATTTTTGGCAATTGCAACTGCCAGTTGACAGATTGAATGGTGCTGATTGATGGTTAGCAACTTTATAAACCACTATATATATGAGTATAACATCACATTAAAAGGAGGATAAATTATGATTTTTGCCGATAAGCTTATTTTGCTGCGAAAAAAAGCAGGATGGTCACAAGAGGAGCTAGCTGAACAAATGAATGTAACACGACAATCTGTTTCAAAATGGGAGGGAGCGCAATCTGTTCCTGACCTTGATAAAATGATACGCCTTTCCGAACTATTTGGAGTAAGTACAGATTATTTACTTAAAGACGAAATTGAAGAAGCCGAGTATATCAACTCGTCTGATGATATGCCATCATTAAAGCGTGTATCTATGGAGCAGGCAAATGCTTTTCTTTCGGTAAAATCAAGGACAGCTGAAACAATAGCGTATGCTGTTTTTTTGTGTATCTTATCTCCGATAGCTCTTTTGATGTTAGGTGCAATGAGCGAAAGTGGGGCAGGTGTCTTGAACGAAGATGTTGCTGCTGGAATTGGAATGATTGTTCTTATGATTCTTGTAGCAATAGCCGCCGCAATGCTTGTATCAAGTGGCAGCAAAACTGCCCCCTTTGCATATTTGGAAAAAGAAAAGTTTGAAACCGAGTATGGCGTGAGTGGAATGGCGAAAGAACGCAAAGCACAATACAGAGATTTGCACACAAAGAATAATATGGCGGGAACTTGTTTGTGTATTACTGCCTTAATTCCTCTTTTTATTGGAGCAATAATTGATTCTGATAACGACCTGCTTTTAATGAGTATGCTTTCTCTTTCATTTCTCATTGCAGGCGTAGGTGTGATTTGTTTTATTAAGACGGGCATTATATGGGCGAGCTATGAAAAACTTTTGCAAGAGGGGGAATATTCGAAAGAAAACAAGGAAAAACCGTCTATTGCTGATGCTCTATATATCGCATATTGGATAATTGCAACAGCAATTTATTTAGGATACAGCCTATCATCAAATAATTGGGGGCAGAGTTGGGTAGTTTGGGTTATTGCAGCAGTAATATTTCCTGCTGTCGTTATAATTACGAATGTCTTTGAGAAAAAATCAAAAGGAAATTAGAATGGCTATTATGCCTTATTTGCAAAATGCAAATTTAAAAAATCTCCACTGCCAAATTTGCGTTGCGCATCCTGAAAAACAAAAGAATGGAATAACAAGAACTCACCTTCTCTTTCATAATATCCTCTGTTAAGAATTTTTTCTGTCGCTGTTGGTTTTGCGTGATATAATGCAGGTATATATATCAAGATATTCCGAACCGATACAGAAATGAGGCTGTTTATGAAAGTGTATAACGGAAAAGAAGAATTGAAACAAGAGATCCGGAAAACCTATGCCAAATTCATTGCCGAGTTTGATAATATCCCAGAAGAGATGAAAGATCTCCGCGCAGAAGATGTTGACCGTACTCCGGCAGAGAATCTCGCTTATCAGGTGGGTTGGACTACTCTTGTCCTCAAGTGGGAACAGGATGAAAGAAATGGACTGGAAGTGAAAACGCCTTCTGATCAGTTCAAATGGAATCAGCTCGGGGCGTTATATCAATGGTTTACAGATACTTATGCCGGGTTATCTCTCCATGAGCTTAAGGCAATACTGGATGCGAACATCCAGGGAATTTACGAGATGATCGACTCTATGTCTGATGAGGAGCTTTTTTCTCCCCATAGGCGCAAGTGGGCAGACGGAGCAACCAAATCTGCGGTTTGGGAAGTTTATAAATTCATCCATATCAACACTGTGGCTCCCTTCGGCACCTTTCGCACAAAAATAAGAAAGTGGAAGAAGCTCATGTTGTAAAAGTGTTCGCCCTGTTCCGATTTATCCGACAATCCTTCTCAAAACCTTGCATTTGCAGGGCTTTTCGCCGTTCACAACTGCACACTTTAGGTGTTTTTTCCTTGTTTTTGCCCTTATGATCCGAAACAAGGAAATTTTACTGTACCAACACAAGATAAATGCTATTTGCTTCGGAAAACTGTGAGCGAAATATACCCCTTGCACAAATCTGTAATTTGTACAAGGGGTGATTTCGATTATGAAATTTTAGCAAGCAAGTGGATATGTTCCTTGTATTCAGTCCTCAAAGTAAAATAAATCCTCAAATCTTTTATCTAAGGCAATGCATAAAATAAGCGCCAGCTTTGCGGTCGGGTTGAATTGCCCTGTTTCTATAGAGCTAATGGTATTGCGGGAAACACCAACCATTTCTGCCAGTGCCGCCTGAGAAAGATTCTTCTCATTTCGGGCATCTTTTAAGCGATTTTTTAAAATTAAAGCATCATCCATAGTTGCACAGCCTTTTATATAAAATATCCGATAGCAAGCACCAATGAAGTAAACCCCCAAACTGTGCCAATAAACTTCATAGATTTATCCTTTAGGCGAAATCCCTTGTAAAGATACTGACCACAGAGAATCGAACAGAAAACCGAGTAAATATCTTGATAGGGTTGATGGATATACACCTTAATTCCCATGATAATCAGACAGAGAACAAGTCCTACGATTAGTCCGACATGATTACTCCTTAACAGAATATCAACTTCCATTTCATCTAACTTATGATGTCTCTTGTTTTGTGCTTTTTTTAAAATATCTTCTTTATTCATGACAAACCCTCCCATTCAGATTGCCAAGTTTACTTTGCAATATCATAATAGCATAGCCAAGTTTACTTGTCAATATAGGTTGCTGCGTTTTATTGTGAAAATAATTCTCGGGCATGGTTATGTGAATACAACTGGCTGAGGGTGCATAAAAAATAAGATCACTGCCACCGGTTTTCCCTTATATTTGCCCTTATAGGCCTTCAAGGAAAGCATAAGCAGAGTTGAAACTGGATAAAGGAAAAAGGGGAGCTGTTTGCGAAAAACCCCTTTGTTATCAACGGATTTGGATGTTTTTATTAACGACTTGCGGCATCTAATAATCGCAGATAAACCTGCGTAGTTCAAATTCCGATTTACCTAACAGCTGTTGTCCATAACAGTAACCACTCGTGAGCGGCAGTCACCAGACCACCGAGAACCGTCCGTTCT
>JAHHTT010000102.1 GCA_020024465.1 Odoribacter sp.
CATCAGTAGATGAGTTTTTCAAAATAGCCGATTGCCTTAAAAATGGCAAGGAGGTCAGTACGGAACAATGGCATCAGTTTGATAGTTCTGCTGCATATTCTATCTTTTCCAATTACAAAGACAATAGGATTAGCAATATAGTAAAATCAACCATGCTGAGTGTTTTTGGGGATCTGAATAGAGATAAGGAATCAGAGAACCTCATTTCACTGGAATCATTGGTAAGAACCAACTATGAAGAAATAAACGAGAATTACTTGAAAATAAAGGAATTTCGTCATAGCTATGACTTCGGATTATTGATTTCAAATGCAAAATCGAGACTCCAGTCTTTCTTGGGATGTGATAGTCTGGATACATCGGTGAAATGGAAGCCTGTCTATTTCCTGTTTCTCAGTGCTGACGGAAAGGATATGGACGATGCCCTTGTGATTGATTTCAATCTGATTTATAAAATGACCGAAGAACAGAGAATCAATTTTCTGGCACACGAGTTCTTTCATGTATATAGAGGGCACTTTGAAAACCATGAGTTCAACTATGCAAACGACATAAACTTTGCAATTGATATGATAGCCAATGAGGGGATAGCAGACCAGATTGATAAATATATGGGCTATAGAGAATATTATTCGAATATAATCGGTTCAAAAGAACTTGCTGAAGAGTTTGTATCACTTTACAGTAAAGCTGAACAGGATATCATCACTCTTCAGACAATACTGTTACAGTATGCGGATAAACAAATAGATAAGAATACATGTATTGATAAATTACTTGAAATCTATAAATATAACGGCCACGCACTTGGATTTTACATGTCCAACCAAATCATACATGCCGGACTTAAGCAGGAAATGCTAAAATCATTCCACAATCCGTATGAATTTTACAGGCTGTATCTTTTGGCTACCAATAATACCAGCCCGTTAAGCAACGAATTCTTGAATTTTCTGAAAAAGGCTACTGAACAATACTATCGGTAAATTGGTGTAATCCCTTATTGCCGCAAATCTTCATTTATTATTCTTTGAAACAAAAGTCATAATAGACTTGAAATAATTTTGTTATTGAATCTGCCAAGATAAGTAATGTAATAAAGAAATCTTTAAGGGAGAACCCGACAGCAATATGCCAAGAGATTCTCCCTTCTCTTTTATCTTCAAAAAGCAGCAGATATTCCACCTTCCTTCTCCGCTTGATAATCATAAGTATCCCAAAAGGAGCAAATTCAGATACATATTACTGCTTAAAATACATCTTCTATTGTTACGGCCATTATATTGTATTATTTGAATATCCCTATGAATTGCTCAAAAAAAGATTTCTTAGGTATATCAGAAGTACAGAAATGAGCCTCTTTTAATCCTATAATCCTTTTATCATTCATATTTGAATCAACCAACCGGATAAAAGAATCCCGATCTTCAAACTTTGCATACAATTCTGCTCGCCATTCATCGGGGAATTTTGAAAATAACTTTTGAAAATGCAGCACATCCCAATGCCTTACTTCTTTATCTATCTCTTTTTTTGCTTTATCCATTAAGTTCATGTCATCTAAATAAAGAGCCAAGGCAAGTTTGAATTCTAAAATGCGATGCAGATTTATCGGATTATGTTCCGGAATGAATGAAGAAGATAATTGGACAAGCCATTTCCATACATCACTGACTTCAACTTTTGGTTTAAGGAATAGCCCGAACTGTTTTTCAGCAAACTCAGAAGCACACTGAAACAGCCTGTCATGAGAGGCATAATCTATAAAGAATTGGGTTCCATTCTTTCCCAAAAGTTCTGTGTGAAAAACGGGAATATTTCTTTTCTGTAAGGTATTCTCCCATAAGGGCAAACACTCAAAGATAATACGATATTGTTTTGAAAAGATTTGGTCAATTCTCAATCCCCACAAAACGATATCAGCCTTCATATATAGAGTAGAAGGTGTATAAGGAGATAAAACAGGAAATCTCTCTTGCCAGTCGTCAATTATCTCTTTTCTTACCATGATAGTTTTATCTAATTAAATTATTCCAATAATCTGTTACTTGATAATAATTAAATTGCCATCGACAAATCCTACAGCTATATGTTGGACTTTGAAAAGCTCGATGTCCGGCATTTCACGAATCAAGTCTTTTAGTATTGATTCTACTATCTTCAATACTTCCTCCCAACTCTTAACATCAGGAATCTCCAAAGACGGACAACGGCGTAATCCCGGTATAAAATCTTCATTACATGCCCAATCCTCGTCACTCTCATCGTAGGTGGCGGAACCAATCAAATCCAATGCATAGGGACCTTCGTATAAATTAAAGTTTAAGGCAACTATATTTTGTGGTAGTTTATCTTTCTGATTAATCTGGATAAGCCACTTTCTAATTGTATCCTTCATTTTCTCATCTTGTGATTTTCTGATGAGTTTATTAAACTATCCTTTATTCATAAGATCTTATTATTAATAATAACATATAAGTTTAACACTTGGAGTAAATAGAAATGTTAGGTTATAACTTACAATCCTTCATCCGCACAAATAATCCCATTCTCAATAAAGATATCTCTGACCGTCTGAAGCAGTTTCTCTTTTTCGAATTTCTTCAATTTTCCCGGATATTTGAAAGTCTTTAAGAAATCAATAAATGAAAGAGCTAAATATTTGAGACATTCTTCTTTCGTAGTTAACTTAAAATAACCTTCGAAATCCACCACAAAATCTGCAGTGAGACATTTATACATTCTTACTTCAGAAGTTACAGAACCCCTATATTTCAGAGTTTTATCCTCATAGTATTTAGGACGATGTACTTGAAAGAATTGACTGAACTTAGGTGACAAGCATATAAGCCTTATACTTATCGTTTCCACTAAATCAGAATTAAACCTAAGTAACCTTTCGGATATTTTTTTATTCAGGGTCCTTGTATCTGCATCAATCTTGTTATCGGTAACTTTGGCATAAATCTGAGTTGTCTTGATTTGCCTGTGTCCCAGCATCTTGCTGACCGTTTCCAGAGGAACCCCATGTGAGAGCGTAATTTCCGTAGCATAGGTATGTCGGGCCGCATGAAAGACCAGTTTACGCTCTATGCCGCAGAGTCCAGCAATCTGCTTCAGATAATGATTCAGAGAACTGTTAGAATACATGGGAAGGAGTTTCCCTTCCGGAGCCATATCCCGGTACTTCTCTATGATGTGAAGCGGAAGTTCCATCAGGGGAATCTCAAAATCCACCCCGCTTTTTTTTCGGGCACTCTTTATCCACCACACTCCGTCTTCCGCAAGGGACAGATGTTCATCTGACAGAAGGCACATGTCAATATATGAGATTCCTGTGAAGCATGAAAAGAGAAACAGATCCCGCACATGATAAAGAGTCCGGTTATGCATAGGCGTAACCATGATGCGGCGCAATTCTTCGGAAGTGAGATATTTCTGTTTTGGCTTTGGACGGGCCAGTTCATAGCCGATGAACGGGTTGGCCGCAATTATGCCGTCAGCAATCGCCTCACCCACAACAGTCTTCAACATGACTGAAAGATTGACGATAGAGGATTGAGAAAGATTACATTCAGAACGCAAGTACAACACGTATTTCTCGATAAAGGAACGGTCCAATGCCGTAAAGGGAAAATCTGATAGCTTGTATTCAGTTTGGAGAAAACTGACCACATGATTGTAAGAATTACGGTAGGCATATAATGTTTTCTCTGTCCGGTTAACACCTACACGTTTCTCAAAATTCCGCATGAAATATCTGTAATAGCTCAGCAGGGTTTCTTGGCCTGAAGCCATACCCAACAACTGATGTTTGACTTCCTCAGCGGTTACATTTTCGCGGACGGCAGACAGTTCGGTATATATACCAAGAGCCGTAGCACGGATTTCATCAAGTTTGCAGTTGATTTCTCTGGCCGCAACACTTTTCCCACATGCACGTCCTGACGACCACAATGACTGTGGCACACGAAACTTTAAACTGAAAGCCGTTTCAGAGTATCTGCCAATAATGAGCCGTGCCATTACGGGGCAATTTCCCTTGGCATCGGACTCGCTCTTTTTGAGGTAGAACGAAACCTTTACATCTGTCTGATTCATAATATGTTCCATTGTTTGCAAAGTTAATGGAGACAGAGTTTATTATCGGCATGTCAAATATCGTCAGAAATAGACAAAGATAACATCATTGACTTCCGTATCCTATATTTTTCATTTACCGAAAAAATAAATATCTTCGCTGAGCCAAAATGATGAAACTATGTTCTTTACGGACGGAACAGAAGTGACTATTCAAACGGATTAATGCAACCGGAATGGGCAACGGATA
>JAHHTT010000103.1 GCA_020024465.1 Odoribacter sp.
TACTTAGTTCAATATTATATAAACATAACTCATAAGCTTTATTCGTCCAACTATTCATCATTCCATTTTCATGTTTTCTATAGACAGACATAGGTTCTTTGAAAGCATATAATCTTCCTAAATAAGAGGCTGTTAAACATAAAGGTAAATCTCCAGCCATTATTTTTTTCGATGCTACATATTTCATACACAGTTCAGATTCTAAAATAGACCTACGATATACAAAAGATGCCGTTGGATTAATCCATTTCTGTAATATGTCTTTGCGTGTATATTCCTGAGTCTTCAATTCCGCAAAAATGTGATCTATTTTATCAGAATTTTCATAATGGACTATGGCATTATGAAAACATAAGGAATAGTCTGGATGAGCCTCCAAAAAATCCACCTGCTTTTGAAGTTTAAAAGGATCCGTCCAATAATCATCCCCTTCACACAACGCTACGTATTTACCATGAGTACGGGATCTCATGATTCTTCCTATTGAACCATCATGTTTTGAATATTGGTTTTCAGTTTCAATGATAGGTTTTATTATATCCGGATATTTATTTGCATATTCCAAGACAATGGATGCACTACTGTCTGTAGAGGCATCATCATGGACTATGGCCTCAAACCTAAAGTTTGTTTTCTGCATAACAAACCCTTCCAAACATTGTCGGATATATTTTTCATGGTTATATACCAAACAAAGAATTGTAACTACTATATTATTTTCTACCTGCATGATTACCTAAATTATTTTATATAACTATTTTCTTGTCTGAACAATAAATTATATAACCATTACGATCATAATTGGAACAAGAGTGAACCAATTCCTTTCTATCCCAACTTCTTTCAACCATCCATTCTTTACTGTCACCACTAAAGTATTCTAATAACCTAGAAGAATAAGCTGACAAGAAATAAATACCGGCATAAGCCTTATCCGTAATCCGAGTTGGTTTATATATTCCTAAAGCGACTTCTATCATTGCTTTCAAATAGTCAAAATCCGTTGAAAGAGCAACCAAAATGTTCGAAATATGGTCTCCTCCTCCTCTTGGATTCACCTCTATCAGATAAACATTATTTTGATTATCAATCTTAATTTCCACATGAGACGCTCCTGAAACAAAACCAACAGACGATAAAATTTCAGGTATCAACTTATATATTTTATCTTTCAGCAAAGAAGATAATCGCGCCGGCTGATGATGCTCCAACTCTACAAAATGAGGCGCTCCTGTACTCACCTTTTCTGTAATCTGAACCACTTGATGCTTGCCATTATAGGAAATGGATTCAACGGAATATTCTTGGCCATCAATATACTGTTCTGCCATAAAATCGACTGTCTTCAACTCTTCTTCCAATTCCAACTCACAAGTATCCTTATCTATGAAATTAACTCCTTTTTTAGCAGCACCCTTCACAGGCTTTAAAACAAAAGGACGCGGGAATGTCGAAAACAAGCTATCATATTTTCCAACTTCCAACTTCACATTCCCCAGTCCATCTATTGGATTGGTAGCCCTACGGACATATTCTTTATTTTGAATCTTTAAAAAAGTCGAATATGGGGTACATGGTTTAGATATCTTTTCCGCAACATAAGCAACGACAGTAGCAGTTTTTTCCGAAGCATTTGATACAACTCCATCAATCTTATATTTAATGCATTGCTCCACAATCCTGTCCATTTCAAATATGGATATCGGAATAAAATGATCTACAACATCTTTACAGATAGCTCCATCAGACCATGCAAAACAATACGTTTCCAGGCCCATTTCTTTCGCTTTCAGACATATCGGCAGTTGACCAAAAGAAGCCCCAATAATTGCAATACGTTTACACACTTTCTAAAACATTTAAATCATCAAAATAATAACAATACTATAAAATATCTGTAGATAAAATCACAGATTTAATCTAAAATGACTTTTATCAATTCATCCTTTCTCTGACAAAAATCCATCATCCTTTCATAAGTATCAAAATGAAAGAACACGATGCCCAATGCTTTTCCCGCACCATCGAAATACTCGACCTGATCCCCCTCTTTTTTGTAAATAACCTTCCGATAAATAAAAGGTTCTATTTCTGAAGAGAAACAAACATCTGAAAATTTCCCATTTTCATAGCTATGCAGTACATAATGCATATAGCAACCAGGCTGTTCTATCGGATTCAATTGCGGTTCCTCCCCCATTGCAGCCAGAACATTGGCCCGGACCAAATCCACATCAAAAGCATCGCTCAATTGCAAAGGAATCATATTCCCACCAGCACGTGGTCCTAATTCCAGGAAATGAACCTTATCTTCTTTATCAAGAATGATTTCAATATTCAATTCTCCAAAACGGATATCCAAAGCATCAACGATCCGTTGCAATTCGGTATGTACACGTTCCGTTTGAAGAGAATTCAAACCAGAAGGTTTTTTCTTACCAATAGGAATCAAACCCTTACCCCCATTATCACGAAAGCACGACATTTCACCGAAAAGGACAATCTTACCATTCGAAACGAAAATATCCCCGCCTATCACTTCCGGAAAACCTCTTTCTATAAACTCTTCTGCAATCAGGATTTTATTACGTGAATAGCTATCTGCCCATTTAACGGCTTCTTCCAGATTATCCGTATCCAATAATTTACTTACACCTTTCGATCCCGAAGAATCTGTAGGCTTGATTATAATCGGGAAATGAAGATGCTGCACTTGATTTTTCAATTCTTCAACTCCGATAGTCGGCGCAAAAGAAAAATTCCGAGGACAAGCAAAATGATTCTCTTGAAGGAATTTTCTAAAAAGATGTTTGACACCTAAAATGGATACTGATTTAGAAGGATTGGTCGGCAATCCCAGACGTTCAGCTACTATTGCTGCCGGTAATGCTGCCGGGTCAGAGGCATACGCCAATATTCCATCTACACTTTCCTCTTTTGCAATCCGGTATACAGTTTCAATGTCCGTTGTACTTTCATTATAAAACTTATCCGCTACAAATTGCCCCGGATTATCCGGTAGATAATCACAAAGCACTGTATAATAACCTAAATCCTTAGCGGTCTGAATAGCTACAACCTGTTGTGGCGAACCTCCTAACAACAATATTTTCTTCATACTCAATACAGTGAAGATTTATTTTACTATCAAGTCCAATACACGTTCAACATCCTCTCCGCTCAAATCATGGTGCATAGGCAGACAAATCACCGATTCCGACAGCCGTGTCGCTTCCGACAAATTGCTTGGATCGGCGGAAGGCAATCCTCTATAAGTAGAGAAAGTGCTGATCAACGGATAGAAATAACGACGTCCAAACACATCATGTTCCCGCATTTTGAAATACAATTCATCGCGCGTCATCCCGTATTTTTCCGCATCCACGAAAATAGGGAAATACGAGTAGTTATGGCGTACTCCCGGCATATCGTCAAAATAACGGATCCCTTCCACATTCTTTAATGCTGCTCGATACCGCTGAGCCACTTTCTGACGATTGGCAATCGCCCGGTCCACCTGTTTCAGATTCAGCAGACCATAGGCAGCACGCACTTCGTCCATCTTGCTGTTGATTCCAGGTGCCACCACCTCTGTCTCCCCTGCAAAACCAAAGTTCTTCAAATAGTCTATGCGCTGTTTGGTCTTTTCATCATGACACACCAAAGCCCCACCTTCCAAGGTGTTATATACTTTCGTCGCATGAAAACTCAAGGTGCTCATGTCGCCTGCCTCCAAGATGGACTTGCCGTTCACCTCTACCCCAAAAGCATGGGCGGCATCGTAAATGACCTTCAAGCCATACTTGTCTGCAATGACCTGTATCTTTTCGGTATCGCAAGGTTTCCCATAGCAATGGACAGGCATGATAGCCGTGGTCTTGGGAGTAATGGCAGCCTCAATCTTGTCCGGGTCCAGACCGCAATTGGAGGGATCGATATCCACAAAAACAGGCTTGATGCCATTCCACCAAATGGAATGAGTAGTTGCCACAAAGCTGAACGGAGTGGTAATCACCTCCCCTGTAATACGCAAAGCCTGCAAAGCCGTAATTAACGGCAGGGTGCCATTGGTAAAAAGACTGATATAAGGCACTTTCAAATATTCAGCCAACGCTTTTTCCAATTCCTTATGGAATCTGCCATTGTTAGTAATCCACTTACTGGCCCAAATCTCTTTGAGCATTCCCTGAAACTCCTCCAAATCCGGAAGCAAAGGCGAAGTCACTAACACCTGATTTTTGTTACTGTCCATTTTACCT
>JAHHTT010000104.1 GCA_020024465.1 Odoribacter sp.
TGTGCCTGCGTGACTGCGGCATCACCGAAGAGGAGTTCCTGGCTAAGGTTGATGAACTGTCTTACAAGGCATTTGAGGATCAGTGCACCACTGCTAACCCCGTATATCCCTTGGTAAGCGAAATCAAAGAGCTGTATCTGAAAGCTTACTACGGCAACTAATCATTTCATATACCCCCATTAAGAGGTATCCTTTTTTAAACGGGATAGTAAACAGGTAAGCGAAAGCCCATCCTGTTCCTCTTACAAAAGCCTTGCTGCGATACCGCATAGCGGTGAACAGCAAGGCTTTTTGTTTAGAGTTTAAAGGCAAACGAACAAAAAAGCCCGTTGTGCAGACATTCTGTTTGTGCTTTATTTGAAAAACTAGAATACAAAACCTTTTTTATAACAGCGTGACTATATTTAATGGAAAAAGTATGATACAATGTGCCTGTTATCACAGCATTGATTATAATTTTTAAAAATATATTGACTGAGTAAAATCCCAAAAATATTATGGCAGGTGCAAAAAACAGAATGTGGAGACAGAAAAAAATCAGGGTGAAAACCAATAAAATCGCCGTTACAGTTTTTGTACTATGTGTTTTGGCGATGGTTGTATCCTATTGCATTACGCAGTTTATGCTGCTGCGAACAGAGTTGAATAATTTTACGAATGAAATTAGAAATGACACAAAAAAGAATGTTGTTGTCGCCAAAAATCTGTTGGATGGAATGGTGAAAGGTCTGGAACATACAGCACAGGCCATTAACGAGTATGATGACTTGTGGGATCCTGAAGTGAAAAAGATTTTGCACCTTTCGCAGCGAATGAATAATTTTGATGCAGTATTTATTTCGGACATAAACGGAAATGCCTATTCGGATACGGGGTATGCGTTCAGCGTATTGGAAGAATCGTTTTTTCCGGAAGCAATGAAGGGAAAAGTAGTATTCTCAGAAATAATGCCGTCTCAACGATATAAGGCAATTCAAATTATTTCCTTTCCTTTATATTCCGAGAAGCATGAGCTAAACGGGGTTCTTTTTGGTTTGTTTGATGTTGAAACATTTTCAAGACTAATCAATAGTGTAGTAGATTATAAAGAACGGATGTATGTGATTGATGCGAACGGAACTTACATCAATTGCTTTGATAAAAACCATACGCTGCCTGAGCGCACGAATTTTTGGGATAATTTAAAATTTTTAAATTTTGACGATTCTACCATTGATGAGATTCAAAAAGACTTTCGGGAACAACGAGAAGGCGAATTTTCTTATAGCATTGAAGGTGTGCAGCGATATGGATGCCATATGCCTTTGGGCATACAGAATTGGCAGATCGTTTTGATGGTTGAAGAAACCGTGGTGAATTCCCATATTCGGTTAATACAGATTGTTGTTGCACTGGAAACTGTTGTAAATGCAGCGTTGCTCACCGTTATGCTTATTTGCATTTATTCTTATTTTAAAAGTGCAAACAGGGAAATTCGAGAAGCTCATCAAAAAATCAGTAAGAGCAATGAAATGATGCGTATGACCGTTGAACATTCCAATCAGATCATATTTGAATACGATATACAGAAACAACAAATTAACCTAATAACCCAAATTAAAAATGAACTGTTCAAAAATCAGACCATTGGGCCCGTTCCGGAGTGTATAATGAGTCAAAATATTATATCTGCTGACAGCGTCAATGCGTTAAAAGCAATGTTTGAACAGATTAAAACAGAAAAAAGCAGCCAAGCGGATATTCAACTTGCAGACAGTCCTCAACAAAAAATCTGGTATAGAATTACGATGCAGAATGTTTACAATGAACAGGGCAAGATTGTGGGTACTGTAGGCAGTGCTGTGGATATCAGTGCGCTGAAAAAAGGAGAGGAGGCAATTAAAAGAAAAGAAGAAACCTACAATATTTTGATTAAAAAGGCAGTGATGTACGCCAGAATTGATTTGAATTCAGATACGGTTCTGGAATTGAATGGAAAGGAAAGCCACATTCCTTATGAAAACGGTTTATATAAAAGTATTCTAAAAAGCATCAGCAAAGAACATCGGCCTTATGCAGCCAGAGAACTTTCGTTGAAATTGCTCAAGCGGGAATATGAGCAGGAAGAAACATTGGAAATTCAGTGTATTATGAAAATGGGGCATGAAGCAAAATGGGTTTCTTGCTCGGTATACCGTGTGCAAGCAAAGGACCGCATGCAGATAACTCTGGTGATTCTGGATATTGATAAGAAAAAGCGCGAGGAAATTGCATTAAAAAAGCAAGCAGAACGAGATGGTCTTACCGGGCTGTATAATGCCGCTGCCACACGCTCTAAAATCAGTGAAATATTGTGTGCAAAGCATTCCTCAGAAGAACGACAGATTTTTATTTTGTTGGATTTAGATAATTTTAAGCAGATCAACGATACATTTGGGCATGCCTGGGGAGATCAGGTGCTTATGGAGGTTGCAGCTGTGCTGAATCAACACTTTCGTTCCAGTGATATTGTGGGAAGATTGGGCGGTGATGAGTTCGTCATATTCCTATGTAATGTTAAATCCGATTATTTGATTGATACCTTGCTAGATGGGCTGAATACCGTATTGACAAAAACTTATATGCAGGGAGATGTTTCGGTAACCGTATCGGCTTCCATGGGCGTGGCAGTTGCGCCAAAAGACGGCATAACATTGGAAGAACTATATAAGAAAGCAGATGTTGCATTGTATCAAACAAAGAATAAAAGAAAAAACATAAACAGAGAGCCGATAAAAAGGGAAGAAAGTTAAATAGGCGGATCGAGCGGATGCTTTTCAAGCACATAAAATGTTACACGAAATGCCAGAACCGTATAAGAAAGGATTTTCATTAAGAACATTTGGCGAATTGCAACTTGAATAGATTGGAAATCTATTTGGAAAAAGTTCCAACGGGGCAAGAGTAACCTATTACCGGGCAAAACAAAAAAAGAAGTGTGGGGAGAATATGGAGAATGAGTAAAATTTCATGCAATATAGTAAGTGACTTGGCTCCCTCTTTATGCTGATGGAGTTGTGTCAGAAGAAACCCAAAAAGAGATTGGGCTGCATTTGTGTGGATGCTCTGAATGTAAAGCAGAATATGAGCAACTTAGTCAGAAACTTATACTTCCTGCAAATCTTGATCTGCATGATGAAAGTGCTCATATCTTAAAAACTATAAAGCATTCTTTATCAAAAAAACGAATTATCATCTCCGTTGTTTCTGTTATTACAACATTGATCTTCGTTGCAGTTCTGTTTGTAAGTCTTAATTATAGCGTTATCTTCCAGCGTGGAAATCCGATTCCCTATTTGATGGCGGCTTCACAAATCAGTAATGAAAATCCTATTGCATCAGTAAATGACAATTCCTCCAATTCGTATATTTATATCACCAAAAATAATGCGGATTCTAAACAAGTGCTGCTGGAATATATCGAGACTAAATTTGATGCAGAATTCAAAGAACAATATGGAAGCGCTTATCTGTTTGAATCTGCAGGAGAAAAAATTACAATATCTGAAGAAATATATTGGAGATACTTTCAGGTTTGGTGTGTTCCTCAGAGTATAGATAAACCAACTTCTGATAAACGATGATTCCTGAATGGGTCAATGTGACGATGGATGTTCACAATCTGTTATGAGCATTAGATATAGTCGCATTAGTATTATAAAAAGGATCTTCCAATAAAGGAATGATTGATTGTGGCCCTTCGACTGCTTTATGGATTTCGGTTGCCATATTCAACATGGATTGAACGAGAAATATTCCGATTCATTACGAATTCATTATTTTAATGAAAACAGTCAGCCAAAACATTGGCAAAAAACAATAAAAGCGGGCCGAGAATGGTTCCTGAAAACCATTCTCGGCCCGCATTATACAACAAAAAAGCCACCGATCTTTCGATCGATGGCTTTTGGTCCGAGTGGCGAGAGTCGAACTCACGGCCTCTTGAACCCCATTCAAGCGCGCTACCAAACTGCGCTACACCCGGATGTCTTTCCAGTGTTTCACTGTCGACGGTGTTTATTATATACCATGTTCGCTGATTTGTCAACAACTTTTTTTCGTTTTTTCCTTTTTGCGGAAAATATTCTGTATATTTAAAAAAATACTAGTAATACTATTGGTGATTTAAGATGAAATGCTCCCTAATACATCCCTAATACAAAGGAGAGAACGAAATTATGGAATACACGAATCATGGATTGACGCATCATTCC
>JAHHTT010000105.1 GCA_020024465.1 Odoribacter sp.
GATTTCCTACCAAAATCACACGATTGTTTTCATCCAACAGAAACGTATGCAAAGCTCTATTTTTCGGTAAATGAGGATTCAAACGTTCAAATTCCTTCAAAGTATCCAACATGATTGGATAATCTAACATTTTATTAGATATCGCTAATTTTATACTGTTCAAATCTTTTTTTATAGGCGAAAAAATGAAATAAAACTTCAAACGCCCATTAAATTTATTAGCATAATCTATAAAATCTTTCCACCAATCAAGTTGGTTAATTGCACATGAAGTACAACCTATTGAATCTGTATAATTAACAAGTTTAAAACTTTTATTAAAAATATCCAATTTATCACACCTTGCATCTTGATTTACAACCACCCCATTTAAAGGTAATCGTATTATATCAGATTCTAACTTTTTTATCTCTTGTGCGTATTTATACTTACCTTCAGAACAACCAAATACTAACAAAAGCAATAAAACGACATGAAAACACTTGCTATTTTTCATTTATACACTTTATTTTTTTACTTCCATAATCAACTTTGCAACATATTCTCTATATCGCGCATTTGTACTCATTACAATATCAATAACACTAATTCCTACTTTCCCTTTAGTATCAACAGTTACTGAATTAGTATCTCCCGGGAATGTCTTTAGATCCTTTAATGTAACTGCCGTACAATTACATGATTTTGCCACCTTATTGACTATTAACAAAGAATCTCCTGTATTTGTAAAATAAATTTTCCGTTTAACAACATTTCCTTCTTTTATGACTCCCAAATTCACAATTCGCTTACCAACAAATGTCAACTCAGGAACCCTTGCTTCATTTGTAGCAAAACAGTCAATGGCAAACAATAAAATAATTACTATGATAACTTTCATATCCTATAATTTAAACCGAACTATACGGAACCGCTCTGCCTCCATATCAACAGGAAGCACTCCATAATAAAAACCTTCTGCATATCCTATCACATACAGTTCTTCTGCAAAATCAACATCCCCTACCAAATTTTCACCCTTATAAATCTGCAATCCATAGCCTGCATCACCATCTTTTTTATAAGAGCGAAACAAATAACCATTTACAGCCTTAATCTGCTTATAATAGCCGTATTTCTTTCTATGCTGCATACTGTACTGTGAATATTCTTCAAATGTCGACGTTTCCGGATATTTCCCTTTAACGGAAGATGCGGCAAAACCCATACACTTCACCAATTTACCCTCAACATCCCGGACATAAATCAACGAATCAGCTCCGTACGAACAATACAGATAACCATCTCCCGTATCAAAATTCAATAAAGAAAATGCCGGCATGTTACTCTCCCGAAATATCGGTGGATAATGCCCGAACAATTTACCCGTCTTGCCATTCTCAATATCTATCATCAAAAAATTATATGATGCCAACCAAAAATTCTGTGAATTAGCTGTTTTATAAAAACCGTTATAATCCACATGTTCTGTTATCACCGGAATGATGATTTGGTCTTTCAAGAAACGGATACATTTAGAATTAATAAAGAACTCATACATACGATGCTCCTCGGGATCCGGATTTTTCATCAGATCATCCCATACCTGTGCATCATTGTCCAGATCTTCAAATAAAAGATAAGATTTTTTCTTCTCAAAATCTTTATTGAACAAACTGACCGTCCAACCCCGGTCCATTGCAACAAAATCTCCGATTCCTGTAAAATCCCCCGCAAGCATTGACTGCAGGACCTCGTTCGGTCCCCTTCCCCGTTCGATATGCGACCCGATATACTGTCCATCAAGAGCAAATTCCTTCACTCCGACAAGAGACCGATCTATAAAATAAAGTTTGTCCCCATTCAAATGCCATTCTCCATCCAATGAAGTATGCGAAGCATCAACGAAAAGCGTATCTAACGACACCTCCCGAATTGCTATATCCTTTTGTCCTCTGTGTATTATACCAGAATACTCGTCAACAAAACCCTTGTCACGACATGCCATACTATTCAGACAAAGTACAGCCAACAACAAAAAAAATCTATTTTTCATAACTCATCTACTTTTCTTGTAATATTTTATAAATAGCAGGAACCCGACGATAAAGATTTGATATCCTATCATAAAACCATTGCTCACAATCCCTGTAATAAAACTTTACGTCCAACGCATTTTTCTCTGCCTGCTGATACAATGAACAGCCGGGCAAAGACAATTCTAAGAACAACCTCTTCTTATCGATTCCTGTCCATTTCACCTTTTCCCAAGCCGCAGGGTCAAAAGGTGCGAGATAAAAAAATTCTTCCCAAGAATGATAATATAAATAAGGTACTATCTGTTTCTTCTTGTGATTATCAAATACTATAAAATTGTCAAATTCATAATAATCATACTGTTTCAAATGATTCTCAAATGGTTTGCGGCGGGCATTTTCTATAAAAAAATAAAAATCGTATTCCACCTTCGGATCCACCCATTCGACATCCATTTTTACCGACTTCGTGAAAATCCTGTCATCTTTGCATACATACGACACTTCCAATATATGCCGTGTGGCAGAAGGAATCATCCGGTCCACTTTCCAGCGGGGAAACATAGCATACTGGTCCTGATGATTTTCCATCACAATCTTTTCCACCATTCGGGTCGTCAGATTATAATACAGCATTCCTTTCCCGTAAACTTTCGTCCGGGAAGAAAAGGCTCCGTCTTTCGTTTCAAAAAAGATTACGTATATTTTTTCATTTCCCCTTTTATAGAAATCACTTATCGCGTAAGTGAAATTTTTCAATTGTTTCGGATTCAAGGGTGAATATATCTCCAACGTACGTTTTCTGGACAATGCCGTTTGCTTAGGGTATGTTTGATACTCCACATTCATAGATTCTACACTAAAGTGCGAGATAGAGCCGGGTGGTAAAATCACAGAACTTCGTGACAACACCTTATCACTGTCTTCTGCCAAAGAATTGCTGCGCATCACGGTAACCGGCAGACAAGTCAGCAAATGTTTATCCATAAAAAAAAGTTTTCTGCCCGTCTGATTGAAATCTATCGAAAAATACAGTCCCTGCAATCCATAAAACTCGCGATAACGGTCATTACACTCCACAGTTCGCAGATAAGTCAGCGATGCAGCATAATTTTCCGCATATCTTTGAGAAAAGGATTCTGCCATTTCACGCACCATCTCTTCAGCCGCAGATGTCGGATAAACAACCACCTCGTCCATTTTCATCACCACCGGTTGGAGGAGCAGTTCTTGTTTCCCAAGCAAATCCACATACGGTACCTTCAATTCATGATAGAACATTGAAGTAAAACACAATGTATCTCCCGCCTGAAAATACTTGGAATCAAGCGAAATCCATCCCCGGGCATCCGACAACACACAAAAATGGCGTTTTTCACACAACACTGTCAAATACCCGATCGGCTCCCCATCCGGAGTCTTCAATTGCAACTTATGCTCTTGCGCAATCGTTGACAATGACAGCAACAGAACAAAAAAGACAATACAATACTTCATCTTCAAAAAAACATAGTTATCAAATTATCACAAATGATAATTCCCTTCTGTTGAAATAACAGATAAGGGAATTATTCATTATTTATTTCTAATGTAAATTTTGACAAATAGAGTCTCCATTACCATGACAATCCCAAGCATTTTCATTATTTCCTATGACATCATAAGAACAACGTGGACGAAAAGATATGCTATTTCCTCCATAACACAATTTATCGTCATGACATCTACAGATTACCATTGTAGTTCCACCACCACTTTCCCCGCTAGTTAAAGCTTCAATGTTAGACATCATGAATTTTTCTGCCTCTGACATGGTCACTCTTTCATATCCCATATATCCTGCGTAGCTCATCGCACAAAATAAAAGCGATGCCACTAATAATTTAATTTTTCTCATATTATTGTTTTTTCAGATAATAAAACGAAATACTTTTCGTTATTTTGTAGATGCTTGATTGTAGTCCTTTTTTATTCGGTCGTTATAAAAACCTGGTTTAAATAACTCCACGGATGAGAGGGACTACTCCTTTTTTTCACCTGTTCCGACTACATTATATACAACTCTTTACTGTTCCTTTTTTCAAAATTTTATAATTACACTTGTTTTATCATTTACCCAAAGAAACAAGTTTCCAATTGAAAATAAAAATTAAATGGTTGCAAATCGGTTGCAAATTCTCTGCACAGAATGGCTACTTGCCAAATAAAAT
>JAHHTT010000106.1 GCA_020024465.1 Odoribacter sp.
ATATAGCTATAAGAAATACCATCAGCATATACCCACGGTTGAACAGGAAGCGGAAGGCATCCGAGAATTTGTCTATCGCTGCAGCACTGAACAATTCCTTTTCGTAGAGGAAAGAACTATTTCGCTTTTCTTCTTTTACTTTATTTTGTAGAGGTTGAATGATTTGTATTATAATATGTAACACTTGGGTACTTGTATATTTCCCATTCATCTTTTTTATATAAATGGCAATTGCCCCGTCTATTGTTTTTTCGTCCTGTAATACTTTTACTAATTCAGCGATAGCATAACTCACCTCATAATATTTTCCATTACACGATAGTAAATACTGTTGCCTTTGTGATGACGATAAATCTTGTATTTGTATGCTCTTATATTCTTCCATACTACTCTATTTTCATGATTGCACTATTAATAGTTGTATTAACTCCACCCTGTGCACGTGATGTCTTTCGTCCGAAATCGAAAGTATAAGTAAATTTTACATATCCTGTTTGTTGAAATGTGCGACTATAATTGGAGTTTGTGAAATTATATACTGATGTGTTCAAATCTGTCCGTATCCGATTATGTTTCGTGAACGGACTATCTACACCCGCTTCTGCACCCCAATGACCATGATTCCAGCTAATAGATGCACCATATTTCCCGTATTGTCGTGTATAAATGGAAGACATTGCTATTTCTTTTTGTGGTGTCTCTCCATAAACATTCAGTGCAAAGTCTCTCCAATAGTAATTCAATTCCAAAGACGCTCTCAAATTGTTACAAGATTCTGATAAAGCACCTGTAAACATCGTACGGTTCCACGTTCCATTAGCTTTTATACGTAAATTGTCATTTATTTTCCAAGTAACGGCCAGCATAGCAGCCAGATTATGATAGTTGGCATCACTACGATAACTGTTTACTAACAAATCATCTTCTATATAATAATCATTTACAACTGCATTAGTAACATTCAAGTAATAAAACATTGCTTGTATATTGAATGTTTTATATTGGATATTGTACATGAGTTTAGGCATATAAAGTTTTGCATTATCCATATTGGGATTACCTCTTTTTATTTGAAACATATCAATGTTCTGGTCTACGCTATTGATGGTACTTATATCAGGAAATGAATTACCTATATTTAGCCCAATCAAGAGTTGTTGATTTTGACGAGGACGATAAATTAAACTGGTACGTAAACGAGGTGAGATTTGACTTACGTGATTATCGCCATGTAGATGATACTGAAGGGATGAAAGTCCAGGGCCAAATCGCAAGTTGAGTTTATCGCCAAATCGTTGGCTGTATTCCAAGAATAAAAGGCTTTCTGCCGTCCATAAATGTTGCCAATAATTGTTATTTCCTGTATAATCAGACATACTGACTTTATGAAAATGGTACAGTTGCGCCGTCAACGAGTTCTGATGCTTGAACTGCAGCACGTAGTTCACGTTCACATCCAAATTGTAGAACTTTTCCGCTACGTCCGTATACGACAGGAAGTTATCCTCCGTATAATCTCGCGTATAAGTATTGTCGATATAAGTACCTGTAACGCTGGTTTCCAATTGCTGCGTTTTGCTCAGGTTAAAATTGCCATACAGGCTGACACTCGGCATCAACCCCAGCTGGTCTATTTCATTCCTCGAATGTTGCTCCCCTTCGTAGTCTCCAGAATATCGCTGGCTTCCTATTTCATAATTGTCCGGCGCATCGTTCCGCACAAAGGAAACTTTTCCCATTAGTGTACGCTTGTCGTTCTGATTTTGAATATTCAATTGCATATATTCCTGGTTGTTTTTCACTTGCGAATCGTCCGTCCCGGATTGCCGATGGACGGTATAGTCTGGAAACAGGTAGTTTTCAGTCTTCTCGTTGCGCACACCATCGTATTTGTTCATATTTGCTCCACCATACAACGTATAGTTCGTGTTCTTATGGTCGATTTTAGCTACCATATTGTAGTCTCCTTTTAAATAACCGATTGTCTGCGTCCCGTCCAATGATACGTATCCGCCGGTCTCGTATTTCTTTGTAATATAGTTGATGGACACTACGTCATTCGCGTATTTTCCCGTCGGATTATCATAATACTCCACCTTTTCGATATCTCTCGGACGGAGACTCTGAACTTCCCGATAATCCACTTTTCGCCCATTGATATATAAGGTGGCATTACCACCCAACGTGGAAACCGTGCCGGTCTGTCGATTAACATCTAAGCCTGGTATCATTAAGTTACTTAATAAATCATACCCTGTATTTGCATGTTTTACCTGTTGCTTATCTGGCAATATCAAAACTTTATCTTTCTGCCGAATAAACGAACTGCCTTTTACGACGACTTCCCCCAATTGTACGTCTTGTGCAGGCAGAGTGACGATGCCTATATCCACATGTTCTTTGTTGACTTGAATAGGAAGATTCTTTGGTGTATATCCAATAGAACTCAATGCCAGAATGTACTCCCCTTTATTTACTTTAGGAAAATTAAAATAACCGAAACTGTCCGTAGTTGCTCCCGCTATAAAGATTGAATCTTTTTCAAGAAGCCGGATAGTAACATAGGAAAGACTTTCCTTTTTATCATCTATCACCTTTCCGAAAAGTACACATTGCGCATTTGTGGATAATAAAGCCAAAAGACTGAAAAAACATGCAAATAATATCTGCTTCATCATATTATATTTTATTTTGCATAGGTAAGAAATAGGAACCGTACCTGCATAAGGCAGGTACGGTTCTTGTTGTCAAAATTTCCTTTAACAATTGATTAAAGGAATTCACCACAGGTGAAACATGTGTTCATTACAGAAACATCAGTTGCTGATAATTCTGGACTAAAAGAAACTAACGGATCAGTTTCCAATCTTTGTTCCAACTCATTAATTTCTAACTCTGTGTTCAACTCTTGGTTTAAAGAAACCATTTCTTCATTTTTCATTTTGTGAAAAAAATTAAATTAAACAATAATATTAATTAGTTCTCTTGTTGGAGATGTATATTTCATTCACAACAGTACGAAATACCAATGGAAATTGATCACATGATGAATCAATCAGTTTGCCGGATGAGTTTGAAAATGTTTTTGTGAAACATCCTCCTCCACATAGTAATGCATATTTGCATTTATTACATTTCTTGACATTTCCAATATTTCGTTCAAACCATTTTTCTTTCTCTTCATACCATTGTATTTTAGTGCCTTGATAAGTACCTATTGCCTTTTTATTATCTCCCACAAGTTCTAAACATGTATAAGTATATCCAAATGGATCAAAAACAAAAGCATTACCTTGTGCTGTACAATGACACGGAGAAAGTTGTAATTCTTTGCCTTCACATATTATATTCCGTAGATTTGTAGATATTCTAGTATCATGTTTTATACGTAATTTGTTCTGTTTAAATATATTGAGGAAGTCTTGTATTCCAATGCGAGATTTCTGAGCACCAATTTTATCTTCTTGTGGAATAAAATTCACATCTCCAGAAATAAATGCTGCGTAACACAAGAATTTTTTATAATTGTATAACCCCAGTGTTTCAAACGTTTTGTCTAAGTTGACTAATTCATTAATATTATTCTCATCTATATTAACTCGTACTTTCACATAAATGCCCTTATCCAATGCTAATTTCATATTATCAATAATCTTGTCAAACGTACCACTATTTGTATAATGGATACGTCTTTGGTCATGCACTGATTGTGGTCCATCTATAGTGATTTGTACACTTTCAATATAGCTTTCTCCTAAATAATCTGTAAAATGATTCAGATCATAACCATTTGTTGTGGCCATAAAAGCAAATCCTTGTTTACGTCCTTTTTCTATAATATAGGCAATAATATCCTTATTCTCTTTTAATAGCGGTTCTCCTCCAAATAGATTGATATATTTATATTGTAACCTTTTTTCTGGTTCTATCTTTGATATTCCAGTATAGAATTTATCCACCATATACTGACTTATCGTTCGTAAGCTACTTTTTTTGCTATCTTTTACTAATTCTTTTTCAAAACAATAAGGACATCTAAAATTGCAATCATAAGAGACCACTAACGTAAAATATTTGGTAAGTAACTTATTTTTTCGATGCAACAAACTTGCTATTCTTTTTACATAAGCATATTCTTCATCTTGTGTCTTTGTTGTTATATAACCTCTTTTTAATAGAGTTTGTAACATTGATTCCG
>JAHHTT010000107.1 GCA_020024465.1 Odoribacter sp.
TATAAGATTGAGGAGTATTTGCGGATGTTCGGGTGGACGGAATGGCACAGTGCTGTCGTATAAAAAAGGACTACAATCAAGCATCTACAAAATAACGAAAAGTATTTCGTTTTATTATCTGAAAAAACAATAATATGAGAAAAATTAAATTATTAGTGGCATCGCTTTTATTTTGTGCGATGAGCTACGCAGGATATATGGGATATGAAAGAGTGACCATGTCAGAGGCTGAAAGATTTATGCAGGCAAATGTGGAGGCGTTGACGAGCGGGGAAAGTGGAGGGGGAATATATGAATATCCAGATGGGTATGCATTAACTTCTAAGTGTGGAGTGAAGATAAGTGATGGACTGTTTGGAAATAGGTGCAAAGTAGTTGTTATTTCATGTCAAGGAGGAGGTAGGGGATGTAATACAAAAAAATGTCCTGTGCACTCATAGAATAGTTGTAACGTAGGAATGGCAATTCCAATAATTTCCCTTAAGAAATGGAATATTGGAAAAAGTCTTTATTAAGTGAATGAAAAACGAGGATGACTTTAAGTTATCCTCGTATAAAAATTAGATGAGGTATGAAACTGAAATTTATATTGTTTGGTGTTTTATTGGTTCTGTCTTGTAGACATGATGCGCCTAAGAGTATAGGAATAGACCAAAGGATAAAGTTTGATGTTGAGCAGATGTCATCTCTGTCGCAAGATATAGACACAGCGGAATATCTGCCGTTGGAGTTTAATGAGAAAGGGTTGTATTCCAATAGTTCAAAGGTGGTTTTTCGAAACGGAAAGATATTTATAGGTGATTTTGTATTGAATAAAATAGTCGTATATGATTATACGGGAAAATTTCTGTATGTAATCAATAGTCGGGGACGTGCAGCCAATGAGTATTTGGAAATTAAGAGTTTTTGTGTGACGGAGCATGAAATTGCAATCATTGATAATGTGAACCATCACTTAAAATTGTATGACGTTGAATCCGGGTGTTTTATAGAAAATAAAAATATGCCGTTTGTGGCATGGGATGTAGAATGGTTGGTCAGTGATGGATTTGTGTTTGCATTCTCATCTTTGCAAAAAGACTATTGCCCGAACAAATTGAGATATCGGTTGTTTTTTACGGATGCCGACTTAAATATAACAGATAAAAGGTATCCTTTTTCTGAAAAAGAAATTGATCCGATAGGAAAAATCACTTATTTTTCTTCAACTCCTGATGAAATAATATTTCATTGGTGTAGAGCTGATTATTTTTCAGTAATAGATAGGGTAGATACTGATTCTGTACAGGTGTTTGGAGTCGATTTTGGTTCTTATAAAGTTCCTGATGAGTATAGGGAGGATATTAATAAGATGGATCAAGGTGAGTATTTTTATATTTATAATACTCCGGTGCGTAGTGGAAATTACTTTGCCTTGGATGTAATGAGTCGGGAGAGTTCGAATTGTTATTTGTATTCTATGGTGGATGATTTGGTAAAACAGAATGTAGAGGGAGATAAATTGGGAATGTTTTATCCGGTGTGTACGGATGAACAGGGACGGTTTATTTGTCTGCTGGATTCTTATGACGACTATAAAATGCTTGTAGAATACGGTTTCCCAAAAGCTTTGCAGGAGGTGGAAGAACGAATGAAGGCGGGAGGAGCCATTGTCTTGAAATATCAGATGAAATAATGAATTATTGCTATGAAAATGAATGTTGTTTTCTTTGTATGTCTGATGTTTGTAAGTGCTTGTACGGGGCGTAAGCGGCAGGTTGCAGATGAAATAAAGGTTTTGCAGGCGAAAGAAATTCAGATTCCGTCGAAGTTGCCTGTAATGAAGCGAGGGGAGAAAGTGGCAGATTTTGAGGGAGGAAATCCAATGGGGCTTAAATTGGTTGTATATGCAGATTCTGTCGGATGTACAGCCTGTGCCATCAATCATATATATACCTGGAGTTCTTTGGTCGATTACGCCAAGGGATTTTCGGGACGTTTGAAATTTTATTTTATATTTTCTCCGATGAAGCGTGAAGTCCGCTCTACGGAATTGTTGATTGCCAATACTAATTTCGATTATCCGATATTGATGGATACTTTGAAGGAATTTGAACGTCTGAATCCTCATCTGCCGAAGAACCGGGCTTTGCATACGTTTCTGTTGGATGAAAACAATCGTGTGATTTTGGTAGGAAATCCGTTGCGCAATGAGAAAATCAAGGAGATGTTTTATAAGATAGTGGAGGAGAAGTTGGGTAAGCCGGGTGAGGTTGCTGTCAAGGAGGATTGATTGTGGCAGTGATGGATTATATGGCGAAAAGGGGGGCAGGCATATTATTGGGAGCGGTGTTTGTCCTGTCCGGTTTTGTGAAGGCAGTCGACCCGGTGGGCTTCTCTTATAAGATTGAGGAGTATTTGCGGATGTTCGGGTGGATGGAATGGCACGGGGCTGCCGTATAAAAAAGGACTACAATGAGCATTTACAAAATAACGAAAAGTATTTCGTTTTGTTATCTGAAAAAAACAGTGATATGAGAAAAATTAAATTTTTAGTGGCATCGCTTTTATTTTGTGCGATGAGCTACGCAGGATATATGGGATATGAAAGAGTGACCATGTCAGAGGCTGAAAGATTTATGTTAGCTAATGTGGAGGCGTTGACGAGCGGAGAAGGTGGTTCGTCTACTTCTTGGGATTGTTGGTCTCGACAAGAAGATGGCAATGGTGGTTATTGGAGATGTGGAAGTCCTTGTGTGTGGATTAATGGAGCTGTAGGTAAGGGAAGAACGAGACCATGTTATAGCAATTAATTTTTAAATAAAAATACAAGGGCGGTTTAAGTTTTTTTGTAACGATGGTCGCCCTTGTTTGACTAATTATTTAAGGTATGAAAAATAGGTATTATTTATTTTTTATTGTAGTCTTATTCTCTTTGGAAGGCTGTGACAGCGGGAAAAATTTTTTTTCAAATAATGTGAAAATTATTGATGAAAAGCTGGAGATTTCCCATACTCTATCCGGTGAGTTAATCTTTGCAGATAGTGTTTGCTCAATTTCGTCTTTAGTTTGTTTTGATGATTATCTGTTGGTCTTTTCCCGTAATGAGAAGCAGGTGTTTAATGTTATGACGTATGATGGACAGATTCTATCTCAATTCGGTACTTTCGGCAGGGCAAACGATGAATTGTCGACTAGCCAGTTTAATGGTCAGGTACAGAAGATTTCGGGCGATAATTGCCTTTGGGTAAGTGATGTAAACAAAGCTCGTATGGTTTTGATAAACGTAGACCAATCGATGAAACAGGGTAGATTCGTTATGTTGAAAGAGATTCCGATTCCTCCTCTGTCCGTATATTGTTATTGTGTGGGTGATTCGGTTTATATCAATGAGCAGTTGATAGGCAGTAATTATGAACTACAGATGCGAGATGCTGCATTGAATAATGTTTTCAGTGAAACATTATACAGTGTTGATACAGACCGTGCATTTAGTTTGTATAAAACTAATTGGCGTTTAGATTCTCAGAGGAATAGGATGATTGGTTCCATGTTTTCAGTGAACCAAATTAATATTTATTCCTTGTCTGATCATGCGAGACAATCTATTATAATCGGGGATCAGCAAACAGATATGAAGAAATTGATAAATGCAGAAACGGGAACAGAGAGGACCTCAACATTTGCAGATTTGGAATTGGCTGATACGGGTATTTATGCCTTGTATATCAATCAGAATTTTGACGATGCGTATGAAAAGGAGAAACCTCAGGATTTATTGATTTTTGACTGGGAAGGCAATCTTGTCCAGACAGTGCGTTTGAATGAGTATATAATTGACTTTACCATATCACGAGACGGTAAACATTTGTTTGGAAGAGCTCGTGGAAATAAGATTTATCACTATGCTCTTTAATGAATCGGTCGCTCTATAATTTGGTGTTATGAAAATAACTTCCATCCGAGACTTGACGGAACAAGGTCCCACATTTGTCTGAATGGAAGGCACTGATGCAGGCAAGCCTCTTTTTACTAAAAATAAGATAAGATGAAAGGATTGTTATTTGTATTGTTGTTTGTAT
>JAHHTT010000108.1 GCA_020024465.1 Odoribacter sp.
CGAAGGCCAAGGGAATCACTGCCGGTGTGGGCGGCGGCAAGTTCGCACCCCACGACCCTTGCAGCCGGGCGCAGATGGTCTGTTTCCTGTATAAGGTATAAAAATTTTCCCCCTCTCTGGAGTCACATCTGGAGAGGGAGGACAACGGAAGGAGGGAGTCGAAAGGTGTCGGTTTACATCATAATTGTGGGAATCAAAAATGGAAGCAGTTGCTGATATTTGTAGCCGCTGCAACACTTTTTATTGACTTTATAAATAAGTTACCCATGATGGTGCATCAGCAGTCGTATGAGTCAGTACTGGTGAATCGTCAGAAATCTATCAATCTGATTGTCGATAAAGTATACATGCCTAAGCTAAATCAGGATGCGTCTGATGAGAAGTACACCATTTTCATAAACAAACCATCTGCGTTTCTAAATTCTTTCATACCGATTCTGTGTTTCCAGCTTCTATAGTTCTATAATTATTGTTTTTAATATATGTTTTTACCAAATTTGACATTACATTCTTATGGAATTATAATTGTCTTATGCAAGATATTTGCAATAATATTAAGGAGAGGTAAATATGGCCAATAAGAATGTATACATGTATAAGGTACTTATCTCCAGCACAAAAAACGGTAAAGAACTTCCTATACAAAATTGTAAACGAATGTTTATGGATATCTTTGGAAAACATTCCAAGAATGGGGCTTTAGATTTGACACTTCATGAATATGAGCCTGTGGTTATGGATATTATTGAGAATACGGAAGAGTATTTGTTTGCAAAACTAAGCCGTAAACGTCCTAATAATAGTATTCAAAAACGAGACTATAAGACGCTTAAGACAACTGAAGTCTTAGCACCAGATGAAATTGCTAATAGTGGAATTGAAGTTTTTACATATTGTATGTTTGGTTACAGCCATGGTATACTTTCTATTATAAATGCTAAGGGGGCACCACATACAGAAGCGTTTTCTCAAATGTTTGCTATGTACAATCCTGAGTATACTCTTGATGCACAGGGGATTCCCAATTCGGATATTGTTAGAGAGCTTTTAGTAGGTCGCGCACCAGAGATTAATAAAATCCATATCGATATCGCACAGCCTCATCCTCAAATATTGGAGGAACTTTTAGGGCTTAATGATCAAGAATTGTGTGACGAAGTAGGACGCAAAACATCAAGTTTAGTTATTGATGTAAAGCCAAGTTTTGGAGGAAAATTAGTTGATGATCCTGGCTTAATTACACGATTGATTAACACTTTACAGAAAAATAGAGCACGATTCAATAATATTAAGTTGGTTGGCAAAAAAGATGGTACGGGAGCGCAAAAAGAATACGATTTATATGAGGAGTATTTTAAGTATCAGATATCAGTAAAGGAAATCAAGCGTGAAAATGGGCATCAGGTAGAAGTAAATAAGGAAACGCTGCGCCAAGAGTATCGATTGAAGATGATGAATGTTTATGATGCAAATAAGAAAACTCTTTTGGTGCTGGCAAATCGATAATTTATGATCTTTAGAATAGGGGGGGATGATATGCGGAAACTTAAAAAAATTATTAATATTTTGCCGCTATTCCTTTCGTTCGTGGGTTGCCTTAGTGTGACATATTTCGACTTTGCCTTGGTACAAATTCCAAATGATAGCTCATTTCACTTTAACTTGATAACTGTAAACGCACTGTTTGGAGGGTTTTTGTACACTAATTACTCTCTATTGATAGGTGTTTTGGATAACAAGATTATTGAAAAAATCTCTTGCACAAGTATTATACCCAAGCGAAACGAACATATCTTGAATGGAATTGTAAATGCCTCTCGTTCTGTATTGGCTAGTTTATATATAATTTTAGTACCAGAATATGATTTTTTCCTTTTCAAAATGTTTCGATCCTTCATGAGCAATGTTGAAATTATATGTATGGCCTTTCTTATCATCTATTTTTTGTTGTCATTTTATGAAATGAATCATCTATTTAAGGCTGTATATAAACCCAAAAACAAGTTATCTGAAAAGGAGATAGATAATATCCGTGCTGCGATAATGAATCCACCTAAAACAGATTCGGATGAATAAGTCAAGACCATCGTCTAATCAGGTAGCCTTGCACGATCTCTGTGCGGTATGGCAAGCCCAATAGTTCAACACAACCTCTGTTTGAGGTAGTCCGGTCATCGGATTATTGTGCTGATGCGGTCCGTTTGGCACTCAGTGACGGTATCGTTTCCGGTATTGGTGGGAACCTTTTTGCCCATAACAACGCCTGCACCGGTGCGCAGATGGTCTGTTTCCTGTATAAAGTATAAAAATTTTCCCCCTCTCTGGAGTCAAATCCGGAGAGGGGGACTTTTCTTATATTTTGGCAGTTATATATGTGGTTTACAAACGGCAATTGCTATTGTTATAATAGAACATATAGAAAAAGCGGAGGTGGGCTTATGCGTGACAATATAGAGGGTGAAGATCTCGCAATAGTCGATTCAGAACAGCCAATCGATTTACTGAATCGCCAGGAAATTGTTGATCAGATTATGCAGCTGATTAATGCTATTTCTGACAATCGGGGTTCGTTTACATTTTCTTTGAATGGAGAATGGGGGAGTGGAAAGACATTTGTATTGAATATGCTGGAAGAGAATCTTCTCACTTATCAGGATGGAAAGAAGTATCTGGTCTTTCACTATAACTGCTGGGAGTACGACTATTATGAGGAACCATTGTTTGCAATTATTGCATCACTTCTGGAAGGTATTGACGAAGAAACACATCTCCTATCGAAAGAGGCGCGTGATGCGATAAAGGTAGGAATTGAAACAGTAAAACCGTATCTTTTAAAAATTGCATCTGCAGTTTCTAAAGCTAATCTCGGTTTTGATGTTACACGTGTTTCTCAAATGGTTTCAGATCTAAAACAAAGACTTGAAAATGCTAATGACAGTCCAGGTCCAGAGAGGGAGTACGACCCGTATTTTAGTTTTAACAGCACGTTGAGATATATACAGAGACAATTTCGAGAGTTATCCCAAGATTACACCGTTGTGCTGGTGGTTGATGAACTGGATCGGTGCATGCCTGCATATGCGGTTAAAGTTCTGGAAAGATTACATCATTTGTTTTATGGTGTAAAAAACTGTATTGTGGTCTTGGCGGTTGCGAAGGGCCAAATCGATCACACAATAAAACAAGTATTTGGAAACGAAACAATGGTAGACCAGTATTTGAAAAAGTTTATTGACTTCCAGATGGAGCTGGGTGTTGGAACAATACAGGGTAGTTTCTCGCAAAAATACAGTGAGTATTTTGCTATGTTTGATAAAACCCTGATCGAAACGGAATTTGATATTGATGAATTCTGCGCGGCTTTGTTCGACAGCTTGGATCCACGAACACAGGAACATTTGATGAATCGAATTAAAACAGCACACAAGATTCTGATACCAGAAGAGAAAAAAGACTATTCTTTTTTATGCTTTGAGATGCTATGGATTGTACTATTACATAATGGATTGACCAATAATATGCCCATATTGATGGAAAGAGGAAAATTCTGTCTTACCGAGAAAAGAAGTTTGACCACAAGCTTGGACAAATTTTCAGAATATATACGGAAAAAGTGGACTAATATCTCGATGCTGCCTTCTACATATTGGCATGGCTATATAGAATCAAATATTTTTAACAACCCAATTGATATACCACAGTTAATGATCTGGTACTTAGATGACATGTATCCAAACGAAGTGATGGAATATCAGCTTGATGAAAGCACACCGCGATTAGAGGAATATCTAAGAAATCGGGAAGAAATTAAACGGTTTGATGATCTCCTGAATATTATCAAATAGAAATGGGGTGTTTCATATGGATAAGATTGATATTTTAAAACACTGGTTGGACGAAAGCCACAGTATAGTTGCGTTCACTGGCGCTGGAGTATCGACGGAATCTGGCATAAAAGATTTCAGAAGTGCC
>JAHHTT010000109.1 GCA_020024465.1 Odoribacter sp.
GCCCAACTGTATGCCCAGAGAATGGCGCTCCGTCCGGAGAAGTCTGCTTCCGCATTCTATCGCATCCAGTCTGCTTATGGCGAAAAGTATGATCCTCTGGTGATGTTCGACAGCCAGAGAGATGTAGCCGAGCTTCTCCACGAGGATGCAGAAGAGCGTGCTTACCAAAGGGAACGGGAGCAAAAGAAACAACAGATGCGCAGAAAAAAGAATCACAGAACCGATAAAGAAAGATAAAGGATATAAGCAAAGACAAGCGTCCCCCAAAAGCACGGCCTATACTCCGGGATTTGGAGTATAGGCCGTGCTTTTTTGTTTGTACCACTGTAAAAACTGCTATGTTTTCGTCAGTGAGATAACAACACAAGCACATGGTTTTAGGGTACTGTTTTTCACCCTAAGTTCAACTTTGCTTGCCTGATTCTGGGACTCATCCAAGATCACCGATTTGGTACCGTTTCGCCAGTTTGCTGAGTGTTAGAATAATTAGAATAGGTGTAACACTTTGCTTTTCCGTGTCAGTTGGCTTTTTATTGATTGTCTGAATGATGCAAGCAATGCCGGAAATCGGTGCAAAAAGGGGTTCACCACCGACAGCATCATTTAAGAAAGCTCCCACAATCACTTTCTTTCGTAGATTTTATATACGCAAATATTTTCACCTGTTTGTTCAATAAGTACTATTTTGTATTTATTGAAAACTGGATTAATGGTGGAACACCTGCTTCGGGCAACAAAAATATAATAAATGATTTACATTAAGGACAACAATATTTTCTTTCGCAGATATATCTATTGAATGATTTCTTACTCTGTTACTTCATATACGATATTTCCCGTATAGTAAATGGACATTGTCATATCTATCAGATTATTTTTCTTGGGCAAAGATAGATAGCCTTGGTAAACCACTGTATTATACCCATATGTTTCATCCAAAATCTCTAAGGAGAAATCTTCGTAGTTTTTCAAGAAGTCTTCAAGCTCCATCCGTTCACCGTTGAATTTTCCATAGGCACCATTCTCACTTAAAAAATGGACATCAGAAAAATTCATGTCAACATCTTCAATCAGCAGATTGCCCTCCACCTGGCGAAAATTATCTATCAGTTCAATATAACCCGTTTCAAAATAAAATCTAAGATGAGTCCCCACCCGCTCAATGTGATTCACTCTCATATCATGTAAACTATAAGGAATTGTAGGCTTGAAGTGATATGTAATATTCATTTGCTTCCTCCATCGTTCTTTGGCTTCTTATGGGCAATAATACCTTTTATAATCAAATCCACTACCACAATTACTGCGGTAAAAATTCCATAAGTAAGAATACTGCTATACCAAGGCGCTGATTGCATTGTATATAAATCATGGTACTGCCTGTAATCGGTAAAAACCGTTAGGCTGTGGCCTATAAAGACGCCAATACTGCAGCAGATTACGGTATTCAGGGTAGAATTTTGATATATTCAAAGGAGACATGCTTTCGTCCTAACCTTACTGTTCTAATAAATCTATTGTCTTTCTAACCTTGACTTTTAAAAATATTCCAAACGCCCAAACAAAAAGTCCTATGATAATAAATACGATTTTTTGATTCAGAGTTGTTAATATAAATCCAGATGATATTGTCAAAGCAATTCCTAAGCCAATTAGTATTTGAATCAGCATCTCGACGATTTTCAATTGTTCTAAAGTCATCATCAATGACAGAATCTTTTTTTCTGATTTCATAATTATCTCCTCACTGGTTAATTTTTCGCCTTCGAACAATTCATTTAACGTTATGTCCAATATCATGCACAGTTCCTTCATTAATGAAGCATCTGGGAGATTTAGTCCTCGCTCCCATTTACTAACCGCATTTATACTAACCCCTAACTCCTCTGCCAACTGCTTTTGTGTTAAACCTTTATTCTTTCTTGATATAGAAATGAATTTCCCAATTTTATCCTGGTCCATATAAACACTCCTTTCCATTTCCATGGCTATATTGTACAGTATTTTTAATATTTCTGACACACACCATAGGTTTAATTTAGCAAATTCTGATAAGTCTGGCTGTTAGGTTTATTTTGATTAGCCTAACACTCACTACTTAGCTGCCACAAATAATCCCAATCAGCAACAAAACTACCACGCCTACAAGTCCAATTGCAGCGAATATATTTAAGAGCTTATTTCCAACAGACTTAGCTGTCTGTAGGTCATCGTAAATCTGTGAGAGTTGCTTCTCACTGACCGTTTTTTCTCGCACATCCTGAACATCAACGCCTTTCACAAGCTCGTCAAGTGACAGACCAAAGTAGTCGCTGATTGCAACAAGTCTTTGAAAATCAGGGTAGCTTTGTGCAAGTTCCCATTTGGAGATTGTCTGTCTGGACACGCCCAATCTTTCTCCCATCTCATCTTGGGAAAGGCCTTCTTTTTTTCGCAGTTCTATTAGCTTTTCATTAAAATTCATATTCGACTCCTTTTCTCATAAAGTGATTTCTTTTATAGAAATCATACCAAAATGCAGTCGAATATAAAACCAACTACCGTAGGCAATTTGTCAACCGCACTTAACATCCAAGTCCAACAGATAGCAGTATTTAATTTGCTGTCAGATTTTTGCAAATATTAAATTACTCTTTTACGGATTTTAATTTCTTAGCTGCCGCTATCGTAATTCTGGTAATATAGTCTTCCATAAAACTGATATTCTCAATGCCCAAATCACTCAGGGACATTTCATTGAGACCTTCTTCATAGGCATAGCCAGAAAGCTCCAGGTCATGTTCCTGTGCATATCGGATTATCTGCGCATAAACCTCCGGCAGCTTGTCCCAGGAGCCAATACAAAAGGTCTGAAGATAGGTTCCTGCCGGTACGATTTGATCATATTCCTTTGAAATTGCCGGACAATAGGCAAAATACCGATCATAGCTATCAAACTTTCCTCTTTGAAGTGCATCCGCAGAAATGCGGCTTCCAAAGCTATCATAAAGGGAAAATAGCTTTTTGAGCCGTAGAGAGAATTCTGCTGCGACCGAGGTGTCGTCATCTTCACTCATCCCTAAGATAGACTCTGAAAGTACAATTTTCCGTTCTGGCTGTGTAATCAGAGAAATATCCCCATGCTTTGCATGAAGAGCCAACTGAATACGCTCAGACTTTCCATTTAGAAAAGTCCGAATCGACAGCAGCTGTTGGATGGAATCATCGATCAGCTGCTTTTTTCTTTCCATCATATCTTCAAAACTGCTGGGATCTGTATTGGAAAAATAATCTTGAATTTCTCCGATAGACAATCCGACTCTTCTGAGTATCAGGATTAGTTCCAAAGATGCGAACTGCGTTCCGGAATAATAGTGGTATCCATTTTCCCCGATAAACTGTGGCTTGAATAATCCGATGTCGTTGTAGTAGTGGAGGGTTCGCTTGTTGACCCCTGTTAATTTTGCAAACTCCCCGGAAGAAAAATATTTTTTTGTTTCCATGAGATTACCTCTTGACTGTACAGTGACTGTACATAATATAATACGCCAAAGAAGGATAAAAATCAAATGGAAACCTGTATTCCAAAGGAGGTCCTTAATGGAAAAAGTAATTTACAGAACGATCGAAAAGAAGGACTATCCACAGGTGCAAA
>JAHHTT010000011.1 GCA_020024465.1 Odoribacter sp.
GAAAGACGACCCCTCCCTGACCCTGAAATATACCGACGACGGCTATATCCTGACACTCCTTTAGCCATTTCCTTCTTTTCTGCATTTTGGTACAAGACATAACAATGAATAAATGGGCTTTTTAAGGGGCAACCAAATATCTTTCCGTTTTGAAAAACCACCTTTGAACTATTGGAATACAACCCTTTCTCATTAAACTTCAACGGCAGATATTCCACTATGTCTATATCTTGCGACAAAGCTGACATCTGCTCAACATCAAACTTTATCCTTTGGTCTATTCCTATACTCTTAGGCGCATCATGTCTACAAGATACAAGCACCAACAATAAGGCACCAAGCAATACAATTTTCTTCATGGTTTTAATCATTTACCCAAAGAAACATATTATCAATTGAAAATAAAAATCAAACGGTTGCAAATTACAATTTTGTCTTACAGAAATAGTATTCTCCGCCTAATATCGAAATCCCGCAAAACTCTCCGGTTTCTGTAATCGTGTATATAGGACAATACTGATTTAATACTAATTTCTCTACAATATTTCCGTTCAAATCCATCTTTAACAAAACAGTTTCATTCACTGATTCCGTCGCTCCTTTATTCAGATATTGAACATAAATATTATTTCCTTGCTGCATTGGCATAAGAAAATAAATAATATTTTCATCTGCATAATAATCATCAACAGAAGCCACTTGCCTTTCACAATCAGTAATTTCTATTTCCCTGACAAGGGCATGTGTATTCATGTCATAAAGTCTGATAATAGGTATTGACTCATAAAATGTCACAAGCTTCTTTTCTGTTGCAGCATAAACCGAATTACAAAGACACACATTATCCCTATCCGTATCATTCCCTATCTTTATAGGAGCCTCGGGGAATTCTCCGAATTTGCACACTATTTCTTTTTTCATGTAATTATATATATGAAATGGCTTATCATCTGCCAAAGCCCTGTAAAACACAAGTGAATCGTTCAATAAAATAACATTATTTTGAATTTCAGGCAATATCCGAAAATTATCAGCAACAGCTATACCTCGTTCAGAAAATGAAAATTTAGTACAATCAAACCAATTGGTATACAAATACAAAGCCGTATCGCATCCGCCCTTTAAGCTGTTATCCACAAAAACAAATTCATTACCCGCTCTGCCATAGGAAAAATAAGAGCCATAAAAAGACAATTCAGAATCATACTTATAAAATACTTTACCGCTTTGCTTTCTATTTACCACCCAAAAATTTTTCCCTACACAATAAAGGGCACTTGGGTCGAACACTTCTCTGATTAGCACGGTATCTAAAATACGAAAACTCTTTTTTACCGATTCGATTCCACATTCCAAATGCTCATAATTTTTAAGACCACAAGCTTGATTTAAAATTACCAACAAAAATAATATCTTTCTCATCATAACACATATATTGAAATGCAGTCATTATATACGGTTTCCTCTATTTGCACAAAGGAATATGCTAGCATGGATCAGTCAACACATCGTATATCCGCAAGATGCGGTGCAAAACAAATGGCAAGGGAAATATGACTGCAACGGTCAATTTCAGACTTGCATCATAGCCGTCCGTCCCTACTCTTCCTCCCGACAATAACGCTTGATAATGTTATATGCACTTGTGATGCCCAACTCACCGGCCTTGCTGAGGTCGGCACTCGCCTGAGCCTTCTGACCGGTGTAGATGTACAACAAACCGCGGTTGAAATAGGCTTCCGCCAATTCTCGATCCTGCCGGATAACTTGCGTATAAGCCTCTATCGCCTTGTCGATTTCGCCGCTCTTGGCATAGACATTACCGATATTGAAACGGGCAAACACGAAATCAGGGTCGATTTCCAGACACCTGCGATAACCTTCCAGCACAAGCGAATAATCCACCTTCCGAATCTCGTTGGGACGCTCGCCCACCACACGCGAAGTCTTGTCATCGACGGATTCGATATAGTCGTACATCATCATCCGTGCATTTGCCAGATTGAACAATGCCAGCAGATTGTCCGGTTCCCGGGCGATAATTGCCGAAAAGTCGGCGATTGCCGCCGAATAGTCGGCACTGCCCAGATAAAAACCGCCCCGCAACAGATAATCATCCGTCTTTTCTTCCTTGGAAATACGGGCAGACAATTCGTCGATATTTGTCTGCACAAAGCCCTCCGGATAGACCGGACGCCTGTTGCACAAGGTTATCGAAGGACGGTAATCGTGTGCCTGATTATAGGCCATGACATGCTTGTTGTAATATTGCACTTTCCCGCTCCGCAGCGAGTCAAGACTCAGATACTGCACATAGAACACTTCCTGCAACTCAATGAAAACCCGCTTGTCCTGCACCCGTCCGTTAATGACATCCCGCACCTCGTCCTGACGGGCATTGATGTCTATCAATTTGCGGAAATCAGCCGTCGTATCGACCAGTGCATTCCGGTCGCCGGCCTTCATCCGCTTATAGCGGTCCATAATCTGCATGGCGGCATAACGGTCCTTTTCCGCCTCGTCCATCCGGTTCAGTTCCTCGTCCACAGCCGAACGCACCAGATAAGCCTTCACGAAATCGGGATACAGGCGGATACTCTCGGTGAAATCATCGTAAGCGCCGTACCAGTCCCTGATTTCCATTTTCAACAGTCCGCGGTTGAAGAATATGAGGATATTGTCCGGATTCATCTCCACCACTTTATCGAGGTCGCTGATGGCGGCATTCGTCTCACCCACCTCCGCCCGCAGCAGGGCACGGTTATAGTAGGCATAAATGTAATTGCTGTCGATATCTATCACTCTGGTATAGTCGGCCAAAGTTTCCGGATACTTTTTCATCTCATACCACACCATCGCCCGGCTCATCAGGATGCGCCTGTTTTCGGGATTGGCCTTCAGGGCACGGTTGAAATCCTCGATGGCATTGTGATAGTCCTTTTGCCGATAATGGAGATATCCGCGCAAGCCATAGGCATCGTCTGAAAACATATTCAGGCGGATGGCTGCATTACAGTCTGCCATAGCCCCTTCCCACTTTTCCAGTTTCTCACGCACCATGGCCCGATTCAGATAGGCTGCCAACAACTGATCGTCCAACATCAATGCTTTGGAATAGTCACGCTCAGCCTCCCTGTAATGGCCCATGGCAGCCTCAGTCATTCCCCGATAGGCATACGCGTATGCCGCAGCAGGGTCAAGCGAGATGGCCTGGTCAAAATCCTCCAGCGCCTCTTCGAAACGCTGCATACTGCTAAATGCCACCCCCCGATACAGGTAGGCATGAAAATAATTGGGATTCAATTCAAGAGCCCTGGTAAAATCGGACAAGGCCCCTTCATGGTCATCCAGATTCTGTTTGGCAAGCCCGCGGAAAAAATAGGGCTCAGACAAATAGGGCTTCACACGGATAATGCCGTTGAAATTCTCAATGGCACTTACATAGTCGTCAAAATAGATGGCATTCTGCCCCATCCGCAGCATGCTGCCGGTGTTCCACTGTGCTCTGGCCATCGTGACCGTAAGTAAAAAGAAAATTATCGTTATCCGGATTTTATTCATCAGCATAGGCTTATTTTCCAACTGTTTTCAACGGTTACAAATATATAGCCCGAAATGCAGATTTTCCAAATTTTCCAACCATTTTTTTGTATGTATCCTCCATTCCGATTTCTTCGTCCGACCGTTCTTTTCCCGCTTAGGTTCTATCGAAGCCGGCAGGAAGCTCTGCCGTAGCCGGACAGTTCCCGTTCGGAGGAGCTTCGGAGAAACTTCGGAGAAGGAACGGAAAAAAGTGGGAGGGGTGCAAGACTTCCATGAGATGCCAATCTGATGGCATTGAGAAAAAAATGGGATGCTTCCGCACCCCATTCCCTAATATATTGCGTGATAACGCCAGACTATCAATAGTCGTTGTTATCGTCTTCATCGATACCCGGATAGAATACCCAAGTAGAGTTGTCATCAGATGTAGCAATCGATGAACCGCCGGTAGTGATATAACCATAACCGCCATAAGAGAAACCGACAGCTCCAAAACGGGTAACCATTGCAGCAGGGAAACGGGTCACTTCATCCCAACGGTCTCTGTCTATATCATACTCCCAGCAAGTATCCGGTTTACCGCCGGCGATATAACCTTTTACCGTACCCCGATCCACAGCCGTAAAGGCAACAGCGTAGGCACGCGGTATTTTATCATAATCGTCATTGAATTTATGGTCAAGGTCTTTCAGCGGATTTTTCCATTGCCATTGTCCATCAAATACCCATACATCAGTACACATAGATGCTGCAGTACCCAAACAAACGACACTACGATTATCAATCGTAAAAGCAACGGCACCTACACGACTGTCACCGGGGAAAGCGGCATCGCTCCATTTTCCGGTTTTCGGGTCGTAGCAATAAATGGTCTTGAAAATACGTTCTTTTAACTGACCGGTACCCACATATCCTTTCCCGCCATGAGTAAATGCGATACCGTCGGCAAAAGAACATTCGTTAGGATTCTTTTCATAATCCGTGATGTCAATCTTTTTATATTCGTCACCTTCTTTTATCCATTCCTTTTTATCCAGATCGAACAAATAGAAATCACTGAAATACTCTTCTGTAGTATGTCCTGCAAAGGTTCCGCGATATCCGGCACCTACATATGCAATACGGTCAATCACAAAAGCCACAGAACCTTTACGTCCTTCTTTTGTGGGGAAATCGCCGTTGTTGACTTTCTGCCATCCTCCGCCATTATATACCCAGAAATCCGTCATATACTGATCGGCATTTGTAGTCAGGTTACTGTTATAACCCATACCAATATAGACATCCCCTGTTTTGGGGTCTGTAAATGACACGGCACACACACGGTTACCTCCCGAGAATTCCACTGATTTCGCCCAATCTCCATCTGTATCATCGTTTGAATCGCAGGCAACAAAGAACAAGCCCATCAGAGCAAGAAATAGTAAATTTAGTTTCTTCATACGTTGTTTTTTATCATTAATGACTTTTATTTTTCTCATAAAACAGGGCAAATCTACATATTTTTTAGTGAAATTTGCAACAAAACCAAAAGATAAAATTACCGGAGATGTCAGATTACATATTTTTAACTATGCAAATGGCTGAGCATAAACCCCGGACAAAGGCTATGCTTCGTTAACTTTTAGTAAAATATAAAGGACAGACAAGGAATTTTTAGAAAATAATTTTACCTTCGCAGCCAATTATCAACAATAAACAAAAGATTTATGAAGCGAATATGTTTGGGGCTCATTGGCGTACTACTCCTTATATATGCCTGTAACAACGATTTAAAGACAATCGGGCAGGATATGGTGGTCAATGGAAACTATATTGAAGAGATGAAAATACCGGTGACATCCGTAGCGACGGTCCGCCTTGACTCGTTTGTCACTTCCAAGGGCAGATTCGGCCAAAAGGACATCACCAAACTTATTGTCGGCAGATATGAGGATGAAGAGACTCCGGCACAAGGAGGAATCACGACGGCAATCCCCTGTTTTCAAATCACTCCGAAACAATATCCACAAATAGCGACGAATGCGGTGCTTGACTCCACGACGTTCCACATCCACTACGGAGGCAATATGTGGGGAGATACCATTTTCGACCGCAAAGAACAGATTTTACGTCTGTACCAATTGAAAAAACTGCCGGAATTCGACTACGAAAAAGGCGGATATTTCTATAACAACACACCCATTGAGCTGGATTCGTGTATCGGCGAGAACAGATTTATCCCCACCGTTTCAGGCATTAACAATTCCTATTTCCGGGTGGATGACACCCTTGCCCACGACCTGTTTGAAAGAATCCGCTTCAAACAGACCGATGACATCTATGAAAAGAGCCACAACAGCGAATACACATTCCTGAAGTTCATGGAGTATTTTAAAGGACTGGCCATCGTGCCCGATAAAAACAACACCTGTCTGTTTTCCATCAAGGCAAATCCTGACAGCCTTTACCTGCAATTCACCTACCGGGTGAACAACACGGTAACAAAACTACGGTTTCCGCTGGCACAAACGAACATGCAGTTCAACCGTTTCATAACCGACCGGGAGGGTACTCCATTCGACAGGCTGGAGGATGATACCTGTTCCGTATCATTGGAGCATGCAGGAAAAGCCCTTACCCAGGGACTGACCGGATATATGGTAAAACTGGAATTGCCGGCTGTCCCGAAACGGCAGCAATATTCCACCATCATCAAAGTGCAGATGGAAGTGGATGTACAGTATATCGAGAAACTGCCGCTTGACTTTCCTCCCTATATCACGGTATATACGACAGACGAGCTGAACAGAATCACGGGTGTATTAGCCAACAATTCCGACACGCCAATCAACGGATTCCTGCAAATCAACGAAACGAATGCCAACAACAGCAAATTTGTCTTCGACATGACAGAATACTACCAGAATCTGGCAAGCGGCTCTTCCAATACCAAAGGCCAGAAAGTGTTATTGAGCGTGCCAAGCATGAACCTGTCTTACGACCAGCTGATAATCACCCAAACACCCGTTGTAAGATTCTATTACGCCAATTATAAATAACAATACATTATGAAGAAGATATTTCTAAGCCTGTTCATACTGACTTTCATTACATCATATTCCCACGGACAGGACAATAGCGGCTCGCCCTACTCGCTTTACGGCATCGGGCTTCAACCGGAAAACAACGGTCCTTATTCCGCCATGGGAGGAGTATCAGCAGCCATGCGTGACAACCGGAACATCAATTTTCTAAATCCGGCCTCCTATACAGCCCTGGACAGCATGCGCTTCTATTTTCAAGGAGCCTTGAGCGGAGAAATCACGTGGATTTCCACTCTCAAGGAATCTTCCCACTATAACGTGGCGCAAAACGCTTATCTGACCATGGCCCTGCGGCTGTACAAACAACTGTATTTTTCATTCGGATTCACAGAAAAATCAGATGTGGGATACGATATCCTATTCACCAACCGCATATCCGGCAGCGCCAATACGACCTTTAACCAGAATATCCAGGGAGAAGGCGGACTGAACGATATGTATGCCGGTTTCGGATGGAGGTTCAAGAACCTTTCTTTAGGCATCAACTTCTCGTATGTATTCGGCAAACTGGAAAAACGACAGACTCTGAGTGCCAATATGGCAAACAGCTATTACATCCGCACCAGCGAAAATGTGCGCATCCACGACATATTGTTCAATCCGGGCATTCAATACAAATTCAAGGTAACTCCAAAATCAAACCTGATTTTGGGTAGCAGCATGAACTTCTCGCAGCGGATGTGGGCAAAAAAAGAATTCATTTCGTACAAGGTGCACAGCAACGGGACCTCCACCATGCTCGACGAGGAAACCCTGAAACGCGGCTATATCGAATATCCGTTCAAAATCAGCAGCGGCCTGGTCTATGAATACAAGAACAAACTGCAGGTAGCAGGAGACTATACTTTCCAAAAAATGTCCGACTACGAAGAGTTCGGTGTAAACCAGCATCTTCAGAATGCCCACAAGGCAGCACTGGGCGTATCCTGGACGCCGGAAGAGACGGGACGTTTCTGGAGGCAACGCAACACGTATATGGCCGGAGCCTATTTTTACAATTCCGAAATACTCACCAAGGAAGCGACGGATATCAATACCTACGGGTTCACTTTAGGAGCGCAGATGCCGTTCTACAGCCAGAACAACGCCCTGCTTTTGGGAGTAGCCCTGGATCTCGGGATAAGGGGAACGGAAAAGAGCGGCATGGTGCAGGAAAAATTCGTAAAATTGCGTATCAATATTGCATTTAAGGAACTCTGGTTCATGAAACGAAAGATTAACTAAATATTAACATGATAAAACGATGTTTCCGCATCGTTTTATTATTTTTATCACTATCTTTGTGTTTATTATATATTAGAACAAATTACATAAAAACATGAAGAGAACTCTATTTTCCATTGCTGCTATCGCATTATCCCTGACAGCATGCAACTCAACTCCGAAGTACACGGTAAACGGAACAATCACCGGAGAGCAGACAGGAACCATCATTCTGGTTACCCAAGTAGACAACAAACTGGACACTCTGGCAAAGGCTACCATTACGGAAGGCAAATTCGTACTGACCGGAAGCGTCAAGGAACTAACCGATGCCTATCTGATGATTGAAGGCCAAAGAGGTGCTCTGCCCATTTTTCTGGAAAATACGGTATTTACCGCCAATTTAAATACAGGAGATCCGACAGCCAACAAAATCGAAGGGACAGCCAACCAACAACTGTACAACGAATACATGAGTATCAGCAATGAGGTAAGAAAAGCCCAGAGCGAACTGTATCAGGCTTATGGAGAAGCATCACAGAGCGGAGACGCTGAAAAAATGCAGCAAATTGAAGCTGACTTCAACAAAGCAGCCGAAGAAGGTACCGAAAAAACAAACGCACTGACCAAAGCAAATGCCGATTCTTACGTGGCAGCCTATATTTTAGCAAGTCAGATGAGCGGTCTGGAACTGGAAGATCTTCAGGCACAATACGAATTATTGGGAGCAAATGCCAAAGCAACCAAACCCGGTAAAATGGTCAATGAAAGAATCCAGAAACTGTCAGCTGTCGCAATAGGACAGGTAGCACCGGATTTCACACTGAACACTCCGGAAGGAAAACCTCTGTCCATGCACTCCATCAAAGCAAAAGTAAAAGTAATCGACTTCTGGGCTTCCTGGTGCGGACCTTGCCGCGGAGAAAATCCGAATGTTGTGGCCATGTACAAAGAATTACACCCGAAAGGATTGGAAATTCTGAGCGTATCTTTGGATAATGACAGAGATGCATGGCTGAAAGCTATCGAAGATGACCAACTGACCTGGAATCACGTTTCAGATCTGAAAGGCTGGAAGTGTGAAGCTGCCCAACTGTATGGAGTAAACGGCATTCCTCATCTGGTTGTTCTGGATGAAAACAATGTAATTGTCGCCAAGAACCTGAGAGGTGAAGAATTAAAAGCGAAAGTTGCAGAACTGCTGAAATAATTTAACAATTGTTATAACTCAAGAGAGGGCCTTGAAGCATCAAGACCCTCTCTTTTTGTTACATTTGTACGGTCTATTACACAAGATATGAAAACCGGTATTGTATTAGTTTTTATCACATTTTTCCTGACTGCTACAGGTATGGCACAAGTTCATGATGCGAATTCACCCGAGGAACGCTGGGCTGACTCAACGCTTCAGACAATGACATTGGACGAAAAGATAGGACAGCTGTTTATGATAGCAGCCTATAGCAATCAGGGCGAAGCATACGAGGCCGAAATCGAGCGACAAATACAGAAATACCACATCGGCGGCATCATCTTTTTCCAAGGCGACCCGGTCCGTCAGGTGAAACTGACCAACCGCTACCAGAAAGCAGCCAAATACCCTTTGCTAATCGGCCTGGATGCGGAACACGGTGTCGGATGGCGACTGAAAAGCGCCATGGAATTTCCGAAAATGGGAATCATCGGGGCCATCCGGAATGACAGTCTGGTCTTTGCCTTAGGCGAAACGATAGCCCGTCATTGCCGCGAATTGGGGGTGCACGTTAATTTTGCACCCGTAACAGATATCAACAGCAATCCGAACAATCCCGTCATCGGTATCCGTTCGTTTGGTGAAAATCCGGAAATGGTGGCGCAAAAAGCGATACATTTCATGAAAGGCTCCATCACCGGAGGCGTGTTGCCTGTAGCCAAACATTTCCCGGGGCACGGAGATACCGATACGGATTCACACAAGTCACTGCCCACCATCTCTCACCCGCGAAGCCGGCTGGATTCCATCGAACTGTATCCTTACCGGGCTCTGATAGAAGCGGAAGTGCCCGCAGTCATGAATTCGCATTTAAATGTTCCGGCCCTCGATCCGACCGGAACGCCGGCCTCTCTCTCCCCTGCCATCGTAAACGGCCTGCTGAAAGATTCCTTAGGCTTCCGCGGCATCTGCTTCACGGATGCCATGAACATGAAAGGGGTGACCGGCAATACTCCTCCCGGAGAAGCTGAAGTCAAAGCTCTTCTGGCAGGCAATGATGTCCTGCTCTTTCCGGAAGATATAGCAAAAGCCACAGCTGCCGTCAAGGAGGCTGTCCTGAAAAAAAGAATCGATGAGAACACCATCACGGACGCCTGCCGGAAAATACTTGCCTGCAAATACACATACGCCCTGCCCAATCTCCATCCATCGGAGCAGGCCGGTTTGTGGTCACGCCTGAATCCGGCAACAGATATTGCTCTCAAAGAACGCCTGTACAAAGAGGCAATCACACTGGTAAGAAACAACGATTCACTACTTCCACTGAAACGTCTGGATACCCTGAAAATTGCCAGTCTGAATTTCGGCAGTGAGAAAATCAACAACTTTCAGACCATGCTGCAACGCTACACCCAAGTAAGCCATTTCACCATGAAACGCAAATTATCTGAAGACGAACTGGCCGGCTGGCAGAAAAAACTGAATCATTACAACTGCATCATCATCTACAACCAGGCAGGCAACAATTCCTCAAAGGAACAATTCGGCTATTCCCCTTCCCTGAAGCAGCTTGTCAAGAGCCTGAAAGGCAAACGCATCATTATATGCCAACCAGCCATTCCTTACGGGCTGAAACCTTATCTGCCACTAAATCCGGATGCCGTGCTCATCTGTTATGACAAACATCTTTATGCGCAGCAATATGCCGCCCAGGCCATTTTCGGCGGAATCGGCATCCGGGGACAACTGCCGGTGAGCATAGATTCCCTCTGCCGGCCGGGCAGCGGCATTTTCACTCCCAAGACCCGTCTCAGCTACGAATCACCGGAAAGCAAAGGCATAACAGCCGACAACTTCCGGGCCATCGATTCATTATGCAAACGGGCCATCACCATTCATGCCACTCCGGGCTGTCAGGTCCTGGTGGCATACAAAGGCAGCATTGTCTACGACAAGGCATTCGGTCATCACACATACGCCAAGAAAAAAGCAAACACTACTACCGATATTTACGATATCGCTTCAGTTACCAAAATTACAGCAACATTACCGGCTGTCATGAAGCTGTATGATGAAAAACGCATGAAACTGGACGCTCCGCTGAGCCTCTACTATAACCGGCTGACGACAACCGACAAAAAAGACATTACAGTCCGGGATGTACTTTGCCACCATGCCGGTCTGAAACCTTCTCTGCCGTTCTTTGTCAATGCCATAGACAAGAAAACTCTGCCCGGCCGGCTGTTTACGGTAAAGAAGACACCGACCAATACCCTGCGGCTAAAGGACCGGCTGTACATAAATCCGAATTTCCAGTTCAAGGACAGTACTCTTTCAAACAAGCCTAAAGAGGGATACCAATTCATATCCCAAGGCGTCTATATATTTCCGACATATCGGGACAGTATAGAATATGCCATACTGAATTCCCCCTTAGCCGCCCCTCAAAAATACATCTACAGCGATATCGGATTCATTTTGCTCCAATATGCCGTAGAAGAGACTACCGGAGAAAATATCAGCCGTTATTGCAAAGAGACCTTCTTCAGCCGACTGGGAATGAACAGTACGGACTACAAGGCATCAGAACGACTGAGCAAAACGCGAATTGTTCCTTCGTGCAACGACCGTCTGTACCGCAAGACAGAATTGTCGGGAGCAGTACATGATCCGATGGCAGCCCTGATGGGAGGTGTCGCCGGACATGCAGGATTATTCTCTACGGCAGAAGATCTGGCCAAGATGCTACAAATGTATCTGAACAAAGGAGAATATGGAGGCGAACGTTATCTGTCTGCCTCAACGGTAGAGACCTTTACCAGACGCAACGACAGTTTTACGGAGAACCGCCGGGGCCTGGGATTCGACAAACCGGAACCTGACACGACCAAAATCAGCCCCGCATGCAAACAAAGCTCACTCAACAGCTACGGACACACCGGATTTACGGGCATCATGGCCTGGTGTGATCCGGACAACGAGCTGATATATATATTCATGTCAAACCGGACTTATCCCAACGAATTCGACAATAAACTGATAAAAGAAAATTTCCGGACAAAAATTCAGGAAGCTATCTATAAAAGTCTGGATATTAACAGCTGTCAACCGTCCGGACAGAGATAATATATTGCCAATGCATACATTACGGAAAAAATTCCGAATTTAGAACCATTCTACATACGAAATTGAAGTTTTATTCGATGGAAAAGAGTACTTTTGTAAAGTTTATGAGCAAATAAACGAGTATTAATAAATAGTAAAACAAATCATGAGTAATTTTTTGACTTCTTCAATCGGGAAAAAGGTCATAATGAGTTTATCGGGACTTTTTCTGATTATGTTTCTATGCGTTCACCTGAGCGTGAACCTGCTATTGCTTGTAGGTCCGGATGCCTTCAATGCAGGATGTGAATTCATGGCATTGCCGGTCATTAAGGTAATTGAACCCATTCTGGCACTCGGTTTCATCGTTCACATCGTATGGGCCAGCATTCTGACTATTCAGAATCAAAAAGCACGTCCGATGAAGTATGCAATGCGCAGCCAATCACAAAACTGTAGCTGGCCATCACGCAACATGTACATTTTAGGGGCACTAGTGCTGGCTTTCCTGGCACTTCACATCTGCAACTTCTGGTTCAGCTTTAAATTCGGAGACATCACCGACCACTATGAACTGGTAAGTACTACGCTGATGCAGCCGGTATACGCCATCATCTATATCATTGCAGCCATTCTGTTGGGACTGCACCTTTCACACGGTTTTTGGTCAGCATTCCAGACTATCGGTTTTTCTAATCAGATTTGGAGAAAACGTCTGGAATACATAGCTTACTTTTTTGCTATTGTATTTGCAGTAGGTTTCAGCATCATTCCGATTTATTTCATGATATTCGGAAAGTAATGTGAATCACAATTTAAAAATTCAAAATCAATTTATTATGTCAGTATTAGATGCTAAAATACCAGCCGGACCGTTAAAAGACAAATGGTCTGCCCATAAAGCCCACATCGGTGTTGTCAGTCCGGCAAACAAGAAAAAATTGGACATTATTATAGTAGGTACAGGTCTTGCCGGCGGTTCAGCCGCAGCCAGCCTTGCCGAACTTGGATATAACGTAACAGCATTCTGCTATCAGGATTCCCCACGCCGGGCACACTCAATTGCAGCGCAGGGAGGAATCAATGCAGCAAAGAATTATCCGAATGATAACGACTCGGTGTTCCGTCTGTTTTATGAAACCATCAAAGGAGGCGATTACCGCGCACGCGAAGCGAATGTTTATCGTCTGGCCGAAGTAAGCAACGCTATCATCGACCAGTGTGTTGCACAGGGAGTTCCTTTTGCACGAGAGTACGGCGGTTTGTTGGCCAACCGTTCATTCGGCGGAGCATTGGTAAGCCGTACATTCTATGCCCGCGGCCAGACCGGCCAGCAATTGCTGTTGGGAGCTTACGGAGCCATGAACCGTCAAATCCAAGCAGGGAAAGTAAAAATGTACAACCGTCACGAAGTACTGGACGTTGTCATTGTTGACGGCAAAGCCCGCGGAGTGATCGCCCGCGACCTGGTAACCGGTAAAATCGAGCGTTTCGGAGCCCATGCCGTAGTATTGGCAACAGGAGGTTATGGTAATGTATTCTTCTTGTCAACCAACGCAATGGGGTGTAACGGAAGTGCCGCATGGCAAGCTTACAAACGAGGCGCCATGTTTGGTAACCCCTGTTTCGTACAGATTCACCCGACCTGTATCCCCGTACACGGAGACCAGCAGAGTAAATTGACATTGATGTCGGAATCACTGCGTAATGACGGTCGTGTATGGGTGCCGAAGAAAATAGAAGATGCCAAAGCATTGCAAGCCGGTACTAAAAATCCGAACGATATACCGGATGAAGACCGTGACTTTTATCTGGAGCGCCGTTATCCGGCTTTCGGTAACCTTGTTCCGCGAGATGTCGCTTCCCGCGCAGCCAAGGAAAGATGCGATGCAGGTTTCGGTGTAAACAATACCGGTAAAGCCGTATTCCTTGATTTCAAATATGCTATCCAGCAGTTAGGACGTGAAACCATCGAAAAGCGTTACGGCAACTTGTTCCAGATGTATGAGAAAATCACGGCCGTTGATCCATACAATAACCCGATGATGATTTATCCTGCCATCCACTATTCAATGGGAGGTCTGTGGGTTGACTACAACCTGATGACAACCATCCCCGGTTTGTATGCCATCGGTGAATGTAATTTCTCCGACCACGGAGCAAACCGTCTGGGAGCTTCTGCCCTCATGCAAGGATTGGCAGACGGATACTTTATTCTGCCTTATACAATCGGCGATTATCTGGCCAAAGAAATTCAGACACCGAAAATCAACACCAACACCAAAGAATTCGAAGAAGCAGAAAAGTATGTTACCGACCGTCTGCGTAAATTGTACGACATTAAGGGAACAAAATCGCCTGATTACTTCCACAAAGAATTGGGACACATTATGTGGGAATATATCGGTATGGCCCGGGAGAAGGCCGGCCTGGAAAAAGCGATAGAACTGGTAGCCAAGCTGAAAACTGAATTCTATAAAGACTTGCGCGTAACCGGTGAATTTACTGCCATGAACAATGAACTGGAAAAAGCAGCCCGCGTAGCAGACTTTATCGAGCTGGCAGACCTGATGGCACACGATGCCCGTGACCGCAACGAGTCTTGCGGAGGTCACCTGCGTATAGAATCCATGACCAGCGAAGGAGAAGCTCAACGTGATGACGAACACTTCAAGTATGTTTCTGTGTGGGAATATAAAGGTGAAAACCAAGCACCCGAATTGCACAAAGAGGAATTGGCATTTGAAAATGTTCAGTTGACACAGCGTTCTTATAAATAATAAACCGGATTTGAGACATAAAGGATTTCAAAACTCCAAATTAAAAACATTATGGCAGACAAAATATTAAAAGAACTAACTCTAAAAATTTGGCGCCAAAAAGACGCAAAATCAAAAGGCGAGTTTAAAACATATAAGGTTCACAATATTTCTACCGGCACTTCTTTCCTTGAAATGCTTGATATTCTGAACGAAGAACTTGTAGAAAAGAACGAAGAGCCAGTTGCATTCGACCATGATTGCCGCGAAGGAATCTGCGGAACTTGCAGCCTGTTCGTTGACGGACGTGCACACGGACCAGACGATGATGTAACCACCTGTCAGTTGCATATGCGCCGTTTTCAGGATGGAGCAACCATCACGATTGAGCCATGGAGATGCGGAGCATTTCCTGTAATCAAGGACCTGATTGTTGACCGTAAGGCATACGACAAAATCCTTCAGGCCGGTGGATATGTATCGGTAAATACCGGAGGAGTTCCTGACGGGAACGCCATTCCAATCCCCAATGCACAAGCGGAAGAAGCAATGGATGCAGCTGCCTGCATCGGTTGCGGTGCCTGTGCTGCAACTTGTAAGAATTCATCAGCAATGTTATTCGTTGCCGCCAAGGTATCACAATTGGCATTATTACCACAAGGTAAAGTGGAAGCAGCCCGCCGTGCAAAAGCAATGGTTGCAAAAATGGATGAACTCGGTTTCGGTAATTGTACGAATACAGGAGCTTGTGAAATGGAATGCCCGAAAAGTATCTCTATCGAGCACATTGCACGTTTGAACCGTGAATTCCTAAAAGCAAAATTGAAAGACTAAACTCAAAAAGGCATTCATTTAATGCATACTGTGTCATTGGATGCAACTCTGAGAGTTTATATGGATAGGTGGCAACAATGTTGCCACCTTTTATTTATCCCCTTCTATGAAACTATTTTACAGAGAGAAAGGCAATGCCTCACTCCCCACTTTAATTATATTACACGGTTTGTGGGGAGCCTCAGACAATTGGCTGCCGCTAGCAGAACGGTTAGCAACTCAATTTCATGTCATATTACCGGATATTCGAAACCACGGTCATTCGCCCCATGCCGGAGAACATACTTATGCTGCACTGGCAAATGACATCCGCGAATGGATAGACTCGTTTCATTTACACACCTCTCCTTTCATTGCCGGCCATTCCATGGGCGGGAAATGTCTGATGCATTTATTACTCCAATATCCTAAGATAGCAACAAAAGCCGCAATAATCGATATTGCCCCCAAAAGTTACGACCTGACGAAAGAACATCTCCAAATAGCAGAATTCATAAAACAATTTGTTTTTGACAATGGAGAAAACCGGACTATGTTGCATCAACGTATCCGCAATAGCATAAAAGAGGAACGTCTCTATCAGATCGTGCTGAAAAATATTGATAAAGACCAGGAGGGATTCAAATGGAAAATAAATATTCAGGCCATCATGAAACATTTTCCGGATATCATGGGCTGGGAAACAGTAACAGAAAGATGTCCAACACCGACTTTATTCATCCGCGGTGAGGAATCAGATTATATACAAACGGAAGATATTCCCTATATCAAATATATCTTCCCCCACGCAAGTTTTATCACAATCAACGGAGCAGACCATTGGATACATACACGACAACCTTCAAGGCTCGCCGATAGTCTGGAACACTTTTTTCTAGAGAGAATCTCATAAAAAAACTGTCAGGATTAATTCCCAACAGTTTTTCATTTCAAACTCTATTCCCAGACAAATTTCTTATTAAAATAGGATACAGCCTGTATGTTGGCATATCCGTAATTATCATTCCAGGGATCTATTCCCGGCTCATACAATAATGCAGAAAGGCGTATCATATAGCTCTCGCCAGACTTTAACGCATCCAAACGATTCACCTCTCCGGCAGTCGTTGCTTTTATGTCAAGACGATGAGTCGCCGGCGACTGAATACGACTAACAAAATAAGGATTGACAACCTTACCGTTGACAGGCAGAATTTCTATACGATAATAAATGTCATCACGGTCATATGCATCCCAAGTGACAGACAAAGTGCTTGACTGCATCCGAGTCATAATATTCATATTATCGTTGGTACGCATCGGCAAGTTGTCACTATAGATAGAATCACTCAGTTTCAGGTGTTTATCTTTACCTATACGGAAATAAAATCTAACCTCCTGCTTTTTAGCCTCTCCCCAATGATCATTTTCTTTTTCAGCCCAATAATATTCATAATTTTCCAAATTGCAGACATGCCCATCACTCAACAACATACGAACTTCACGCAAATCTCTGTTACCTCGCACATCTGCTCCGATATGAGTCTTATATTGTCCATCAACAGAGTAATCGTTAACCAAGAATGCATCGGCAGTCAAATCATCCAAATATCTCAATTCAGAAGTATATTCACGTTTACCGGTAGCGTTAACTATCGTTTCAATATAATCGCCACTGCTACGCTGAACATTCCACACTACCGGCTCGGCATTGTTATAATTAAGTTCAATCCTATTTCCGTCACTAGTCCAAGTGCCTACTTCAAACTCACGCCGACCACCAAATTCGATATTTTTCAAGGTACCTCCTTTTTCAAATCGGATAACCTCCAACAAATCCTGCGACTTCAAGCCATCCTCATCTCCCAACCATGCATTGTAATACCAATTTTTCCCTGTCAGATAAGACATATCCAAGACTGTCTCATCCCTGTCTTCTCCATCGTTACAACTTGCCAACAAGCAAATCAAACCAATGCCAACCATCCAATTTTTCATGAGCATTACTTCTATAATTTTTATCGATTGATTATTTAATATGATTAATTCTCCGAGTTAACACACCGGCATAAGCCAATTCATTATATCTTTGTATTATACAATTTTTATACCAAAGTTTATGTTATATCCTCTTAAATTCAAACCAATACTGAAAAAAATCCATTGGGGTGGCACTCGTCTTGCCTATAAAAGTAAATTGACGCAACAATCGGGACCAATCGGTGAAAGCTGGGAAATCTCTGGAATTCAGGATAATATATCTATCGTAACAGAAGGTATTCTGGCTGATAACACTCTGGAAGAGCTAACTGAAGTCTACATGGGAGATCTGGTTGGCGATAAAGTATACGAAAAATTCGGCATAGAATTCCCCCTATTAATCAAATTTATCGATGCGCATGACTGCCTACCTTTACAAGTACATCCCGATGATACTACTGCCAAAGAACGTCATCGTGCATACGGGAAAACTAAATTATGGTACATTGCAGATGCTGAGCCACAAACAGAAATTACTGCCGGATTTAAAAAAAACTGCGAGCAAACTGAATTTTTACAACATCTCACTCATCACACGTTATCTGAAATACTGTACACCGAAACTGTCAGTAAAGGAGACTGTTTTTTCTTACCTTCCAAGACTATCCACTCTCTATCAAAAGGATGTCTTGTTGCAGAGATACAAGAAACATCAGATATCACGTACTACCTTGACGATTATAACCGTCAAACACTTGAAGGGGAAATTCTTTATCCAGATATCGAATTGGCAAAAGATGTTATAGACTTCAGCAAAAGCGAAACATGCATCAAATATCACCGGCATGCCAACCATACGGAAGAATTAGTAAAATGCCCTTGGTTTACTGTCAATTACCTGAAATTCGACAAGGAGATAGAAAAAGATTATATAAATCTGGATTCTTTTGTTATTTACATGTGTCTTGAGGGAATTTTCAGAATTGTATACAATGTAGATCAATCTGTAACAGTAAACAAAGGCGAAACTATCCTCATTCCGGCCTGCCTGAAAGATATCTTTCTCATTCCTCAAAAAGAATCAGAAATTCTAGAAATATATATAGCATAAAAAAAAACGGCAAAAGCCAAGTCATTATAAAACTATAGCTTTTGCCGTTTTCCATATTTATTTCTTTTTTTAATTAAATCATCTCCATGTGTTCCTGATCTGTAAGTTTTTCACAATAATGGCAACGCAATACAATCGGAGAGTCATTGACAACTGTGAATTTAGTCAATACTTTTTCGTGGTTAGTAATACATTTCGGATTCATACATTTAACTATGCCTTCGACTTTTTCAGGCACACTTACCACTTTTTTCTCCACCACTTCATAATCGCGGATGATATTAATTTTAGCCATAGGAGCCACTAAGGCTAACTTATTCACTTCAGAATCCTCAAGGAATTTATCCCAAATTTTAATAATTGCTTTTTTCCCCAATTTATTACTTTTCAGATTGGTACCAAAAGTCATTGCATTTTCCATATCAGCGATTCCCAATACATTGATAACAGAAAATAATTTATCAGCAGGAATATGATCGATTACCGTACCATTTTCAATCGCGCTTACTTGTAATTCTTTCTTAGCCATAATAAATCTTTTAATCTTGAACCATTCAAATTATTTCAATCCTAAAGCTTTGCAAATAATAGCCTGACGAGCAAATACTCCGTTACGAGCTTGCTCGAAATAGTAAGCTTTTGGGTTTTCGTCAACGTCTACATCTATTTCATTTACCCGAGGCAGCGGATGCAAAATTCTCATATTATCTTTTGCATTTGCAAGCATTGCATTACGCAAGATATACACATTTTTCACTTTCTCATACTCCAACGGGTCAGCAAAACGCTCACGTTGTACACGTGTCATATAAAGAATATCAGCTTTATCTATCACTTCATCAAGCTCAGTGTGTTCATAATAAGGAATATCCAATTCCTTCAAACGTAATTTGTAGGCATCCGGCATTTTCAAAGAAGCCGGAGAAACAAAATGAAAAGTCGGATGGAAATTGCTCATCGCTTGCAAAAGTGAGTGCACTGTACGTCCGTATTTCAAGTCACCTACCATACAAACAGTCAAATTCTCCAAAGTTCCTTGTGTCTTATAAATAGAATAAAGGTCAAGCATTGTCTGAGAAGGATGCTGATTGGCCCCATCTCCGGCATTCAGCACCGGATGTACAGCAACTTCACTCGCATAACGAGCCGCACCTTCTACGGGATGACGCATCACAATTAAATCACAATAATTATCCACCATCTTAATGGTATCTTTCAGAGTCTCGCCTTTTGTCACGCTGGATGAAGATGAATCCGAAAAACCTACAATACGACCACCCAAACGGTTAATGGCAGTTTCAAAACTCAAACGAGTACGTGTAGAAGGCTCAAAAAACAACGATGCAACTACTTTCCCCTCCAGCAAACGCTGATTTGGATTCGCTTCAAATTCAGAAGCAAGGTTTAAAACTTCCAGAATCTCTTCTTTACTGTAATCTTCGATAGATACTAAGCTGTGTGTCTTCATACCAATATAATTAAATTCGTTTTTAGACAAAAAAAAACCAACAGGTCTTACGACAATGTTGGTTTTAAATTTTTATAAATAAACTGGCAAATCGGTCTGCGATTATCCGCAAATACATGCTTGAACGTGCCAATATTTAAATATTCTATATTCATATCAAGATGCAAAAATACAGAAGTTTTTTTTAACGAACAAATATTTCCGCATAAATATTTTCATCCTATAACATATCCGCTATCCTATCTACTATATCTTCAGCAACTTCCCGTTTGGTTTTCAGTTCATAATAATATCGATTTTCCTGACAGTCTATCATGGTAACCTTATTCGTATCATAGCCAAAACACGCATTATCGTCTTTCAAACTATTGAGTATAATCAAATCCAAATTCTTCTTACGCAATTTATGAATCGCATTACATTCCTCATCATTTGTTTCCAATGCAAAGCCCACTAATAACTGACCTTCTCTTTTCTGTCTTCCCAAAGCTGCTGCAATATCTATTGTCGGCTCCAATTCCAATATCATATTATCTTTTCCTCTTTTAACCTTGCTATCTGCACGATGTAACGGACGGAAGTCTGCAACGGCCGCACAAGATACAATAATATCGCTATGCTCTACTTCGTCCATTACAGCATTGTACATCTCTTGCCCCGATTCGACATCAATCCGGCGAATGGACGAATGTATTGTCTTCAGCTGCACAGGACCTGCAACCAATACGACATCTGCACCTCTTGATGCAAAAGCTTCCGCCAAAGCAAAACCCATCTTCCCTGAGGAATAATTACCGATAAAGCGGACCGGATCAATCCGTTCATACGTAGGTCCAGCAGTCAACAAAACACGTTTTCCAACAAAATCTTCCCTTCTGCAAAAAAAATCACGCACAAAGGCTACAATTGCTTCAGGTTCGGCCATCCGGCCTTTACCAATCAATCCACTTGCCAATTCTCCTTCTGCAGGCTCTACGATTATATTTCCATAATTCCTCAAAACATTCAAATTCTGTTGGGTAGCCGGATGTCGGTACATATCCAAATCCATAGCCGGAGCTATAATAACAGGACATTTTGCAGAGAGATAAGTTGTAAGCAACAAATTATCTGCAATTCCATGAGCCATTTTTCCAATTGTATTTGCAGAGGCCGGGGCTATCAGGTACACATCAGCCCACATACCCATATCAACATGAGAATGCCAGTCTCCGTTTTCCGGATTATAGAATTCCACCATCACAGGATGTTTTGACAATGTAGCCATTGTCAAAGGAGTTATAAACTGCCGGGCTAATTCTGTCATCACCACCTTTACCTCGGCTCCTTCCTTCACAAGCAGACGTACCAAAGAAGCTGCCTTATAAGCAGCAATACTACCCGTTACACCGATAATGATATGTTTCCCTTTTAACATATGAATCTATAAATTAAAATGTACCAATGCAACAATCAAATATCTACAATTGGCATTGGTACATTAACCGTATACGTAACAACAAACGCTTAAACAGATTTCTTTTCAGCAGTTGTATTTCTAAAATAAACCTGACCGTCCTCAAATTCCTGTGTCGCAATTAACACAGGTTTCGGGATTCGTTCATAGAATTTAGAAATCTCAATCTGCTCGCGATTCTCAAAAATTTCCTCCAGATTGTCTGTGCACGACGCAAACTCCTGCAGTTTACGACTAAGTTCTTCTTTCATTTCAACAGCAATCTGATTTGATCTTTTTGCAATAATGGCAACCGCCTCATAAATATTATTGTCCGCTTTAGCTGCCAACACAGCCGGATTGCGGGTAATGGTGTTATTCGGCGCTTTAACTTTTTTGAAATCTACCATAACTGATGTATAATTATTAACATTTTTCTTATTCTTCAAAATTGTAATTTTCCAGAAATTTATGAATTTCCTCGTATTTCTTCTTCAAATCATCGGCATATTTACTATTCGGATATTCTTCCACAAAATAGTAATATTCCTCTTGTGCGTTATTATACCGCTCAAGTTTTTTATCCTCAACACTATTAACTGCCATTTCATACTTGGAAACAAACAACATGTACATAATTTCTTCCCGATATTTTGATGTCGGAAAATCTTTCAAACAATTCTGCAAACTAATAGTCGCAGCTTTATAATATTCACGCAGATAGTAATTTCTAGCACTCAGATATGCCTTGTAGGAAAGTTTGTCACGCATCTCATCGATATAACCATTGATCCTTTCTTTACGCATACTATTAGGATAACGACTGAGGTACAACTGGAATTCGCTCAATGCTTTGTCCGTAACGGTTTGATCAAGTCGCGGTTTAGGCGAGGCTTTATAATGACAAAATCCAAGCATATAAAGACACTCTTCAGAAAAAGAACTTTCAGGATAAGTCTGTACAAACTGCTTAAATGAACTGGCAGCCAATTCATAATCCTTCATATTATAGCTACAGAAAGCGCGATAGTAGGCTATATTCTGAGCCTTGCTTGTTCCGCTAAAAACAGTCCGAATACCATCCAATAGGTTTAAAGAACGCTGATAGTCGCCTTTATTATAGTATTCAATAGCTTTTTTATAGATTAACTGGTAGTCATTACTCTTCAGTAGCTGCTGATATTCTCCACACGAAGCCAATAATACGGCCACCAATAAAAAAACTAATATTCTCTTCATATAATCATCAATTATCACTTCTTTTGCATCATGCAAAGATAGAGTAAAAAGTAATAACTAAAAAGCAAAAGATAAAAACTTTTTCACCAAGCTCGTCACTTTCTTTCATCTGATGCGTACTTATACCCAATCTTCAAACTTTTCATTCTAACCTTTAGCTTTTTACTTCTGCAATTATTACTTTTGCACAACTAAAATCAGGTTACATAAATTTTCAAAATACTATAGACGTGGACATTTTTGAAAGAGTAAAAAAACAAAGAGGAAATATTGGTCAGTATGCTAAAGAAGCACACGGCTATTTCGCATTTCCCAAATTGGAAGGAGAAATCGGACCCCGTATGATCTTTCGTGGGAAAGAAGTCTTAAACTGGAGTTTAAACAACTACATCGGTCTTGCCAACGACCCGGAAGTACGTAAAGCAGATGCAGAAGCAGCGGCCCAATGGGGACTTGCATATCCAATGGGAGCCCGTATGATGAGCGGTCAAACTTCTCGTCATGAATATCTGGAATCTCAGTTAGCTGAATTTGTAGGTAAACCCGATGCGTTTCTCGTCAACTTCGGATATCAGGGAATGATCTCCATTATAGACTCATTGACCTCTCGTTTCGACTGTATCGTATATGATGCAGAATCACATGCTTGCATCATGGACGGTTTACGTCTGTCTCCAGCCAAACGCTATGTGTATGTACACAACGACATGGCAAGCCTTCGCAAACAATTGGAACATGCCACTAAATATGTAGAAGGAACAGGAGGTGGAATCCTTGTCATCACGGAAGGTGTATTCGGAATGGCCGGAGACCTTGGCAAGTTGGATGAAATCACAGCCTTGAAGTCTGAGTTTAACTTCCGTTTATTGGTTGACGATGCACATGGTTTCGGGACAATGGGTCCCACAGGAGCAGGTACAGGAGAACATTTTGGCGTGCAGGATAAAATAGACCTTTATTTCGGAACATTCGCAAAAGCAATGGCAGGTTTCGGTGCTTTCGTTGCAACAGATGAAGAGGTTTGTATGTCCTTGCGTTATACCATGCGCTCACAAATGTTTGCAAAATCACTGACCATGCCCATGGTAGAAGGTGCTATCAAACGTCTGGAAATGTTAAAGACCCAACCTGAAAGACGAGAAAAACTTTGGAAAATCGCCCATGCTCTGCAAAACGGTCTAAAAGCAGACGGCATGAATATTGGCATTACCAACTCGATGGTTACTCCTGTATATTTGTCAGGCAGTGTTGCTGAAGGTATGCAAGTAGTATTTGACCTACGCGAAAACTACAACTTATTTTGCTCAATTGTTGTGTATCCTGTCATCCCCAAAGGACAGTTGTTACTTCGCTTAATTCCTACTGCAGAACATACAATGGAAGATGTAGAATATACAATCAAAGCATTCAAGAACGTAGCTGAAAAATTAGCTAACGGAGAATATAATAAAGAATTATTGGTTGACGCAAGCAAATTATAAAATAATATTCGGCTATAAAACAGTCTTTTAGACGAAGGCATTGTAAAAGTGCTTTCAATAATCTGAAATAAAAAATCGGTATATGATCACAATACATTTGATTATATACCGATTTTTATTATTTTTATTAAGTTCTTGTTTCCTTGTTTGCGATCATTTCTCAATGATGGAAAGAAAACTCTTCTTTACCAACTCCTCATAAGAAAAATATTTCATATAGATTTGCAAAAAGCGTTAGTTTGATTCTAAGCCTCTTATGTATATTACACAAACAGTTTTAGGATTTTTACAAACTTACTGATAATCAATCAATTTAAAACCAATCTATATGATCAACATTGCATCACCGTATGTACCAAACTGATATTTTTCTTTTACTGCAACCTCATAAGCATTCATCACATGTTCGTATCCGCCAAAAGCAGCCACCATCATCAACAAAGTAGAATAGGGTAAATGAAAATTTGAAACAAATGCATCCGGCACACTAAAATCATAAGGAGGAAAGATAAATTTATTCGTCCAACCTTCATATTCGGCCAAACGACCTTTAGTTGTCACACAACTTTCCAAAGTCCGCATAACAGTAGTTCCCACAGCACAAATCTTACAACGTTCATCCTTTGCATCATTTACAATTTTCACCGTTTCTGGAGTAACAAATATTTGCTCGGAATCCATCTTGTGCTTTGTCAAATCCTCCACATCCACCTCACGAAAATTTCCTAAACCGACATGCAAAGTAATATATGCAAAATCAATACCTTTGATCTCCATACGTTTCATCAATTCACGACTAAAATGCAAACCTGCCGTCGGAGCAGCGACAGCTCCTTCATGCCGAGCAAAAATAGTCTGATAACGTTCTTCATCCTCTTGCTCTACTTTACGCGTAATACTACGAGGCAGAGGAGTTTCTCCCAAACCATATAACAATTTCTTAAACTCATCGTAGTCTCCATCATACAAAAAACGCAACGTACGCCCACGCGAGGTTGTATTGTCTATTACTTCAGCCACCAAACTGTCATCTTCTCCAAAATACAATTTATTTCCTATACGGATTTTACGCGCCGGATCTACCAATACATCCCAAATGCGCATATCTCGATTCAATTCCCGAAGCAAAAACACTTCAATTTCCGCTCCCGTTTTTTCCTTATTACCATATAAACGAGCAGGAAACACCTTTGTATCATTGAAGACAAACACATCATTCTCATCAAAATAATCAATGACATCCTTAAATATTTTATGCTCTATTTCACCAGTTTCCTTATGCAACACCAATAAACGACATTCATCTCGATTCGTTGACGGATACTGCGCAATCAAATCTGCAGGAAGTTTATATCTGAATTTTGATAACTTCATTTCTACTTCTATTTAAAATTACCGACTAAGTCTCAATTAACAATCTAACTTATTACAAAAGAAAAGCAGGAAATATTTCTTAACAATGCAAAATACTCCAATTTCATTAAAACGTTGCAAGTTACTGCTCTTTCTGCAAAAAAGCAACCAATTCATCCATTTTATTTGCATCAGCGACACTAAAGCATCCACTCCTCAATCTCCGCAGACCAGCTAAATATGCACCACTACCACATGCACGCCCAATATCATTTGCCAAAGAACGAATATAAGTTCCTTTACTACAAACTATACGCAACTGCACATCAGGTAAAACATAATTCAAAATCTCCAGTCTATTCACAAGCACTTCACGCGCCGGCATTTCTAACATATCCCCTTTACGTGCCTTTTTATAAGCTCTATCACCATCCACCCGAATAGCTGAATATACAGGCGGTATTTGCCGTACAACACCACAGAAATCATTCAATATCTGTTCAAGATACTCTCGCGTAATATGCTCTACCGGAAAACATCCCTCCGGTAAAGTTTCCAAATCATATGAAGGAGTCACCGCTCCAAAATGAATATCCGCCACATACTCCTTCTCTTGTGCCATTAATTCCTCTATCCGTTTCGTCCACTTCCCAGTACATACCAATACCAACCCAGTTGCCAAAGGATCCAAGGTACCGGTATGTCCCACCTTTATCTTTCCGCAAGATGCCTTTAAAGACCAACGGATTTTATTTACAACATCAAACGAGGTCCAATGTAATGGTTTATCAACCAAAATCAATGAACCGGCATGAAAATCTCCTTCTTCTTGAAAAATTATCTTACACACAATCTTCTTACACAAAACTATAAACCAATATCGTTCCTCCTACTACCAAGCAATATATTGCAAACCACATCAATTTGCCTTTCTTCACCAAATTCAACATCCAGCTGCAAGCAATATATCCAGAAACAAAAGCAGAAACAAAACCAACCAACAATACAGAAACTGATATTCCACTTTCTGCCGAAGAAAATCCGCCTTGCATCAAGTCCAAAAAGGCTTCCCCCAAAATAGGTACCAACACCATCAAGAATGAAAATTTTGCAACATTCTCCTTATTATTACCAAGCAAAATTCCCGTACCAATTGTCGAACCAGAACGTGACAAACCCGGCAATACAGCACACGCTTGAGCAATTCCTATAATAAAAGCATCACGAAAAGTAATTTCTTTTCTTTCGCGAGGACGGGCATAATAGGCAAATGATAACAAAGCGGCTGTAACTAACAAAGAAACACCTACGATCAACAATCCTGAACCAAAAATTGCCTCTACATAATCTTTAAAACACACCCCTACTATCGCCACAGGTATCATAGACAGTGCAATTTTTGCAATATAAATTGTCTCTGAATTCCATTGAAAACGAAACAAACCTTTTAACAAGTCCATAATTTCATGACGCAGTACAACTATAGTACTACAAACTGTAGCAGCATGTACCACCACTGCAAACGTTAAATTCTCTTCTCCCTGCACTCCAAATAAAGCACTAAAAATCTGCAAATGCCCAGAACTACTTACCGGCAAAAATTCTGTCAGTCCTTGCACAACACCAAGAACTAAAGCTTCCAACCAAGACATATTATCTGTTTAAAATTAATATTAACACCCTATCACTTACCACAACCTTCTTCGGCTTCTTTTTTCGGCTTTCGCATAATTGCCCAAAATATAAAACCAAATCCGCCCAATACAACTATGGGAGCTAATGTTATCCTCCTGAAACTAAAAATCTCATAATTAAATGTATCAGGATCATTGCTCCCTCCACCCATCATCAAAATAAATCCAAACACAACAATACCAAAACCAATTAAAATCATTTTATAACTACTCACCGGAATAGGAAATCCGACCTTCTTATGCGAAGTATTCTTCAAATCACTCTTCAACATCATATATAAATCGTATTAAATATTTTTTTAATTATACAAATCATTCAAATCCTTACTCAGATAGCGAGTAACCGACATCCACGAAGAGACAAAGGACAACAGAACTCCACAAATTGTAACAAATAATACCATCACAATCAACAGTTCTTTATTCATCAAATCCACCACACCATCAGTCTCTTTTTGTAAAAAATAAATGGCAGCCAATAGTAGCATATTAGCAAACATACTGCCAAAAAAACCAAACCAAAGACCATTTTGAATAAATGGCTTGCATATAAAAAAAGATTTCGCTCCAACCAATTGCATCGTTTTAATCAGAAAACGTTGAGAATACACAGCCAAATGAATCGTATTACGAATCAATGTAAAAGATATCAGCAGCAACACAGCTCCTGCCATCAATAAAATCAAACTGATACGACGCACATTTTCATTCACCATCTGTACTAAAGATTTCTGATAAGAAACCTCTTGAATAATCTCATTTTTCAACAAACTTTTTTCAATCAGTGCCAATGAATCGTTATTTGCATACACCGGATTCAATTTAATCTCTATTGAAGGCAAAAGAGGATTATACCCAAGTACTGTTTCAAAATCTTCACCCAATTCTTTTTTAAACTCACGAGCTGCCCGCTCCTTACTAATGAACATGGATGAAGACACAAACGGTTTTGTGTCTATTATTTTCTGGACTCTTTTAATCTCTGCTTCATTTATATTGTCCTTCACAATAATTGAAAAACCGATATTCTGTTTTACATGATCAGATATTTTTTTTGTATTCAACAAGATAAATACAAGTGCACCAACAACCACCAATACCAATGCAATACTTAGCGTTGAAACAAAATAGGAACCTGCAACCTTTCTTTTTCTATTATAAACCATCGTCCAAATATTTTTGAGACCACAAATATACAAATTGCAATCGACTTCACCACAACAACTTTAGACAAACTGAATATTACTACAAAAGTTTTTACAACATTAAATTTCTTGGAAAGAATACAAGAAAAAAAACGCTAATTGCAGGAAAAGCAATTAGCGTTTTTTCTTGTACTCGAAGCGGGACTTGAACCCGCACAGCCGCAATGGCCACGGGATTTTAAGTCCCGCGTGTCTACCGATTCCACCATTCGAGCATCCTCCGTAGGGAAAGAGCGAAAAACGGGACTCGAACCCGCGACCCCGACCTTGGCAAGGTCGTGCTCTACCAACTGAGCTATTTTCGCATTTGCAAAATATTATAAGAAAAAGAACTCTTCTGTTTTGCGTGTGCAAAGATAAAGCATTTTTCCCTTTTCACAAATATTTTACAGAAAAAATATTCAAAAATGATTTACACAATGGAAACTTTTATACCCATATCTTCCAAACCCTTCACCACTTTAGATGACACTCCTGCATCAGTGATAATCTGATCAACAACATCAAGACTACATATCTTACCAAAACCTCGACGTCCGAATTTTGAAGAATCTGTCAAAACAATTGTTTTCTGCGCTGCTTCTATCATGACTCTGTTAATACTTGCTTCCATGGAATTCGTCGTTGTCAAGCCATATGCTAAATCAATACCATCTACTCCGATAAAAAGCTTGCTGCAAGAAAAATTTGCCAACATTTTCTCGGCATAATCACCGACAACAGAACTAGAGGTATGTCGCACAACTCCACCCAACTGAATAACCTCTACCTGGTGATGATTAATCAGCTCCATGGAAACATTCATCGCAGAAGTTATCACGGTCAAACGAGCATCAGGACTAATACACTGAGCAAAAGCCAAAACTGTTGTGCCGGAAGCAATAATGATGGCATCATTCGGTTGAAGCAATTCTGCCGCTTTCAATCCTATACGCTTTTTTTCTTCCGGAAAATGTTTTGCCTTCTCCAAAACATGCCGATTCCCTATATACGGATCAATTTGAATTGCTCCTCCATGTGAACGATAAAGCAATTTCTTCTCTTCCAAAATTCCCAAATCCTTACGGATAGTCACAGATGAAACATCCAAAAGTTTTGATAAATCATTCACAGCAACCGTTCCGTTAATTTTCAGCAATTCCAATATCTTATGATGCCTCTCGGATAATGTCATGACAATTAAATTAGAAATACAACTTATCCTCTTATAGCAAAAGGGGCTACAAAATTAGTAAAAAAAAGAGAAAAGTAATTTTTCATATAAAGAAAACATTTCCTAACTTAGAGGGCTGTATAATGTTATTGACAGCATAACTATTCTGTCAAAATTAATAGCACTAATAAATATGAATATTGTATTTGTCGAACCTTTGGGGATATGTGAGTGCAAATTCAATACAGGCGTTACAGCCTTGAAAGCACAAGGACACCAACTAACCTTCTACCCTGACCGCCAGGAAAACGAAGACATACTAATTGAACGGGCAAAAGATGCAGATATTGTCGTTATCAGCAATATCCCATTAAAAAAGCGTTTTTTTGAGCATTGTCCAAAACTAAAAATGTTGTCAGTCGCCTTCACCGGCGTCGATCACATTGACTTAAAAGAATGCCGGAAACGGAGAATTACAGTTTGCAATGCAGCCGGCTACTCAACACAAGCTGTTGCAGAATTGACTATCGGCATGATTATTTCTCTATACCGTAAAATTATAGGTGGAGATGCCATCACACGTATTTCCGGTGACAGACAAGGATTCCTCGGCTGCGAATTAAACGGAAAAACAATCGGTATCATAGGATTGGGTGCCATTGGACAACGTGTAGCACAACTGGCCCATGCTTTCGGCTGTAAAGTATTGGCCTACAATCGCCATTTCAAACAAATCGAAAATGTCACACAAGTGGACAAACAAACCCTCTTAAAACATTCGGACATTATTTCCGTACATATTCCCTCTAACGAAGAAACACGGAATTTCATTAATACAGATGAATTTGCGCTGATGCAGTCTCATGCCATATTGATTAATACAGCTCGTGGTCCCATTGTCAACCAACATGCATTATATGAGGCTCTGAAAAAAGAACAAATTGCAGGCGCAGCCCTTGATGTATACAACCAAGAGCCTCCACTTCCTGCCGACTTGGAATTATTCAATGCACCGAATTTATTAATGCTTCCTCATCTAGGATACGCCACACACGAAGCATTCGCCATCCGCTTTGGCATTGTTGTTCGCAACATTGAAATGTGGTTACAGGGAATTACGCAAAATAAAGTACAATAAAGGAGAAAGCGCTATGGAATCGTAGCGCTTTTATTATTCCTTAAAATAAACTCTCTTTACCCGATGCGAAACAGATGTCAACACCTCATAAGGGATTGTCTGCAATTTATCAGATAATTCTGTCACGGGAATGTGCTTCCCGAAAATCTCCACCTCATCCCCCACTTGTGCCTGAGTATCCGTAACATCAATCATACAGGCATCCATACAGATATTTCCGATAATTGGAACCCGTTTGCCACATACCATCACCTCACCCACTCCACAACTCAAATGACGATTCAAGCCATCAGCATACCCCACAGGAATGACAGCGATACGGGAATCACGCTTCAACACACCTTTCCGACCATAGCCCACCGTCTGGTCTCCTTTAACCTCCCGCACAGAAGCGATGTAGGTCTTAAACGAACTGACCGGACGCAAAGAAGCGCCATTGGCACTGATTCCATGCAGACCGATACCCAATCTGACCATATCAAACGCATAACGGCCAAAACGTTCTATACCTGCAGAATTCAATATATGCCGTAAAATATGATAATCAAAATGTGACTGCACTTCTTCTGTCATACTCACGAAGTTATCAATTTGCCACTGTGTATAACCATCATGCTTTTTTTCATCGCTACCGGCCAAATGTGAAAACATCGAACGTATCATTACATGCCGCTTCGTTTTGAAAAAATCCAACAAATCGTCAATATCGCCGACATCCAATCCGGAGCGGTTCATTCCGGTATTTAATTTCAGATGTACCGGATATTTTTCGATACCATGTTTAACCAAAGCGGCATCAAAAGCTTTCAACAAAACCAACGAATAAATTTCCGGCTCAAGACCAAATTCTATCATATTATCAAACGATTCCGGCTCTGGATTCATCACACCGATAGGTATTGTAATACCTGCAGCACGCAACTCCACACCCTCATCAGCAAAAGCCACCATTAAATAATTAACGCCTTGGTATTGCAATAAATTAGCAATTTCCACCGAACCGCTACCATAAGAAAATGCTTTCACCATGACAGCCACCATCGTTTGCCGGGGTAAAAGAGAACGGAAATGATTCAAATTATAAACCATTGCATCCATATCTACCTCAAGAACAGTGGAATGTGACTGTTTCTGAAGAAAACCGGCAATATATTCGAAACGGAACTTACGGGCTCCTTTTATCAGAATAACCTGATCTTTAAATGACTCTCTTTTTTCCTGATACAGAAAACTCTCGGTATCTTTATAAAAACGACATTCCTGCAATTGAAAAAAAGACTTATAACGACTGACATTCTCTCCGATACCAATAAACACTGACACATCAGCCTTTTTCAACAATCCGGCGATCTCCCGATAAAGTCCGCCTTCATTTGTCCCCACATCTACAAAATCAGAAAGTATAACTACTTTTCCACGACCGGCATCCTGCATCATCAAGGTTTTTAAAGCCAACTGAAAGGACGCGGCATCTGAATTGTAGTAGTCGTTGATCAATACGCAATGATTAATGCCGTCTTTAATTTCCATTCGCATAGCAATAGGCTGCAACTGTTCGACTCGCGGCACAATATACTCTAACGTCTTTCCTTTCCACAAAAGCAAACAGATCGCATTCATGCAATTTTCATACGAAGCTTCATCGGCAAATGGTATGTGAATCGTACTGATGCTTCCCTTCCATTCCAATACAACACGTCGTCCACAAGAATCCTGCACATTTTCCAATACTCGCACTTCCACATCGTCAGAATCTCCCCATGCAATACGTTTAGCCGTAATTTTCGCTACACTCATAATATAATCCAGAGGTGCTCCGGCCTGTCCGATAATAATTTCACAATCCACAAACAATCGGGCTTTCTCTTCCAATTTGGCTTCCTGTGACTTAAAATTTTCTCCATGAGCATCTCCCAAATGCGTAAATATACCGACACGAGGCTGAATCATTTGCTGCAATCTCACCATTTCTCCCGGCTGTGAAATACCTGCTTCTATAATTGCCAAACGGGTATTTCCGGTCATCTCCAATAAAGAAAGAGGTACTCCGATCTGAGAATTATAACTACGGGGACTTCTATAAATATCAGATTCATCAGAAAGCATCTGATAGATCCACTCCTTCACTATAGTCTTGCCATTACTACCTGCCACACTAACAACATCTGCATTCAATTGTTGGCGATACCAACCTGCCAATGTCTGTAGAGCCTCTTTAACATCCGATACTTTGAAAAAATTAGCTTCCGCTAACTCCGTAAATTCAGGAAGACTCTCACTAATAACAAAATTTCTTACCCCCCGACCATACAAAGTTACAACATAATCGTGCCCGTTATGATTTATTCCCTTCAACGCAAAAAACAATGCCGTTTCCGGATTTACCAAAGAACGGCTATCCACACTGATTTCTGTAATTTCGAAGTCTTTCACTCCACTGACTTCTCCATTGAATACTACTGCAATTTCCTTGCTAAACATCTTATACACAAAATTTATATACCTATAATAAAGGAGCGAACAAACGAGCCATAGATTCATAGACCCGCTCACGCTTACACCGGAATTTCCAATGCAGAATTGTACTCTCCATACTATCTTTCAAGTCATTTGCAAAATCGGTCGCCAATTTTCTGACAACATCCCGATCATATATTATCATATTTACTTCAAAATTTTGCTCAAAACTACGAATATCCATATTGGCAGAGCCCACACTTGCCACAATGCCATCAGTAATAATCACCTTACAATGATTAATACCCTTCTTATACCAATATATTTTCACTCCGGCATCCAATAATTCTTCAATATACGAACGTGTACACCAATACGTAAGTTTCGAATCCGATTTATGAGGCAATAAAATCCGAACATCCACACCGCTCATTGCCGCTGTCTTTAAAGAATTTAAAGTTGTTTCCCCCGGCATAAAATAAGGAGTCGAAATAAAAACATACCGTTTGGCCATATTAATCAATGTAAAGTAAGACTGTTGAATCGAGGCCCAATCACTATCCGGCCCCGAAGTTACCGTCTGTACCACCACATTACTGTCAGCCTGCACATAAGGCAAATATTCATCTTTATTTAACAGTAATTCCTGCCGTACAAAATACCAGTCAATCAAAAATATCACCTGCAGTGAAGTAACGGCTTCCCCTATCACTTTTAAATGGGTATCCCGCCAAATTCCTATTCCCGGAACTCCATCCACATATCGGTCTGCAATATTCAATCCACCGACAAAACCGATGACACCATCAATGACTACGATTTTACGATGATTGCGATAATTCGCCTTGCGAGCAAACTGACGGAAACGTACTGGCAAAAAAGGATAAATCTGTATACCGGCAGCCCGTAGTTCACGAATAAAACTTTTGGACAGACTCCACGAACCAACATCATCGTAAATAATGCGGATTTCCACCCCTTCAGCAGCCTTATCAAGCAATATTTTTTTCAGCTCAGTCAACAGACGCCCCTCATCCATAATATAATACTCCAGATGAATAAACTTTCTAGCCTCTCCCAATGCCTTAAACAAAGCGGGAAAAGTCTCCATTCCATTATTCAACACCTCGACCTGATTATAGCGCGTAAGCAGGGCCTTACTATTATTCAACAGTAAAGTCATCAACTTACGTACAGCCACGGTATCTCGCCGTTGCAGATATTCAGATTTCTTAATCAACTGCTTCTGGTCCTCACTCATGTATTGCAGCCACTTCATATCCCCCAATCCTTTACGCGAAAACATTTTGATCTTTCGGTAATTGACTCCAAAATACAGATAAAACAAAAAACCGACCAAAGGAATTGCCACCATCACTATAATCCAAGCCAATGTACGCACAGGATTACGATTCTCAAGAATCACATTGAAAATCACACTTATCAGCGTCAAGAAGTAAAGTGCAACGCAGACATATATGATGATTTGTAACCACATCATGATATGAAATCAGTTTTTAATCCTATCTTTGTGTTATGAATACTATTTTTCATTTATCACAATACGCCAGGCAGGCTCTTAAAGACTCATATCCGGAACATGAAATCCAAAGCATCTGCCGCATCATCTACATGGATGTTTTACATTTTACAAATATAGATATCCATATCAAAAAAAACGAAACTTTAGACAAAAGCTTTATAAATAAATTTTATTCTATCATTCAAAGATTACAACAAAATGAACCTCTCCAATATATCTTGGGCGAAACATCATTTGCCGGTCTGCCATTCAAAGTCAATCGCACCACATTAATCCCCCGACCGGAAACCGAAGAACTTGTAAAATGGGTCATAGAGAATATCCAGGCAGGCAGGCAGATTCTGGATATCGGCACCGGTAGCGGATGTATTGCCATCAGTATATCACACATTTGTCCCCAAGTCATTGTCAGTGCCATAGACATTACTCAGGATACATTGGAAACAGCCCGGAAGAATGCCCTCATCAACCAGACAAATGTAAATTTTATGCTTAGGGACATACTGCATTACGAAAACTATAATTGGGATTCTTTCGACATCATTGTCAGCAATCCACCTTATATCAGAGAATGTGAAAAAAAAGAGATGCACCGCAATGTGCTTGATTACGAACCTGCAAAAGCTTTATTTGTCGATGATACCGACCCTCTGCTATTTTATCGCACCATCGCAGAATTCGGAATCCTTCATTTAAAACCTGAAGGCCTGCTTTTCTTTGAAATCAATGAAGCTTTTGGGAAAGAAACCGTTGATTTGCTGAATAAAAAAGGCTACAGAAATATTGAACTGAAAAAGGATTTCTACGGAAAAGAAAGAATGATTAAAGCTACCAAAGGATGAAACCGGAACAGGCACTAAACATCATTGCCGGACAATGCAGTAAAAAAGAAATGTGCAGCAAAGATGTTCAACAAAAATTAATCAAATGGGAAATACAGGAAGATGATATCCAAAAAATCATGTCCTTCCTGCTTGAACATAAATTCATCGATGACAAACGCTTTGCCCGCATTTATACCGAAGACAAATTCCGCTTCAACCACTGGGGAAAACAGAAAATAAGTATGATGCTACGCCAAAAAGGTATTTCTCAGGAAATTATCGATGAAGCCTCATCCGTAATACCACCAGATAATTATACTGACCATTGTCAGGAACTCCTGCTGCAGAAATATCGCTCTCTGACTGAAAACGATCCATACAAATTAAGGGCCAAACTCACCCGTTTTGCCATGGGCCGAGGCTTCGACTACGACACTATCTGCAAATGCCTGTCACAACTATTATCGGACGAATAAAATTAGTTTTGCACCTGGATTTTTTATAGTTTTGAACAAAAAACGATCATTATGGATTTAGGCCCAATATTTCATATACGCCCCATTTGTAAGACTTCGGAACTTTACGATCTCAAAAAACAGATTCATTCTGAATTCTTCTTTCTTTATTCCGGAACTACACAATTTCAACTTTCCCCTTATGCACTCGAACGGATGCAACAGGTAGCTTGCGACAGCCAAACAGTCATGCTATACTGCGATTATTATATGCAACGGGAAAATAAAAGTTTCACACACCCGACTATAAATTATCAAAAAGGAAGTCTGCGCGATGATTTCGACTTCGGACCACTATGGTTCATTCGAACCTCAACCTTCCTGCAAGCTATTGAAAATCTAAGTACAGACTACCAATATGCAGCGCTCTATGCACTCCGTTTACAACTTTCCCGACTAGGTGATATTATCCATCTTCCTGAATATCTATATACAATAGAAGAAGCCGATTCCCGTAAATCAGGAGAAAAACAGTTTGACTATGTCAATCCCCAAAACCGGGAAGTGCAACTCGAAATGGAAGCTGCCTGTACCGAACATTTAAAAGCCATAGGCGGATGGCTGCAACCGGTATTCCTGAATATTGATTTACACGAAGGCTCTTTTCCTGTTGAAGCCTCAATCATCATTCCTGTCCGCAATCGCGTCAAGACAATTTCGGATGCAATCCATTCGGCACTACAACAACAGACTGATTTTCCATATAATATCATCATTGTTGACAACCATTCCAACGATGGGACGACAGAAATAATACACAATTTGGCCAAACAGTATCCCCAAGTGGTGCATTTACAACCCACCTCTACCCTTCTCGGTATAGGCGGTTGCTGGAACGAAGCCGTACAATCCCACCTCTGTGGCCGTTTTGCCGTCCAACTAGACAGTGACGACTTATACAACACCCCACATACCTTACAAATTATTGTTGATAACTTTTACCAACAGCAATGCGCCATGCTCATCGGCAGTTATCAAATGGTCAACTTCGCTTTGGAAGAAATTCCTCCGGGTATCATAGATCATCGTGAATGGACCCCTGAAAACGGACGCAACAACGCACTCCGCATCAATGGACTGGGAGCTCCCCGAGCTTTCTACACCCCACTGATACGAACGATCAGATTCCCGAATGTCAGCTATGGAGAAGACTATGCTGTAGGACTTGCCATATCGCGCCACTACCGGATCGGACGTATTTACCAACCGCTTTACTTATGTCGCCGTTGGGATGGCAACTCGGATGCTGCATTGGAAATCAATAAGCTAAACACCTATAATTCCTATAAAGACACTTTACGGAGTTTAGAATTATCTGCTCGAATGAAAGAAATAAAACAACATGGAAAATAAAGATTTAACAGCTCTATACAACCGGCAGGTTCAAGAGTTTCCTCTAGCTCGTAACAACTTTCAAGCATTGGAACAAGTGATTTGCAAAGACATCCCTTTCCGACATTTTCGGATGCGCATACAATACAATCCGGCACGTATCATTTCCACCAATGCCAGAACCGACCAAGCAACGCTCCAAAAAAGAGCCTGTTTTCTCTGCCCATCACACATGCCCGAGAAACAAAAAGGAATACCATATGGAGAAAAATACAACATTTTCATCAATCCATACCCCATTTTTCATGAACATTTTACAGTCCCTTCCAACGAACACACTCCACAACTGATTGCAAGCCGCTTTACAGATTTATTGGCTTTAGCCCGGACTTTCCCTGCATACACTGTATTTTACAACGGACCGGCAAGTGGCGCTTCTGCACCGGATCATTTTCATTTTCAAATAGTCCCACGTCACATCATGCCATTAGAACAAGACACAATCAACAAACAATTACAGGAAATAATTATACAGAACAACCATATTGCCCTCTACCGTTTGAAAAACTACGTACGGGAAGTATTTATTTTACAATCCCCACACAAAGAGCATCTTCAGTATCTGTTCGACCGGCTCCAAACGGCCATCGGCCAAGTCATTATGTACGAACAAGAGCCACAGTTCAACCTTTTGTCATGGTATTCAGACTGCCAATGGACAGTCTGCATCTTCCCGAGAAAATGCTGGCGCCCCCGGCAGTTCTTTTTAGAAGACAAAGCACAAATCATGTTCAGCCCGGGATGTGTGGACATGGCAGGCCTTGTCATCGCCCCTCGCAAGGAAGATTATGAACGCTACACGCCGGAACTATTGACAGACCTGTTCAATCAGGTGAGCGTCAATACCTCTGAACTGGAGGCTATCATTTTTCAACTCAAACAAAACCTAAGCTTATAAACAATACAAACATGGAAATCCCGCATATAGAAGTCGGCATATTATTTGCTTCCACCATCCAATTCCGCTTAAACGGCCGTTACACATACAACAATAAAATTTATCAAGGCGAATACCAAATCCGCCGTCAAGGCAAGCTATATCTGTTAAAACAGTTGGATAATGAAGAACAGCTCATGCTCCCTTTGCAATTCCAGCCAGAAGACTATGCCAACAACGACTTCGACTTACAGAATGTCACAATTGGCATTCAGTTCCATTGGGAACGACAAGAAAATCAAAAATTCAAAGGCTCATTACGCATCATAGATGAAGGCTTCCATCTGACAGCCATCAACTGTCTGCCTCTGGAAGAATATCTGCTCAGTGTCATTTCTTCAGAAATGAAAGCCACCTCCGGCCTCGAACTTTTGAAAGCACATGCTGTCATATCCCGTAGCTGGTTACTGGCACAAAAAGCAAAGGCAGCGCAAACTAAAGAAAATTATTGTTCCTGCCACCAGACGGCAGATGAATATATACGTTGGTATGATCGGGAAGACCATCAACACTTTGATGTATGTGCCGATGATCATTGCCAGCGCTACCAAGGTGTCAGCAAAGCATATACCCCCACCGTACGCAAAGCCATGGCTGCCACTCGCGGCGAAGTTCTCATTTACCATGATGAAATATGTGATGCCCGTTTTTCCAAATGCTGCGGAGGAATTACCGAACGCTTTGAAAACACGTGGGAACCGATTGCTCATCCTTACCTCGACACCATTCAGGATTCAGCCCAACCATTCTCTCTTCAGGATCTCTCTATCGAAGAATCAGCCAGGCAATGGATTCTCTCAACTCCTCCGGCATTCTGTAACACTCACGATTCTCAAATACTATCAGGAGTATTGAATGATTATGATTTAGAGACCACTCATTTTTTTCGTTGGCAGGAGACACTTTCTCAAACAGAAGCATCTTGTTTAATACAAGAAAAACTGGGAATAGACGTCGGTCTTGTTACAGACCTTATTCCCATTGAGAGAGGGAGTTCAGGCCGGTTAATCTTCCTGAAAATCATTGGTAGCAAACGCACACTGACAATTGGCAAAGAACTGGTTATTCGTAAGGCTCTTTCACCCACACATCTTTACAGTTCCGCTTTTATCATTGATAAAAAAGGTGATAACTTTCTCCTCCGCGGTGCCGGTTGGGGGCATGGTGTCGGACTATGCCAAATAGGAGCTGCAGTTATGGATGCTCAGGGATACAGCTATCGGGAGATACTGCAACATTATTTCAAAGGAAGTAAAATCACCAAAATATACGAATAATGGCAAAACAAAACACCAACGTCTGGACTTGGATACCTTCCCTTTATTTTGCAGAAGGTCTTCCCTATGTCATTGTTATGACCGTAGCAGTCATCATGTTCAAACGTATGGAAATGTCCAACACCGACATCGCTTTTTACACCAGCGGTCTCTATCTTCCCTGGGTCATCAAACCCCTCTGGAGTCCGTTTATAGATCTGTTAAAGACCAAACGCTGGTGGATTGTCTCCATGCAAATTCTTATCGGAGCCGGTCTGGGAGGAGTAGCACTGACACTCAATGGTCCTGACCCCATCCGTTATTGCCTGGCCTTTCTCTGGATATTGGCATTCAGCTCTGCCACACACGATATTGCAGCCGACGGATTTTATATGTTGGCGTTAAATGATAAAGACCAGGCCTATTTTGTCGGAATCCGCAACACCTTCTATCGTCTGGCGGTCATTGCCGGTCAGGGAGGAATCGTCATGCTGGCAGGTCTTTTAGAAAAATACTACAGCACCTCTCGTCCGCTCCAGGAAGCCATACCCCAAGCCTGGTCTGTGGCCTTCTATATAACGACAGCTCTTTTCATCCTGCTGTTCATCTACCATCATTTTCTGCTTCCTCATCCTAAGCGGGATACAACATCCGAATCCTCTCACCCTAAAAATGTAAATCAAATATTCCAGGAATTTTTCCAAACATTCATCTCCTTTTTCCAGAAGAAAGGAATTGTTCCTGCACTTTTCTTTATCCTTTTCTACCGGTTTGCCGAATCACAATTGGTAAAAATCACCTCCCCTTTTTTGCTTGATCCAGCAGAACAAGGCGGTCTGGAACTCTCCACATCGACAGTCGGCTTTATTTATGGATCCGTAGGAGTCGTAGCCCTTACGATTGGAGGAATCATCGGAGGAATTCACATTGCCCGAAAAGGTTTTTTCCGAAGCCTGTGGTTCATGACATGCGCCATGAATCTCCCCAATCTGGTATATCTATACCTTGCTCTTTCCCGTCCTGAAAATTTATACTTGATATCCACCTGCGTCACTATTGAACAACTGGGTTATGGTTTCGGCTTCACCTCTCTCACCTACTTCATGATGTTATTCAGTTCCGGCAAACAACAAACCGCCCATTATGCCATCTGCACCGGCTTCATGGCTTTAGGCATGATGCTCCCTGGCATGATATCCGGTTGGATACAGGAAATGACCAGCTACCAAACCTTCTTTATCTGGATTATGATAGCCACCATCCCCAGTTTCGTCGCAACATACGCCATCAGCAAAATCGCTTGGCTTTATCCGGCAAAACCATGAGATAGATTAATATAAAACGAAAATGATTTTTAATAACCGACCATCTTGCCGGTCAAAATCTCTCTGCCAAATCGGACTTTGAAAATATAAGCCCGTTCTACAGTCGTTTAATTTTGCAATTGAATAACATATATACTCACAATAAAAAGAAATTGTATTAATCATACCCTGTTAGAATCTTTCAACCAATATACTACTCAAAAAAACTATTATAATACAGCTAATTAATAGTCTCATTGATAAAAGCAATCATTGATTCCCCTCGTAAGTCTTTTTTCACAATACGACCTTCAGGATCTATTAAAAAAATACTTGGTATTCCGGATACATTATACATACGTGTCAATTCACCATCAAATGCTTCCAAATTGGATATTACTGCCCACGGTAAATTTTCTTGTAAAACATCATTTACCCACAAATCTCGCTCTTTATCCAAATTAATCGTAAACATCACCAAATTTTTAGTCTTTGTCAACTCATGCACCTCCTTTAAGTATGGAATTTCAAGTTTACACCATCCACACCAAGAAGCACTAAACTCTATCAACACATAGCAACCTCGATAATCCGACAATCTATATGTTTTTCCTGTTGTATCTTGTAAAACAAAATCATAAGCAATTGACCCAGGCACAACATTCCTTCCCTGTTGTAAAGCTCGTTTACAAGCAACTACATATACATTTGCATCCAATTCCCCTGATAATCCTTCCAAATATTTTGCCAAAGAATTCAAATCCTCCATATCTATCCACTGACTGGCAAAATAAGGCAGGACTTCACTTGTGGGATAGCAAGAATAAGTTAATAAAATATTCATTAAATGCGCAGCCCAAATCTTTGTAGAATCTACATATTGTTTATTAAATTGCTTGGCTAAATCAAAACGATATTGATACATTTCCTTTTGTTTCAATATTTTATCAGCTTTATTCAAAATTGTAAGATATTCATCATGGAATTTTGAACCTGAAACTTTCATCGTATAAGGTTTCTCATTTTCGACTTCCATATAAATATCTGAGTTATCCAAAAATAATTGATACCTACACTTATAATCTTGCGGCACTAAATATACCATCCGGGGACACTCAATCATTCCTTTATATACAAACACTCCATTCTTTACCTCTATGGTATCGTCCATAAAATTCTTATTTCCAGGGACCATCTCTCTGACATAAATCAGATTGCCAGTATAACCTTTAATATTCCCCTTTAAAACAAACCCATTTTGCTGTTTCTGACACCCGAGGCTCAAAAACAGCAAAATAATATAACAACACCAATTCCTCATATCACAAACTTAAATACCTTCCAGTCTTTTCAATGTTTCTGCTGTAATTTCTTGAGAAGGACGGCTCATATGAGGATTCACAACCCGCCCTTGCGGGTCTATTAAGATAAAATGAGGTATTCCATCCACTCCGAAAAACTCCATAAATTTCGGATCACCTTCACAATTCAACTGCACACCACCCATTTTGTCATTTGTAACCTTTTTCTTCCAAGCATCCAAATTCTTATCACAAGAAAGGCTCACAAAACAGATATTTTTCCCATGGAATTTCTTCTCAAGTTCGCCCATATAAGGGATTTCCTCACAACAGGGACGACACCAGGTAGCCCACATATCCACATACACATATTTCCCGCGGAATGAAGAAAAGCTAACCATTTTTCCATTAATATCACGATAAGCAAAATCAGGTATTTCATTGCCAATCAGAGCAATCTGTTTTTTTGCATGTGAATTTACCGGAAAAATCTCTTTTGATGTCATGGCATTCTTGCCCATTTCCAACATTTCAGCTTCTGTTTTACTACCCACAAGACGATATACTTCGTCTCCGTCAGGATTAATAAACAACAACGTCGGGAAAGCGTCAATCTTATACATATTCAACATCATCGGTCCTTCTCCTCGCTCAATATCAATTTTCAAATTGATAAAGTTTTTGTTGTAAAAATCCCCCACCTTCTTAGAAAGGAACACTCCTTTTTCCATCTCTTTACAAGGCTGGCACCATTCGGTATAGCAATCGATAAAAACTAATTTTTTTTCTTTCTGTGCCTGTTCTAAAATGACCGACCAATTACCTTTTTCAAACTTGATGCCTTGTGCCTCTACATTTAACGAAGCACAGCAACACAACACACAAATAATCCCAAATAAATATTTCATAACTTCTAAATTTATAATTTCAACTTACTCTCCGGTATCATAACCTTCCACCGGTTCTTTCTCTATCAAGTCAATAGGAGTTCCTCCAAAACCTTCATAATATTCTTCAATACTTCCATCTCTCGTACTTATTTTATAAACATCTCCACTATATCCATCCTGACGATTGGTCTGAACTCCTATATATAAGGACAAGTTATTGCGTGCAACTTTTATCATTGTAATCTTACAACCATCAAGGAACTGACATCCCAAATCAGTAGATACAAATTTAAATTCCGGATCAGAAATATTAATCATATAAACTTTATTTCCTCCATCAGAATAATACAAGCGGTTATTGGCAGAATTTACTACCATCTTTGAACCCTCATGCAAATAATGCTGAGAAAGCATTACCAAAGAATCTTGACCTCTCATTCTACCAATTTGATTGTGCTGTCTTGCCAATGCAGCCTCACCTGTTTTTTCATCAAAAAATAATGATGTAAAATTATAGCTATCTGTATTCATATTAATACCCCAACCCAACCAAGGCAATCCTATGTATGTTGCCGATGGACGCACTACATCATACTGATTCTCATCAAACGAAGGTACGTCATAACTATTCGAAAAAAATAAAAACTTACCGGATAAATTATCATATCCTAATGTAGCATCTCTAGAACACAAAAGCATCGGTGATAATTGGTAGTCATACATCTTATCGAGGTTATTCATATCATGTATGGGTTTCAACGAAGCAGAAAGATATCTATCCTGTCTCGCAACTTTTGGATAAATCCTGCCATCTCTGCCAAGACCAGCACCAAAATCCGATAAAATTTGAGAATAACGACAAAACACCATATCACATTCTTCAACAGGCTCTGTAAAAGTATTTTTATCCAAACGATCAACCTCTCTAAGCAAAACCGGATCCAATTGATGAGAAGCAACAGATGTATGCACCCAAACGGTACCTCCATATCCCCAAATATCTGGTTGTTCAATACTTAAAGGAGTTCCAGCTAACACTTGATTATTTTCCACATTAAATATATCATGGGCAATATCCTTGTTTGGATTATCCAAGGTACTCATAAAAGAGAGTTCTGGTATTCCATCGTTATCACTTAACAACATCAATCCTTGCGCATATTGCGTACGTACAACTACTTTAAAATCATAAAAAAAGCGTACACTATCTGCTACCGGTTCTAAAACTTCAAATCTAGCTTGATATACTCCTGCTTTATCAGAAATGATATAGTTCAAATCTTTAGCATCCCCTATTTTTTTATAATCCAGATACCAGGCATACTCCAAATCTGCATCATCAGTTAAACTGTTCTCCACTTTCACCGAATTAATTATCAGAGTATCCCAACGGTTAATCTCATATTGTTCTTCAAGCCCAGAAATCTTTACTTCATTTATTTCATGGTAATCATAATCCCCTTTGTCTTTATAACACGAAGCAAACACGAAAACCAACAATAATCCAATATATATTTTTATAGTATTCATAATCTATTAATTTACATTACACAACAAACGTTCACCTGTAAACGGGTCTATAATCACATTATTCTCAAAATATAATTTTACCATATTACCGACATAAGTACAATAAGAAGCATTTCCATAAGGATCTATCTCCTCACTCCCATATATTTCCACAATCTTATCATACTTTAACGGATGATACGCTCCTACTGTAAATTCAAATCCATTCCACCATATCGGTTGCAACCGATATGCACTAAAATTTACCCGTAATGTAGAAAATTCTACGAAAGCTACCCCTAAATCATCTGTCGGCTCTAATTTCAACAGCAAACTTCTGCGAAATATATTCTCGATTGCTTTTCCATTTATCACCAAAGCGAAAGAATCCACACCGACATTACTGCGAAAAGTATAGGTATCCAATAATTTTTCAAAATCAACGCCTTCTTTGGCTGTACTACTGTCAGCAATAGCAACCACTTTATATTTTCGATCAAAATCCTCTCGTGCTCCCATAATCTCCACTTTAATCCACATCGAATCTTTATCATTGTGAAGTTCTTTACCATGTAAAGAATAGACAATACTATCGACAAAATAATTAGATTCAGTACCCCATGCAGTTCGCTGTTTAGGATATTTAAAATAAACTTTCCCTGCATCCTTAAATTCGAAATAAGGATCTTGGTCACATGACTGTCCTAAAAAACATGCAGCAACCATAACTAATATAAACAATATTCTATTCATAATCAATTATTTTTCAGTTTGCCAAATTTCAGATACTCGGTCTCCATACTTAATCTCATCTTGAGGTAATGGCCACACTAATACCTTATCATTGTTGGGAATATTCAATTGCAAAGAACTAACTACAGCATCTTCTCCTATCATACGTTTATAAGCATAGAAAAATTGACCATCTCCCAAATACTCTTTCCGATACTCGCTCAATAATTCTTTCAAAATATCAATACGAGAAGAGCCCGCACCTAAAGTAGTATGAATCTCTCTTGACGGTAAAATTTCTTCCAACAACTTATACGCTTCTGCAGGATGCGCTTCTGCAGCGATATAATACATCTCGGGTAAAGTTATCATTCTAACCTTTTCCTTTGCATAATATAAATCAGCATTATGTTTCACTAAATAAGAAACGCCCCAATTCGTCTTATACCAATAAGTTTGACGCAAATCCCGAGAACCGCCTCCATAATAATTAGACAAATTATAGATATACATTTTCTTAGGACCGTATGATTCATCAAAATTTGATTTATAATATGAATCTACTGAAGGAGAATATAGACCAAATATAAACTCGTCTGTAAATACAATATCCCGATTCTTTGCATCATCTCCACTCACAATAATATCTTTTTCCTGTATCGGTCTAAATTTGCCACAATTTATCACTTCGGTAGCATACGTATAAGCAGTTTCCAAATCACTTGCAGAGCCTCGTGTAATATACACTCTTGCTAAAGTACCCAATACTGCATAATAATTTATCCGATATTTACGATGCTTCAAAAAATCAGAAACGTAATGCACATTATTCTTATCTGTTACATTATCAGAATCCTCTTTCTTTTCACTATTTCCAATCCAATCAGGAGTATTTGTCCGAATGACATCCTCTGCCAGCAACATTTTAGCCTCTTCCAAATCGACAATAATATTTTCATATACTTTGGCTACCGTCAACTGAGGTTCAATTTCAGGAGAAAAGGTCTTACGATAAGGGATAGACAAATATTCAGGTCTTGCTTTCACATCCGGAGCAAACATCCGGATCAATTCAAAATGTAAATATGCTCTCAAAGCCAAAGCTTCTCCTCGCAAATAATTATAATTCACACATATCTGAACAGCTTCCGGCTTATCCAAAAATTTAATTATATTATTCACCAAACCAACACAATAATAGAGTTTTTTCCATAATGCATCCGATATTTCAGCACATTTCGTATGTTTATAATCAAATGTTTTAAAATTAGCATAAGAACACTCTTCTTTATCATTAAAAGAAAATATCTGGCCCGTTACGTCCAATGCAGTCTGCAGATTACCACCATACAAATCGCTTTTCCCCATATGCACATACACACCATACAAAGCATCCATAAACCCTTGTTCTGTACTGAACATATCATTTTCATTCACTTCCGTAGCCGGCTTTACATCCAACCAATTATCACATCCTCCAAATAATCCTGACATCAAGACTATTCCTATTATTGCTATATATCTTTTCATTTTCATATCATTAAGCCTTTAAATTACATTATAAATTAGCTGACAACGAGAATGTAAACTGTCTGGCAAACGGATAAGACAAGCCACGTTCTTCCTTCACAGAAGAGAATCGGACAATATCACCCATGTTGAAATTAAATCTCAATCCGGCCAAACCAATTTTACGACAAGCCTTACGTGGCATTTCATAACCTACAGACAAACTTCCTATCTGGAAATAATTATAATCCTGCACGAAACGAGTTGTCAATTCTGAAACATTTTCTCTTAATGATACCCCCTTAAAAAAAGTACGGTCACCCGGTTTTTTCCATCTGTCATACAGAACACGTCTGTCACAGTTATTATTTGGATCAACACCTTCTACTCGGGATGCCAATGTCTGATTATAAGTCTGACCTCCCCATTGGAAATTAAAAGACATGTTCAGGCTGACACCTTTAAATGTCAAGAAAGAATTAAGAGTTCCCCGAAATTTAGGATCTGTCGTTCCACAAACCACTTTATCATTGTAATCCCATACAGTTGTCAATGTACCATCTTTCTTGACAAACACTTCTTTACCGGTTTCCGGATCAATACCCAACGACGGAACAGCCTTTAATACATCTGCAGATTCACCTTCTTCATACAACGGTACAGGTTTCTTAGTTTCTTCCTGATTCAGTTTGTCATTCATTGCTCCTAATTTGTCTGAAATCTTTTTGATTTTATTTTTACTGTCACTGGTTCCAAACGCCAAAGACCAATACAAATCCTTTTCTGTATTACGTAAAACTTGTATACGCAAATTCACCGACCATCCTTTATTTTCCATTTCTCCATAATTTTCTTTATAGTTTTCAAAACCTAATGATGGTGGCAAGCTAATATCCATCAGAACATCTTTTGTATTTTCCTGGAAATATTCACCAGTTAAAGAAAAACGTCCATCCCAAAAATCCAAATCACATCCCAAATTGAATGTAAATTTACGCTGCCACTTCAACTCATCATTTCCCATGGCAATAATATCTGCACCGACACCATTCAAATAAATATTGTCAGTAGAATATTGGTAGGTAGTCTGTGCCTGATACGGAGAGAAGGTCACATTACCAGTATATCCGATAGAGCTGCGGATTTTTGCCATTGTCAACCAAGAAGGTTCTCCCCAAAATTTCTCATTATGAATATTCCAACCAATACCTGCCGACCAGAAAGGTGCAAAACGATTGTTTTTACCAAACTTAGAAGAACCATCTGTACGGTATGATACATCAAACATATAACGGTTATCGTATGAATAGCTGGCATTCGCAAAGAGACCGATCAAACGATCCTGATTAACAGTACTCTGTGGCTTTGACCCATCTTGATACTGCTGGGCAAATCCCATATCAGTCAATTTATCACTCAAGAATCCGGTTGCTGAAAAACTTTTTGACTCTTCTTTATTACCCTGCATATTAACACCAACAACCAAAGTCAACATATGCTTCCCGATGGTTTTCCACCCATTCAATACGAAGTTACCATCCAAAGAATGTGAAGAACTGCTACTATAATCGTATGAACCCTTGTCTTTATCTTCAAGTTCATTTTCAAACTGACTGGACTTCGGAGAAACAAACACATCACTATTAGTTATACTATATGTATAAGCAAAACGTCCTGTCAGTCTCAAACCGTCAATAATAAACCATTCAAAATCAAAATTATCATTAAATGCTGTACTCTTGCTCTTATTGATATTGTTCAAAGTTGCATCAAATATAGGATTTGCTCTACCGTTAGACAAACGCTTAATCACACGTCCCATATCATCATAAGCTCGTTCATAAGGGTTCACTGCTGTATAGTCACTAAAATTACCATAGGGAGACTCGTTTGATGTATTTTGGTCTACAGACAACATATTACCAATACGCAATTTATCACTGATTGTATAATTCCAAGTAAAGTTAAGTCCCAATCTATCACGCTTAGATCCTTTCATTACACCAGGATTATTTGCATAACTGATATTTACGCCATAACGAGAATTTTCAGTACCACCACCAAGATATAATGAATGAGTATGCTGAAAAGCTGTTCTCAATGGTTTGGACAACCAATAAGTATCCACCCCGCGCATAACTTCTTTATGTCTTGCTTCATATAGCTTATCGAGTTCTCTCTGCTTTTTGACATCCCCCTCATTATCAACATATACTCCAGCCAAATGCTCAAATTCCAGTTTTTCTCTTGCATCCAACAAATCATAATCAGTCAGATCTGGAATCTGTACCGTTGCATTAAACGAATAACTAACCGTTAATTTACCTTTTTCTGGCATTTTCGTTTCAATCACGATTACACCATTGGCAGCTCTCGAACCATAAATTGCAGTCGCTGAAGCATCCTTCAAAATTGTTATCTGCTTGATGCGTTCAATATCAAAGTCAAACACCTTCTGCATATCTACCTCATAACCATCCATAATAAACAGAGGATTATTCGAACGACCTTCAAAACTGGATTTACCACGAATCAAAATCTCCGGGACAACATTAGGATTGGAACCTGCTTCATTATTTTCAACAATCTGTAAAGAAGGCTCATATGCTTGCAAGGCCTTAAATATATTAGTAGGACTGATTTTTTTCAATTCCTCAGCTTGCACAGTTACAGCAGAACCGGTATAAGAACTTTTAGTCTTTGTAAAATAACCGGTAATGACCACTTCATCCATACGTTGTATCTCTTCTTCCAAAACTATGACCAAAGGCTTGTTATCTTTAGGAATCACAGTCGCAGACTTATAGCCAATAAAAGACACCAACAAAACCATATTATCCATTTTGGCAACCTCTAATTTGAATTTACCTTCATTATCAGAAGTTACCCCTACTGTCGTTCCTTTGATTTGGATAGTTGCACCCAGCAATGCATTGCCTTTTTTATCCTTCACGACACCGGTCACCACTTTCGTATCAAGTGTCTGCGTAGCAATGCGAACTTTAGGAGACACGATAATAACATTGTCAACAATAGAATAAGACAAAGGTAAACCTGAAAAAACCTTATCCAGCATTTCTTGTAAGGTTGCATTCTGCAAAGATACACTCACTTGTAGTCCTTGTAATTCATTGTCATTATACAACAACTGCATTCTGGTCTTTTGGCTGATTTCATTCAATACTTCCATCACAGAGGCATTATGCTTATCTAAAGACAATCTTTCATTCTGCGCCAACGTTTTCGCAGACACAGAAATAAAAGAAATTAACGAAAAAAAGACACATAATTTCATAACAAACATCATTTTTTGCAATCCGGGCAGTTTCCCGGAACAAGCATCCCGTTTTTTTTTCATAACTTTGTTTGATTTAATTATTTATATTAGGTCATTTGACTATTTATTATTAGGTCATTTGTCTATTTATATAGAAGG
>JAHHTT010000110.1 GCA_020024465.1 Odoribacter sp.
CATATCTTTATCCGTTATTTCATTTAAAATTCTCATATATAATCTATTAACTTTAATTTCTATATTTTTTCCACCAACCTTTCAAACGCTCCCGAATTTTCAGTTCAGCCGTATTATGCTGAGGCCGGTACAATACCACATTTTTCAATTCTTCAGGCATAAATTCCATTTCCACAAAATTTCCCGGATAATCATGAGCATACTTATACTCTTTGCCATAATGCAATTCCTTCATCAATTTTGTAGGAGCATTCCGCAAATAAAGAGGAACGGCAACATTTCCCGTCCTACGTACCAGATCCATCGCCTCATTAATTGCCATATAAGCCGAATTGCTCTTGGGAGAAGTTGCCAGATAAATCACACATTCCGACAAGGGGATACGGGCTTCCGGCATTCCGATTTTATGCACCGTATCAAAACAGGCGTTTGCCAGCAACATGGCATTGGGATTTGCCAGACCGATATCCTCCGACGCAGAAATCAGTAAGCGCCGGGCAATAAACTTAGGGTCCTCCCCCCCCTCCAGCATACGGGCCATATAATATAAAGCGGCATTGGGATCGCTTCCCCGGATGGATTTGATCATAGCAGAAATAATATCATAATGTTGCTCGCCGTCTTTGTCATACATCAAAGGGTTTTCCTGCAACTCTTTCCTCACAGTATCATTGTCTATAACAATCTCCGGACCAGTCTGGGAATTGACCACCAGCTCCAGAATATTCAACAGTTTCCGGGCATCCCCTCCGCTGAAAGAAATTAAAGCCTCCTTCTCTTTGACTACAATCTTTTTCTCCTTCAGATAAAAATCCTTCGACACAGCCCTATCCACCAGATTCTCCAGATCCGCTTTCTCCTGAGCCTTCAGCACATACACCTGACAACGTGACAGCAAAGGGGAAATTACTTCAAACGAAGGATTTTCCGTCGTCGCACCAATCAGGGTCACCGTACCTTTTTCCACTGCTGCCAACAAAGAATCCTGCTGTGCTTTTGAAAACCGGTGAATCTCATCAATAAACAGAATCGGATTGGGAGTATTGAAAAAACGCTGGCTTTCGGCCTTCTGAATCACTTCCCTCACATCTTTCACTCCCGAACTGACAGCACTCAGCACATAGAAAGGACGATTCAGTTGTTCTGCTATAATCATGGCCAAGGTCGTTTTTCCGACTCCGGGAGGCCCCCATAAAATAAACGAAGAAACAACGCCCGACTCAATCATCTTGCGCAACACCTTTCCCTTACCCACCAAATGCTGTTGACCTACATACTCATCCAATGATTTAGGTCTCAAACGTTCTGCTAACGGCTGATTCTCCATAAATAATTTCTTTTATGCAAAAATAATAAAAATACCGTCATTCCACGTGAAAACGGTAGTTATCTAAAATCTCCATGATCTGTAAGCCATAACGCTCCAATACTTTCTTACCGACACCGGGCACCTTCAACAAATCCTTGCCACTTGTCGGTATGCTATTCGAAATGCCGATCAAAGCCTTCTGCTGCAATACCGTATAGACAGGAAGCCCCATCTTTTTAGCTTCCTCCCTTCTCCATGTCCGCAACAATTCGTACAACTGTGGATTCAAAATATCCTCACTCACCTGAATCTTCACCGCCTCTCTTTTCCGGGGTTCCACCTTTTCAATCAAAGCCTTTGAACGCGTCTGCAAATAAGAGTGTACATCGAATCCTCCGGAAGCACACTTCAGGACAGCTTTCTTCAAAGACACCTCCCTTGACAGCTTTGTCCAGGCTTCTTCTATGGATTTCCGCACCTCCTTATTATCGATTTCAGGCACATCATCATTCAGCAGGCTCACAAGATGTTCGTCTATCAAAGTCTGGAAATAAACGACACCCTTACCGATTCGCTCTGACAACAATTTATCGCTCTGACAACCGTCTGTTTCAGATACAATATGCTGCAACTGCTGCTGGAATTTTAACCCCACTTGAACCAAATCGTGAAAACAGGACTCCCGCACCTGCTTCACCCGAAGAGTCATTTCAGGATAGAGACGCCACAGATGTGCGCCAAACAACCGGACCAAATGCTGCACCCTCTTCAACATCGGAGAAAAATCAAACAACTCCTGCAACAATTGCAGATAATACGCATTCCGTGCATCATCCAGCTCCCGCTGACCGGGCTGGTTATTACGCTGCTCTGTCACATATCTTGAGATACCGGGGTCGCTGATAAGGGTCCTCTTTTGCAAGGGGGCACTTAAAATCAGACCTTCAAGTGATTTACACCGGCTCAAGGCGACATACACCTGTCCATGGGCAAAGGCAGAACCGACATCAACGACAGCCTTGTCAAAAGTCAATCCCTGGCTCTTGTGGACAGTTATCGCCCAGGCCGTTCTCAAAGGATACTGCCTGAATACGCCGGCAACAGTCTCGACAATATCCTCCGTCTCCGGATCGATACGGTACTTCACATTTGTCCATTCCTCCCTGCCAACGACAATCGGACTGTCATCACCTTTACAACGGACAACGATCTTATCCTGATCGATACCGGCAATACATCCGATCTTGCCATTGAAATATTCTTTAGCCGGAGAAGAATCATTTTTGACAAACATTACCTGCGCCCCTTTCTTCAGCACCAACTGCCGGTCGGTGGGAAAAGAATAGTCCGGAAAGTCATCCTTCACCTCCGCATCATAAATATAAGGCTTTGACTTCAAATCTTCCAATTTCTGCCGATTGATTTCCTTCGCCTTATAGTTATGGGTTGTCAATACAATATATCCATCACCCGAATCATGAAAATCGGGCAAATAACGCCTGTTCAACAATTCCAGACCGGCAGCATCAATAGAACAGTTACGGATTTTATTCAAAAGATTAATAAAACACCCGTCAGCCTGCCGATACACTTGGGTCAACTCAATACAGACATAGGGCAACCCTGCCAAAGCCCGGCTGGCAAAGAAAAAAGGCGAACAATAAGCCTGCTTCAAAATATCCCATTCATCCTCCTTCACAACCGGAGCCAACTGCTGTAAATCGCCAATCATCAACAACTGTACGCCTCCGAAAGGTTTGGAACTGCCTTTATAACGTCTCAACATGGCATCCACAGCATCCAATACATCAGCTCTCACCATACTGATTTCGTCAATCACCAACAGATCCATACTGCGGATAATATTGGCCTTCTCCCGGTTCAAGGCTTTTGGCAGACTCCTGTCATCTGCATCTTCAGAAAAATGTGGCAAATAAGGAGCAAACGGCAACTGAAAAAAAGAATGTATCGTAATACCGCCGGCATTAACAGCTGCCACTCCGGTAGGGGCAACGACCACCATTCTCTTCGGCGATCGCTTCTTAAGCTCCTTCAGAAAAGTAGTCTTTCCGGTCCCTGCTTTTCCTGTCAGGAAAACGCTGGTTCCGGTATATTCCAAATAATCGAAGGCAAGTGCAATTTGCGGATTAAGTTCCATGATCCATACTATCCTAATAAAGATACAAAGATAGCGAAAGAGAAAAGCAGAAACAACGTAAAGGACAAAAAAAGAGAGAGAGTCACTTTACAGCAACTCTCTCTCCGGAATTCGGCGCCAACCTACTCTCCCACCTTACGGCAGTACCATCGG
>JAHHTT010000111.1 GCA_020024465.1 Odoribacter sp.
GAAAATTGCAACGGATTATTGGTCCTGAAATCTCATAATACAATACAGTCATAGCCGAAATGATTAGTCCCATATAGGGATGTACATATTGTTTGACGAGTTAACATATCCATAGTATAATATTTACAAGTTAGGGTTTAACCACTTCTTTAATCCACCGGACCGGTAAGGGTCCGCAAGGACAGCCGCCGGCGAGAAAGAATGTGTTATCGGAAGGTGGACGCATATAAACAAGTTTTATTCTGATGTTAAACTTTTATGCCGTTACGAAACAAGTAGGTCGAAATTTTTCGAATATGGCATATGCTACTAACAAAAGTATAATTAAAAAATTGATTTGACTGTAACGATAAAACGCCGTTCATTGATTTCTCGTTTGCTCCTTCCATTATTCAGCAGCTTCTGCAAAGAAACTGCTTTTTAAATATCACCTAATATCAAGGTTATTCATAGATGATTCTGAAGGATTATATAATCTTGGAGTTATTTATGATGATGAACATGCTGTATAAATACCATGATTTATTACGAAAAAGTGCGTTATTTGAACCTAATAACTTCATATGCTTTCCCACCAAGGGATATGTTTTCAGCAGAACCATAGGTCTGCTACCCAAAGAAAAGTGAGGCGATGTAAGTATGAGATTTACGAGAAAGCTACTATTGTTGATTGCAATATTATTGATAATTGGGATGAGTGGATGTATTAGCAACTATAGCATCGGTAATTCCACACGAAAAGAATCGGATGCTGAATACCTGGAAATGATGAAAAAGTATATGGAGGATAAGTATTCAACAACATTTGATACTGTTGAGTACATTTTGCCGTCCAGTGGTGTCAATACCGGTATGGAAATCAATGTTCTGGTTCTGCGTGATGCTGATGGCACTATAACGAATGTCCGCGCCAAATTTGGCACCCCCTACAACTACTACGATGACTATGTGAAGGCACGCACCGCAGCCAAAATTCTTTCTGAAATTGATGCTCCAACCGATGGCATTGATGAGGTAGGTCTGTACGTAACGGTTAAGAATATCACTGCCGATACTGTGGATGTCTCCCCTGAAAACATTAATTCCATTACAGTGGTGGCAAAAGTATCTGAGGAACCCACTGAAGCAAATATGAAAGCATTGTATGATGTTTACAAGGAGCTTTGTGACAAAGGCTACGGCAAAGTTTATTTCCTGGTAGGTTTTGTCGCAGACTCCAGCGACTTTGATGCAGCCGTCAAAAATTACAATTTGCACGGTAAATCTAAATGGAGTGACTACACAGGCGAGTTCTTTGCTCACCTCCATACCACCTCCACCGGGCTGTCTTTTGAGGAATTTAAGGCCAGTATAGAAAAATAAGCAAGGAAGAGGATTAATATGTTATCAAACAATACCGATCATATCATTAATCTTCTTACCCAATCAGCGTATGTTGATGTCGATGGCATGGATTATAGTGTTAATATCCCATATTACTTCACACCCAAGGTTCACCGCCAGTTAAAATGGCAGAGCATGATATAAAGGAAAATTGATGATTCTTATTTCTAATATGGCATGTAACTGACAAAAAGAACAGAAGATTTTAAAAGCGTAATTTTTACCTCTATCCTGCCACTTGGGGAAGTAACTTTCTTTGAATAATTAATCAGAGTTCTAGTTTTCAGATTTATGGAAAGCGCTTTCTAAAGCCTTATCTATCATCAAAAAATGTCTCCCATGTGCTTTTTAGGCACTTGGGAGACATTTTTCACTTTTCTATTGTATAAACCAGTTTATTAACTGTTTTCTTCGCTCTGTTACAAATAACGTTCATAACTTGAACCCCTGATTTTTTTCGTATTCTGAACTGTGCCTATCCCCTGCTAATTTCTGAATTAGCATTAATATTCTCTCTCGTGGTATTTGATTAATAGGGATTGGTTTTGCACAGCATCAGTGCAATTCAGAGTAACTCATTTCTATGAGAGCATTATGTTTATTTAAAATTATTCGTATTCAAGACTGGTTCTAAAAATCACACGCTGATTTTCTCCCTGGACATAGATTATATCGCCGTTTTTCACCCAGTTAAGTTTTATTTCATCATTCAGCATTGCTTCAGAAACATAGTCAATAGTAGCCTCTTTAAGTTTCTTGCCGCTAATTTCATCTTTAAGGCAGCTCTCGCACATATCAAAATAACGAGTGTTATTCATGTGGTTATTATTGTCGATATATTCCTCCGGCACCACAAATGAGCTCTCACGAGTTGTTTTAATCTGCTTTATAATCGCAGGAAGCTTGCATTCATCACCGGTTACAATCTCCTCCGGAAACAGTCCGTATTTCACAGGGTTAACCATTTTGTGGCTTTCCATGCTCACCATAGCCCACAGAGCGCTGCATCTAAAGACAACATTTCCGTCCCTGTCCCTTGCAATAATGTATCTCGGCAAAAGTGTACGGTTTCTGGCGCCGCGCCATGTAGTAATTTCCAGCTCTTCTTCCGCTTTAGGGTAGCGCTCTATCTTTATGTAGTTACTGACCATTATCCAGAAAAGCCCCTTTTCCATAAGAACCTGTCTGCTGAGACCGGATTTTCTGTTGTGCTCTCCGCCAACATCCTGCATGATTCTTACAATTCTGGAAGTCGGAGCTTCCTTTTCAAGCCGTACTGTGTCCTTATAAATTTTCATCCTAAACCCCCAATTTTTTTATCAGCAATCAGTATAATACATTTTAATCAGAAAATCTATATTAAAAGCCATGGCTAATGCTGCTCGGCTTGTCAAGTGTACCGGCGGAAGTATGACTCCTGCCGAGAAAACGGAAAAGCAATATAACAAAGGAAAACCCCTGCTCTTATGAATATTTTGTTTTTCTGACCTTTGAAGATAATAAACTGCACCCCATTTGTTAAATAGTATTTCATACTGTCTAATAAATGGGGTGCAGTTCAGTTAAGTATAAGCATCATTATGTTGATTATGCAGCAAATTTGCTGCTTTCCCAATGGAATAAGTATGAATATTTTATGTAGTTATTGACAATTAAAAAAGGCTTTGCTATATTTTAATGAGATTGTTTACCTTAAATTATATTTTGGTGAAAGGATTGCGTTAAATGAACATACCTATCTCAGTGAAAAAATTATTTTATTCACTGTTATCCTTTTTGCTTGCACTGACTCTTTTACTCTCCTTCGGCATTCTTCCAAATGCTTTTGCGGTGGGCATCTTATTTTCCGGAGTGGAAGATAAAGAAGTGGCGGAAAATACAGTATTCGATCTTTTACAGGACGTTACTGCCTCAGATGCTGATGGGACAGAATTGCCTTTGGAAGTGACCAATGTAATAAATACATCAGATCCATCCTATGTTTATGACGGTAATCCCAATATTACCGTAGGTAAGGCCGGCAATAAATATCAGGTGGAATATACTGCCTATTTCGGCAATTCCGAAAAATATACGGCAGAAAGAACCATTGTCAGTATCAAAGTCTCTGACTCCGGGGAAAGCCAAGAAAACAGTTCTAATAACACTTCACCTGGGGATTTACCCCAAGCCCCTGAGTCTGACACAGAGCAAGCACAGAAGCCTACAGATGAAGAGCAGC
>JAHHTT010000112.1 GCA_020024465.1 Odoribacter sp.
AACAGATCTTTTCAAACAAATTTCTGTTTTGTTCGCTTGCTTCCAGCCATACATCCAAGGCACTTTGCTTATCTGTTTTCAATTGTCCCTCTATAAAGTCGCTGACTAACTCTGAAACCCTAAATATTTCGAATGCTTTTTCCTGTTCGTTTTTTTTCATTTTAACATTAAAATAAATGCGATTTCACATATTATGTAATCCTTTTAATATTAATACGCATCAAAGAACCAAAAAGGAGGTGTCATACTGAAAAAATGTGCAATTTTTTATTTTTTACAATTATGAATGCTAACATAAATTCTTTTTTGTAAAAAAATGACAATAACCAAATATTTGAACTAAGTGTTTGACAAGACTGTAGCTACCTATAAATATTACTAGTTTTTTGGCATCCTTGACTTATGCGTGAAACAAGGGAAAACAAAGATGAATGTATGGGAAATTATGATTACGATAGTGGTTAATACCTGGTATCCGGTAATATACTTCCGTCATTCGTTCGAAAAGCTGGAATCACTTTATGAAGCAATATGGGCTTTGCAAAAGGAATACAATATTCCCATTAATATCAGTATCCGAGATTTGACTGACTTGTTACATGAACTTATCCAAAGAGCAGATGTTCGGAAACGGTTGAATTTCTTGTAAATGAACGTTCCTTTCCGTTTCTTGCGCCATTGGATTGATACATCCGATGATCGTCAAACAGTCCTCCGCTCCCAGTCGCTCAAGAACGGTTGTTTCTATAAACTAGAAAAACAGAATGGGACATTATCAAAACCGTCAATGACGAACTCAAAAATATAGTGCAAGTGGAACATTCAAGGCATAGAACCTTTAATAATTTTATTGTTAACCTCCTGAGTGCAATTGCTGCATATTGTTGCTTTCCAAAAAAACGTGTATCAATGTTTCAAGAACGATTGATACACAACTTACTTCGTCGAATTCACGTTAAAGTTACATAAACTTTGGGTAATAACAAAGCCCGGGCTTTTTGAAAGAAAGAGGTTGTGTCAACGTTTTGACACAACCTCTTTCTTTCAAAAAGACATACTCAATTTCAATCAAATAAATAAGATAATTTCAGTACAATCAGACGATAATGTTCCCGCAACTTGTCATTACCGCTGTTGGAGCGACTCTTTGCCAATTGATAAGTCTTTCTCAAATACTTCATGATAACCGGATTCTTATTGGTTTTATCCAATCTCGGAGTCAGGACAATTTCACCCAAAGGCACAGAAGCATCCAAATCCAGATACTTTTCACAATAGGCATGGCAACTACAGGTAGTCGGAGCAGCAGCCCAATCTTTCAATGCACTTCCGGAACCGGGCTTACTGTATTCCTTTTTCTCCAGAAAACCGGACAGACTGTTTACAAACACATTCTGGTAAGACATATCAATCACTGTCAATTTACCTTTCTTATTAACAAACATGGAATTATAAATCATCTCCAGATAATTGTCCAGTGTAAATACTTTCTTGCCGTCCATCTCACTCACCTGCATACGTCCCAATACTTCACGGGCCAACAACTCCTCCAAAAACTGTGTCATTTTCACGTATGCTTTTGATGTAGGACCGATAACGGCAGTAACCTTATCATTCACCAGCCAGTTCTGTCCGTCATTCAGATTATCCAACACAAATTTCATGGCTGCCACTTGCTTTTCCTTCGGTACATACTCATACAGTTTTACCGGATCTCCATAATATTTCGGATTGATATACATACCGCCAACACTCACCATCGCATGGCTGATATAGCGGATATACTGGTCAATGACATCTTTATAAATACTTTCCACCGTTTCCATTCCTTCATCATTCACAGCCACCCAATCCACAAAATTAGCCATTACATATTTCAGATTCTTCATTCCATATGTATTTGCTCTCACCACATCATCTCCCAAATCTTCAGCCTGTGAACGCGGATCGAAATTAAACTGCAACACCTGCTTCCCATAAAAATACATCTTATCACCGACTTTCTCCTTCATCCAACCTTTCAAAATCTCCTTTTCATCATCTGCAGACTTCACATTCGGCAACACTTGATAGCCGTATTTGATGGCAAATTTGTCATATTCACCGATAAGAGGAGGTGTCAGTTTCACACCTTTCTCCATATCACCTGGCTGAGCGACATAATTAAACCGGGCATAATCCATAATAGAAGGAGTCGTACCGTATTTCTGTGTAAATTCCGGATCACGCAACATCTCCACCGGATAAGCGGCCGAAGCGCCGAAATTATGCATCAATCCCAAAGTATGTCCGATTTCATGAGCCGCTACATAACGCATCGCCTCGCCCATATTCTCATCTGTCATAATCGGGCAACGTACAGAAGGGTCCACCGCGCCGGTCTGAATCATTCGCCATTTATTCAACAAAGTCACTACTCCGGACCAGGAAATCACATCTCCACACAAAATTTCACCTGAACGAGGATCCACCCAAGACGGTCCCATAGAATTCTCCTTAGATGAAGTGACAAAACGATAACAGTTATAATGGATATCGTCCGGATCAAAATTCGGGTCATCGGTCGGATAATCCTTTACAATAATAGCATTCTTAAAACCGATGGCTTCAAAAGCAATGTTCCAGTCGGCAATACCGAGCTTCACATATTTTCTCCACTTTTCCGGAATAGCTGGATCCACATACCATGTAATCGGCTTCACCGGCTCCACCAATTCGCCTGCCAGATATTTCTCCATATCTTTCGGTTGCAGATTCCAGCGATTGATAATACCATATTTTTGCAAGAAATCATATTTCTCATCAAACATATGGCGTGTTTCCTGAAAGAATCCTACTCTTTCGTCAGAATAACGGGGTACCATAGGTTTTTCCGGCAACAGAACGATGTTACGTGCTTCAATGGTTGTCAGCGGTCCCTCTTTATCTGTTGTATATGTCATCATACTCTTTACGATGACATTATCCTCAAAAGCCTTGCATTCATCAATCTTCGAACGGTCGCTTTGGAAAGAACCGCCAAACGGCATAACCATCCGCACTTCAGCAGGAAGATCAGGAAACGGAGAGAATTCTGCGATAGACGACAAAAACAAAGGTGTAGCATCAATCACACAGGATGTAGAATCCCCGGACTGAGCTTCAATTTTGAAAGCCTTCCAGATAGGCGGATTGCTGTGACGTTTGTAAGCCTCGTACATTTCAGAACTTTCCTTACACACGTAAGCCAGATGCGGAAAATGAATATATACCTTACTTTCATCACAAGAAAAAGTAATCAACAAGGGGGTACGGTTAATGGTCCCCGGATCAATCTGCCAGGTACGGCTGGTAGTCGACACACGCGAAGCAATCAAAAAGTCACGGCTCATAATTGCTTTGGGAATTTCCAGATACACTTTATCCTTTTTCTTGATAACGTTAAACATACCCTTCTTTACCTCAGCATCCTTCACCAATTTATCATAGTCAGTTTCCTTTTTAGTCGTAGCTGTCGAATCATTTACCGAAGTCTGCTCTGCTTTTTTCTTTTTCTTCTTTCCAAAAATCTTATCTGCA
>JAHHTT010000113.1 GCA_020024465.1 Odoribacter sp.
TCTCGCATTTACAGTTTAACATACTGGGGGGTGGGTGAAACAAGGGTGATTTTCCGTTTTTTCTGGTTTTTTCTGAAATTGGGGCATAAAAAACCGCCGGGCACGGGGCCCGGCGGACGTTTACTTATTATGCAATAACAGCAAGGAATCCAAGCAAAACCACCAGGCTCAAATCAATGTGTAGTGCTATTTTGAACCATTTATACTTTCTACTTGCAATTCCACTATTTTCCCATATTTCAACCGCAAAATCATTCGAAATATCAGATGTGGCTGTTTGATCAAAGTACTTTTCTTTTACATCGTTTAGATATGCTTTCGCATCAGGAAAACAAGCGATATCTCCCCAAAAAATCAAATTAGCCTTATGTTCAATTTTCTTTTTTCTGCTCCGCTTTTTTATGAACCTCTCTATTTTTTCAAGTACTCCATTAGGGAACTTTGCAAATGGCATAAAGGAAAGCAATGCTGCACCTGTGGATAGTAAGATTCCCAAAATATAAATCGTCCCCACAATCTTATGCAACTGACCGAAATTAACAGCCTGCAGTATAGCAACATTGAATGCAATCAATGCTGCATTCTTTGCTTCAGCAAAGGACAGCCACTTATCTACCCTCTCAAGTTGCTTTTCAAGGTATTCTTCCATAGAATCCTTCATTATTATTCTCCTTTTGGAAAAAAATAGTGGTAATTTTTAAATACAGTTTTTAACGTCACGTGGAAATCATCTACCGCCTGCTCTGGTAGGATTTCATTCATTTCGCTTTCTGTTATCCAGCGTGCTTTCACATATCTATCATTTGCAATTAAGCTAAACTCTTCTGGAGGATTTTCTATCTTCGCAACAAGGATAACACCTTTTTTTATATTATTGTCACTGTCATGTGTAATCTCATATAAAGCAAGGGGATACGGCTGTGGCTGTTTCTCTCTTCTAGTGTCTTTAACCAAACTTATCTTAATATTAAATTTTTCCTCATAATATTTTGTTGCAATTTTCGTTGTTTCTTCCTCGCTTATTATCTTAGCACATCCGAATTCCCATAATCCTGGCACTCTATCATCTTTAGAATGCCGTTGTACTACCATAGCTCTCGGTCTTCCTGCATCGCAACAAACGACTGCGCAATGCAACTCTACAGGATGCGATCCCCAACGCCTGCGTGGCACTGGTGTTTCGTTTTTTAACAAGTTCCCAATATAGGTAAGCTTATCATTCAAGTTTCTATCATGTATTATTTTAGGCAAAGCTGTATTAACAGTATACAGACTTTTATGCAACATTGTGCAATCACACGCATTCTCCGTTTGTTTTCCTTCAAGATAAGCTTTTCTGCAGAAATAGTTTTTTACGATTGGATTATTCTCCGTCTCATCATATCTAAAGCTCTTATTGAATTCTGCCAAGGTGCCTTCTTTATCTAGTCCCCATACTTTTGAATATATTTGCTCGTTATGATACCAGATTACTGGATACAAGCTCTCATTCCATACTCCCTTTAACCGAACATAATCCAAAATATGTAAAACGTCATTTATTTCTGGAATTTTTCCCAAATTTCGAGCTAATGCACCATTTTGTTTTCTAGCTTCAATCATGAAATAAGCCAGTTCCAAGCTAACTACAAGACGTCGATCTTGCGTATACTGCTTCAATCTAAAGCCTGTATCGATATCAGCTCCCAGAAATTCTTGAATATCTCTTCTTGCTGATGTTGCATCATAACAAAAGCAAATACTATCATAGGGGCTTTCAATTTTTTCATTTATGGCTGCTATCCACGCTGCCGCTTTAATTGAAAGGCGATTGTTTCCTCTCAGTATGATCCGTTCTTCATTCGGAATCAATTGATTGCCCAAGTCCTCATAAAACTGTCCTGTTTTAAGTAATCTTGAAACTTCTTGTGTTACAGTAAAAATCACGGCAACCGCATCTACAATCTGCTGTTCTGTGTATACAGATGTAACAAATACTAGTTCATCCCCAATGACTCTCCACAAAATACAATCCAATCCGTTTGGTTGAACTGCACTCATTTCCTCTACAACTTTCGCACGAATTTTCTCAAGTAACTCTTTAATAATCGTAGGCCAGCGCGAAGTTAATGTTTTACACTGCGTAGAATTGACAATATCAAAAGAGAAGAACAGATTCACAACCGGTGGCCGCTCCTGTTCTTCTCTCTTTTTTTCTTGCGCCTCTTCTAAATTTTTCAGAAAAGATTCTGACGGAGAAAATTTCTCCCCTGTTTTTACAGTATTCTTTTCACCTCCAACTTGTTTCATTCTATATACCCCAAAAACTTACCTCTATTTGTTGCTGCAGCCGTTGAAACATGAAAATATTTGGCAACAGAAGCAATATCTACGTTATCATCTTGCGTAAATTCATCCAGGATGTCTGCATATAAATTTTTCGGCATCAAAAGACATGCAGCAAACTCATTTGCTTGATATTCTTGTTCTGATGTTCCAAAACGGCAATAAGCGTGTCCATCTTGTGCTTCCCACCGCTCTTTATCAATACAATAGCCCATATGCAAAAACAAATGACCCAGCTCATGGGCAATAGTAAAAGTCCTACGTTCAGGGCTCTGATACGGTGATAGCCGTATTTCGAAACCATCATTTTTCTTTCGAATAGTACCATCGCATAAGTCATCGAATGAATCTTCACTGGTCAGTGTTCCGTTCAGTTTTTGAACAATCTCATCGATATTCGTAATAGGAATCCTGATACCAAAAGCGTCTCTTACTTCTTTTGCTAATTGCTCAATACAATTCCTCATCTTACGGTCCATGCTCTCTTCCTCCCTTACCACTGTATGCGTGAATTCCTCCAGCATTCCAACGATACAATTATTTATTAAATATTACTACTTTATATTCAAATGTCAAGTTTGATGACATTTTCACAGCAACTTTTGGTACTTTTTCCCCATTGACTTCCAAAAAAGTCTTATCTTCACGACTTAGTAAGTCGCAAAAATAAGACTTTTATACCAAAACGGCCAATTGAATTCTTATTTTTTTGAGCTACTTCACGTTTTGTGTACTTTCACAAATTTTTCTCATAGCTTTTCTCTTCAGCCGTCGGGCATAATCCATATCGTATCCGGTAACTTCTACGATCTGGCGCCAGGTGTAACAGTCTATGTAGAACTTGCGCAGGATGCTCCGGTGCTGGGGCTTGTCGGCCAGCTGGATCAGCTGCTCTACCTTGGCCCGCTGTGCGATACACTCCTGGATCTGAGCGTCCAGCTGATCCGTCAGTTCCAGAATGTGTTCCACGCTGCTCTGGATCTGTCCGGTGCCGGAGCCACCGCCGGGCACGCCGCTCCAATTGGGAGAAACATTTTCAGCAACAGCACGCCAGCTGTCCAGTTCCCGCTGAAGATCCTGCTGCTTATCCAGGGCCCAGCGATAGCTTTCCAATTCCTTTTTGACTTCACTATAATTCAACGGCGGTCCCCTCCTCC
>JAHHTT010000114.1 GCA_020024465.1 Odoribacter sp.
TAGTGTGATCCGCATTTCCAGACAGTCTTTCGAAGAATGGCTAGCGATGGAGGAAACGGAAGAAGAAACTGAATAATTTTCATGAGCACCATAGGCTTGACACCTATGGTGCTTTAATCTTAAACCTTGCCATATTATAGATTTTTATCACTTCATCCATGCTGAAAGATATCAGATAATATAGAAAGAGAGCGATCATCATAGCCAATAACCGTTTTCGCAAATATCTCCCGATCTTGCGTCAACTGGGTGAGAAGTCCTGCTGTAGCCATATCAGAAATGGTTTGTTGCATTCTTTTAATTGGGATAGCAACAACAGCATACTCTTCCTGAAAGCATTTTATGTAATTATCATCTTCAAGGTTTTTTAATTCGACAACAAGTGTGCCGTCGTCTACGCACGAGGAAAAGAAATTCCAGATATCTAAACAACTAGGTTCCAAAAAAGAGACACTTCTATAGTTTACAATTTCGCGTGCATTCATCATCCATTCATAGGCATCAATATCTTCAATCTTATTCGATAGCAGTCTGTCAGATGCTGAAAAAATGTCTTTATAGTGATTAACGGTTCCTTCGTGTGTAGTATTGTATTTTTTGCTATTGGTATGGTAAGGCTTTTCACCCACATTAACTTTGAGGCGGAACATACTTTTACAGCGTAAAATAGCGAAACCATTTGCTGCTAAAGAGGCTCGCATAAGATAAAATATTGAATAATATAGTTTTACCGTGGCCCACGAAAAGCGTTTCTGAAAAATTGAGTCTATTCCTTCCGAAAAACTAAGGATACCATTATAGAAAAAGTCAATTGCATCTTGTTTCAAATCATTGTTGAGTTGCTGTACTTCTGAATCGGTTAAACAATGATTTTTAAACTCCTCTTTCTTGACTGATAATTCATCTGCAGACAAAGCACCAATAAATTGCTCAAAGCTAATTTGTGCACGATTTCTATTAAAACTTATACTCATTTTGTGCGGGCACATCCTTCAATAATGCGGACTTGAGATACTGATAGACTATATTTCTTTGTTCTTTGCCTTGCTTATTCTTTAATTCGTCTTTATAGAGTAAACCACTATCATCTAGGGGAATAAGAACCCTGATTGTTTTTTTCTCAAAGGATTTTTTTTCGGCACACTTGGAAATTAGGTCTTTACACAAAAACTCAATTGCCGCATAACAACCTGAGTTGCTCATAAATGGATTGGTTGTTTTAAGCCATGCACCCTCTTTTTCGTAATACGATTTAATCACGCCGAAATAATTGCAAATTACACGATACTGTAATTCATAGTCGTCGAGGTGATATTCAGAAAATACCCCGCCCTCTATGGTGTACGACTTTAATGCATTTACCACTGTGGAAAGATCGACTTTCCCAACACCTTGTGCAGAGCCAGGCATTTTAATACACTGATAATAAGGTGATTCCGGATCTTCGTGTAATTTTTCAGCAATGTCCTTCGCGCGAACAATATAATAATCCTTGCTACGTACTTCACCAAACAAATCGTACACTAAACTATTCGGAACAGGTTTTTGTTCAGTGTTAATATTCAAAAAAATTCTTGCGGCATCAGGAGTGCTCAGATTCTGTACTAGAACAATGATTACTGATTGTTCTCCGATTTCAGGTTTTTCTTCAACCGCTTGTTTTAATCCTTCCAGACGGTGCTGACCATCGATTACTTGTGCTCCAGCAGAGACTTGAGGAATACGCAAAGTTTTGTCTTTAAGAATAACGGGATAATTTTCATCAACCCAATTCAAAATAAAGCTGTTAAAGAACATATTGCCTTCCAAGACGAAGTTTTTGATTGATGCAATTCGGCGCTTGTTTAAAACGCGCTGTACTGCACCTTCAACATTATCTCGCCCTCTTACAGCAACATAGTAAATGGGTAAAACATCTTTTATTTTCATAGGAAAGATGTGAGCATCAATGTCCCCCAATTTAACGGAAACGAATTCTGGTATATTCGTATATTTCATAATACTGAACCTCCTATATTTGGAATTTCATTATAATACTCTAGATGTATATTCTGCTTTTGCAAATAGAAAATGTGCCCTTCATTTTATCAATTCAACCAAGATGTCCAATGAAAGCAAAATATCAATGGCACTAGCAAAGGACAAAATATATTTACATATACTATACCATTGATTGCCAGTATCGGCAACGCACAATCTGAACCATTAGTCGATTTTCTATAACTTATTCACGCCATAGGCCTTAAACCTATGGCTTTTTTCATGTCCGTCACCTAGCGGCGTAAAACTGTATCAAAAGGGGTGGAAAATCCGATGTTTTATCTACTACAAGAGGCGAAAAGACCACCGCCCATAGGTTTTCTTATCTAGGACGGTTGGGCGGCATAGAGGTAGCATTTTTCCTCAAAACAGACACTTTTAGAACCAAAGAAAGGAGGTGCCGAATATGGCAGTATTTCGTATTGAGAAAACCCGCGACTACACGGTGATGGCAAACCATCATCTGCGGAACACGGCGCTGTCGCTGAAAGCGAAGGGGCTGTTGTCCCTCATGCTATCCTTGCCGGAGGATTGGGACTACACCACCAAAGGTCTTGCCCGGATATGCCGGGACGGAGTGGACAGCATTTGTGCCACAGTGAAGGAACTGGAGGATGCCGGGTATGTCATTCGGCAGCGCATACGCAATGCCAACGGTCAGCTGGGCAGTATCGAATATACCATCCTGGAGCAGCCTCGTTCTGTTTCACCAGAACAGCCAAAACCTAAACAGGAAAAACCAGTTCAGGTAAATCCAGTATTGGAGAAACCTGTCTTGGGAGAACCTGAACAGGAAAATCCCGCACAATTAAATACTAAGAAATCAAGTAACCAAAAATCAAATACGGATTTATCAAGTATGCAAATATCAAATCCGATCCAATCAAGTCCCCCAACCCCCAGGGGTGAGGATTGGATCAGACCGGACGGGATGCAGGAGAGAAACAGCTATCGGGAATTGATTTTGGAAAATATCGAGTACGACATTCTTTGTCAGAAAGACCATGTGGATCGTGACCGGTTGGACGAGCTGGTGGAGCTTATGGTGGATACCGTATGCTCTCGGCGTGAGGTGATCCGTATTGCCGGGGATGACTATCCGGCTGAGGTGGTCAAATCCAGGTTTTTGAAGCTGAACAGTTCGCACATTGAGTATGTACTTAACCGGATGCAGGAGAATACCACATATGTCCGCAATATCAAGAAATACCTGCTGGCTGCTTTGTATAACGCACCGCTCACCATTGACAGCTACTACACATCCCTGGTCAGCCAT
>JAHHTT010000115.1 GCA_020024465.1 Odoribacter sp.
CTCCCCGACCGATGAGTTTTTATCAAAACGTTGCGTTTCTATTTGGATTCTTCACTCTCGAATCAATGCTCTCGAATCAGTTGTAAATATAAGCAAATCTTTCCAGAAAGTATTCATGGATGCAATGAAATTGTTCATGGCTATACCTGACCGCATCAATTTCCTGCAAATGGGACGATATGGATGTTTCTCGGAACAGACATACCGCAACAATTTTGAGAATGATGACTTTGACTGGTTTACCTTCAATGAAACCATCATCAGAGAGCACCTTAAAGGTGGTCGTAAGGCGATAGCCGTTGATCCGTCTTTCATTCCAAAATCAGGTAGCCAAACGCCATGGATTGGCCATTTCTGGTCCGGGTGTGCCGGTGAATACAAACGCGGACGTCCAAAATTGTATGACGGAAAGATTGACTTTGAAAATCTGGACATTACAAGATGTACCGAGTACAAAGTGAACAAGGGTAAACTTTACGGACTGAAAGCATGCCATAAACAAATTTGCACACTGCTATTTTCTACCAAGATAGATTGTTTTCTTTCAAAAAGACAATACAGGAAAAAGACAATGCTGTTTGGGCGTTATTTGCAGACTCAGAAAGACCCAGTAATGCCCGCTTTATATATGGACATTTTTATCAGCTTCTATGAATTGTAACATAGGAGAATCCAATATCTTACTTTTAAATAATCTTATTTTAGTATCGTTACATTCTTTTAGTCTAATCATGATTTTATTTTTTTCTATTGACAAATACCATGAACTCCATCCAATAGCTTCTATAGTTTGTTTATTTGAAGTTTTAAAATAAAAAGTTTCTAATACGTTTTTTGTTTTTAATAGGTCGTAATAGGAAAAGCGAGCAGGAATTAGATGTGAATAAGGGATTAATTTAGTAGGTAAAAGATCTACAATATTTTTCATTGAAATACTGTCTGATAAAACGAATATTAGTTGTTTGTTTTTAATATATACCCCACCATAAAAAGGAGGATAATTTTTTTCTTTTGCTTTGATTGATATGCGGTATAATTCATTTGCCAATAATACACTCAAAGAATCTTTTTCCTCAATCATCCCAAAAGAATGCACAAAGGATATAGAATCTTTGTTTACTATTTGAGATATACCAGCCAAAGGGAAAAATAATGGGAGTAATATAAGAAAGAGCCTATAGGTTTTCATTTTTGTAGAAAATATAAATAAGCCAACAGGAATGTTGGCTTATTATAGATTATAGATTTAATACAGATAAACACCTAATCCACTTTGAATATATTTGGATTTACAGAAGTATGAAACACTAAATTGTGTTTGTGTAATTTTATCAGAACCGCCGCTTTGCAATCCAGCTAATGCGCCATCATCTGTATACACGACACCACCACTATCCCCTTTTTGACATTTATAAGCAGCTTTAGTCAAATTCTGAACTTTTGTTGTTTTTTCATTCCCATTTTCATCTTCATAGGTATAGTTTCCATTGATGTTGTTTTGTAGAACTTTATCTCTTTGTAATCCACTCTTATATCCTGTCATATTTACATAAATACCAACAGTTGGAGTTGCTATTGTTTGTGTAGATAAACGATCTCCAAAACTTGTTTCTGTGGAAGGAGAATATTCTTTATTTGTTACTTTTATCCATGCTGCATCTAAATTTCCGGAAAACTCAGATGCTTCACAAACACCAATTTCTATCCCATTTAATTTTACTGTATCTCCTTTTTTTACAAAATGACCTACAGTTAAAAAACCTTCTTCTCCAGATTTCATTGCTCTGTAACCAACAGAGGCTCCAGAACCTTTTGCATTTTCAATTCGAGTTCCTGGTTTTATAGGAGTTGTCTCAGAAGTCAGTTTAAGTTTTCCGTTAGCTTTTTCAAAAGAAAGCATAGGACTATCCTTAATTGTTCTTTTGAATTTTTGAATATTAGCTTCTGAACAGTCTAACAAATCAAATTGCACTCGATTTGTTATATCGTTGATTCCAAAAGAAACTAAAGATACATCCTCAAATAAATGATCATTGCTCGGGTTTAGCCATAATTCTGTGATTTCATCAAAAAGTTCTTGTAATTCATTATAAGAAAAATCACATTTTTCTACAATGTAAGAATTTGTACCCATTCTTTGAGTTAAATCAGAAAAAACGGATTTTTCGTTACTTTTTGCCAATACAGTGATTTTCCTTTCGTCATTTACATACATTCCTCCAAAATAGTCTGGATAGATAATTTTTTCATCATTGCTACGAGTTGAAGATGCGAAAGAATTACTAAAGTTATTAGTGTACTTTAGAAGCTCTTTTTCATGCAAAACTTCTTCTTCGTTAGTGTTTACATCTGTTTGATAGTCTAAATCATCAGATGTGCAAGCAAACATTATTCCTAAAGTTGCTATTGCAATTAAATTTAAAAATCGTTTCATAATACTATTTTTTTAATAGGTCAATACTTCGATAAATTTTTACCGATAAATTAAAATTAAACAATAGAATCGGTGTTAGCCGATTCAAAATTACATTAAAGAGATCATTGAAATACTGTCAAGAATGAATCGTTAAGGAGTAAGAAAAGGGATGATAAATATATGCTAGACAGCTGAAATTTAAGAGGAAAAAGTATTGCATAATTCATTCATTATTTAGTAAATTAGAAGTATCTTACCACTTTTAATTATGACTAAAGAATCACTCCTTATGCAATACCAATCCGAGTGCATGAATGCTCTCGAATCAGTTGTAAATATAAGCAAATCTTTCCAGAAAGTATTCATGGATGCAATAAAATTGTTCATGGCTATACCTGACCGCATCAATTTCCTGCAAATGGGACGATATGGATGTTTCTCGGAACAGACATACCGCAACAATTTTGAGAATGATGACTTTGACTGGTTTACCTTCAATGAAACCATCATCAGAGAGCACCTTAAAGGTGGTCGTAAGGCGATAGCCGTTGATCTGTCTTTCATTCCAAAATCAGGCAGCAAAACGCCGTGGATTGGCTATTTCTGGTCTGGTTGTGCCGGCGAATACAAGAGCGGGCGTCCAAAATTGTATGACGGAAAGATTGACTTTGAAAATCTGGACATCACAAGATGTACCGAGTACAAAGTGAACAAGGGTAAACTTTACGGACTGAAAGCATACCCCAAAGCACTTA
>JAHHTT010000116.1 GCA_020024465.1 Odoribacter sp.
GGAAGCATTTAAGCAGCAGAGCGATGCTATTATTGCAAACCGCTACGATTCCTGTTTGGATGATGTAGCGGAAAAGGTATATACACGCGATTTGTTCCGCAGGGACTGATTTGTGCCTCAGGATAACATTTATGGGAATGGGGGGAGGACTGAATGCCTTCTGCCGATACCATGAAAAGGTTATGATGGAAAAACGCAATAAAACGGCAGAGAATGCGAACAACTGACAGACTGAATTGTTCGCATTCTTTTTGTGTGGGATACACTCCTCAAATTTACGGGTTGAAACGAAACGTCGTGAGAAAGGGAAAATCATGTTGAAAATAAATAAATATTGCAACAATCCTAGTTGGATTGCGGCAATAACAGCTTTTTTTGCGGGAATTGCGATACACTTATTTGCGCTGGCAAACGTAATTCAAAACTATGATAATATTTATGTGCCACGTGGTTATGGTTCTGGTATTACATTGGGAAGATGGCTGTTAACTATCTTGGGCGAATTTTTAGACAAGCGTGGTTTGGGATACAATGTTCCGGTACTTTGGGGAATTACTTTTATTCTATTTTTAGCGATAGCGGCTTATTATATCGTGCGCATTTTCAATATGAAAAGTCGTTTGTTCGCAGCCCTGGTTGGAATCATTTGTGTTTGTTTTCCTACAATTACATCTACGATGTATTTCCGATATACGGTAATTTATTACGGACTGGCGATAGTGTTATCCGTTTTGGCGGCGTATGTGGCCATAAATGCAAAGAATAAAGTGGTTACAGCCACGATTGTGTCGGCATTGCTCGTTGCATGCTCTTTGGGCATTTACCAGGCGTACTTGCCACTTACCATTTCAATATTTGTTTTGTATCTGATTCAGCAGGCATTGATTGGTGAGGAATCCTGGCAAAAGCTGTTTTATCGTGGTCTATATTACTGTTTGTGTCTTGTTTTGGGACTGGTAGCATATTTTGTTCTGCTAAAGGTGTGTCTTCATGCCTATGGCGCTCAATTGTCAACTTATCAAGGCGTTGATAGCATGGGAAAAATGCAAATAGGAATGATTCCTCAGTTTGTTTTGAATGCGTTTACTACCTTTTTTACAATGCCAGTCAATAACTACTATTCATTAGCCCCGATTAAGTTATTGGCACATGCGTATATACTTGTGGAAATCCTTACGATTATTATGATTGGAATCATAATTTTCAAGAAAAAGCCAAAGGCCCTCCATGCGTTACTGACAATTTTGTTGGTTGCAATTTTTCCTGTTGCGGTCAACTTCATTGTGATCATGTGCCCCGATAGTAAGATTTATACATTGATGGTATACTCTTTTATAACGGTGTTGATTGCTCCGCTTGTTGTTTTTGAGGCAGTGCCGGAGCCACAAGAAAATTGGATTAAGGCAAAAAAGATTGGCGCAGCAATTATTGCTGCGATTTTAATCGTTATAACATTTACCTATTCTTATTTGGATAATGTAAATTATACACGAATGTACTATGTGAATCGCCAAGTGGAAAATTATTTTAGTTCCATGATTACGCAGGTTCGCATGACGGAAGGCTTTTCCTCTGATATGAAATGGGCGTTCCTCGGAAGTGTACAAGATCCATTATTAAATAATTCGTGGCAGACAGGTCCCTTCTATGACGGAGGTGGTGCAACTGAAACCTTAATCAATTCGTATTCCAACTCCAGATGGATTAGCACTTATGTGGGCTACGAAATTCCATATGCAGATGAAAAAACAGAAGCAGCACTGTATAAGAATGATGTTGTAAAGGAAATGCCGTGCTGGCCGGATTATGGCTCGATTCAGGTTGTGGATGATGTAGTCGTAATAAAGCTAAGCGAACCAAAACAAAATAAAGTACAGTGAGAGTGACATGCGTCCTTCATCAATTTAGAGGCAGAAATAGCATCATGATTTGGAATTGTATTTTTATGGAGGCATAGCTATGGAAAAAATTTCGTTAGTAGTTCCTTGCTATAACGAACAAGAAACGATCCCGCTTTTTTATGCTGCAGTTGTGGACGTTGCAGAAACAATGAAGGATCAGGTTGAGCTTGAAATAGTTTTTGTTAATGACGGATCGTCGGATCAATCCCTTCAGGTACTGCGTGATCTGGCACAAAAAGACAGTCGTGTACATTATATTTCGTTTTCTAGAAATTTTGGAAAAGAAGCCGCTATGTATGCCGGCATGAAAAAGGCTGCAGGAGATTATATTGCGGTTATGGACGTGGATTTACAGGATCCACCTGAGCTTTTGCCTAAAATGCTAGAGGAGATTAAAGAGAATGGATACGATTGTGTTGCAACACGACGTGTGACGCGTCAAGGTGAGCCCAAATTGCGGTCCTTTTTTGCAAGAATGTTCTATCGCATTATTAACAAAATTTCTGAAACTGAAATTGTTGATGGTGCACGTGATTATCGATTGATGACACGACAGATGGTTTCATCTATTTTGGAAATGACGGAATACAACCGCTTTTCAAAAGGAATTTTCAGCTGGGTTGGCTACGAAACCAAATGGCTGGAGTATGAAAATATGGAACGCGTCGCCGGAACAACAAAGTGGTCCTTCTGGAAGCTGTTCCTTTATTCGTTGGAAGGAATTTTTGCGTTTTCAACCGTACCGCTTGCCATTTCATCAGTGTTGGGCTTTGCATTTTGTGCGATTTCTTTGCTGATGTTTTTGTTTTACGGAATGAAAGCATTGATTTTGGGCGATCCAGTAGCAGGTTTTCCAACATTGATTTGCTCCATATTTTTGGTTGGAGGGATACAACTATTTTGCACTGGAATCTTGGGTCAGTATTTATCGAAAACGTATTTAGAGTGTAAGAATCGACCCATTTATATTATTAAAGAACAACGTTGAGTCATAAGATATAAGATGCATATTGATATGATTGCCCCACGGCAATGGATATTTCCCTGGACAATGTAACAGAAAAAGTATATACACGCGATTTATTCCGCAGAGACTAACGATGCGCAGGATTGCCCGAAATCTATAAAAACAAAAAAGAGAGGACATTGCGTCCTCTCTTTTTTGTTTTAGATATCATTCAGCGGGTGAATCGTCTTCTACCAGAATCAGATTGGGGTATTTCTTTTCGATGCGACTGTCGGGGAAATGCTCGT
>JAHHTT010000117.1 GCA_020024465.1 Odoribacter sp.
GCGAAATAGCATAATATTTTATAATATTCATCAAATACCACACGAAAAGCATGCTCTTTTCCTTCTTTAAAATCATCCAACCATTCCTCATTCTTACAAGCCTTCATCTTTTCGTCTGTCTTTTTAAGGGCAAATATAAAATTATTTTTCTGCATTATCATTATTAACAATCCATAAAGCAACAAGACTATTTCCATCTTTCACTTTTATTGATAACTTTGAACCCTATAAAAACAATACTATGAACAAAACAAATATTCTGCTCACCATTTGTCTCGTGATTACAATTATTAATGCTGCCGCATTTATTTACACCCAATATTACTACAGAGCAGCCCTCCGGGGAAAATCATCCGCCATCCTCCCGGTCAAGGCTCCTGTCAACAGCGATATTTTCATGCCTGCAACTATCGATTTTGCAGGAGAGGCTGCGCCTATTCATCGCCTTGATGTAGAGGAAGCCCTTAAAAAAGAACTGATTGTCAACACTTATCTGCACTCACACACAACACAGATTCTAAAAAATGCGCCACGGGTATTCGCCATTATCGAACCTATCCTGAAAGCCAATAACATTCCGGATGATTTCAAATATCTTGCGGTTATAGAAAGCCGTCTCAACCCGCTGATTGTATCTCCCGCAGGAGCCGCCAGCACCTGGCAAATCATAAAAGCAACCGGCAAGGAACTCGGATTGGAAATCACCAATGACATAGACGAACGCTATCATTTGGAAAAATCCACTCAAGCGGCAGCGGATTACCTCAAAAAAGCCTATGCGAAATTCGGTTCATGGACCCTTGCTGCAGCCTCATACAACGCAGGCATAAGTTTTCTGAACAAACAAATGAAGATACAAAAAGAACAAAACTATTATAATCTGCTTTTAGGTGAGGAAACCGAACGCTATGTTTATCGCATACTGGCACTAAAACAGATTATGACCAATTCTGAAAAATACAATTTTCAAATCAACATCTCTTATCCGGCAGAGCCAACAGAAACCGTAACAGTCGACACCACAGTCAAAAGCTGGACTGACTTTGCTCTCCAACAAGGCATCACCTACAAAACCCTCAAACGGTTTAATCCATGGTTACGCAAAACGGAATTACACAATCCCAAACATAAAACATACCACATCGTTATACCCAAAAACAAACAACTATACAAATAAAAGCTGTTTTACATCCATTAATTTTGGTACATTATTTGTTTGTCCGCCTAATAATGGTAATTTAGCCGTTATTTAAAATAGACAAACTATGAAAACCATAACTATTTCCTGTGAAAATACAGGAAACAACTACACGATTGAAGCGGGAATGACTTTAAAAGAAATAAAAAAAATCATATACCCCGACAACCACAATCATATACTGGGAGCTTTAATAAACCACCAACTGAAAGACCTCCAGTATATTGTAATGAATCCTCTGAAAATCAACTTTATTGACATCACGAGTCTGGACGGCTACAGCGTCTATACCCGCTCGCTGATATTTGTGCTCTATAAAGCCGTATCCCATATTTTCCCCCGAAAATCTCTCAGGACAGAATACTTCATTTCCAACGGCATATACTGCCGGTTAGGCAATAAAAATTTAGCCCAAGAACCGGAAACCGTTGATGCGCTACGGAATGAAATGCAAAAAATCATCGACCACAATATCCCAATCATCCGCGAAGACATTCCGACAGAAAAAGCCGTACAGATATTCCGCAAACAAGGTTTTAAAGATAAGGCCGATCTGATGGAAACCCGCGGTAAATTATATACCTCACTCTACTATCTGGATGGCTTATCCGACTATTTTTACGGAACACTGGCACCATCTACCGGCTGTCTGAAAACATTCGACCTCATACCATATAAAAACGGGATGCTACTGCGTCTGCCGGACAGACACAATCCCCAAGAACTGCTACCGGTCATTCCGCAAGACAAATTGTTTAACGTATTCAACGAACATAAACGCTGGGGCAAAATTCTTGAAACGACAGATATAGGAAGCTTAAACAAATTAATTGAAAACAAATACGCAGGTCCTATCATTAAAATCAGTGAGGCATTGCACGAAAAGAAGATATCACAAATAGCAGACCAAATCAAAGCCCGTCAGAAACATGTAAAAGTCATACTCATTGCCGGACCGTCCTCCTCCGGAAAAACAACATTCGGGAAACGGCTGGCCATACAATTGATGGTAAACTGCATCAAACCCATCAATCTTTCGCTTGACAACTATTTTGTCAACCGGGAGATGACTCCGCGTGATGAAAACGGAGAATACGATTATGAATCCATCGATGCCCTGGACATCGCAACCTTCACCGACAACATCCAACGTCTGCTGGCAGGCGAAGAAATAGAAATCCCCAAATTCTCTTTTGAAACCGGCCAACGCTATTATGACGGAGAAAAACGTCGCATTACCAAACAAAATGTCATTATCGTAGAAGGCATCCATGGTCTGAATCCCAAACTGACACAATTATTGCCACCGGAAGCTTTATTCAAAATATTCGTTTCCGCACTGACTTCCATCGCCATCGATAACCATAACTTAATCAATCCGTCGGACAACCGTCTGTTGCGCAGAATGGTGCGCGACTACAAATATCGCAACTACTCAGCTCTCGATACACTGAAGCGTTGGGAAAGCGTTCTGCTCGGCGAACAGAAACACATTATCCCCTATCAGGAAGAAGCCGATGCAATGTTCAATTCGGCCCTCACCTATGAATTGGGCTCCTTGAAACTTCAGGCCGAACCTTTGCTCCGGGAGGTCACACAACAACATCCCGAACATTCAAAGGCTTTGCGTCTGTTGAAATTCCTTTCCTACATCCGTGTTGTACCGTCCCGGGAAATCCCCCCCACTTCCATTATACGCGAATTCATAGGAGGAAGCAGCTTTAAATATTAAAAAAAGACTTATCAACAAAAATAATGGAATGCATCTTTAAAGTTGACTTGCTGAATGCAAGCCGTGAGATGCACTCCATTATTAGATATTACAGTTTAAAGAATTTCTACCCACACCTTCCACCCCACTTTCTGCCTCCGTTTCTCCTGTTCAAAGTTATCTCAAAGTTATCTCAAAGTTATCTCAAAG
>JAHHTT010000118.1 GCA_020024465.1 Odoribacter sp.
TATGGTTGCGGAGGCAGGACTCGAACCTACGACCTCCGGGTTATGAGAGTGTATTATTATTCAGCCAGGTTAAGATTATTCCTGTTTTATAGGATTATTCACGCTTTTCGAAGCTTATTTGTTGCGTAATTTTAAATAGCAAAATCTAACTTTGTATAAATAAACCCCTAAATAAACCCCTGCCTTTTAGGTTTCAAAAGTTAGAAGTTCGGAATTTGCCGTTTTGGGTTATTTCCGTGGTTTCTGAACATTTTCATCCCAGATTGCAGTTCTGTCTCTCTTTTTTCGTGTCTCAGTCATTTAACAATCAGAAAATGCACGATATTTCATTTTTTTAGAAGTTCATACGTAAATATGCAGCTGTAACTTCAATTCGTGCGTCTCCTTGATTTTCTATTGTGTAACATTAATCCATCATTTGGGCAGGGAATCTGTAACATTTTCTGGTTTGAATGGCATAATAAAAATAGAGCCCCACTATTATAGAGCAATTTTACAGAATCATAGCATTATCTTTAACTTTTATATGCTTAGTTAATTTTTTTAGAAAATTTCAACACTTTTCTATTCTAATTATAAAGATGCTGGGCAGCACTTGTCTTTGCAAAATTTCTATAATATTTAAACTGATCCCGCATTAGATATGAATCGGTATTTATTCCTCTTTCATTCATAATCATCAAGAGACTTCTTCCTTCATTGGAATTGCTATGATCTCGTTCTAGCTTTGTCCTTACGATATCCTTAAATAAATTGTAATCTTTCTGATATAAATCAAATAGCATTTCCAACTCATTAATTGTGGCTATCCAATAGTAACCATCATCTGCTACCGAACATTCAGCCATCGTAAAGACAGCATCCAAAATATCGGGTTGTAAATAGTCTTCATATAGCAGTATGATTTTGATATATTTACCATTAGAAAAATCAGTCTGGGTTTTATATAACTGTTTTATTGCCTTAATAATATTATTTTTAGCAAATTTTTTAGTTGATTCAATATCAGTTTCTTGTTGTTTTGCTAGCAGCCCAATCAATGCAGATTTTTGCTCCACTAGAAACCTGTAATCGTTGGTTATAATCTCCCAATCTGCTCTAGGAATTTTTCCTTCAGGAATCCTTCTATATGATGAGCTTGAGAAATATGTTTGAAGTAATTCTTCAAAATATACTTCAAAGCATTCTCCAAATTTCGATGTAAAAATTCGGTTTCCGTTTTCCTGATAATTAAAATGATCTCGTACAATCCACAAAATACAATGTTCATACAGGAAAAAATCCAAAAAGTTATTAATACTAATAATATCTCTTGATGTTTGTATATAAGGCTTTATATACAATAACTGTCGTTCTAGTTTTGAATTTCTAACTTCGTCATATCGAGAGCTATACCTTTTAACCACTTTATCAAAATCATTCTCTGATAAAGATCCATCAAACTTAATATTTTTCTTGATTTCTGCAATATAGGGCGTTATCGATGATCCAAACCATATTAAAAATATAGATGTTATGACTTGCTCCCAACCTACCCCAGTTTCCTGGACAACAACACTTGAAATATCAGGCATATTTTTTACTTTTTTAGACGATTCAAATATAATGTACAGTTCTCGAGCAGCATTAGCAAAAACTTTTTCTGGTGCTTCAATCTTGAATTGTTCCCCGCAGAATCCCCACAAATAAAAATTAAATATATTTTTTTCATTTTCAGATACTGCATTAAGAAACTGCTTTTCTTCTTTTTGCCTAACATTCTCCATTGCTGTCAATAAAAAATACAAATGCTGATCCTGAATATTTTCCTCTCCACGAAAATCATTAGTTGCACATATTGCCTCATAGGCTAGGTCTATCAAATTCCATCCGGTCATGTAGGCTGTCATGACTTGAGTGCTTTTTGCTCTTCGTTGCTGTAATTTGTAGTTTATACACTTCATTCCGCACGGAAGATTCGCCGCTCCATCCTGGATTAGACTTACAGATTCCCTTTGGATTTTTACAAGTAGGTTAATCAGGTTAAATTTCCTGAGTAAGTCAACAAATTTATCATGACTACAAGTCGGATCATAGTATAGATTCATATTATTTCACATTCTATCCCTTAACAAAAATTTTTAATATGGCACTCTAAAATAGTCCATATATGCTTTGAATCGATCCTGAGCTGTGAGACAGGTATCCATCAGGTATCCCTTCTCATTGTCCCATTCTTTCAGGCCCCGATAGTAGAATAGTTTTAGATTGTCCTCAATGATAAAAGGAACAATATTATATTTCAAACATTCCTTAAACAGGATCAACCTACCCACACGGCCATTTCCATCCTGAAACGGGTGAATCCGCTCAAAGTCCACGTGGAACGCTACCAGATCCTGAAGTGTTTTTATGGGTAAAGCGTTATATTGATCAATGAGCGCCCGAATCTTTGTAGGCACATCCTCGGGTTGCGTTGTTTCCATCCCCCCTACTTCGTTGGGGATTTTTTTATACTCTCCGACTGCAAACCATTCTTTCCTGCTATCGCTGGTGCCAGTTTTTAAAATATAATGCAGCTGTTTAATAAATTTCTCAGAGAGGGCGGCTCCGGCATCATCTATAATCATATCAATGCACCGAAAGTGGTTCGATGTTTCAATCACATCGTCCACATTGACTACATCTTTTTCGACTCCGATGGTATTTGTCTCAAAAATATACCGTGTCTGATCATGGGTCAGACGACTGCCCTCAATATGGTTCGAATTATAGGTAAGGTCGATCTGAATCTTGTGGTAGATTCCTCCGCTTAATTTTGCTGCTTTCTCCTGCCGCAAGATGTCAAGAAGTGTACTGGCCTCCTGCTTTTTGTTCCGCCGCTCTGGTTTCTGGGCAGTTGCCGGTATATGCCAAGTTTTGCCGATAAGCTTTACATCGGCAATACGGCCCTGGGCACAGTAATTTCGCACGCTTCGTTCTGAAATTCCCCATTTTTTTGCAATTTCAGC
>JAHHTT010000119.1 GCA_020024465.1 Odoribacter sp.
GCACTAAACGCTTCTCGAATAATTTTTCTGATTTGTCTGGCATTGTCTAGGTCTGGAACCAGTGCAAAAATGCTATTCTTTATACCACTTTGGTCTATGATATCCCGTTCAGGTTTCTCTAACGCGGAATATTGATTTTCAAATTCCTTTTGCATAATTTTGTGGATTGCATTAGTATCCAGTTTTTCAAACTTGATTACTGCATCAAATCTGGAAAAGATAGGCTCCCCAAGAGCAGATTTAATTTCTTTTTCAGACATATAGTTTGAAGTGCAGATAATTACAGAGTCCTTCATTTTTACGGTGAAATTTTTATCAACATAGACACCTTCATCGAACAGCTGATAAAACGCACTATGAAATACCGGGTGAGGTTTATCAAATTCATCAAATAGAATTACATTCGATTCTCGTTCCAGCAGTTCTTTGGCTAAACTGTTCTGATTGTGCTTTCCTCCAAAAATGTATGAGCTGAACTCGTCGCTATGTAGCATGGAAAACTGTTTTCTAAAGAGCTGTTCGCCAAGAACATCCGCAATAAATTTTGCACTCTCTGTTTTTCCAATTCCGGTGCTTCCATAAAACAACATCACGCAGGGTTTGTTATACCGACGCTTTGCAACATTGTATAGAGCTGCCAATATTCTCTTTTGCGCATTTTCCTGCCCAATGACAGCTTCAGAAAAATCTGTTTTGATTTTTCTGAGCAAATCCATATCAATCACTTTGTATTCCTGACTGTCTGATATACAGGTTACACAAGATAACTCCTGAATATGATTTGTAATGCTATCAGGTGGATTTTGAAGATACAGGTTGTCAATATCATAGCGCAGAACAAGATTTGTGAAACTTTCAATTGTACTTTCTGTCAGAGAAGGGTAGTCATCGGAAAATGCAACTACATTGTCAAAATGTAAGACTTCTTCATCATCTTCTATTCTGTTATCTTCCACATTAACCTTAATTTTGCGATGCCTGGCATCATCCAAAATTGCTAGGTCGACAATAGGCTTGTAGTCATCTGTCGGTAGTATTTTCCTAAATCCAGACACCCCACCATAAAATATTTTTACATTCATCTGCATACTCCGGCTAAAATGACATCATATACCTTAATTAAATCCAAATTGGTGGCTGAGTCATCAACTAAATCAAATCCGCTGATCTCTTTTTCTTGCTTATCTCCAAATTCGGACTCCATTGTTAGGCTACCAATATTAACCATGCCTACTTCGATTGCATGGTAATCCAAGTTCATTTTCACCAAATCCGCAATACAGTAGTTATTACGAAATGCCTTGATGTTAAATCTCAATACTACGGTTTCTCCGTCACACTCGGCCATCAACTCATAATATCCTCTACCGCTGTCTAATGCCTCATCCATCAAAGCTAGATTCAAAGATAGGCCATCGGAAACATCTACCTGACCGTTTGTCATTTTCAAATACGGAGTTAGCATTTTGAAATAGGCAAATGAGTTGGGGTATGGATACGGCTTGCAATCAGAAAATACACGAATATAGGGTTTCCCAGTTTTTGCGGCATGCTCCAAATAATCGGTTAGAATTGAATTTTCAATCGCCTTTGTGATGATAGTATTACCTTCTCTGGAAAAATCAGCATTTGCACCTACGCCCACTTTTGCGGAGATAACGGATAAAATGCCGGCTGATTTGCTTGCCTCAGCTTCTGCTCCAGCGGCCAATTCTGTCGTCTTTGTGACGATGTATTCCTTTTTATCGGTGTTCTTGCCACCCGCTAAAACATAAATAAAATCTGTTGCTGACCCTTCATCAAAGTAAACAACCTTTATCATTTTCTTTTCCTTTTTTGCCATTTATACCTCCGTATGATGTACCTGTTTTTCAAAACTTGAAATATTTGCGTTCCTCATATATCTAAGTTAGCATACCACATTTTTGGTTTATTTGCAACCTAGGAACACTATATATTGTGGTATACATATCAATTAAATCAAGATCTGTTGATGAGGTAGTGGAAACACTACAGTTCTTCATTCCAAGTCGTTACTCCGTTGTCGCTGCAGTTCCTGTTCCTTCGGCCTTTCCAACAGGGCATCCACATTCTGTCGGAGAGTATCGTATTCCCGTTCCTCATTCTGCGTCTTTTTATATTCCGATTGCAGAGCAATTTTGCGGGAGGTCAATTCCGTCATTTCACTTTTCAGTTTTTCATCTGAGGAAAGTTTGCTGAGTCCTGCGGCGTTGATAGCCTTAGCCGCCGCTTCAAACAAGATAATCTCGCTCTCGAAGCCACGCAAGAATTTTTCCTTGTCGGATGCCGCCTTATAACGGCCATAGATTGGTTTCAACTCCCGATATGTAGTGATATGCTTTGACAGAACAGTAAGGTCAGATATTTTTTGCTCTGTATCCCGGAGTGCTGCCTTTGTCCTAAAGGTGGCAGCGGATGCAGCATCACACCGCTCCATTAATTCCTCATAGCTGTTGATTCCGTGTTCTGAAATAAAGTTCATGGTGGTGGCAGCTCGTTTCAAATTTTCAATGGTTGCCCAACGGTGGTATCCTGCACTTTGCTGGGCCTTGATGTTGTTCTGGATATCAATAAGTAGGCTGACTCGATTATCACGCTGCTTTGGCTGTTTGGATGGGCGGGAGGCTCCGGCAATCCGGGCAACAATGGCTTCTTCGGTATAGTCCATGCCCAGGGCTTTCATGCGGGTAAATCGCTCTTGATCGGATGCCCTGGCAGAGATATATTTTCCTCGCTTTATCTCGTATCCTTCACGCTGCAAGCGAATAAGCAAATCTTCCAGACTGGAGGATATGGGGATCAGCCGGTCAATGGTAGCTTTCAACTTCGCCTTATAGCTGGTGCCGGACTGCACGGATTGATGCTCAATGTAGCTCTTGCCTTTCTCTTTGCTCGGGATGATGACGGATAAGCCATGCTCTTTACATATGCGGTCGCTGGTCCTGCGGA
>JAHHTT010000012.1 GCA_020024465.1 Odoribacter sp.
CGGCAAAACCATGAGATAGATTAATATAAAACGAAAATGATTTTTAATAACCGACTGGAAACAACAAGACTTAAGAACTTGATTGCATGGCAAAGCCATATCATCGGTTGTCTCAGTTTCCTGCTACTCAAAACGAGCGACATCTTCCGTAAGGCGGTACACAGTATCATCCGTTTCGCCCGTGATTATTACAAGCCACGTTTTGATACGGAACAAGTGTCGGACATCAAGAGTGCCCTTAACCTGTTCGGGGATGACAGACAATCACATCAGGCAGCAGGGGATTTCCTGTATTTCACAGCCAGGCAAAAGGGCGAGTTTGACAACCGGGAGCAAATCGAAGCCAGACGGGAAGTTGACAATGTGGTGGAAGGAAATTACGACCAACAGCAGAAAAGAGGATTCTCGATGAGGAGGTAATCAATAAAACCAATGGGATTGAATCCTAAAATTATTGCGAAACAGTCCCATTGGTGGATTATATCTTTTTTAAATGTATTTTGTAATGAACAGGTATAAGTGCAACTTTGTCCTTTTCTAAAAAAGGATTACCCCAATCCAATATAACAGGTTTGGCAGCATTAGGCTTAAAAACTATATAGATATGGTAACTATCTCCATATTTAGATGCAGTAGCAAATTCATTTGCAGTTAAATAGATATGAAAGTCTTTGGAAGATAGGTTCGTTGACTTCACTTCTATATAGATTGGTGTTTCATCCTCCGCATAAGAGAGTATATCATAGCCAAGAGAGTCATTCTTCAATGACTGCTGTATTGGTTTCTTTTTTATTTTTAGTCGTTGTAGCTTATCCATCTCATACCGCATTACTACATATTCCCCTCGTTCACCTAATTTTGCTCGACTTTCCTGTTGGGATAAATAATCCCCTTTCCCATGTCCTAAAACTTCTATTTGATCGTCAACCGAAACAAAATTCCCTGAAACGAATTCGGCAGTTTCAAAATATTCACCAATGTCTTCAGACTCTTTAGGAGAACCAGGGTATTTATTATAAAGGAAATAGGAAAACGCATGAAGTGGCCATTTTGACATCGTAGAATTTGAATTTCTAAAATTTACCAGTATTTGACGCTTCTCTATAATATCTGTTTTAGACGTTACCTTATGATCAAGGTCAAGACGATGAATATAATAGTCTAAATGCGCTTCGCTGAAGATACTCAGATACTTTTCGGGAAAATAAGTGGCAAGGATTTTTCCCTTAAACATCGGTGAAAGAAAAGATTGGCGAATAGAATCTATATCGTCATTCTCACCAGCAATAATAAGTTTCACTAAAGCTTTCCGAAGATGTTTGAATGATTCTTCAGGAGTTCCATAATTCCAATTATGAGTGATTACATAATCACTTTGCTCTTGGCTGTAATATATACCAAACTTACGAGCTGAACCTCCTTTTATAAGCCCATACGCTCCTAATGTATGCTCAAGAGCGTAACAAAAAATATTTGCTGATTTATTTTTACCCTCAACATATTCATCAATATCCATGTTACGAATATGGTTAATAGTAAAATGGCTTACAAAATCTTGGCGTTTCTTTTCCGTTTCTTTGAAAATTAATTTGTATAGTTTCAAATCAAATGATTTGATAGTGTCGTTGAGTTCACTTGTATTCATGAATAAAATTTGTTTTATGATAAAATCGAAATATTCTTAAAACTACAAAATACCATTGTCAGTGTTCATATTGAAAGAGTATGGTAGGATTGTATAGATTGGTAAATTCCACTGATAATTGCCGAATTCACATATGTTATAGTTCCGAGTTTTATTTGTCCATTGTTGGCATGTATGTGACCGAAAAGATGAAGACTGGGCTTTATTTCGGAGATTTTTACTAATAATTCTTCAGAACCATAGTGTATGTTGTCATCAAAATCAAGGATGCCATAAGGTGGATTGTGTGTAATTAGCACATCTATGTCTTTTGGAATTTTTGCGATGTTACGACTTTGACTGTCTGTTACGCAATCCTCCAGAAACATAGACACACCATAAAATTTCACATCAGCAATCTCCACACTGGAGTTGCATAGATAATGTACATTTTCATCAAGACCATCAATGTTGGCTCCATAAAGACAATCGTCATGGTTGCCACATATGAAGATTTTGTGAAGATATGGGAGGTCACAAAACCATTCAAGAAAATCAAAAGCCTCGGCTTCCGAACCTGTCAAGGTAAAATCTCCGGAATGAACCAGAACATCAGCTTCGGGCAATTTTGTCATTTCCGCATGATGTCCATGTGTATCGGATATATGGAGTATTTTCATCTAAGAGAACTTTTATAATGTTATAGAATTACCATCTTGTATAAGGATCACCGTCCATCGGCTACAGAACTGTTTGGCAAATATCTCTGGTGCATCGGTATGCATAGGGATTATTGCTTTTGGAGAAAGTCGTGCAAAGAGACTCTGAAGACTTTCCATATCACAGTGCCCACTGGTATGTCGATAAAGATATCCCTTCCCAAGGGACATCGCAAGATGCTCGTTATAAGATGGCGATGACGGGTTGTTTACATATCCATTCCACATAGATAGATAGCATTGTTTAGGTTCGCCTGGCAATTTATTTATAAGGTAATTCAGTCGAGGATTACTTCTGGCTATCAATACATATCCTTTTTCTCTAAGAAAATCAATGAACTTATCACAGACAAGATGTTGGCTTGTATTATTTTCATCGTACATTAAAACCATCGGTTCATATTTTCCATAATTATAGAGTTTGGCCTCTGACCAAATGTGATCATTGTTGACAACTGTATCCATAATACGCTTTTGATAAGAGTCCACTATAAAAGGAATCCTAACCCGTAATGCCGCATGATACAGTGAAAACAAGCGATCAATATTAGTTGAGGACATATATACGATGTTGAATTTATGCTGCCTAAAATCCTTCTCGAATTGTTGTTGCAACTTACGCTCGGTTTGCAAGGTAGCCTTTGAACGCTTGACATTGGTTCCCTCGCAAACCACATAATCAACCTTTCCTATCAATTTATCAATCACCTCAAGCAATTTTTTGCCACGGAATCCGTGTGTGCGAAAATCGCCAGTATGAAATACCTTTATATCGTTAGTCTCAATCTTGAAAGCATAGGAGTCAAAGGCCGAATGGTCTATGTCTATTGGCATTATCCTGAACGAACCGAAGTCGAATGGTTTTCCTGCTTCAAAAGGAATTGCCTTTTCAAGACGCTTAAGTAAAATCGAATGTTTACTATCAATGTATTTCAATTGATTGGTGGCTATTTTTTGAATCTCAAGACCCAATTCCCCCATAAAGATAGGCACATCACTGGGAATCTGATGAATATTACCTATATGGTCACCATGATAATGAGTAATAAGCATGGCACTTCTCGAAATATCCCCTGTTGTTAGTCCATCAATATTAAGTGGCTCGGATATGGGCGTGCCTGGTAACTGTTCGCCGAAATCGACAAACAGTCGCCAACCTTTATGTTCATATTCTGTTACTGAGCCTCCAATCTGGTTTGCCCCGCGATGAATCGTTATTTTCATAGTACATAGTCGTATAATGTCTCTTGCAATATATCATCAATATTAAAGTTCGTTGGGTTCTGCACTTTCTTAAATAGAAACCTGATAGAAAAAGGAGGGTTATTTTCAACGTCGATTTCCACTTCTTTCATGGCGTTTTTCTTAGATACACATGCCGAGGTTTTCCCACCCCAATTCTCACGCAAGTCATTGAAAAGATATCTCCCCATTGTCTCTTTGGGATTTTGTTTGCTATTATTATCCCATAGCGTTATTACATAAAATTCTATCTTCTCCGAAAAATCAAAAGGCTGTTCCAAGAGCCTTTCAGGAATATTTACACCAATCTGATGTAAGTTATGAAGTTGGCATACTATTTCCCGACGGAGATTCTCCAAACATTCCGGATTTTGGGAAAATGTCTTGAAATCCATAATATGCTTCACTATGCCTGACGTCCCAGCTATTGCAGACGAGTTATACTTTAGTTCTATTATCGCAACTCGGTGGGGAGTTCCCTTTGAAACAGCAATAATATCAAACCTACCATTAAATTTCTGGTGTATAAGTTTCTGGACAATAAACGATTGTCGGTATTCTATATCTACACAGAACCATTCGGAATCAAAATTGGAATTGTTCTTGGATACAAGAGTGTGCTGTGCTTTCTTCTCTGAGGTACCTCGACTTAAACTGTTTGCTTTTATGTCTTTGATTTTCGTACATATTTCCTCAATCTTATATTGATGTTCTTCCCCAGTATGCTTTCCTGACATATAGAAATCGTTTACATTGCACAACAATTCTCCCTTTCTGTTCAAGTGTACCATTGCAACCTTGTCTGCAAGGTGATAAATGCTGATGGCGTTGTTGCGAATACATGCCAACAAATCCTTATCCTTTTTTACAAGAGTACACAAAGTCGATTCTTTGAACTGTTCTGCTAGTGTTTCGCTTATGCCACGCAAATACGGTTCCTTACTTTCTTTTGCTATTTTCATACTTCTCTAACAGTGTTTTACCTTGTCATTCAAAATCTTAAGACTATTCACTAGATTTTCAAAAGAAACAGATTCTCCGTATATCATATGCAAACGCATATTCTCATAATCAGCTTTCCATTGATTAATAATAGAAGCCGGAGGAACAATGTTCAGCGCATTCGGATAAAGAGTATCGTAGTCAAATCCACGCAAGCCGATGAATGTACGACGATGTTCCACCACTTGACGGTAAAGTTGTTTATCATGGATGGCTCTTTCTGCAATAGGCGTTTTTAATATCTGACCAATATCGTACATATGCCGTGACATGCGTTCCACTCGAATCAAATCTTTTGGTTTGGCAAATTCTTCATGCAATAAGAATATCTTTTCAAGGAATGTGCGTTCGGGAAGAACAGCCCGAACATTAAACTTTGGTTCGACAAAAGGTGCCTTGGGATAAACTTGGTCAATCATTGAGTCAAGAGGCACTTCATTTACAAGCTCACTCATAGACCTTCCATTCACTTCCACTTTTACTTTTGGTAAGACATAGAGTCCGTTTTCTCCATCAATCGAAAATGTCAGAACAGAATCGTAGCTGATATTTATAGTTTCTGGATCAGTAGTAGAAATAGGGGTAATATCCACATTCACCTGAAATTTGTCTTTTGGTATACCATTTTTATGCAACTGCTCGGCAATGTCGTATTGCATGGTCTCTCTTACGAAAGAACACATCGCACGTCGCACTTTATCGCTGATTTGTGTTTTCGACAAAGATCCACTGAAATCTAGATATTCTCTATCTATGGCAATGTCTATATCTTCCGAAAACCAGTTAATCAGATGCCAGCACTTACTCAACGATATTCCTCCTTTGAAAGACAGATGTCTGGTGTACGGAAGGCAGAACATGGCTCAAAGGACTGATGTTACCCACCAGTCCTTTTCTATTACCTCACGCTGCCGTATGTTCAGTTCCGTAGAAACACGGTCAAGCACATCCGTACGGTCTTCTTTTGACAAATCAATAAATTTCATCGTTGCAATATCATTTTTACCCATGTCGGAGCTAGTACAATATCATGATTGAAGTCTTGTTCCGAAACATGTTCTGTTATCATATTCTTTATTTTTATTTTTTGCTCTTCTGTTATCAACTTCTCGCCAATTTCTCGCATGGCAAGCACGATCAGTTGCATCAGCTTTGATTGGTAAGCGAAATTACCCAAATCGTTACTATGGCGGAATATGATGCTTTTCCCATCACCAAATTTAATCTGCCGTGCAGAACCGTCCGTTATATAGATGATATTTGCTGGAACTTGCGTAGATAGCCCAAGTTTATTGAGTGCGTAAGATCCGGTCGGTATAATACGGGCATTATCCCTCTGAGCTATCTTCTGAGCAATGGCATCCAATGAAGGTTCTCGTAACGTCCCATCCCACTTATCGTACATCGGCTCATAATAAATACCTTTGGCAAAACGGTACAACTTTCCATTACGACACAAACGAGTTAATCCCGAACGAACTGCATCGGGAGTACCATGCGTCACGAAATCATCAGGAATGAAAATTGTTCCATCCTTTGCTTGTTCCCCCATATCATACATAGCCTTGTAAGAACTGTTTGCACCCATAGTTTGAATTTTGCCATAAAAATACTCATCTTTTGTGGCAATACTCCACTCTTGTAGCATTTATTTTCTATATACTTATGATTTTCTTGATAATGTCATTGTAAGCGAAGTATCAGCGGATACAAATGATAAACCGTTCTATATCAAAAGACGTTCCTGAAACAACCACACATGTACGATCATTGTATGGACTATTCAAAACTATTAATGAATATTCTGTAAGATTACTTTGGATATTCGCACTAAAATTCTGAATTTATTGTACATTTGTACTGGCTTAGACAATGAGCCAAAATAGAAGTGGAATATCGGAAACTAACTGCACCGAAAAAGAAGAAACCGCTCGTATTGATACCTTGAATAAGTTAAAAACCAATAAAAGCGTTAAATCTTCACCCTTTAGAACGTGCCTTTAAAGGTTACGACCATATTTATGACTTATTGCTTACAAATTATTGAGTAATAACTGGTTGTAAATACTCGAAACAATAAGGTCCAGTCATAATTGATGGCAAAAATTACAATATTAGATATAATAAAGTAGCCAACCGCTATTACCCTGCACAATGGAATCAAAGCTCCTCAAGAAAGGAAAAATATTTCAAGCAAATCCCTTACCACATATCTATATACATGAAATTCAAATATTAGTGTATCATATCATTTAAACAAAACATAGCCAAGGGTTTTATGCGTATCCCCAACCAAGCTCATTAGGCAATGCCTAAATAGGAATTTATAAAAATTTAGGGCACACCACAATTCATGACACACCCTAAATCTTTTAAATCAATTATTAAAAATCAAAACATAAATACTGCCAAGTATCTAATGCACATAAAAATTTATTTCAAGCGTTTTGTCAAAAATTCATCCAAAATATCTCCAGTTAAACCATCTCCAATTACATGATTGTTTTCATCCAAAATCAGAACACGCGGAATTGCTGTGATATTATAAGCTTTGGCAACTTCACTTGCAGTACTCTTATAGTCACATGCCTGTATCCATGTCAACCCATCTGCTTCAACAGCTTTTCTCCAATCTCCTTCACGTGAATCCATCGAAATACCTATAATAACCAATCCTTTGTCTTTAAATTTATCGTAGACTTTCACCATATGCGGATTTTCTTTTCTACAAGGTCCACACCAAGATGCCCAAAAATCAAGAATCTTTATCGGGGCTTTTACATCATATAAAGTAACAGTACCACCATCTATGGTCGGCAATATAAAATTAGGAGCTTGCCGTCCAACCTTTACAACCCCCAGTTTATCATATCGAGCTTGAATCAAACGACCTTCCGGTGTATTTTTCATTGCATCACTTAACATCTCAAATTTCACTTTCAAACGATCGAAATTAAGATGATTATAACGATAATATACGATGGCCAAACCTAAAATATTATCATTATTAGCTTCTATAAACTTGTTCTCTTCCTTATCATAAGCAACAACCATACGGTCTAACATTGCTCTTTCGTGCATTTGGCCAAAAATATCACGTTTTTTTTCTGCCTCAAAGTAACAAACAAGAATAGAATCTCTATCACTAAAAACCTCTACTTCGACATCATCCAATGCATTCTTACCGGCTTGTAAACGCCCTCCTTGAATATCATAATTGCGAACATCTGCTAAATCATGCTCTTTTATATTAAGAGTAAAGAGAGTATCTTCAAGCAACAAAGGAATCCTTCCATTAATACCTTTGATTGTAAGAAAAGCTAATTTTGGCTCGTTAATAGTACCTTCCATCTCAAAATTACCATTCACAAGACGCTCCTTATGTATAGTATCCACCTTACCCTTTTCATTGACCACTGTTACAAACACATCTGTTTCACATTTGTCTACATGCCCTTTTATAACATATTTCCTGACTTCTGGAGAACAACTGCCCAACACAAAGCATCCCAACAATACGACTAATAATAATTTTTTCATAATTCTAAATTTTAATTCTATAATACTACAAATTAGGTTCATCATTTCTAAATCTATATGCAACATCCACTATTTTCCCCAAACCCGTAAATTTCATCTTTTGCTTAGGAGCAGAAGTTATTTCAGGAAATTCGTACATTCTCAGAACTCCCGAAACATTTTCATCTTTTGTCTTATCATAACTAGCAATAATCAACCATTTTTCTCTTTCTTTTTCCCAATCTTCATATAAAATAAAAGGTACAAGCAAATTAAATTTCAATACAGAAATATTTTCATTGGGGAAAGAGAGTATTTTCCTCGCTTGTATTTCAGGAGTATTCATGTTAAATTGATAAATGTCTCCCTGTTCTGTTGCATAAAACAATAATCGATAAAAAGGATGGAAAGCAAACTTGGTTATCTTATCAGAATTTGCTGGATTCAAACGCATATAATGACTACGTTCCACTTTACAATCAGCATTCAATACCATTCCATATATATAATATTCCTCCTGTTCAGGCTCTTTTAATACAGCAAAGACATATCCTTCTTTATTTCCTTCCATATACACCATATCTTTTTCTGTTTTTGCGGAATAATCCACACTTCCTCCTATAAAAGACACTTCCGTCAAATATTCCTCCTTACTTTCCAACATTACAAAACGACGGTTCGTTTCATCATATAAAATAGCTGCTGTCGTAGTAGGCCATGCCCAAAAACCTTTATAACCAATAAAAGGAGACACTTTAAAATATTCCGACGAACCCTTCAGCTTATTTTTGGGAAAATCGAAAATACCTCCAATAGCTATATCTATAGCGTCCCTAAAATAAAGATTACCCTCCGCTGTAATAAGCATCTCTCGAGCAGGCTCAGTACATCTTGACAAACCTCCGCTAACAACTTTAACTTTTTCCACATTGTCACCGAACTGATAAATCAGATTAGATCCTTCACTAGGTTGAAGTTTTTCTTTATCTAAATCAAAAGTTCCAGCTTCACACCATAACAAACGGCTACTTTTTTGTATATTATAATTATAAGTCAATTTATATGGTTTACCAAAATCAAAGTCACACTCTGACCAAATATCACGTGACACCATATCTTCTGTAGCAGAAAGATGAGATACCATATCCAAACGAGACTTCCCTTTTTCTTCACAAAGTAACATCCAACCATCGGTCACAGAAGTACGTAGACGTACAAAAAAATCTTTTTTGTAAGACACATTAGTCAAAGTATCAGTCACCCAGAAAAATCCCAAATACTCACCGGCCTTCTCTTTCAAAGGATACTCCAAATTTTTTTCATTTCCAATAATATAACCCTTCAATTGTTCTTCACTCGGTATAGAATCCCTGTTATAAGAAGCATGAATCGGTATCAAATGCCACTCAAATTTTAAATGTTCTTCCGAACCTCCTAAGGCCAAAGTCAACTCTGGTTTTATTCTTAAAGTATCAACATATGTAAACTTATTATACCAGTCTTTTTCAAGAATACCCTCTATCGTAACATTATTCAACTCTTTATAATCATAATTTCCCTCATCATCATAGCAACCAACTAATATCATCGTCAAAAAAAACAAATACCACTTTTTCATAACATATTCCGATTTTATGTTTTAATAAATAATCACTGTGCATCTTGTCCCATTGTCATCGGTTCCAAATTTTCATCAAGATACGGATCTTCTTGTTCATCAAGCCAACGCTGAACCTTTTTTGCATAATATCTCAGTTTAAAATCAGGAATAACATTATTACCTATAAATTCTTTTCTGGGAATATCACATAAAGTACAAATCAAATCGGCTTTCTTAAAGCTCCATTCACCAAAGAAATTATTGTTCTCCCTCCACCACCAAGGTCGAGGAAAATCCTCATTTGATATAATTGTCATACGATGACCTATAAAATAAAGATTTCCATCGTAATCTTTACGCCAATTAAATTCTGAATCAAACTCTTCGCTTACTTCTATAATTACAGTCACTATTCTATCATGTTTTCTCAATGCCTCTGTCCTTAACATCGTAATATCCAAAGAGGTTTCCTTACAATTAGCCGGTAAAATAACTTCTTCTGTTATTGCCTGAAAATCTACACCTTCCACTGCACGCACAGAATCCGTATTACATAATTCCGTGTGAATTCGTATTTTACGGTCATAATCTTTCACTTCACCAAACAAATAAATCGGCAACTGCAACACTCGCTTTTGAACATTTCCGTCAACCGTCCCCCATGAATAGGTCATTGTATCATGTTCTACTGAAAAATAAATAGAACTTCCACCAACATACTCATCAATCTCTGTAAGCTGACACCCTTGCAATACAGAATTTATAATTCCAATAATTAAAATCAAACGTTTCATAAACCAATCTTTTTATAAATCAACAATTCAATTGTACTTTGATTCTTCTTCTGGAATTGGAATTTGATAATCAGACATTTCCATTTCCATCATAGTAGTATAAGTAGCATCATCTGCTTTATGAATTGACGGATACTTTAAACGTTTATAATAAAAGAATAATTGACCTTCACCCCAAAACTCCCTAATATATTCTTTTTCAAGCATAGAGGCAAGATAATTCTCGTCCTCCAATTTCTGAATACCCCGATGTGTCAACACTTGATTCAACCATTCAAGTCCATCGCTTGGATTAGGCTCACATTCAGCCGCAATATAAAACGCCTCGGATACTCGCAACAACGGAATGATCGTCCCTGCGGTAGTATCTTGGGTCGTCTTGAATTTTTCAAACAAATTATAAGCTAATCCGCCGATAAGTTGTCTGTTCCTAAAATAAGCCTCATATCTATAGTCATCTCTATTATCTTCAAATATCCGATCTATCTGTCCTCCTAGAGGTGCTAACATTATCTCCGGAGATAAATTCTCTCCATCAAACAATGAAGTATGTAAAACAGAAAGATTGGAATTTTGCAGCCCCCAAAGAATTTCACCATAAAAAACTCTATCCGGATCTGGACGTCCGGATGATACCGCTTCACGCGTTACCCAAGGGAACCATTGTTTTTGAACATCTATAACTTTACGTGCAGCCACTAATGCAGCTTCTTTATTGCCACGATACAACTCTGCACGAGCGAGTAATAATTGAACGCCATATTTATTCAACCGATATTTTCTGTAAGACATAAAAGCATTGTCATGAACCATATCTGTTCCTTCTTTCAATACAGGATCGTTTTGTAACAAAGAATCAGCACTGTGCAAATCGGCAATGACACAATTCATAAATTCTTCCGGCTTATAAGCCGGACGTTTATCTAAAGAGAATTCTGTATAATAAGGCAAACTTATAGTATTTACACTTAAATCATATACTGGAGCAAATAATCTAAAAATATCAAAATGCATAAAAGCCCTTAAAGCATGACACTCTCCTTTCAATAAATAATAATACTCATCTGTCAAAACATCTCTATGAGTCTCACAATTTTTTAAAAGCAAATTGATATTGGCTATCAAACTATAGGCTTTCTCCCATATACTCTCAAAGCGTATTTTACAACCCTCTTCTGTATATTTATGAAGCATCAAATCGTAATTAAACACATTTGATTTATTTACATTATAGCGTTGAGCCATCATCTCTATCATTTCACAAGACAAATATTGTCCATAAAGAGAATTCGTATTTAACTCTATGTAAATACCATTCAATGCATTTTCGAAACCTTTGACAGACCCAAAAACTACATCCTCGGCAACTCTGTCATAAGGCTGAACATCCAACCAGGAATTACAGCTATTTAATCCTAGCAATATTGTAAGCAATAAAAATAAATTCTTCATATTTCTATCTTTTATTAATGGTCTATTCTCATAGTATTGCTCCCAAAGAGAAAGAAATGCTTCGTGCAAACGGATAATATAATCCTCTTTCATCCTCTAACGTTGAAAAACGGGCAATAGAATTCATATACATATTGATATTTAAAGAAGAGATTTTAAGAGTCTTCTTTAACCACTTAGTATTAAACTGATATCCCAAACGGATCGATTCAATTGCAAGATAATTCTCCTTCATAATAAATCGCGAAGACATCGGAGTTGTCTCGGTCAGAGAAATACTCTTAAATTTAGCTTTATCTCCCGGTTTCTTCCAACGGTCATACAATGCCCGTCTGTCTTGATTTGTCGTAATACTTCCAGAAGAAATATTCTCAACTTTATTAAACAACGTAGAATTGAATACATCAGCACCAAAACTATAGCGCAATTGCAAACTCGCAGACCAGCCTTTATAATAAAGTGTATTCCCCCATACACCTTCTAAAATCGGACGGGAATCTCCCACTTCCACTTCATCATCATAGTCAAAGGTATAAGTCAATGTTCCATCTTTTTTCACAAATATTTCCTGACCGGTTGCAGGATCTATACCTCTGGATCTTACAGCCCACAATGCTGTTGGACTTCCGCCATCATAATATCTAGTAAGATTTTTAGAAATATTTTCCTGGTTATATGCATTAAGACTACGTCCTATGTCCTCATAATGTGCCTTCCCATATCTAAAATTCACACTCATCGTATAATTAATACTCTCCTGAGGTTTATACAAGATTGCATAACGGATACTTCCATTGAATCCTTTGTCTATTTGCACACCTATATTGGTCCTGCGTGTTGATACCCCCATAGAAATAGGAACACCGATATCAGCAATCAACGGATCGGTACGTTTATGATAGTAATCAAATGTTATATGGAAACGATTGGAAAACATACTCAAATCAAAACCTATATTTTTATCCAATGTTCTCTGCCAAGCCAAATCTGGATCGCCAAATGTTGAAACAAGCACACCGGTCCCAAAATTATTCAACATCCAGTTATTGAAATAATAAGTTGTAATAGCCGAATAAGAACCGAAATTCTGATTTCCAGGATTACCAATAGAACCTCTCAATTTCAAAATATTTATTAACGATGACTTATCTTGCAAAAACTTTTCTTTATGGACATTCCATGCCAAACCAACAGACCATGTGGTTGAAAAACGTTTATTTGAACCGAATACAGAAGTACCATCTGAACGGAGATTAACATCCATCAGATAACGCTCATCGAACACATAACCACCATTCAAGTAGAAGTTAGCATTACGGTTTTTATTTTCCATATAACCAGGTTTTCCTCCTTCAGGATATTTATTGGCAAAACTGGGTTTTGTAAAATTACCTTCAGGAAAACCTTGGGCAGAAAAGCTTTTCGTTGTCATATCATTCTCACTAATATTAACACCTGTTGCAATATTTATCATATGTTTATCACCCAACAATTCACCATAAGTCACGGTAAAATCAGCACTCCAATCCAATGAATTACTTGTCGAATTGAAATAATTCCCCTTGCGCAAAGGATCTACTTTATCAAATTGCGTATCATTCGGAGATGTAAATGTTTCTGATTCAGCAATACTTTTAGTTATCCCAACTCGCCCACGAATACTTAACGCATCAACAGGACGTATCTCTACACTGAAATTATCTCTTACGCTAAAAGAGTTTCCTTTATTATAACTGTTTTGAGCATCATCATAACTTGGATTTGCTACACGAATCTGGCGATAGACAAGACCTGCAATATTTTCTGCCTGCCAATCTTCCAGCCAACGGTCTGTACTGCCTGATTTTTTCTCATAATAAGGATTCGCACTGGCATATTCATAAAAAGAAACAATAGGGTTATCATTTTTATTCCAATCAACCGACAATTTATTCATAAAGTTGAATCCTTTTTTACGATAAATCAAATCCAAAGACAAACCCATAATATTACGTATAGAATGTTTCATAACACCCTGTACACCAGAGTAATTAGCACCTAATCCATAACGCATTTGATTGTCTCCACCTTCTACATAAATGTTATGTTTATGTGTTAATCCTAAACGTAACGGCTCTGATAGCCAATAAGAATCTACACCTCTTTGTACATCACACAGCAAACGGTTATAACGTCCAGTCAACTGTTCCTGTTCTGTTGCTGATTCACTCATAAATGCTCCTGACAATCGCTCAAATTCAAGTTTTTCTTCTGCATTCATCAAATTATAATCAGTCAAATCAGCAAATGAAATATCAACACTACCATTATAACTCAAACGCAACTGGCCGCGTGCAGGTGCTTTTGTTTCAACAACAACAACTCCATTAGCAGCTTTTGAACCATATATTGCAGTTGAAGCAGCATCCTTCAATATTGTTACAGATGCAACCCGATCCATATTCAAGTCCATAATAACCTGTAATGTTGTCTCAAATCCATCTAAAATAAACAAGGGCTGATTAGGATCTTGACCATATTCTTCCTTAAGTCCTACTATACTACTTTTCCCCCGAATTTCAATATCAGGCAGGCGATTGGGGTCTGAACCATATTCCTTACTTTCCAAAATATTAAAAGCGGGATCTAATGTTTTCAAACTCTGCAAAATATTTTGATTACCTACCATTTTCAAATCATTGGCAGTATAAGTCTGCGAAGAACCTGTAAAACTCTCTTTTTTACGAGTATAAATACCTGTCACAACAACATCATCCAGTGTTGCAGCCTCTTCTTTCATCACAACATTCATAATATTTTTCCCTTCATACTCCATTTCCACACTTTTCATTCCAATAAAAGAAAATATCAATGAAAATTTTTTAGGAGGATTAGGAATGATCAATTTATAATTCCCATTAGCATCTGTTGATGTTCCAAACATAAATCCTTTAAGAACAATAGTTACACCTACTAGTGGCACTTTATTTTCATCTGTAACTTTACCTGTGATTTCCAATTTTATTTCCTCATCCTCTATAGATTTTTCGTCAGGAATAATAACAATGATACCTTTTTCCAGACGATAAGCAAGATTAACTTTCCCCAAAATTTCATCCAAAACAAAGGTCAAATCCTTTTTTACAAATTTCCCTGATACATTACCCGCTTTTTTCAACTCATTGTGATTAAAAAAGAATTTATAACCAGTTTGTTTTCTTAATTCTTGAACAACATCCACTAATTCCATTTCATTGATATCTAATGTCACTTTCTTTTGGGAATAAGCAACAGCAGAAATCTGAAACATTAATATACAATTGAATACGCACATCCATTTCATCACTAACATACTTTTTTTAGGGCATTTTATCACCCTCCAAGCAATCTGTGTTTCGTTTTTTTTCATACGTTTGTTTAGTTTATGTTTATACTCAAATCATCAGGCTTGTTATCATCAAAAATATCTTTATATTGTACACTCTACTTCATTTGCACAATAACAACTCGATCTTTTATTATAAATTCCACATTAGTTGTCATCGATATGATATTCAAAACCTCTTCACAATTATTATACTTCTCTAAATCTCCCGTAAAAACAAGTTCTTTTGCTTCAGAATTTTTATAAAAGACTTCAACATCATACCATCTAGACAATTGCTTCATAATATCTTCCAATCTTTGCCCTTCAATAAACCACTTCCCTTCTGCCCAACCAATATATACCTTAGGATTTACTTTAACTATATGCGACTCACAACTTTTTATGTCATAAACCACTTGTTCTCCGGGATTAAGATTCACATTTTGAGACATTCCATTACCTTTAAATGTTATTTTTCCTTCTACCAATGTGGTTCGCATTACCTCCTCATCAGAATAAACATTGACATTAAATAGTGTCCCCACCACTTGTACACTCCCTTGTTTCGTCTCAACAACAAAAGGATGCTCCCGATCTCTTGTTACATCAAACAAAGCTTCTCCTTCCAAACAAACACGACGTTCTTTTCCAATAAACTTATTAGGAAATATTAATTTAGAATCTGAATTCATCTTTATCCTTGTTCCATCGGACAAGGCCAGACTATACTCCCCTCCTCTGGGAACAATTACCGTATTATATTCTATCTTAGTATCTTCATCTACTTTCATAGAATGTTGCTCCAAAACCTGCTTCAAAACAATAGAATCTGTTAAAGAAATCTGATTCCCTGAAGCTAAAACCAACAAAGCCTTTACTGAACCAGGCGTTATAGTTTGATTCTCAATCATCACGGAAGGATTTACAGTTTTCTCTAACAATAAAGAAGAAACACCCACAACAAGCAAAATGGCAGCAACAGCCGCATACTTCCAATATGATAAAAACGATCTCTTCTTCTTTCTTTCACACAAAATCTCCATCTCCTTCCATTTTTTATCAGAATCGAAAGAAGAATAAAGCATAATTGATTTTTTCAGATTTTCTTTTTCTGTGAAAGAATCAAACCATTGACGATTCCGAGGAGCAGCATCCAACCAATGCTCCAAATGAACCAGCTCATCAGGAGTAATATCTCCTCTGACCCAAGCTGCCACCCAACGGTATATATCCGATTTATTATCCATATTATGCGTTTCAATTTACTACTGAAACACACTCACAGAGCAAATAGGTGACAAGTCTCTTAAAAAAATTAGAATTCTATAAAAAACAATGAGGTATATACAAACAAATCGCCCAAACGCTCTCGCAAATAACTCTTTGCCCGCAGTTTTTGAGTTTTAACGGTATTGACTGATATATTTAATTGCATGGCAATCTGTTTCTCTTCCTTTTCATGAAGATAAGCCATACAAAAAATTTCCCGACAACGTTCCGGAAGTTCATCAATAGCTTGGAATAATTCAGAAATAACCTCCGATTCCATCTGTTTCAACAAAAAACTATCAGGATCTTCCTCTGATGAAGGCATTGCTTTTTTATTATTCCTATTCTGGATCTCTAAATTACGAAGATAGTTCAAACAACTGTTTTTCAAACTATTATACAGATATGTCTTCATTGCTTTTTCATTTTGAAAGGCATTCAAATCCTGTTTCCAAAAAGCAACAAAGACATCTTGAACCAAATCTTCTGCAACATCACTGTCTTTTATTATTCGAGAAGCAAAAAAACATAGAGGACGATGCCAATTATAAAAAAACTGTTTAAAAGCTTTCCGATCATATTGCTGCAAATGTTCTACTAATTCATCTTTGTCCACAAACACATTCACTCTTTTAATCTTCCTAAAAGAAATAATGTATATCCTTATCCTATAATCATCCCGACAACAGTCGCAGAAAGCAACGAAGCCAGCGTACCGGCCAAAAGAGCCCGCATACCGAACTGCGCCAACAAAGGCTTGTTTTTAGGCGTCAAACCACCAATTCCGCCAATCTGAATACCGATAGAGGCAAAATTGGCAAAACCACACAAGAAATAAGTACACATAATGATTGATTTCGTTTCTGCAAAAGCACCGATACTCTTTAAATTAGCCAAATCCACATAACCGATAAACTCCGTCATTATCACCTTCTGTCCCAACAGACTGCCCGCATATACAATATCTTGCGGAGCAATTCCGATCAACCACATCAAAGGCGATATCGCATACCCTAACATAAATTGCAGGCTCAATTCCGTATTCCGTCCATCTGTCACCTCCGCAATCCATTCGTTGATACCGGTAAGGCTGCCGAATTTGGTAAATAAATAGTTCGCAAAAGCGATAAATGCCACAAATACCAACAACATTCCAGCTACGTTTACCGCCAATTTCACACCTTCGGCAGCACCGTTTGATATTGCGTCCAAAATATTCTTCCCGACCTTATTTTTAGAAACCTGAACGTCATTGTTGATTTTTTGAGTCTGTGGCACTAAAATTTTGGCAAACACAACAGCCCCCGGAGCTGCCATAACAGAGGCTGCGAGCAAATGTTTCGCAAACACCAGACGCTGCACGGGGTCTTCTCCTCCCAAGAAACTGATATAAGCAGCCAACACCCCCCCGGCAATCGTAGCCATACCACCGGTCATTACCAAAAAAATCTCCGAAGGATTCATATCATCCAGATACTCCTTGATCATCAATGGTGCTTCCGTCTGCCCCAAGAAAATATTACCAGCCACGGACAACGACTCCATCCCCGAAATATTCATCAGTTTAGTCATCACCCAGGCCATCCCGTATACGACCTTCTGGATAATTCCCAAATAAAACAATAAGGAAGTAAGAGCAGAAAAGAAAATAATTGTAGGCAATACCTGAAAAGCAAAAATATATCCGACTTTAGTTGTATCCATCAGGTCTCCCAAAAGGAAAACACTGCCATCCCGTGTAAAATCAAGAATACGAATGAAAATTCTACCAAAAAATTCAAAGATAGCCTGCACAAACGGCACATACAAAATACCCACTGCCAACAACAACTGAATTCCCAGCCCGATACCTACAACTTTCCATGAAATAGCCTTTCTGTCATTACTGAATAACCAGGCGATTACCACCAATGAAAAAATTCCCAACAAACCGCGTAAAATCGATGTAAAAGAGATATTACTCTCAATATCCGTCGCTGAAGAAACACCGCTTCCGGCTTCAGCAAATGCAACACCTCCCGCAGTGAGCAACAGGGCCGGAAGCAACCAACAAATCTTTTTTAATGTACCGTCCATCATATAATAACTTTTAGTTGCGCAAGTTATAGCTAAAAATTAATAAAACGGCACATACTACTGACTTTTTTTTATATCTTGCTGACTTAAACATAAGAAATCAACTCCAATGAAAAGAACATTTACAAATTTGTACTATTTTCTATTAGTACTCATTACACTCAGTGCCTGTAATAGCAAGCCTGACAATGCAATCCTGCAAATCTACTGCACCACCGATGTGCACGGCAGTATTTTTGATTTTGACCTGAAACAGAATAAACCCACGCGACACAGTCTCGCCCATGTTGCCGGATTTCTGCAAGAAGAACGTAAAGCCGGTATAAAAGACTATCTTCTGCTGGATGCCGGCGACTTCCTGCAAGGACAACCGTCCAACTATTATTTTAATTTTATAGACACCACGCAACCCAATATCGTATCACAGGTACAAAATTATTTAGGTTATACGGCAGCAGCTGTCGGCAATCATGACATTGAAGCCGGTCATCAGGTCTATGACAAAGTGAGACGAGAAATGCAATTCCCGTGGCTGGCAGCCAATGCCATCCGTACAGACAACGGAGAACCCTATTTCCAACCTTACACTGTCGTTGAACGCCAGGGCATAAAAATCGCCATTCTCGGCATGATTACCCCCGGAATCCCCAAATGGCTACCGACCCATTTGTGGAAGGGAATTCAATTTAACGACATGATAGAAACAGCCCGCAAATGGGTACCCATCATTCAAAAGCAGGAAAAACCTGACCTTTTGATTGGCTTATTCCATGCCGGCTACGATTACAACTATTCCAATGAAAACAAGGATACTCCCTGCAATGAAAACGCAAGTTATCTTGTTGCACAACAAGTGGATGGTTTCGACATCATCTTCTGTGGCCATGACCACAAAGAAAAAATTGAAGAAATCAACAATGATGCCGGTCACAAAGTTCTGCTCATAGATTCCCGTTCCCATTGTAATGCAATCGGAAAAGTGACAGTAAACCTTAAACGTACCGGCAACGGTTATACTAAAACCTACCGGTCTCAAATGATCAACCCGGCCAAATATCAGCCGGACTCGGTTTATATCGCCACCTTTACACCAGCTCTCGAAGCTGTAAAAAAATACATCTCCACTCCACTTGGAGAATTCTCGGCACCGCTTTCTTGCCGGGACGGACTGTTCGGCCCGTCAGCTTTCACAGACTTCATCCATGAAGCTCAATTAAAGACCACCGGAGCCGACCTCTCTTTCAGCACCATTCTTCAAATGGACGCACAAATTGACAAAGGCACGGTAACCATCCGTGATATGTTCAATCTCTATAAATTTGAAAACGGACTTTATGTCATGAAATTCACCGGCAAGGAGATTGACGACTATCTGGAATATGCAGCCAAACTGCAATACAATACCATGAATTCTAAAAGAGACCATCTCCTCAATTTCAAGAAAAACGACAAAGGAGAACCGACGACTGATAAACACGGGAATCTGGAACTGGCAGTCCCATTCTACAATTACTCATGCGCAGCCGGAATCAAATACACCGTAGATATCAGCAAAGAGATCGGTAATCGTGTTGAAATCAAATCATTCACTGATGGCAGGCCATTTCACGCAGACAGCACCTATACGGTAGCCATCAACTCTTATCGTGGCAATGGTGGAGGCGGACACCTCACCATCGGCATGGGATTAAGCAAAGAAGAAGCCAACAACCGCATCGCAAAAATCTGGGACAAAGATGTACGCTACTATCTGACAGAATACATCAAAGCTCAAAAAATCATCACCCCCTCCTGTCGCAACGACTGGAAAGTCATCCCTTCCCGTTTTTTCCAAGCAGGTAAGGAGCGAGACATGAAAATAATCTACAAATAAAAAACAGCAGGCTTTGCCTGCTGTTTTTTTATTTACACTAAAACACAAAAATTTCTCTTCATCAATTTTTATTTTCCAAACATTTAGCAATCATCCCCTCAAATAAAATTTCCACATTACCTACCGGCAACAAAATCACCCTCCAATCTTTCACTCTATACTCAGACAAGACAAACACATATCAAATTCTGGTCAAATATATCCGATAGATATCTTTATGATAAGTTTGAGATATCTTTGAGATAACTTTGAGATATATTTAAGTGGGAAAAAAGCGAAAGAAAACAATAAACAAAAAAGAGGATTGCCCTTCCCGGACAATCCTCTACACATTTCTTCAAAATAGCATAGTAATTATTTCAAGCACATACTACTTAAAGCTGTATAGGTCCTTCTGCAAATTCAAATTTACCGGAATCTATACATTTGAATGATATGGTGTAATTTTTCTTAGAACCATCGTAAATCTGATAAGTCACATTGTAATAAACATCCAAACCACTTACTTGAGGAACAGCATCCGGATATTTAGTTTCCAACAATAACTGGATACCATCTTTCAGTTGCTTCAACAAAATAGCATTCACCTCTTCATCACTCTTACCTGCTAAAATTCCTTCCGGATCCTTGGATTTACGTGAAACACGCATATCAAAATTTGAGTTATAAGAACTTGCACCAAACCAATATTCAGCTGTTTCCGGATACTTTTCATCCAAATATTTCGGTTTATTTTCAGTAGTCCAGTCAATTAAAATCTGGTAGTCGCTTTTTTCCATCGTAAAACGTACTGTCGGGTCGAATACCCAAGCGCCCTTGGCAAAAATAAACTGATCAGTCTTTACTATCGTCGGATTGTAAGCCGTCCATTTCCCTTCAGTAAAGGTGTATTCATCAATATAAAAAGAATATTTTTTACCGTTATCCTGTTTATAAACAACCAGACATTTTGCTTCCGGCTGTGCATACGGAAATTTCAATGTCAAAAACTGAGGAAGGTAGTTTTTAGAATTATAAGAAGACGAGAAGCAATTCTCCTTGATTCCCATTCCCTTTAAATCATCTTCTGTCAAAACATAGGCTTTATTCCCATCCACTATAGTATAATTGCTGTATTTAGCGCTATATTCGTACAGATTTGTTTCCTCATAAGTTTCCACAGCATTTATACCTTCCACAACTTCAAATTCAGGAGCATCGTCAGCTTTGGTACATTTGAAAGCCATTTGTGTCGGTATTTTATTATTGTCATATACTTTATAACGTACATTATAAATCACTCCAACAACAGCATCTTTTTTGAATTTTGTTTTCAAAACCAATTCCACACCTTCACGAATCCTACCGGTGATAAAATCATCAGTAATGGCAGTGCCTTTATTATACTTTTCCCAATCCCTTTTCTTTGCACTGAAATTCTTGTTGTAAGTGCTTGCCCCATAATAAAATTCACTGTCTCCTTTATCCGTCAACTGCTCCTTGTGATTCTTTTTCACATCATCCACCAGAATCTGATAATCATATTTATCCATCGTAAAATCGAAGACATTTTCGGTCTTATCGGATCGGTCTGCAGTTACTTTAACAGTAACCAGCACCCATTCCCTATCTGCTGCTTCTATCCCAACCAATTCTTTATTCAAACGGCCAGCAGCTTCTTTATCACTCAAACAAAGATATTTTGCAATATCCTTTCCTGCACGCTGATAATCAGCAACACCCAATGCCACTTTCTTAACGTCAGGGAAAGCGCCTTCGAAAAAGTTGTAGGTTGCCTTTACAGACGAGCCGTCACGCAAACCCGGATAAAGAGAAGAAAACAATCCGCCGAGATATTTTTCTGCTCCGTATTTTTCAGAAAAAGCCTTGTTTTTCTTAATATAATCAGCTGCTGCCGAATCCTGCTTTGTTTTCAGTCTATAAGCCACTTTTGCTACAGTACCATAGTCTGCTTCTACCAACGTATATTCCAACGCTTTACTGATGGGCTTTTCAAGCCCGTCCAACTCATCATAAACATCTTCCATCGGATTACAGGCCCCCAACATCATCAAAGCCAATATTCCTATATATAATTTTCTCATAATAATCTGATTTTATTCATTAAAATGTAATTTTCAAACCGGTTGACCAAGTAATTCCATTACCGAAATAGACCAAAGCAGACTTTGTGGAATGGTCTGAACCGTCTTTCGCGTCTGCGATATACTCCTTATCCAAAATATTATTCACATTACAATAGAACTTGGCTCCTACTTTACCAATTTTAAACTTATAACTTACATTAGCATCCAATGTTGAGTAATCCGGCATTTTCCATGATTCAGAACGGTCGGAAGCATTATTACGCAATGTCGGGTCAAAATCGGCATAATTACGTCCGAAATAGTTCCAATCCACTCCAATACGGAACTTCGGCAGCAATTCCCAACTTCCCATCAACGAAGCTGTCGTCTGTGCCGCATTACCGACATGCAAATCCTTGATATAGGCATTGAAACTGCCGATCAACTCCTGCTGGTCGTTATAAAGGTCAAAAACGACATCATCACCCCATTTCCAATCTCCCAAGGAGAACATGGCTTTGAAATCCAAAGTAGAGCATGGCTTATATCCGGCTTCCAATTCAATACCCATGTGGACTGCATCGATATTCGGAATTGTTGCTTTTTCATTTCCGATACTCTTAGTTACACTCTTGTCCATCCATTTGGTATAATAACCGTTCAGATTCAAATTGAATTTCTCGATGCTCAAGCCGTAACCAATTTCAGCAGTCACAATCTTTTCATATTTTGCATCTTTCTGAATTTCATTGCTATTATTGATAAATACATTATTCATCAACGGAGCTTTAGTAACATATCCGGCATTTACAAATACATTCTGGAATCCACCGATTTTATAGTTGAAACCGGCTTTTACGCTCACCGGCACAAAGTGTTGCCAAGATGTGGTAACGGGAATATCCTTGATTGAAGAATATCTGCCGTATTTTCCCTCATCCTTACGACGGTAAGCCTGGTCGGATACTGAAACAGAAAGGAATGCAGAATATAATGCCTTTGTAATCTCAGCCTGTACAAATCCGCCCAACCACATCACATTGCCAATATTGTGGTAGTTCACTTTATCTCCGACAAATAACTGACGGTTCGGTTCACGATATTTGATATTATTATCAACAAAATATTCACCTCCCAACAAATCGGTAATTTCAGCATAGTGATAACCTTTATAGTAACGTCCGTCAATACCTGCGGTCAAACAAATCGATTCACTTAAATTATTAGTATAGGTGCTCAACAAACCATACCAGTCGTGAGCATTCGTCTCCATCGTAAACACAACAGTGGAACCGTTTACAGAAGCAGCATTATCGGACATAACAGATTCGTAGTCAATCAATCCTTCCGGAGTCAGACTAGTCTCCGCGTAAGGGCGTCCGGTCTGGTAATCATACTGCAATCTGTTCTTATCGGCACCATATACACGCTTACCTCCACCGGTTGATTTAGAAAAATAAACAGCAGTTGAAAGGTTTGAATGGTCGTTGATATTCCAGAAATGATTCAAAGATATCTGAGGTTTATGATATTCATTATATCCATAGCCTGTCGGTACCAATTGTCCATTGATATAACCATAACTTGTATTCATGCGGATACCGTCACGATGTTTGCGATAGTCTTCAATCAATGCTTTATTTCCACGTTGGTTGTGTTTTTGAGGGGCACCGAAAGCTGTAAAAGAAAGCCGGTGTGCATCATTGATTTTCTTAGATACGTTTACAAAATAGTTCCATCCCAAGAACTCACCGCCCTTGAAATAGCCGTCACCTTCTGTACGAGAACCGGAAAGAGAAATTGCCCATCCGTTTTTCAACAAACCGGTAGAAGCAGAGAATGCCATTTTCTCGTATCCGTCATTACCTACACCATAATATACAGATCCCCCCATCTGGGCATCTGTCGTCTGTGTAATGATATTGATAGTACCACCGACAGAAGAAAGACCTAATTTAGAAGCGCCCAAACCGCGCTGTACCTGCATATATTTCGTCACATCCGACAATCCTGCCCAATTTGACCAGTATACTTTACCGTTTTCCATTCCGTTAACAGGTACGCCATTAATCAATACACCAATATTGTCGGTATCAAAACCACGCAATGTCACTCGAGAATCTCCATATCCGCCACCATTGTCTGTGGTATAAATTGACGGTGTGGATTTCAAAACAGAGGGAAATTCTTTATTGCCCAGTTTTGTTTCCAATGCTTCCGGCTCGATACTTGAATAAGCAATCGGGGTAGAACGGTCAGCTGTTACATATGAAGCGCTTACCATCACTTCATCCAAGCCGACAGAAGATTCTGACATCCGAATTTCTCCCAATTTCTGATTCTTATTCAAGTTTACACTTTTTGTCAGTGATTCATAACCGACAAATCTGAACAGAAGAATCAAATTCCCTTTTTTGTTCACCTGGAGAGAAAATTCTCCATTCTCATCAGCAACACAGCCAAGGGTTGTTCCCTCAATCATCACGGTAGCACCAATCAGCGGATCTCCAGTATTGGCATCCACAATTTTTCCTGTAATTGTACCTTGTGCCATTGCAACAAATGCAGACAGACACAATGATAACATGAGTACCAATGTCTTAGCAAATACTCTTTTCATACAATCAAACAAACTATTAAATTAATAAATGAATATCCAAATAAAAAGTCATCTTATCAACATACTTTTTCTTCATAACACACAAATCCAAAATGAAATACAAAGTTACGCTTTTTACTCCAAACAGCCATGATTTATCATTATTCTTTTTTAATAATATCTATTTAACATTTCCGGCAACAAAACTAAAAGAAATATGTGTCGTTACGGTGAAAAAAAAATAAAGTATCCGTTACAAAAATATATTCTATATTTCTATTTTTTTATTGGATTTTATATATAAATACAGCATTATATTCGTATCTTTGTTTTCAGCAATGGTTCCTAATGTCTTATCCAGAACAAGACATACAAATGGATTAAAAGGGAATGCCGTGAAAATCGGCGACAGTTCCCGCTGCTGTGAGTTTCGGTTTCCGCTGTAAGGAAATCCATGTCCGCACAATCTTTGCCACTGGTCCTTAAAGACCGGGAAGGCGTTCGGACGGAAACGAGTCAGAAGACCTGCCTTGCGCATTGGGATTTACAGTCTGCGGGTTATGGACTAACAATCAACAAATAAAGCATTTTCCCTGGAACTTCATTTTTTACTGAAGATCTATCGCAACGCTTACTGTAAATCTGATTTGAATTTGATAACAGAGTGTATGTTGAGATTTTTAGTAAATACTCCATCCTTTCTGTCCCTATTATCAGGACATATTGCCCATTGCCAACCAGAGATGGGGAAACGGAATACCGTAAAGATAATACTGTGGCTGCAAGATGTTGTTGCGCATGGCAATATGCTCCATAAAGAGATTATTCCCGAACAGACGCCTACGGACAAAGAGTTTTTGTACACTTCAGACAGGTATAAATTTTCGTATGCCGGTAGAAACGGTTACGATGCCTGGGGAATACACAAAAACAGTGATATCCGCATATTCAGAATTGAAGCAGGTCTGTTCGAGAAAATAAACGGAGGAGAATGGCGAGCAAAGATGTATCATTACAAAGCTTAACGCGTGATATTATGAAAAGACAGTTATTTTTTGTTTTGGCAGTCATGCTTTTATACGCCTCCTGCCACAAGGCAGAAGAGATACTCTCTTCTGTGGAAACGGATGTGCCAGAGAATACTATAACAGGTTTTTTTCTTTTAAATGAAGGCAACATGGGAAGCAATAAGGCTACCATCGATTATTTTGACTACGAAACAGGAGTATATACAAAGAACATTTATGCCGAACGTAATCCTGAACGTCCCAAAGAATTGGGAGATGTAGGAAACGATTTACAAATTTATGGCAATAAATTATATGCAGTGATAAACTGCTCGCATTTTGTGGAAGTGATGGACGTGAGTAGCGTGAAACACATTACGCAAATATCAATCCCGAATTGCCGCTATATAGTTTTTAAAGATGGCTTTGCCTATGTCAGTTCGTATGCCGGTCCTGTGCAAATCGATCCGAATGCCCGTTTGGGATATGTGGCAAAAATCGATACAGCCACGCTCAAGGTGGCAGGACACTGCACAGTAGGATATCAACCTGAAGAAATGGTTATTTCCGGCAATAAATTATACGTTGCCAATTCAGGCGGTTACCGTGTCCCGAATTATGACAATACAGTGTCGGTCATTGATCTTGACCGTTTTGAAGAGGTAAAGAAGATAAAGATTGCCAACAATCTGCACCGCTTAGAAATAGACAGGAACGGCCTTCTTTACGTATCATCTCGCGGAGATTACTACAGCGAGCCTTCCCGAACTTTTATCGTGAATACGAAAACGGACGAAGTCATACAAGAATTGGCAATACCCAATAGCGAAATGTCACTTTGCGGAGATTCTCTATACATTTATAGTACGGAATGGAATTATAACACGGGTAAAAATACGATAACCTATGCTATTTACGATATCGTCAGACAGGAAGTGATGACACGCAATTTTATAACGGATGGTACGGAAAAGGAAATCCGGATTCCTTATGGCATTGCCGTCAATCCCGAGAATGGCGATTTTTATATCACTGATGCCAAAGACTATGTTACTTCCGGGTGTCTGCACTGTTATTCCAGAGACGGCATCCGCAAATGGTCTGTAATAACGGGAAATATTCCCGCACATTTTGCATTTACCCGAAAAAAACTTCAACCAGTTAAATAATTTTCAACATGAAAAAAGTTTTATTCTTATTGATTGCCACAACCGTTTTACTTTCTTGTGACAAAAACGATGAAGTAGCACCACTTCCAATAATAAACGGAGTGACTATTTCTGATGATTTTAATCCTCAAATCTCATCACTGCCTGCTGGTGATTCGCTAAAATTTTCTATTGATGTAAAAAATGCAATTTCCTGTCAATGGTTTGTCAATCAGAAATTAGCAGGAGAGGGAAGCACTTTTGTTTTTGCACCTACCACACGCGGTGATTATAAAATAAAAGTCATTGCACTAAGTGAGAATAAGCAAGAAAAGGAATTTGAGGTAGGAACGATAAAGGTTGTCGATCCTGTTCCCATGGTATCAGGGATGACGTGCAATGGAGAAGCCATTGAAGGAAACATGATAACGGCAGAGGTCGGGAAGGCCGCAAAACTGGAACTACAGTGTACGAACGCAGATGCAGTCTCCTGCATCTGGAACGTGGACGGGCAAATTATAGAAGGAATTGAATCCCTGGAGTACACCTTTACGGCAGAATGGTCCGGAACACACAACATTAATATACAATTGAAAAATCAAGACGGAGCGATGATTGAAAAAGCGTATATCCTGACAGCAGTCGGTCCGTACAAAAATATGCCTTTATTAATTCTAGAAAGTGATCCCGGCATGAGTTACGGAGGTGTTGATGTGATAACGGACGGAGGTGTAAAAAAAGGTCAGTTCCATTTTGTGAATAAAACTCATATTCCTGCTTCTATAAATGATGCTGCAATTTTTGAAAACAGCATTTATTTTTTATCCACAGTTGAAGATTTTATTTGCGAAGCAGATGTTCAAACTCTCAAGCTGAAACGCAAAATAAAAAATACATCCCCAAACAAGGCAACTCCTCGCAGATTGATCATAGCAAACAGTACCAAGGCATATGTAACACTTTATAATCCATATGATTCAAAACAGGGAGGCATTTTACCCATTGATCTTGCTCAAGGAAAAACGGAAAAGATAATTGATATGTCTGGAATATTTGACGGAGAGATGCTAGTCCTTGACGGGAAAGTTATTTTTGGAGCCGGTAATAAATTACAATACATCAATCCGGCAACAAATAAAGTGACATTAATCAAAGAGTTTGATGAAAAATCCTCCATCAAGGGCATTGAGTTGGGCAAAGATAATCAGCTATACATCCTTGCTTCTATAGGAAACAAATCCCGGATGACAGGGATGAACCCGTCTTCTTTCACCGTTGAATCTACGGTGGATATGGATGTGGAAATTAGCAATACAGCAGCTTTATGTTCGTCTACAAGCCAAAATAAACTTTATTTTGTTTCTACCGGCAGCAATTGGGGAGCAACGAGTAAAATATATTGCTATGACGCAGATCTAAAAACAGCTGCGATATTTGAAAATCCACAAAAAGCAATGTATGGTTATATGACAATATCCGCAGATGGGACAACACTTTATTTTCCCTGGAACGAATATTACACTTCGTATGGCTTTATAGCATATTCATTAAATGGTGGAAATTCACAAAAATATGATTGTGAAGGTAATGCTACCTGCAAAGCAATTCACAAATAAAAATCAACAGAATATGAAAAAGATTATATTTATTCTTGCCATGGCATGTATATTAATGGCATGCAACAAAGAGAATCAGGATAATAATACATCGATCAAGAGTATTTCCATTCCCAGCACTCTAGGAATGAATGTCTTGCAGACACAAAAACTGGAAGTTGATATTTTTCCTGATAATGCCGGTCAAAACGCCGAATTTATCTGGTCAAGTTCCGAACCAGACATTGCAACGGTTGATTCTATCGGTAATGTTACAGCATCCGCTATCGGAAGTTCGATTATTACAGTTACTCTGAAAAAGAATCCGGCAATATCGGCAAAATGCAATATTGTTATATCAAATGATATCGTTGAAATCAAAGATCAAACTTTTCTATCTTGGTTATTGGACTATGATCAGAATAATGATGGATTTATTCAAAAAAACGAGGTCATCGGAGTAAAGGAGTTGCTAATAGCCCAACGCAAAATAAAATCGCTTGCCGGAATAGAATATTTTGTAAATTTAGAACTACTTGATTGCTCGCACAATGAATTGACGGAACTGGATTTATCGAAAAATACCGCATTAAAAGAAATTTATTGTTACGGAAATAAAATAGATACCATTAATGTATCCAACTCAGAGGCATTGGAAAAATTCAATTGTTCAAACAATCGGATTCGTTCAATTGATGTTACGCATAATCCGAAACTGAAATATCTCGACTGTTCTATGAATAACGGTAGCATGACAAGTGATAATTACGGAATACAGAAAATTGACGTGACAAAAAATCCTGAACTGGAAGTGCTTGAAGCAAATTATTTACATATATCAAATATAGATGTGACAAAAAATCCGAAACTGAAAAAGTTGGATATAGGACTTAGTTGCTATACGTTGGAAAATAAATTTAAACCTATCGAAGAAATCGACTTGAGTAATAATCCTGAATTGGAATATCTAAACTGTATGGGAGGGAACGAACCTGAAACCGGTTTAAAATTTCTTGATCTTAGCCATAATCCAAGACTTCTGGCATTGAATACTTATGGAAACCCAAGATTGACGAAACTGGATTTAAGCAAAAATATAAATTTAAACAGCCTTAATTGCTCGCACAATGCGCTTCAAGAACTGGATTTAACCAAATGTGTAAACATCGAATCGGTTTTATGCGAATGGAATCAGTTGGAGACTCTTGATTTAAAAAAATGTACTGAATTGAAACACTTGAATTGCGCCAATAATATGATTAGGGAACTTGATTTCAGCAATACCCAACTAGGGTATCTTTTGGCCCAGAATAACAAAATTGAAAAAATCAATATGGGAAACAAAACTTTTTCTACCCCAGCACCCTCCACAACAGGAGACAGTCCCAGACCTTACCTTTACATGAAATTGAACGATAATCTTATTTCTGATATCGATTTAAGCAAGCAAAAATATCTGAATTGGATAGAGATAAACAACAATAAACTCGAACGTCTGGATGTCAGCCAATGTGAACAATTAGGCGGATTATATTGTGATAATAATCAACTTGTGGAATTGAATATAGAAGGACTTAAAAGGATGTATGAATTACAATGCCGGAACAATAAACTGACAGGAACACTGGATATTTCAGCTCTATCTCTTTCAAAAATGCACACAGAAGGAAATCAACTGGAAAATATAAAGGTTGAAAAAGGATTTAAACCTGATGAAATGTATTTCTTTGAAGGGAAAAGTTTTCCCTGTTATACGAAAGACCATCAAACCAAATGGATTTTTAAATAAACACTGTACAGGAAAGATATGTACTGCTTTTCCGTAGCGTTTTTTTCAAGAAAGTCCTCCGTATCCTATACAAATATGAATTCAGCCGATGCCACACCTTGCATATCTGCCATTGTCAGCAAAGGGAGCGCTAATTAAAACAATCAATGATAGAAAATATCATACAACATCGATAAGTTTTATAATAAGAAACCGGCTTAAAAAGCCGGTTTCTTATCTTTTTATAATAGATTTTATCTGATTTCAGAACCCGGTTTCACTTCTTTATCCGGACGAACAAATGCCAATGCTCCGTCAGCATTCTCAGCCATAAGAATCATTCCCTGCGATTCAATACCTTTCAATTGTTTAGGTTCCAAATTCACAAGAATACTTACCTGCTGCCCTATCACTTCTTCCGGCGTATAATATTCTGCAATACCTGAGACAACCGTACGGGTGTCAATACCGGTATCGATAGTCAGTTTCATCAACTTTTTGGTCTTTGCCACTTTTTCTGCAGCCACGATACGCCCTGCACGAATATCCATTTTGGCAAAATCATCAAAAGCAATATTTCCTTTTGCCGGAGCAACCTGTGCATTGGCTATCTCATTTGCCTTTTTAGTTGCCAACAAACGGTCTATTTGCTTTTGTATCTGCTCATCCTCAATCTTATCAAACAAAAGTCCCGATTCATTCAAATTATGTCCTTCCGGCATCACGTCATCACCCATTTCCGCCCAGGCAATCGGCTCAATATTCAAAAACTCCCGCAATTTAGCAGCACTGAACGGTATAAACGGTTCTGTCAATGTCGACAAGTCTGCAGCGATCTGTAAACAGACATTCAAAATAGTCTTTACACGAGCCTCATTTATCTTGATCAGCTTCCAAGGCTCTGTATCCGCCAAATATTTGTTACCGAGACGGGCAAGATTCATACACTCTTTCAAGGCGTCACGGAAATGAAATGTGTCCAGATTTTTTTCTACACGCTCAATAATCTGCGGAATCTCTGCCAACACCTCTTTATCGTATTCATTCAATTCAACCCGCTGCGGCACTACTCCCCCAAAATACTTATGAGTTAAAACCAAAGCCCGATTGATAAAGTTTCCATAGATGGCAACCAATTCATTGTTATTACGAGCCTGGAAGTCTTTCCAAGTAAAATCATTATCCTTCGTTTCCGGTGCATTTGCCGTCAAGACATAACGCAACACATCCTGTTTACCCTCGAAATCACGAAGATATTCATGCAACCATACAGCCCAATTACGAGAAGTCGAAATCTTATCTCCTTCCAGATTCAAGAATTCATTTGCAGGAACATTATCCGGCAAAATGTAGCTCCCTTCGGCTTTCAACATTGCGGGGAAAATGATACAGTGAAACACAATATTATCCTTACCGATAAAATGAATCATCCTTGTTTCCGGATCTTTCCAGTATTTTTCCCATTCGGGAGTCAAATCCTTAGTTGCCGAAATATATCCAATCGGAGCATCAAACCATACATACAATACTTTACCTTGTGCATCCTCCAGTGGCACAGGCACTCCCCAATCCAAATCGCGCGTTACGGCACGTGGCTGTAACCCATTATCCAACCAAGATTTACATTGCCCGTATACATTCGGTTTCCACTCTCTGTGTCCTTCCAAAATCCATTCTTTCAACCATGTTTCATATTGGTCCAACGGAAGATACCAATGCTTGGTTTCTTTTAATTGCGGAGTATTGCCGGTTATGGCAGACACAGGATCAATCAAATCGGTAGCATTCAAACTAGTACCGCAAGCTTCACACTGGTCTCCATAAGCACGTTCATTACCACAATGAGGACACTTGCCGACAATATAACGATCAGCAAGGAACTGTCCGGCTTTTTCATCGTAAAACTGCATAGAAGTCTTTTCGATAAATTTACCTTCATCATATAGCTTTTTGAAAAAATCCGATGACAATTCATGATGGGTCTTTGAACTTGTGCGAGAATATATATCAAATGAGATACCGAACTCTGCAAAAGAATCTTTGATTATCTTATGATAACGGTCAACAATATCCTGTGGAGTTACTCCTTCTTTCTGTGCTTTAATTGTAATAGGCACTCCGTGTTCATCCGAACCGCCAATAAATATCACCTCTTCTCCTTTTTGCCGCAAATAGCGTACATAAATATCCGCCGGCACATAAACACCAGCCAAATGTCCGATATGGACAGGACCGTTGGCATAAGGCAATGCCGTCGTAATCAGATTCCTTTTGAATTTTGTCATATAGTTTTTTCTTGATTTTCAACAAAAATTACAAAGTGCAAAGGTAAGAAATTATTGAAAAATGAAAATTCAAAAATGAAAATTACTTATCTTCGCACACCGAATTAACCTTTTATATTTTATTGTATATGTTCAGGCCTCCTTATCTTCAACCCGGTGACCATGTTGCTTTGGTTTCTCCTGCCGGTTTCATTGCCCCTTCCTATGTGACAGCAGCAGCCAATCTCCTGCGCAATTGGAATCTATGCCCGATCATCGGTCCGCACGCAACATCTATCGATGGCTACTTTGCCGGTACAGATGAACAACGCATACAAGATATGCAATGGGCGATGGATACAGAAGATATCCGAGCGATATTCTGCACCCGTGGAGGCTATGGCAGTATGCGCATTGTAGAACAATTGGATTATTCGATTTTTCAAGGTTCGCCCAAGTGGCTTATCGGCTTTAGCGATATTACTGTTTTTCATGCCAAACTAAATACATTAGGAATTGAAAGCCTACACGCTCCCATGCCCAAAAGTTTTGAAAACACTCATCCGGATGCTATGCAGCGATTGCACGATTTTCTTTTCGGGAAAGTCACTCACTATTGTCTACCGGGACATCCGTTCAATCGGGAAGGTGCGGTACAGGCCGAATTGATCGGAGGAAATCTGACTTTGCTCCACTGTATCCGTTCAACCAGTCTGGAATGTAAGCATCAAAGCCCCATCCTCTTTATTGAAGACGTAAATGAGAATCTGTATTCTATTGACAGAATGGTACAAAGTCTAAAATTATCGGAAAGATTCGAACGACTTCAAGGTTTGATTGTAGGCACATTTTCAGAAATGAAAGGTTTGAATTTCGGAAAGACAGCTGAAGAAATCATCCATGAAGTAATGGATGACTATACCTATCCTGTATGTTTCGGTTTCCCTGCCGGACATATCGCAGACAATTATCCGCTAATCATGGGTTCAACCATCGAAATGACAGTTACCTCCAAAGAGACCGTCATTCGTTTTGAAAACGATTAAACACCTGTGATACCATGAGACGTTATTATACTACCTGTTTGTTCATCATACTGACTGTTGCCTGCCAATCAGTTCCAGCCTTTGAGAGTTATCAAGAATTATCCGGAGAGAGTTGGGAGAATAATCATGTATTAGAATTTAATGCCCACATTCCGGATAGCGGTCTATATCAGGTAACGTTACATATACGGCATACCAGTAATTTTGAAATGACAAACCTCTGGTGTATTATCAGTACCCGCAGCCATGCTTCTCAACAATTACATGATACTGTCAATATAAAAATAGCTTCCCCATCGGGAAACTGGCTTGGCAAAGGAGGGCAAATCAAAACAGTAAGTCAAATCATCAATAAAAATCCCGTAACTCTCCCACAGGGAAACGTTCTATTCCGAATAAAACAAGGCATGCAATCTGAAAATCTGCGAGGAGTAAAGAACGTTGGCATACGAATAGAAAAGGTAAAAGATAATATTTCGTCCAGATAACATCAAAAATGGCAAAAAACAAATTAGCAAAATTTGCGGAGATGGATACTCTCCCGAATGTATTTCAACCCAAACACATGGACATTCTCCATAACGATTACCGTTTCAAAGGTCTATGGCATCAAGAGATTTTTCATAACGACCATCCTTTAGTCCTTGAAATAGGCTGCGGAAAAGGAGAATATGCGGTGGAATTAGGCAAATTATATCCGGAAAAAAACTTTATCGGACTTGATATCAAAGGAGCCCGCATGTGGAAAGGAGCGAAAACTGCATTGGAAGCAGGGCTGGGCAATGTCGCCTTCATCCGTATGTATGCAGAAATGTTGGCATCAGTATTTGCACCAGGCGAAGTATCGGAAATATGGATTACTTTTCCGGATCCTCAAATGGCAAAAGCTCGCAAGCGATTAACGGGAACCCGTTTTCTAACGCTTTATCAGAAGATCCTGTCATCTGACGCAATCATTCACCTAAAGACAGATAGTCCCTTTCTCTATACATACACCAAGGAACTGATATGCCTCAATCAGCTTCCCATGTTTGTCAACACCGACAACCTTTACGGTAGCGAAATAGATGACAAAATACTAAGTATCAAAACATTCTACGAAAAACAATGGCTTTCGCGTGGGAAACAGATAAAATACATCCGTTTTTCCCTCGGCAATACTCAGACCTTGGCTGAACCAGAAGTAGAGATTGAACGGGATGATTATCACAGCGAAACCCGCTATATGGTAAACCCGAACAAATAAACAAGAAAAAAAATGAACACCGGAAAAAAAAACAAGAAAGTTCTAATGGCCATGAGCGGCGGTATTGACAGTACAGTAGCAGCCATGTTGCTACAAGAACAGGGATACGAATTGGTAGGCGTTACCTACCGTACGTTTGACAATATTTCCCGTGGGTGCATGGAAAAAGAGAAAGGGTGCTGTAGTGTCGATTCTCTCTTTGAAGCCAAACGCATGGCTCAAGAATTAGGTTTTGAGCATCATATTTTGGATATCCGCCAAGATTTCAAAGATACAGTCATCACCAATTTCATCAATGAATATCTACATGGACGTACGCCTAATCCCTGTGTCATTTGCAACTCCACCATCAAATGGGGGAAACTTATACAAACAGCAGATGAACTGGGATGCCAATATATTGCAACCGGACATTATGCCCGCATCGGACAAAATGGAAGACGCTATTATTTGCGCAAAGGAGCAGATATCTCTAAAGATCAAACCTATTTTCTATGGACACTGACACAAGAAAATCTGGCACGCACTATTTTCCCTCTTGGCGAACTGACCAAACCGGAAGTAAGAAAAATTGCTCTTGATCACGGATACGAAAAACTGTCCAAGAAAAAAGAAAGCCAAGAAATATGCTTCATCCCAGACAACGATTATCGGGCTTTTTTAGCCGAACATGTGGAAAATTTTCATAAGAAATACTGTCCGGGAGATTTTGTAGATACTTCCGGCAAGCGATTAGGTACACACAAAGGTTTCCCCAATTACACCATTGGACAACGCAAAGGATTAGGCATTGCACTCGGTCAGCCCATGTTTGTCATAGCAATCCATTCGGAAACCAACACGGTAGTATTAGGAACAAAAGATGAATTGCAAGGCAAAACGTTATATGCAAAGGATATTAATCTGATGAAATACTCTACTCTACCCGACGGTTTAAAGGTGACTGTAAAAATCAGATATCGAAACGAGGGGGAACTCGCTTCACTTTTCCCTGAAGGAGATCGGATAAGAGCTGTATTCCACAACAGCATCGATTCTATTACTCCCGGACAAAGCGCAGTTTTTTATGAAGGACATGATGTAGTAGGTGGCGGTATCATAGAATAATACCGCCATTCTGTATCATTTTACTGTTTTCGTCAATTTATCTTCAATAATTTCAGTAATCACATCCCGTAAAGAAACTCCCATTACACGAACCATCTTGGGCACAAAACTATTAGCCGTCATTCCTGGTGTTGTGTTCACTTCCAACATTACGACCTCATCCCCACAAACAAAGCCGTCAATACGTATAATACCCTCACAACGAAGAATATCATACACTTCAGAAGCCATATTCTGTATCTTTTCAGTAATTTCCTCAGAAAAACGCCCTGGAATAATCTCATCGGACATTTTAGCATTATATTTGGCTTCATAATCGAAAAATTCATTTTTTGATATAATTTCTGCCACCGGAAATATAACCTTTTTCTCCCCGACCTTATATAATCCGCATGTAAATTCCTGTCCATCCAAAAAACTCTCAACCAAAATCTCATTACATCTGCTAAATGCCTCTTCAATTGCAGCATCAAAGGCCTCGGCAGTCTTGATTTTCGAAACCCCGAAACTTGACCCCTCGGCATTCGGTTTCACAAAACAAGGTAATCCAACGGCAGCCAATACAGCCTCCTTATCGTATGCCTGGCCACAAGTCAACATCACCGGATGCGTCGTGTTGATTCCGAAACCATTAAGATAATTGGTACAAGTATATTTGTCAAATGTTATCGCTTCACAAAGAGTACTACAAGTTGAATAAGGAATATCCATCATATCCAAATACCCCTGTAACATCCCGTTTTCTCCAGGATTTCCATGTATTGTAATATAAGCGAAATCAAATACAATCTTTTCACCATCCAACACAAAGGAAAAATCATTTTTATCCACCGGATAATGATTTCCGTCCAACTCAATATGCCAATCCCTTCCTTTCAAAATCATCAAATACTTATTATAACGATTGCCATCCACCTCTAAATATATATGATTGCCCGACAGTATCGATACTTTATATTCTGCAGAATTTCCACCAGCGATAACAGCTATATTTTTCTTCATTACACATAAAATTAAGTTCATCAACAAATGGTACAAAAGTAATTTTCAATTTTCAATTTTCAATTTTCAATTCCAATTATTTCATACCTTTGCCAACGAAAAAACAATCAAACATGACAAAAACAAACGATCTCACACAAGGTAGCATATTCTGTAGCCTATGGATTATGGCTGTTCCTCTAATATCAGCCTCTTTCATACAAATGGCTTATAGTATGACAGATATGTTATGGCTGGGACATTTGGGCAGCGATGCTGTTGCAGCAGCAGGAGCTGCCGGTTTTTTTACATGGCTCTGCAATGCTCTTTCATTCATGACTAAAATAGGGGCAGAAATTACCGTTTCCCAATCCATCGGTGCCAAAGACTACAAACGTGCAGCCAGCTATGCCAGCCATGCAATAACATTGTCTTCCATCTTGGGACTTACATATGCCTGCTTTATCGTTATTGCCGCACCAACCTTGATAGGACTATTCCATTTTGAAACAGTCATCGCCGAGCAAGCCGTTAGCTATATGCGCATCGTCGCACCGGGACTATTCTTCCAATTCAACAACAATACATTCAGCGGTCTATACAATGGTCAAGGAGACAGCCGTACTCCTTTCCGCACCTCTGCCGTCGGACTAATCGTCAACATCCTGTTAGATCCGTTACTAATATACGGAGCAGGCCCCATCCCACGCATGGAAACAACAGGAGCTGCTATAGCGACGGCTTTGGCTCAATTAGTTGTATTCAGTATTTTCCACCATCGCATATTCAGTGAACAATTTTCTTTAGGACAAATGCGCTTATTTTATCCTCTCAAAAAAGAATATATCCAACGTATTGTCTTATTAGGTCTGCCTGTCAGTATACAAAATGCGCTATTTTCCATGTTTTCACTCACACTGGCAACATTAGCCGCCCGCTGGGGAGCTGTAGGTGTCGCAACTCAAAGCATCGGATCTCAAATTGAAGCTATTTCCTGGATGACAGCCGCCGGTTTTTCGACAGCATTAGCCGCATTCTCGGGACAAAATTATGGAGCAGGCAATTATGAGCGTATCCGAAAAGGCTATTACCTAACACTAGGTATTGCGGGAAGCATCGGACTTTTTGCCGGTATCTTATTTTATGTATTCAATAAAGAAATATTCAGTTTGTTTGTAAAAGAACCTGAAGCCATTGAAGCTGGAGGCAACTATTTAAAAATCCTAGCGCTATCACAATTATTTATGGTGACAGAATCTGTCACAGCAGGATCATTCAACGGAACCGGCCACACAACCCCTCCTGCACTCACCAGCATCTTCTTTACGGGAGCCCGTATACCGATGGCCATTTTTCTAACAAGCTTTCCTGCATTAGGTCTGACAGGCATTTGGTGGAGCATCACCATTTCAAGTATTTTCAAAGGATCGGTTCTGCCAATCTGGTATTTATGGTTTCAATGTCACAAATTATCTTCTCCCCAAAAATAATTTTAGCTTTATTAACCCGATTATTAGAGAATTTTTTCTGTAATATTTGGTTTTCATCAAAAAAAAGTAGTAAGTTTGGCAACAGATTCAAATTTATTGAACACGAAAAATTATAAGTAACCCTATAAAATTATTACAAAAATGAAAGTAACAGTTGTCGGTGCAGGTAATGTTGGTGCAACATGTGCTAACTGCATAGCAGAAAAAGACATTGTAAGCGAAGTTGTTCTTCTTGACATCAAAGAAGGCATCGCAGAAGGTAAAGCCCTTGATATGTGGCAGACTGCCCCTATCAACTTGTATGATACACGCATCAAAGGGGTGACAAACGATTACAGCGCAACGGCTGATTCGGAAGTTGTAGTCATCACATCTGGTCTGCCTCGCAAACCGGGTATGAGCCGTGACGACTTAATTTCAACCAATGCCGGTATTGTTAAATCAGTCACTGAAAATGTTATCAAATTTTCTCCCGACGCAAAAATCATCATTGTTTCCAATCCATTGGATGTAATGTGCTATTGTGCATATTTAGCGGCCAAAATTGACTCTTCAAGAGTATTCGGTATGGCAGGAGTATTAGATACTGCTCGTTATCGTGCATTTTTGGCAGAAACACTGAATGTATCTCCGAAAGACATTCAAGCACTGCTGTTAGGCGGTCACGGAGATACCATGGTTCCGCTTCCACGTTATACTTCTGTTGGCGGCATTCCTGTGACAGAATTAATTGAAAAAGACAAATTGCATGCAATTATCGAACGCACTAAAGTTGGCGGTGGCGAGTTAGTAAAATTAATGGGCACATCCGCATGGTATGCACCAGGAGCAGCAGCAGCACAGATGGTAGAAGCCATCATTCGCGACCAGCATCGTGTATTTCCGGTTTGTGCTCTATTAAACGGAGAATACGGCATGAAAAACATTTATTTAGGCGTGCCTGTCGTATTAGGTAAAAATGGTATTGAAAAAATCATTGAAGTAAAATTGGACACAGAGGAGCAAGAATTGCTTGCCACATCAGCAAAAGCAGTCCGTTCTGTCATGGACGTATTGGATAACATGAAAATGTTCTAAATACACACCAAATAAAATAAAAAAACCGTTCCGAAAAATCAGAACGGTTTTTTTATTTTTGTACTGTATTATAATAATATTAACATGAGAAAAACAAAACATAAAAAGGCATGCCACTTTAAAATCAACTACCATTCACACAAGACTGTAATCCCCGTTGAACTGGTAGAACTTGAAGATAACAGTTATCATTTAATAGTCAAAGTTGACATTGATGGAATAACCGGAGACATGATTATAGATACAGGAGCCTCCGTAACCGTAGCGGATCAAAAACTATTTCCCAAGAAAACAAATGATGACGACATAATATCCATGCAATCCGGAGGTATATCGGGACAAATCAACAATGTTCGAATCATTCAAATAAAACGTCTCTCCATAGGAGGACGCCATTTCCGAAATTTCCGACTGGCAGGCATAGACCTGAACTATGTAAACGAGATGTACTATAAACACCTCAAACGAAAAATAATCGGCTTATTAGGATGTGATTTTTGTGTGCATTATAATGTGTGCATTGACTACAGTAAAAAAGAATTAACCTTAAATATATAAATGATAATATCATTTTCACTACTGAATTCTTAAAATAATGCACTTAAAATTTGATTTAGCCGTTTTTTTTCAAAAAATATTATACTTTTGTGCATTAATCATACTTTTGGGAATTAATAGAGATTAAGTAATATAATAATTTATTGTAAAATGCAGAATAAAGGAGCGATTACACTACTTGCCATAGCATTAGCATTGGTAAGTCTTTATCAGTTATCTTTTACCTGGAAAACGAATCGTATCGAAAAAGCCGCTAAAGAATATGCGCAAGGGGATTCAAGTAAGGAAAAGATGTATCTGGATTCTATTGCAAATCAAGAGGCTTACAATCTTCTGGGTATTGCTAAATACACATACAAAGAATGTAAGGAGTTAGAAATCAACTTAGGTCTTGACCTTCGTGGCGGTATGAACGTAACCATGGAAGTGGATGTTGCAGACGTCGTTCGCAACTTAGCTAACAACACTCAAGATCCGGTTTTCAATCAAGCAATTGAGGAAGCTATCAAAATGCGTACTTCCAGCCCGAAAGACTTTGTAACTCTTTTTGGTGAGGCATTCGAAAAATTAGCCCCTAATGCACAATTAGCTTCACCTGATTTATTCGGAACCGTAGAATTGAAAGATAAAATTAAAATCGGTGCCACCAATAATGAGGTATTAACAGTGATTCGAGAAGAAGCAGAAGGAGCTATTGACAACACTTTTAATATTTTACGTACTCGTATTGACCGTTTTGGTGTTGCACAGCCCAACATTCGTAAAGCAGATATTTCAGGTCGTATCGTTATTGAACTGCCAGGTATCAAAGATGCACAACGTGTAAGAAAATTATTGCAAGGAACTGCTGCATTGGAATTCTTTGAAACATTTGATAACGGTGAATTTTTCCAATATCTTTCTGCAGCTAATGACAAAGCTTGTAATATAATAAAAGCTAATGAGGCCATTGAAACAGAAGAGGATACAGAGGTTATAACTTCTGCAAAAGAAAAAAAAGACACGACAGAAAACAGTTTGATAGCCAACCTTGCTCAAGATTCAACAAATCAATTATTGAATAATCAAGAAGATTTCGCAAAACGAAATCCATTGTTTGCGGTATTAAGCCCCAATATTGACAGAAGTGGTCAGATAATTCCTAACGGTTCAATCATTGGATATGCACGAGTACAAGATACAGGAGCGGTAAACAAAATACTGGCACTGCCTCAGGTGAAAGCCAGTTTCCCGCGTAATGCACGTTTATTATGGGAAATGAAAGCATCAAATGGTCTGGTTCCTTTACATGCTATCAAGATAACCACCCGAGACAACAAAGCTCCGATGGACGGAGGTGCTGTTGTCAGCGCACGTCAAGACTATGAACATAATGGCAGCCGCCCTGTCGTTTCAATGACAATGAGTCCAGAAGGAGCTAAAACATGGGCCCGATTGACAAAAGAAAATGTAGGTCATTGCATTGCCATTGTATTGGATGGATTTGTATGCTCTTCTCCAAATGTTATGGGAGAAATTCCTAACGGACAATCTCAGATTACCGGTCAATTTGACGTAAAAGAAGCACAAGACCTCGCCAATATCCTCGAATCAGGTAAATTACCTGCTCCTGCACGCATTATTGCAGACGAAATCGTAGGACCGTCATTAGGTAGTGAATCTATTGAATCAGGCATGTGGTCATTCGTAATTGCATTCCTATTGGTACTTTTCTATATGTTGTTCTTCTACAGCCGTGGAGCAGGTTTAGCTGCTGATGCTGCTTTATTAACCAACCTATTTTTCTTATTCGGTGTTCTTGCATCCATCGGTGCTGTATTAACATTACCAGGTATCGCTGGTATTGTATTGACAATGGGTATGGCAGTAGATGCCAATGTATTGATTTACGAACGTATCCAAGAAGAGCTGAGAGGAGGGAAAGGAATGAAACTCGCAATTAAAGAGGGTTACAGACAAGCTTATTCAGCCATCATAGACGGTCAAGTGACCACATTGCTGACAGGATTCATCCTATACTATTTCGGAGAAGGTCCTATCAAAGGTTTTGCAACCACATTAATTATCGGTATCTTCACTTCATTATTCACTGCAATTTTTATTACCCGCTTAATTCTGGAACGTGCAGCAAAAAATAATGATCATGTACGTTTCACCACTCCATTTACAGCAAACTGGTTGCGTGACGTCCATTTCCCATTCTTGCAAAGACGTCATGTAGGATATATTGTATCAGGAACAATCTCTATAATTTGTTTAATATCATTATTCACTAAAGGTTTAGATAAAGGAATTGACTTTGTTGGAGGTAGAACTTACACAGTAACCTTCAATCAACCTGTATTAGTAGAAGATATTGCAGAAAGTTTATCTGAAGTTTATGGAAGTGCTCCAGAGGTTAAAACATTTGGAGGGGATAATCAGGTAAGAATTACAACTAAATATAGAATTGCGGACGAAGGAGTTGAAGTTGATGATGAAGTTGAAAGATTATTGTACGAAGGTCTAAAGAAGTACATTCCAGAAGGAACTAGCAAGGAAGTATTCTTGACAGATTACCGCCAGATGTCACAAAAAGTAGGTCCTGCTGTTGCAGAAGATGTAACTCGAGCTGCCATTTGGTCTGTTGTATTTGCATTATTAGTAATCTTCATCTATATCATGGTACGTTTCTCAGAATGGCAATATGGAGCCGGAGCTGTTTTAGGATTAGCTCACAATACAATTGTTGTATTAGGTCTTTTCTCATTGTTATCAGGTCTACTTCCTTTCTCTCTAGAAATTGGGCAAGCATTCATTGCAGCTATTTTGACCGTAGTAGGTTACTCTATCAATGATACAGTAGTAGTATTTGACCGTATCCGTGAATACCACAAATTATATCCGAAACGTGATGATATTGATACTACCAACGCCGCATTAAATTCTACTTTGCGCCGTACATTCAGTACATCATTATCAACTTTAGCTGTATTGATTGCCATCTTTATTTTCGGAGGAACATCAATCAAAGGTTTTGTATTTGCCTTATTAATCGGTGTAATTGTCGGAACTTATTCTTCGCTATTCGTAGCAACTCCACTTTCTTACGATTTCCGTCAGAAATTCAAAAAGAAAAATAATACAATTACAAAAAAATAATCGAACTTAAATGATACTAAAAAACCGCTCTAAAAATAGAGCGGTTTTTTAGTATCATTCTATATTAGCCGGATGCATTCAAAAACGTTCGAACTTTCACATTTTTCATTATCTTTGAACCTTCAATGATTATGGGAAAAATACAAGTAAAATTATGCGCTGACACCATATTGATATATTATGGAATGACAGCTGACTGACAAGAATTATCAAATTGTTGACTAATGAAGAAGTATATTGAAAATTTCCTTAGCACCTTATCAGGAATATTATAAAAACCTCTCCTTTCACAAAAAATGAATGGAGAATCTATTGAATATGTAAATAAAAAATCCTATTACAAATTATAAAAGATAAAATTAGAAATGCTGTACGATAATTTTGCGATGCTCACCAAGCGCGAGCTATTGATCCGGATTGTCAAATTATTAAAAGAGGACGAACTAATCACCAAAGTAAAATATATTCCGGTAGAAATGCGCCCCCGCAACAAACGTCCGGTACGGTGTTGTGTCCACAAAGACCGCTACATTCTGAAACATAAAATCATCTCCATTTTAGGTTTTGAAATTACAGATGAAGAAATAGATTTAATCCATCTTTCAGAATTTGCACGCATGGCAATGGCCAACAAGAATATGAAAGAAAATATCTTGTCAGTCGTCCATGAAGCATGTAGTGCATGTATCCAATCACAATATGCAGTAACGAATCTTTGTCGCGGTTGTGAAGGTCGTCCATGCGTTATGAACTGTCCTAAAAATGCAATATCTTTTATTAGCGGAAAAGCTCACATCAGCAGTGAAGACTGTGTAAGTTGTGGTTTATGCCAAAAAGTTTGTCCCTATCATGCAATTATTTACACTCCTGTTCCATGCGAAGAAGTTTGCCCCGTAAAGGCAATCAGCAAAGATGCTGAAGGTGTTGAACACATTGATAAAGAAAAATGTATCTACTGCGGCAAATGTATGCAGGCCTGCCCATATGGAGCTATTATGGAACGCTCTAAGATAATTGACATCTTCAAGACTCTCAGCAATCCGAAGAAAAAAATCGTTGCCATTCCAGCCCCTGCGATCTATGGACAATTCAATGCAACAGCAGGACAAGTGTTAGCTGCTATCAAACAAATCGGTTTTGATGATGTAATCGAAGTTGCCTTAGGAGCAGAAGAAACGGCTGCCAATGAAGCTAAAGAATTAGTTGAAAAGATGGAAGAAGGACAAGCATTCATGACGACATCATGTTGCCCTGCCTATACTGGTTGGGTTGAAAAACATGCTCCTATGCTTAAACCTTTCGTGTCTGAGACTCGTAGTCCAATGGTGTATGCTGCCCGCTATGCAAAATCACTATATCCTGATGCAGAAGTCGTCTTCATTGGACCATGTCTTGCCAAACGTCACGAAGCAGATTCTGTTCCTGAAGTTGATTATGTCATGAGTTTTGAAGAATTAGGAGCATTCATGGTTGCATATGACATAGATGTTGCTAATTGCAGCGAAAAAGAATTAAATACTCATGTCACCAAATTTGGAAGAGGCTTTGCTCAGGCAGGCGGAGTACAAGCTGCTGTAGTCAATGCTGTCGGCAACAAATACACCACCGAACATATTGAAGGACTTGATAAAAAGAACCAGGCTCTATTAAAAACAATGCCTAAAAAAACAGTAGCTCAATTTGTTGAAGTAATGGCATGTGATGGTGGATGTATTAATGGACCTTGCTCTCTTGCCCCTTTGACATTAGCAAAACGCCAAATCAAAAAAGTATTAAACTGAAAAGTATAAACAAACAAAAAGACCAAAGTAAAAGCACTTTGGTCTTTTTTCATTTACAATTCAAACTTGGAACACGCCCATCAATAGTTGAATTTTGAGAACATTCATCACACAAACCTTTCAAAACATAATTCACTCCCTGCAAGACAAATCCTGGAGGAAGAGCAACAACTGGTACATGGATTTGCTTCAAACAAAATGTTTTATGACAGGCTTCACAATAAAAATGTGTATGTAAATCCTCTACAGAACAATTGCAAGAATTGTCACAAACAGCATATTTTAAAGCTCCAGAGCCATCATCTACACCATGTACCAAATGATGGGACAAAAAAAGCGTGACCGTACGAAAAATTGTAGACCTATCTACTGTATCTAATCTCGATTCCAAATCAGTCAATGACAATGCCTCATTAGAAAAAAGCATTTCGTGCAAAATCAAAATACGTATTGCTGTAGGTTTTATTCCTCGAAAAGCCAATTTATTCAATAATATTTGTTCATCCATCTTCCTCGCTATTTTATCAATTTCTGTATCCTTAGTATTCAAAATGGCTATCAACGCCACTCCCACATCTGCAAAAACAGCTTCCCACATTGTAGCCCTCCTGCTCCCAAAATTAATATAATAATCTTTATAGAGAATACTAAAATGATATTTTGCCACACATTATATATGTAGCACTATATAAACCTGATTAAATACTGTTTTTTCCTTTTCGCCAACATATTTATCATGCAGTCAATACAAACAGATTTAGTTTGTTTTGGATGTATAGACAAAAGTATAAACCAAAATCTATTTTACAAAGACCAGTAAATATATCAATCTTCTTTTCCTTTTTGATTAAAGATAAAAGAAGAAAAAACATCCCCTGCAGTAGGAGTAACAGCCAGACACCTATTTAGATTGCCGCCATTGGGAGAAATAACAACTATCATTGCATTTTTGCGTATTTCAATAGAACTCCATATGCCTTTTGCAGCACTTTTAGCTACAGGAATTCCCTCTGGCAAATAAGCCCCCAAATACCAAATAAAAGCTATCTTTTCTCTAAAAAAGAACCCCTATAAAAACAACTTACAACCATACCAATGCTCAATAACAAAGCAGACAGCAATAATCTCCAATACTGACAAATTACAAACAAACATCCCGGATTTGTCATGACAAATCCGGGATGTAATAAAAAATCATTTTTTACATATATAAATCTCTTTCGCCAGCCGTTATACGTTCATAGTAAGTTCTAAAAGTCGGCAATAACCTTTTCTCTGTAAAGAAAGGCATTCTTTCAATCTCCTGTAGTTCTTTCTGTATCAATCGCTCTCCAACTTTACGGGTTTCTGGTGAAGCATAATCATTCAAATATTCTCGGAATGTCAAAACAGCATTTAACTTACAGAATTTACCCTCAACACCTTTCTCCAACAGATTCATAATCTTATCTCCAGTTCGTCCACAACGGTATCCGGCAGTACAAAATGAGGTTATATAACCATCATTTGCCAATTCACGAACAACTTCGTCCAAGCTACGCTCATCCCCTAAAGTAAACTGTACCTTATCTGCATTTTCCTTCTGTTGCTTCTTCTCCGAATAAGCTCCGATACCTATCTTTGTTGATGCATCTGTCTGAGTACACCCGTAATTGATAATTTCACGACGCAATTCCGCTCGTTCACGAGCTGTAACAATCAGTCCTGTATAAGGAACAGCCAATCTCAATATCATTACCAAACGTTTAAACACATCATCCCGAACCAAATATGGTGAATTTTCACTGACAAATGACCCTAAAGCAGGTTGCATACGCGGAAAAGAGATTGTATGTGGACCAATTCCAAATTGCCGTTCCAAATCATGAGCATGATAAACCAACCCCATGACTTCAAAACGCCAATCATACAAACCAAACAAAGCACCTATAGCCACATCATCAATACCTGCATCCATAGCACGGTGCATCGCATACAATCTCCAACGATAATTACCCTTAATCGTATTAGCTGGATGCAATTCTGCATAACGTTGTGGATGATATGTCTCCTGAAACACTTGATAAGTTCCGATTCCTGCCTTCCAAAGCTTACGCAAATTCTCAATACTCATCGGAGCTGCGTTAATATTAATTCTTCGAATAGTATTAAAACCATTACCTGTAGGTGTAACACGTTTAGTTGCATAAATCTGCCCCATGGATTCTGCTATATAGTCTGCATCACTTTGCGGATGCTCACCATACACTGCAATTAATCTTTTATGTCCTTCATCGATAATAGCCTCTGTTTCCCGACGCACTTCATCCATTGTCAACACATGACGCTTTTCGGCACAATTCTCACTTCTAAATCCACAATATACACAGCTATTCACACAAAGATTTGAACAATAAAGTGGAGCAAAAAAAACGATACGATTATCATAGACACGTTTTTTTACCTCCAAAGCCGCCGCTCGCATTTCTTCCTGCAAATCCGGATCTTCCACATTCAATAAAACAGCAGTCTCTTTCGGAGACAACAGCTTAATATCCAGTGATTTCTGTAATATATCCCGCACCTGCCATTTATCAGGTTTCGTACATTCGCTCAAATTTGACCATATTGATTTCACATCAATAAAGTCCTTACCATTAACCAAATATTTTTCAATTTCAGCCGGCTTAATTACCTGCTGCACCCATTCTTTTACATTCATATCAATCGATTCTATTTATAAACTCAAAAATCAGAAACATTTTTCATATATAAAATAATTCGAAGTAA
>JAHHTT010000120.1 GCA_020024465.1 Odoribacter sp.
AAAAAACATGGGATTTTTGACTCCTTTCGGTTCAGTTTTGTCCTGCCAACTGTTGAGTATGAAAAAACGCCATAGGTTTGAGGCCTATGGCATAGTAAAATTGTCTAATTCTACATTCTGAGTCAATAGAATTATTGCCAAAATTGACAAATTGTTGTATAATAAATTTAGAAATTATTCTCTTATTATGAATGAATTCTTTATATCATAACAGATGGTGAAAGTTATTAGTAAAAATGGATTTTTCGAATACCTTTCGCCATTCAACTCTTATATCTATATAGAAAGAGGTGTCCGTATGAATCTAGATAATGCATTAAGTATTATCCAAAAGTGCCAAGTCCCTAAATTGAAAAGTTATTCGACATTACAGGAAATTAAACATGAAGAATTTTACTATCCATCACCACTTATAAAAACACGTGCTGACGATAATAGTAAAGTAATTCTGTTCTCTGCACCAGGTGCTGTCGGTAAGACTGCTCTAGCAAAGCATATTGCATATTACTATGGCGGACTTTATTGGAATGTGGCTTCAAAACCTGTAGGAGGCACTTCTTTTGCTGGAGAAATTGCACACGCAGTTGGAGTTGGTAACGGTGCTCAACAAGATGATCTTTATAGGAAGTTAAATTGCGGTGAAAGCATCTTCGTATTAGATTCTTTTGATGAAGCAGCGCTGATTTCCCGAAGAGATGGAATAAAGGATTTTTTGTGTGAAATTGGAGAAATATTGGCAGATGCTACTTCACCGTCCATTGTTTTGACTGCTCGCACAGAAATGTCACGTTTTATTTGTGATACCTGTGATGAAATAGGGCTTACACTTACCTGCTTTGATATCGATTATTTTGAAGAGAACGAAGCACCTTTGTTCATTGGCAAGTATTTGGAACACAAAGGAATTCGTGTTAATCAGAAACAAGAACGGAGTATTGAGGCATATCTTGAGGAAATCAAACTGCATTTAGGAACTAAAATCAATCGAAAATCGTTTATTGGATATGCGCAAGTCCTCAGTATCCTGGCAAGACAGGTTGAAATGGAATACATCACAGAAGCAAGTCTCGATAACCTTGTTTCCCTTGTTCAACCGCAGGAAGATGATTGCCTAATTTATGATATTATTCAGCAACTAATATTGCGAGAACAGAGCAAATTAGAAAACTTCAGGAATTCTATTCGCGAAAAATATATTCCCTTCCACAAAGAACATGTTGTTGATATGCTTTATTGCAAGGAAGAGCAGTTAATTAGACTACAATTTTTCGTAGCTGCTCAATCTATAGATACTATTGCAATAGATGACTACCCCAACTGCTCTGATTTGTTTCCTGAAGATCAAGTTGAGTATCTGACTTTGTTGAAAGATTGGCTTCCTCAGCATGTTTTCCTATATGAGCACGATGTATTGCCCGTTTTCAGCGACTATTTACTTGCAGAATCACTTTTGAATAGTAATTTGGAACTTTTCGCAGAAGAATATCAATCTAAATTACCTACACGAGTATTCATGGATTGTTATTTAAGTCTTAACAATGGTGCTGTAAATAGTGAACATATCTATTACTTAGATCTTGCATTCTCTTCGCAGGCCGGAACCCAAAGTACTGCGTACTGTGATATTAGTAGTATCGACGAAGAAGATAATCCTTTAAGCGATTCTGACGAGAATTTGTCACTCTATTTAACTCTAACGACCGATGACGGAAATAGCGACTTAGACGTTTTTGCTAAGATACACAGGGTTGCATATGCACCCATCTGCCTATGTAGAGCTGAGAATATGAGCGTAAGTGTTGATGGAAAAGTAATACTATCTCCGAGTTTTCTAGGAAATGTCACTATCCGAGAAGCTTCAATAGAGTGTGATGATCTAGAGCTAGATGCCCCAGAAGTTTTTTTTGAAACTTACGGAAGTGAAGAAAATCACATTATAGTTCACAAAGCTATGTCGCGAAAACCCGGTGGAAAAATCACTATCAAGGGTACCCAAAAGCTCAGAATACAATTGCCAGATAAAAATAGAGATGAATACAAACGGCAGTTTTATGAGTTTATGCCATATGTTTGCTCAATTACAGATGATGAAGATACCAAATGCTGTGATAAGATTGAGCAGTTTGTGCATGCATTGAAAAAAGTACTTGAACAATTCAAAGTTGATAAATACGATGGAGACCCTGCAAAGTACAAAGAAAAAATAGATGCCCGGTGCCATTCTGGTTGTAAAGCTCGAGTTTTGAATTTCTTAAAATACACTGGGCTGATTTATGAAGACGGAATAATATACAAGGCAAGTTTGAAAAAAATGGATGAACTGCATATTAGTCGTGTTGCATACAACCACTTTGATTATGTGCAATTACAATATGCATATAACCTATATTCTGAATGGTTTGCAAAAGCTGTAGCTACCAGTACTTTATATTCATAACAATTAACACTATGTTTTGCCGCAGTTGATGGTCCTCTTGTATATGAATAAAAATAGTTTATGGATGCAAATCATCAAATTACCAGTCTGCGGCGGTTCAGTATTCTTATTCCATTCCAAGTTCTAACACATCCACTACCAGCTATTTTACCAAAGGGCGAGTTGCAGAATATCTGCAACTCGCCCTGAGATTTCTATATATTACAGGTCCAGACTATCCAGCCATTCATCGAAGGACTTCTTGGAAATGCGGATGGCATTGCCGATCCGAACCATCTTGAAATGACCTT
>JAHHTT010000121.1 GCA_020024465.1 Odoribacter sp.
CGGCTGTACATTTGCGTACAGCCGGGCTTTCTGCAGGGACTTTTTGTACAGCCCCTGCAAAAATTATCTAATAAAACAAGAATTGAGTTTAGCAAACGAGTGCTCAGTATAACCTTTCAAAAAACACAACGTGGTAAATCAGGATTTGAACTCCCGGACTGCCTGTACAGAAGCTACAATTGCTTCCATATCTTTCACAGAAAACATAATTCTATCAAACCACCTGTTACGGCAAAAAGTATGATAATATCGTGAGTTTTCGTTATGGAACACATCTCTCCAGAAAAAGAACCGGTGTCCATGGTTGCTTTAAATCGTCCTGGCTTATTTCAGCCATGACATTTTCCTGCACAAACTTCAAAAATTCTTTCTCATACCCAGGAAATTTCCGTGTCGCAAGTTTTGCTATGTAGTTAAATTTTACCTAACCGCGAATCACTTTCCTATACATTAAATGTTTGAAGCTCTATTGTGAATAAATTAATCAGGCTTGATATTATAGAAGTTTCATCGTCTCCAATGAATCATAAGGGTGTTTTCTCATTGATACGGCCAATTCTGTGGAACTGCCTGAACATTGAGAATCTCCTTCAGCAAATTCTCATTTTCAAGTTTCCAGTGTGAGAAGTGCACATATTCTACATTTTTTTCCACCTTTTCGTATTCAGAGGTATAGTAGAAATCCATGTTCTCCTGCTCTTGGCGTATCATTACAACGATAGATTCATTTTCATCAAAAAACGCTACTACATTAGTGGGAATATTAGGTCGCGTGGAACCATAGAGCCAGCCAAAGTCCGTGTATTCAGGTTCTGCTACAGTAAAGTTTTCTTCCCTCAGATCCCGCATCCGGGCGATAATGGCATCCGGTTCATCAGTGTCCAGATGCAGCAGGCCCCCGCCCTGGGCACCCATGCTACTAGTCTGGTTTTCTCCGACTTCTTTGGTGGTTGACTTAATAACGGTTTGTGTCCATACCGCAGTCAAATTGCTTTTGTCAAGATTCTGAGACCATGTCCATGGTTCAAATTCGTCCTGCGAGACTGGCGAAGTAACAATTTCCGACTGCGTTTCTGCAGCCTTGAGTGCTGCATTTTGACTGCTACAGCCTAAACATGTAAGTAAAAGCAAGCAACCAAAAACAATACAAAAATATTTTTTCATTGAAATTTCTCCATATTTCATGTGCATTCACAACTGTTACAATTCAGGGTTAACCTTCAGTATAATACTATCCTTCATCCTGAAAATCTCACCGGACGGACTCAATATGCACTCTATAAAATCAATTTGCTCTAGCTCCGATAATTTTCAGAGCTAGCGTACTTTCAACAAGCGTTTATACATCGATATTTATTCTACCACAGGTGTCTCAATCTTAACTGAGTTATTTTGTAGTTTAAATCTAAATATTGTTCGATAAAGGTAACCAGGTTCTGTATCCCTTACATGATACGTCAGTTTATACATAATATATGCCGGATCGTGTAATGTTTCATTAGCCTTATAATCATAATCATAGACAGAATTTGTGTGATAAAAGCACTCATCCTTATCGTTTACGGAAGGAGATCCAGGGCTGGTTATCTTATCATATCCATCTGAAATTGTGTACTTTATATTGCTCAACGTGAAAACGCCATAACTTGCAGTACACATAACATCTATTGTAGAAGTGTATTTTGTCTCCCCATCATGTGGTGGTTCATGTGTTGTATTATCAGAATGATAAAAGCTGTAAGAAGCCAGAAGAACCGCTCCATCAGAAAGTTCTGTATAAGTAATATTCCTGTTAGGACCTGCGGACCTTGTTTCTTCACGCACCACATAAAGTCTCTCATCTGAGTGAGATTTCGCATCATATACGGTGTTTCTATTTTCAGTGCGGATAATTGATGCGTACTCCGGAAATACCTGACAGGCTTTCTCCATAATTTCATTTCGCTTATACATCTCACCATCCTTGATGCCGGTAGCAGCAACATTTACGGCAAGTAGAGATACTATTAACACGATAGTAAGCATGAATGCCAACATTTTCTTCATATCTTTTACTTTCAATAATAAGATAGTCAGTTGTAAACATAAAAACTATTATATATCTATACTCTGAACATTGGTATCACCCCTTTCCTGATTCTATTATAAAATATTGCCTATACTTGTCAATATAATATAATAAAATTTATGAAATATTAAGAAATACTATTAATAGGTGGTCATGTATATGGTTGCTAATACAGGACATTATTTTGCTTCTTAACGGACAACAAGTCCATTGATGGTTCTGAGCCTCCTGTGTTCACAAAAGATGTACGGATATGAAATCAGCCAAGGAATCAATGAGATAACTGATAAGGAAATTTCTATTGCAGTGCTATAGCCAGTCCTTGATATTAGAGGTGCAGGGTTACGTTTTTGTCGATGAGATGATTGTAGAGAATTGTCGAGCTAGAAACAACTATACATGGTTAGCGGCAAATGCATTCAGCGAAATAAAGGACATAATCCAAGTAAACGTTACCACATAAGAAACTATTGTTTTCATATCTAAGTTGACTTCGAATATTCGACATATCTCTGAATAACTCAACTGTTCTGAGCGCATTGTTTCAACAATAAGCTTCTTAAACTCTGGTGTGTATTTTTAGGTTGTCCTTTTGGCATAAAAAGCACCCCTCTGTTAGTAGTATATC
>JAHHTT010000122.1 GCA_020024465.1 Odoribacter sp.
TCTTGGTCCCAAGAACTTATCGCCATTCAAGTGGATCATATGATCCGGCATATCGGCAATCCAGACTTCCGTTTCCCATGCCAGGTTCTCAGAAAACTTTTTGAAAGTCTTAAAATCGAGGAATGCTGTAACATAGATTTTGCCTGCCGTCACATTCTTGGTCATTTCCTCGATTTCCTGGACACGATGAGGTTCCATTGCACCTACGGAAGTTACCGATTCAACAAAATAGATCCAGTTTTTATCTTCAGCATACAGAACAACATCGGGCATCTTATCATGCAGGGTAATTTCAAATCCTAACTCACGAAGCTTTGCGTCATGCTTGACCAAGTCTTTTTCGATGGTATCACCAACGTACAAGCACTCTGAATTAGGGGCAAATCTGGGAGCAAACTCCTCAATAATTGCTTTCTGCAGCTGATTATGCTTGCCAGGAGAAAAAGTAAAATCCTCGCCATTGATTTTTACAGGCATTTTTCTCATTTCCTTTTTGGATGCATATAAATCAATTAGCGTGTCATGGCCTTCCAAGAAATTATGCAGTTTTCCTTCCCATGCCGGAGTTCCATAGCTCTGGATCAATGACAGCATTTCCTCGGTTAGGCGGTAACGATAATTGGGGCTATTTGTCGCTTTGCCGTTATCTTCAATGAACGCAGCATTTCTGAAATGGTGCATAGCTTGCTTTCGAATAGTTTCCCTGCTGTTTTCGGCATATGCAACACCAAAATTTTCTCCAGTGAATTGAATCACATCATGGATTCGAATCCAATTATTTGTTGCTGATTGCCATTCATCCTCTTCAGTAATATTGGACATTGCCAATAAAACATAGCAGCACATATCATTTTGCTGCTTTAGGGGTACTTCTAATGATGCCAAGATTTCTCTTGCCTGGTCTAATTTACTCATACGAAGCTCCTTAAGATTTTGTCACACATCTTTTCAGACATATCTTTACTTTGAATTAGTTTTTTACCCATTGATTCAATAACATTTAAAGGAGGAACCGGCATAGAATTCACCTCAGTGGAGTTTACCTGTGTCGATCCATTCAAAATACGATAATATCCATCATATAGGGTGGAATTAAAAAGGACATACAGGCCATAAACAACGCACTCCGATAAATCCTGCAGCCCGCAAATAAAATTCAATTTGTTTTGTGTGCTGATCTCGGTATATTCAGGGTTCTTTCGAGCCAGATATACACCACACTGCAATCGGCGGTGTTCTTCCTTGGCTGTAAAGCGCTTCACAAATAGGTAGTTCACATTTTTTTGAAGAAGGCCCTTTTGATCTGTAACAATATATTCATGTTCTTTTCCGACCGGGAAGTTCACCTTTCCATCTTTAATATGCTGCGCATAAAAGAGGGGAACCGCCTTTTCTTCAGCTTCATCCCGAAGCACATCTCTGTTTCGGAAATCCACTGTCAATCCGGTTTTCATCTTCATTCCCAAACTTGGCAGCGTGTCTTTCCACCGATTAAGGCAATTTAATGTCTCTACTTCCTCTGGTCCCGTAACCAAGTACACATAAAGCGCTTCACCACTCACAACGGTAGAATAAGGCGCTTCAAATTTGGTAATGTCAGAAAAGTCGGCATTGCTCTTTGTCGAAGTTACGATAATTTTTTTCGGCTTTTTTCGTGTTTTCTTAACTTTAATGATAATTGTTTCCTGCAGAACACTTTCCTTTTCAAAAACCTTATCACGGCTTACGAACAAATGAATGTGCTCCAGTGCCCCTTCTGTTAAAAACTTTTCTCTGAACCTTCTAAAATAAGCACCAGAAGTCCAGGATCGAGGAATGATATAAACCATTTCCCCATTTTCCTTAAGATTGAAGAGACTCATAGCTGCAAACAGGAAATAGAGATTGGGCGCCCCATAACAGACATCAGGCATAGCTAACGCTTCTGGAGCATCTTTGGGAATCTTCATATAGGGAGGATTACCAATTACAAGATCGTATTTGTTTGGGACGGGATTGGCTCCAAACATACAGTTGTAATCTTCCATCTGACTTAGGATATAGTTGTCTGAAATAATCTGATATACAACTTCAATAGATGAACTTTGGCAAGCCCAATTCAAATTTGTTTTTAACAAATCCAAAACATTCGGATCATTTTCATAGCAAACCAAACGAATCCGTTTCAGCTTAGTCATTCCTTGAAGTCTATCAATCAACGCCACAGATAAAATTCCGGAGCCAGCTCCAGGATCAAGAATGGAGATTTCTTCTTTCTCTTCAGGAATATTCGGCAACTGTGCCATAAACACAGCCGTTTCCTTACTGGTGAAAAACTGACCATACTTCTTGCGAAGTGTTTTGGGCATCTGATCGATATATTCATTTGTGATTTGAATAGCATGGTCAATTATTTTCATACTTTAATAAACTCCATAATGTCATCAATGTCGCAGTTCATTGCAACACAAATTTTATACAGGCTTTCCATAGAAACAAATTCTCCTCTGCCCATTTTGGCAAGGACATTAAAGCTGATTCCTGCAAGATCCTTTAGCTCTGTACGATTCATCTTTTTGTCTATCAACATTTTCCAGAGCTTATCATAACTGACTGGCATTGAGACTCTCCATTCGCTACTAATTTTCTATTATTATAGCATATCCTGTCAACTTGTATCAAGATATTCTCAT
>JAHHTT010000123.1 GCA_020024465.1 Odoribacter sp.
AGAAGATAAAACACTTGATTTTCCACCCCTTTTGATACAGTTTGTGTTGCCGTCTGTCGGGCATAAAAAAACGCCATAGGTTTGAGGTCTATAGCGTGCAAAAGCTAGAAATTTTGTCCGTTTACACGGTTGTATTATTGATGAATTTGAAAAACTTTTGTATAATTAAGTAAATATAAATATGCTATAAGAAGGTGATAATGTGGCTAAGCAAAAAAACTGGGAAAACCAATTTGAAAAGATTGAGCAGTTAGGCGAAGGTGGAAATGCAGAAGTTTATCGCGTGAAGAATAATGCTACCGGACAAGAATACGCATTAAAGGATTTAGTTAATCGCGGACTGGAAAAGCGTAGTCGCTTTGTCGAAGAAATCCACATAATGCGGGAATATCATTCCACAATTGCAGGAATCCTTCCAATATTTGACTATTCTGAAGATGAGTACTGGTATACTATGCCTGTTGCCATGTCTGCAATAGACTATATAAGGAGAAATAAATTAAGCATCCAAGACATCATTATATGTGTTATATCTCTGTGCAACACACTAATTGAGCTTCATAAAGAAGGAATATCTCATCGAGATATTAAACCTTCTAACATTTACTTTTATGACCAAAGATTTTATTTCGGAGATTTTGGATTAGTTGATTTTCCTGAAAGTGAGAATGATTTTACAAAGTCTGATAAAGGTCTTGGAGCTATATTTACAATCGCCCCTGAAATGAAACGCAACCCTAAGAATGCTGATGGGAAAAAAGCAGATGTATTTTCTTTTGCAAAAACTGTTTGGATGTTTTTATCTGATGACGAAAAGGGATTTGATGGAGTATATAATTACGCAGATCCCCAGTTTGGCCTACATTACATTGAAAAATATCGGAATGCGCACTTAGTTGAATTGGAGGAATTATTAACAGATGCAACTAATAATAATCCCTCTGAGCGCCCTACTATTGCAGAATTTAAGGACAGACTAATCAATTGGCTGGAAATATACTCCGACTATTACAAATCTCAACTTAGTGATTGGACTTTTCTTAGCCATCAGTTGTTCGGCAACACACATCCCGAATCGTCTTCTTGGAGCGATTGTAAAGATATTGTTAGTGTGTTAAATATTATAGGTAATACCCCAGCATATAATCACATGTTTTTTCATAATAAGGGTGGGTTGGATTTCTCAAATGCTGAACTAGCAGCAGAAGAAGGATGCATAAAATTATATGATACGATAGGCTTTTGTCATATTGTTAAACCTCGAAAGTTGTATTTTGAAGGATTTAAAAACAACTACAGATGGAACTATTTTCTACTAGAACTTGACAACTTACACCCAATATTTGAGCCATGTGTTAGCGATGAAGAATGTTTAGTTGAAGATGTCCCTGCTCATTATGTATCAGCAGAATTTGCTCAGTATGGCATTTATGACTACGATACAGGGGTTCCGCTACCAGAAGGATACAAAGTTGTATATCGTTATACCACGGGGAAATTTTTAATAGCAATGAAGGCCGGGCCATACAATATGATAAACTCTACATATGATGGCCGACACGGTGATTGTTCATGTACTGAATTTCGTGATTACATAGTGTATCTTATCGGCCTGTACTCTAAGGTGTATGAGCACATCAAAGAAGCAAACTTGCATAAAAAATATTTGGATAGTGAAGTAGAACGAAAAATATTATCTATGCCTCAATTCAATCGCAATCCCTTTAAGAAGGAATCTAAAGCTGAGATATCAGCAAAAATTAATTTTGAAGAAACCAACAAATCTAAGGCTTTTATTGATGAAAACTTTTCAAATTTCAGTTTTAAACGAATACTTCCAGATTATGCGCCTCCAGATGACCCTAAGATTGAATTTCTCTTTAATTTTACTCCATTTAAAGAAGCATCTTCCTTTTTAGAAATCCTTAATGGAACAACCTATTTTATTTGTTCAGATGGAAAAATCAGAAAAATCAATTCAAAACTTGAAAAAGAATGCTGTTATTGTGTCTATGACAGAAATGTGGCTATCCAAATTGAAAATCTTTTAAAAGCAGAAGTGCGCAGAATACTTAAAGAAAACAATTTGGCTCCGTTAGATTTCTATGAAAATTGTTTTTCTATTCACCTAATTAGAACTGGAAAACCATCTCACTTGTTCACCAAAAAAGAAATAGAAGATATTATGCGCTCTGCTGATGATAGAGTCTCAAATCAACTTGTTATAGATGAGGATGGATATGCAAAAATTATTAGTGGTAACAAGAATGGATATCTATATCCAGTAAGACATGAATCCTGGAATGCAGGAAATGTTTATGTCGGCAAATACTCAAAATTATCCACACTAGACGATAATTATATTTCTTCACTGCAAGGTTGGCTATCATATTTAAAAACAGGTACGAAAAAATATATAGATTGGGTTGATGGAGCTAGTGATGAAAAAGAATTGATAAGAGAAATCAACGAATACTACTAAGAAAATTTGCTTTTTGCGAAATTATATCTGTTTTTTCATACTACACAATTAAATAACAAAAATACCATAGGATAACTATATCCTATGGTATTTTTATAAATTATTCTTCCATTTCCTCCATTGCAAGCCATTCTTCAAAAGAC
>JAHHTT010000124.1 GCA_020024465.1 Odoribacter sp.
AGAGCATGAGGGAGAGAAGCCCCTTCGCTTTCAATGACAGCGCCGTGTTCCGCAGGTGGTGATTTGCCATCACCGTGTAGTCGCGGGTTTTCTCAATGCGAAATACTGCCATATTCGGCACCTCCTTTCTTTGGTTTTGAAAAAGTGTTTGTTTTGAGGGAAAATGCCTCCTCTATGCCACCCAAGCATCCCAGATAGGGAATACCTATGGGCGGTGGTCTTTCAACCTCTTGCAGAAGATAAGACATTGGATTTTCCACCCCTTTTGATACAGTTTTGTGTTGCCATCTGTCGGGCATAAAAAACGCCATAGGTTTGAAGCCTATGGCGTGCATAGATTGTAAAACAATTAGTTTATTTGCAAAAATCAGCAATTTATGTTATAATACAAAAAATATTTGTTTAATTCGCTGCCAATTTATCCGTCAAGCCAATTCTTTCAAGTTTATAATATTAATTAAAGCATAAGGAGAGATTATTATGTGTGCACATCCAGAAAATAAGATTTATATTATTAAGATGAAAAATCAAGCGAATGCCTTAGACCGATTTCGAGATTATTTAAATGCAAGTAAAGGCAGCGATAATCCTCCCGCATATTACAACCTAACAGATGCAACATCTTCACATGATAGAAGCGTGTTTAATGACATGGAAGCAGATACGCAGTATAGATGTGCGTTACTAGATTATAGTGACGATGAAATCACTTGTTTGTACTGGGTCACTTGCGAGAAATACTCTAGCCAGAATAGAGCATCTATCCATTGTAGATTAAAATATAAGTCAGAAGATAAGGCAATTATTGAAAACTTTGTATATCATCTACAGTTAAACTTGGAGAAAGATTTTCCTGAAAATTCCTATATCAATTTTGAAATCTCAAGTCCATTGATGCAGCAGATGCTAAGATTTGAAACAACTCCATACCAGCAGTCATTTATTCCTAGAGAATATAAGCAGCGGACAGAAGAAGAACACTTGTCAAAATTAGCGCAAAAAAATGAGTATTGCCGAAGAAAGTATAATTTGAAAAGTCCTCAACCCCGTGGAGAATTTCAACGAGACTATGACCGTATCATTTATTCAAAGGCTTTTAGACGAATGGTTGATAAGGCGCAAATTTTCTCTTCAATAAAGGGAGATCATTATCGAACTCGAATGACTCATACCCTAATTGTATGTCAAATTGCACGGAGTATAAGTGATCAGTTAAAACTGAATAGTACTCTGTCCGAGGCAATTGCTGTTGGACATGACATAGGCCATACACCATTCGGACATCAAGGAGAACGAACATTACACGCTATTTTAACTGGACAAAAAGGATTTGAAGTAGAACATCTTTCTCTTTTACCTGATGAAGAAAACAAAGTTACTGGTCAGGAATCTCTTTTCCCATATGGCGGGTTTAAGCACAATTACCAAAGTGTGCGGGTAGCCTCCTGTCTAGAGTCTCAATATCCAGAAATTGATGGTTTGGATTTATCTGAACAAACACTGAATGGTATGTGGATGCATACCGGGAAAAAAAGTGGCATTAACATAGAGGATTTTTCAGATGATTTTCTTTCTGATAGAAGCGAATTTGCTTTTACATTAGAGGGACAAGTGGTTGCTGTGGCAGATGAAATTGCTCAAAGAAGTCACGACATTGATGACGCATTCGCTTCGCATTTAATTACCCCTGATGAGTTTTCACAATACTTATCGCTAAAAAAATCAGATACCCTCAAGAAAGACATTGATGAATTGTTAAAAAAGATTGAGGCTTTAAATTCTAAAAACCGGTTATTCTCTGATAAGACAGAGTTAATATTTACTCAAATTTCATCTATCATTGTCCACTATTTTATCCAAGATGTGTGCACTGCAACAGAACAAAGAATGAAATCATATGATATTGATAAATTTAACGCTGATAATCACCGTGTTAATGAAAAATTAGTCTGGTTTTCAGATGCAGGGGCAGATCTCTGTAGATACCTAGAAAACATAATCAGCAAAAAAGTAATCAATAGCCATGAAGTAACTTTGTTTGATCAAAACGGTTCCAACACAGTACTTACACTTTTTAGAGCGTACTATAAAAATCCGATGCTGTTGCACAAAGGAACCTTACAGCGTATTTGGAATGAATATAGAAAACAGGGCCTTGATCCTATCAGCTTTGAGGAAGGAAAGCCTCAACTTATCAAGGATGAGTGGAAAAATATCACCACAGTGTTGATCCCCGCAAATAAAGATATGCAAACTCCAGAACATAAAACAACCTTATTGAAACGAACTATTTTGGTGCGTGGAATCTGTGATTTTATTTCGGGGATGACTGATAGCTATGCAATAAACGAATATCGAAGAATTGTTCCCTAAACAATTTCATCCTAAATACCTGCCAGAAAATGTGGCCTATATTGCTAGGAAGAATAATCCTTGAGTTGCTTGATATTGCAACCTTGTAAATTCAACAAAGGGCGAGTTGCAGAATTTTTGATCTGCGACTCGCCCTAGGAAATCTATATAT
>JAHHTT010000125.1 GCA_020024465.1 Odoribacter sp.
TCGTTTTATGAGGTGCGCTATGCTTATGACTTCTTGTGAATTTAACATGGACACAGTCTGCATGGAGCTAAAGTTTGCCGATGGCAGCATGATCTCCATCGATACCATCGCCGTGGAGAACAAGGTGGCAGACAATATGTACGAGCAGTCTGAATTAGACTATCTGATTTACAATGACCCCGTTGCCTATGCCGACCTGATCCTCAACGGAGATCCGGAAGCATATCTGAAAAATGTGACCGAGTATAAACCGTTGGATTAAAGAATACTGTCCCGAATCGGGACGGTATTTGCTGTGTGCGTCTGAACAGACATCCGAGAGTATATCCCGAAAATGTGCTGAGCGAGCATAACCTGCTGGAGCAAATATGGAATTAAACCAGTACCCTGTTTCGGGGCAATGGTTTTACGGTTATTTCAACGATGGGGCCGGAATTCCCGCCCCCATCGTGTTATTTATCTGCATCTATGACAATCCAAAGCAGAGCCTTATCCAAGGTCACCGATTTGGTACCGCTTCGCCAGGGTTCTGCCGATAATCATGAAAAAACGCCTATGTGCGCAGCTTGTGCACATAGGCGTTTTTGGTTTGCGGAGCGTTAGATTAATTGGAATAGATTTAACACTTTAGGTAATCGCTTTCTTTCGTAGATTTTATATATGCGAAATATTTCCACCGGTTTGTTCAATAAGTACTATTTTGTATTTATTGAAAACTGGATTAATGGTGGAATACCTGCTTCGGGCAACAAAAATATAATAATCGTACTAATCACTTGAAGTATAGCAATAAACATAAGCAGATATTTTATTCCATGCTTAAACTTTGAAAAAGGTAGCAACATCCAACCAGACATCACAATACATATGATGGAAACAATAGCACAAATTCCAAATGCAAAATATACATTTATTTGAGCAATTTTATCCAATAATCCTGTCAAATACAATCTTATATGAACCGCTTGTAGCAGCCCTATCACAATATATATTCTTCTATTATTTTCGGATTTTAAGGAATCGTGTCTTAACAAAATAAATAATCCGATCATCGCTAAAACAAGCAAAATTCCAATTCCTACGCAGACAGTAAAAGTCATGCTATCATACCTCACTTTCAAAGCTAAAGACAAATATTAGATGCATTTTTCAATCTATTGACAACCATCACAAGTACTCCAGTAGGTTTGACACTTTAAAGGCAAACATTAGTTAGAGAGTTGTTTTATCTTTTTTACAGAAAAGTGTTCTGTATGCCCGCAATCCAATGCAAGCGCCGCTCACATTCAGCAGAATGTCTTCAATATCAAAACTGCCCAGCATAGCAAAAAGCTGAATAGACTCTATCAGGAGTACAGCAGTAAAAGATATAATAATAAATTTTTTGAATGATTGTAGGCGGTTAAAACAAAGCGGAAGTAAAATCCCCAAGGGATAAATAGCAATATGTTTCCAGCAAAGTTTATTACAAATTGTAAAACGAGAGATGCAGAAATTACAGGAGTTGTAAAAAGAACATACACACTCTTTAGTGGAATAAAATTACTCAGGGCTTGTAGATATTCTGAGTATGTCCATGCGTAATCAGTGCCTGCTCTGTATAGAAAAAGTAAATAGAAAAGAACCAATCCATAAACGATGCCTAAAGCACGCAAAATATTAGTAGATTTTCACTTGAGTCCGTTCAAAAAGCTCATCTCCATTCTATTAGGGATATTCTGTTCAGAAAATTGGAATAAGTCTAACAGATAGTAGTATTAAATATGCTGTCAGTTCGTTGCAGAAGTAGCATGATACTTTTTAACAAATGCAGCAATAAGCCAGCCCAATCCGCAGGCAACAACAGAAAACAGTGAAAACACTCCAAAAATCCATAGACCTGCGCCAGTCCAGCCGTCTTTTACAATCATGCCAACAGCAAAGAAACCAATAGTGCAGGGAATACATATAGCTAAGGGAATAAATTTAATAGACATTTTGTGACACTTCAAACAGAGCATGACTTGGATGGCTAAAACTACCACTGCAATCAACACAAAAATCATTTCATACATCTAAAAACACTCCTTTTAAATTATATCGGTTAGGTATCTTCCAAGATTCACCTAACTATTTGGATTGTCCGAATATCCTACATAAATCGTAAGAAACAGTCCTGTTGCAATCATGCCCAAAACAAGTTTTTATGCTTCACCTTTATCGCCCTTTCTGAATTCCAACAGATCTCCCGGCTGGCAATCCAAAACTTCACACAGCTTCGTCAGGGTTGAAATTTTTAATGCTTTCGCTTTTCCGTTTTTGAGAATTGAGATATTGGCGATGGTAATTCCGACTCGTTCCGCAAGCTCTGTCACGCTCATCTTCCGCTTGGCGAGCATGACATCAATATTAAAAATAATTTGACTCTCCATACCATACGCCTCCTTCAAATGGTCAGATCACTCTGCTCCTGTAAATCTGCTGCTTTCTTCACAAGATGAGA
>JAHHTT010000126.1 GCA_020024465.1 Odoribacter sp.
GGATAACGTTCAGTTATCATAAACTAAATCTGATATTTTAGCCATCCTATCATTAGTATCAAAAAAGAAAAAATTTGTAACAATTTGGTTTCTAATAGGTAGTGACACCATTCTATTTGATCCCTTTGAATATATTCTTTTGACAGAAAGATACGTGTCAGGTAATCAATTAAACGTTCCATCATGTACATCCTCATCGTCTTTTAATTAGCACAATGTTCTTCACTTTGCAAGCAATATGTACTAAACAACTGGTTTTATGTCATATTCGACTGATATTCGGTATCTCTAATGCATAATGAAAAAATCCATTTCGATAATACATATAATGATTACACTCTTCGTAGTAAGAAAGCGTTGTCTCAACATTAGGAAGTCCAAAGCCATGTAATGCAGGATTGGATTTTGTAGTTGTAATTTTTCCATTTTCTATGTGAACCATACCCGAACGATTTCTGACATAAAAAGAAAAATTGTCCTCTAGCAGAGCAAAAACTTCAATTTCGCGCTGTTCTTCAGGAAGCTGCTCACAGGCCTCCAGTGCATTATCCAGTAGATTACTGCAAATTACTGTCAAATCACTAATCTTGATTCGTAGGCCCGACAAATTATTGACATTGAATCGAAGATCAGTATGCTGTTTTACGGCAACGCACATTTTTTGATTAAACAGAGCATCCAATGCCGGATGATGTGAATTAACTGGAATGATACGTTCCGTATACTCCTGTTGCAGCTCATGCAAATATTCTTTTGCTTGTATAATATCATTCTCCTCCAAATATCCCGATAACATGGTCAGGTGCGCTCCATAATCATGTGTCGCTTTTCTTTGTGTAGCGTAACTACCGCTCAACGCTTCGAGGCTTTCCGCTTGCGTATTCAGGCGCTCTTGTAATGCAAGGCTCTGTTCGCGATAGCGAGAAGCTTCATTCAACCAATCCATGATGACAATTAGAAACAGGTTTAAAAACAACAAAAATAATGCACAGACGTTCAATGCCATTTCTGTAACCTGTTCTAAAAGTGTTAATTTGATAAAATAACACAATAACGCAACCGAGCCAAGTCCGCAACAAATAACCGGGACACACCATTTCCAATCCGCAGAGGTTCTTTTGGACTTTCCAAATTTCTTTTTGCAGAAAAAAAGCAGTGTAAGTAATGCAATTCGGTTGGTACTCCCCACAGTTGCCAATATCATGGGATTCAGCACTGTTGGATCAAAAAAAAGTTCCAAAAAAAATCCTCTCAAAAAGAACGAGGACATCATAGTTGTAAAAACTGCATCAAAACAATTTTGAAGACCAGTGCATAAAATTGCTAAAATAAACCGTTGTTTCCACGAGCCGATATAAACGGAAAAGTGGAGTACCAAATATAATACATAGCTGCATAAAATTCGGACATACGGTTCCTTACTAGGGGCAATCGAATACATGTATCCATACATCAGATACAAGGCACCCCATACGATCCAGTGTACTTTTTCTCTTCGGACACTAAAAATATCATAGATCAAAATTCCTGAAAAAAGAGATGTATATAAAAAAATCAAATTTAGAAAAGTTAACATTTTCCATTACCTATAAACCTTATTTGTGTGCATCCAATTCAAATATACCAGCTTCGTCTCTGCATAGCGTCGTTGGCTAATCGGTAGTATCTCCCCCGTAACCAATTCCAATTTATCGTAATGAACTGATTGAATAAAAGACATATTCACCAATAATGACTGGTGAATCCGCAAGAAACCCGAACCGGACAAACGTTCTTCCATATGATCTAGGGTGTCATAGCAGTATACTTGTTGTGATACCGATTGCTGCAGATGAAATAAAATCGTGCGGCGACGGCTTTCCAAGTAAACGATATTCTTTAGCGGCAATGAATACGGTACTCCATTCCATTGAAAAGACAACATCTCCTCTCTGCTCTGCAATTTCTCGATTGCCGCCGCGAAATATTGCGGCAGCTTCTTTTCTAATTGATCCTTCAGTAGAAACCGAAATGCCGAGACCTCATACCCTTCTGGGGAAAATTCGCTGTAATTGGTTACAAAAATCAAGATTGCATCTGACTTAAGTTTTCGCAGCCTTCGGGCGATATCCATCCCACTAATTTTCCCCATATCAATATCCAGAAAAAGCAAATCACACGCACAAAGTAGGTCATCCGTCACCTGATCCACATTATTTTTCACTGTAATGTGGAGTTTACAATTTGATATTTGGTGTTCTTCAAGCCACTGTGCAATCCGATCTGTAAAGGCTCTTTCATCATCACAAATCAAAATACGAATATTCATGTTAAACCTCCGGATTATAAAAGCAACCCTATTTCTCTGTCTTTATCTGTTAACATAACGCCTTTTTTACCTATCTGTCAACTTTATAACGAACTTTTTTCTTTTGCAATCGTAAACTATCTCATGTTTTCGCTGGAAACTACAAGCATCTCCTGCAAGACACATTGCACTTT
>JAHHTT010000127.1 GCA_020024465.1 Odoribacter sp.
ACGTGATTTGTAATCTCGGGGTCGTTGGTTCGAATCCGACAAGAGGCTCAAAAAAAGAGATGGACAGTTTTGTTCATCTCTTTTTTTGTGTTGCTTTGAGGCTTGATTGGTCAAAATGTCAAAATGTCAATATGGATTCGTGAGAATCCTGAATTGGTGGATGAGGGGTAGAGCGTTCTCAAATTAGCGATTCCTGGGGAGGATATTTGGATGGAATGCTTTGTATAACAGATGGTTGTAGGGAAAAAGGGGAGTCTGAATTTTTTCTCAAATAGAAATAAAAAACAGTCAGAATAGTTGGTTGCTTCAGAATAAGGGGGCATTTTTGTGGAAACGTTTATATATTTTGGAGAAAATGCTTATATATTCCGGTTGAAATAGATCTAAAATTTTCTTGTTTCTCTTGTTAAGCTAGTATGAAAATGGAATAAAAGCTGTATGTATGCAATATTTAGTGTATAAATATAAGCAATCAAGCTTTAGAAGTGCAATTATTGGCATAGAAAAATAGAGAAAGAGGAATGAAATCGTGTCAAATTGAATACTCTATCCTGTGAAATGATGTCATTTTGTATGTGGCTGAAGTCAAAGTAAAAGTAGAGAGATGAAAAAAAAATGCCGCCGGACAAAAGTTCCAGCGGCATTTCCCGCTTAGTCAAGTCTGAATTATATTCTAAATTGATATTTTATACTATAACAATCCAAGAAGGTATTTTGTTTTTTTAGTAGAAGTTTTTTTTGTTTCTTGTTGAACGTTTTATTCATTTGCCAATTTTTCCGTACCTTTGCGCATCAATCATCAATTAAAACAACTAAAGAACTAAAAAATGGGTGGCTTTTTTGGTACAGTCTCAAAGGCTGAATGTGTGACCGATTTGTTTTATGGTACAGACTATCATTCTCATCTGGGAACGAAGCGTGCCGGTATAGCAACATTTGCTGAAGAACAAGGCTTTGTGAGATCAATTCACAATTTGGAAAGTTCATATTTCCGCACTAAGTTTGAAGCTGAACTTCCTAATTTTCATGGGAAATCGGGCATCGGTATAATCAGTGATACGGATCCTCAGCCCATCATGGTGAATTCGCATTTAGGTAAATTCGCCATTGTTACGGTGGCTAAGATAAACAATACGGCTGAACTGGAAAAAGAGATGCTGGATGCAAATATGCATTTCACAGAAATGAGTATGGGGAAAACCAATCCTACAGAATTGATTTCTTTGCTGATAGTGCAAGGGAAAGATTTTGTGGACGGTATTGAAAACGTATTCAATAAGATTAAGGGCTCATGCTCTATGTTGATTCTTACAGAAGATGGGATTATTGTAGCTCGCGACAAGTGGGGGCGTACTCCTATCGTTATCGGTAAAAAGGAAGGTGCTTATGCAGCCGTGAGCGAATCAAGCTGTCTGCCTAATCTGGATTATGAGATAGACCGTTATGTGGGGCCGGGAGAAATCTTGCACATGCGTGCCGATGGTATCAAGCAGCTTCGTATGCCTAATGAAAAGATGCAAATCTGTTCGTTCTTGTGGGTGTATTACGGTTTCCCTGTTTCATGTTATGAAGGACGTAATGTGGAAGAGGTTCGTTTCTCCAGCGGTTATAAGATGGGGCAGATGGATGACTCGGAAGTGGATTGTGCTTGTGGTATTCCTGATTCGGGAGTAGGTATGGCTTTGGGATATGCCGAAGGAAAAGGAGTGCCTTATCATCGTGCTATAGCAAAATATACTCCTACTTGGCCGCGCAGCTTTACTCCTAGCAACCAAGCTATGCGTTCGCTTGTAGCTAAGATGAAACTGATTCCTAACCGTGCTATGCTGCAAGGAAAGAGGGTCTTGTTTTGTGACGACTCTATTGTGCGTGGTACTCAGTTGCGCGATAATGTAAATGTATTGTATGATTACGGAGCCAAAGAAGTGCACATGCGTATTGCTTGTCCTCCACTGATTTACAGTTGTCCGTTTATCGGATTCACCTCTTCCAAGGGAGATATGGAGCTGATAACCCGCCGTATCATCAAGGAAATAGAAGGGGATGAGAATGCAAAACTGGAAAACTATGCTACTACAGATTCTCCTGAATACAAGGAACTGGTGGAACGTATCAGAGCTCGTTTCGGACTGACTTCATTGAAGTTTAATACGGTAGAGACGTTGATTGAGGCTATCGGACTCCCTAAATGCAAGGTTTGTACACATTGTTTTGACGGCTCAAGCTGTTTCTAATTAAAGATATTATAAAGATGCGGTGTTTCCGGATGGGGATGTCGTAGGAAATAGTCCCTCTTGTTTCGGTAGGATACCGAGGCAAGAGGGATTTTTATTCAAATAGATGAAAAAAAACTGCCCCGACAAAGGAATGAAGGGGCAGTCTCCTGACTTTGACAACTTTTTCTTGATAAAAATATAAATAATTGATATTTAGTAT
>JAHHTT010000128.1 GCA_020024465.1 Odoribacter sp.
AGTGTTCCATCACCTTTTCCAGTTCCGCGCGGTTTGACCCCGCCATTTCGAGTGCCTTCTCCATCCGTCTTCCCCCATTGTCCGAGCAGCTGCACAAAACACACAAAACGCATAGAACCCCCAAAATCATCTTTACGTAAACACGTAGTATTGAACATCTTGATTCCATTCCGATTCCTCCTTATATAGAAACAAATTTTTATGTTATACAATCTTTGCCATCACAAATCCTTAATTTCCACTTTGGCAAATTGTATGTGATTTTCATCCGATGGATTCTTATACTGGATATAGATAATACCATCCACTACAAAATATTTTTCCGAAAAATTATTCGGGAATATGTATTCTCTTGGAGTACGTCCATTACCGTCCATAACGATCAAACCAATGGTGCGTTCCTTGTCAAACATATCCGATTTTGGACCATAATGAATACGAAAATACTTTCCGCTGTTTGAATCATAATGAGGTTCGCAATAGCGAGGACTTAACCCCTCAAATTCAAATTTCTTACGTGGATTTTTACGTGATTTTGCATCCAGTGGAGACAACTCAGCGGGAATTTCCACCGATGTCATGTTAATACTGTCCGTGGCACCGCTCTGCCTGTCATACACATAAATAAATGATGAACAAGGAAAATTATATAATATCCTGTCAGAATAACCAGAAATACCTGGAAATACAAGTCCCTGAAACCCTTCAATCTGTGAAACAAGTCGTGAAGGATAATAAACAGGTATTGAAGAAAGCTTATTCTCGGATATGTTATATTCCATTCCAATATTGTAGGTCGACATATTCTCTGAAGATACATTTACAGGGAATAAAGGTATAGTAACATTTGATTCTGTAACAGAGAGATTTGTCAATCCCCCCATTGTAACTCCTGTAGGTTTCATTGAGTATTTTTTTGTATCAATAGAAGCATATGGTATCCTGTTTATAACCTTACCTTTATATGATACTGCTATTATACCGCTTTCATCCTCCAGTACTGCACATGATGGGTTGAAACAAAAGCTTGAAGTCGGCAGGACCCCATCGGCTCCTTCCTTATCCAGAGATATTGAGAAATTATCACTACCAGAGAGACTGATAAAGTCAAAGCTATGTGTCAGATGATTATATCCTCCGGCAAAAGATGCACCATTGAATTTGCATGCTGAAAGTTTTGTATATGAATTCAGAAGTGGATAATCTATATTTACTGATATAGAATCATAGTCTTTTAGAAAATTTACTTTTCCAAAGTCTGCTGAATGACTGCAGGACATAAACAATATGCACGCCAAAGGATAGTGTAAATTTTTTCTTTTCATAAATAATATCATTTTTTAATAGAATTGGTAACTGTCTATTTGTATTAATAATTAGGGTGTCCAGTTCTACGTTCTCGTTTTCGGCATTGATCTAACATTTTAAGATGTTGATTATAAGCTAGAATAGTGTTGTGCCTAGGTGCAATTTTAACATACAAAACAGTGTAGCTAATTTATTAGATCAATATATCTTGAAGAGACATGATTATCAGTGCTTTGAAACTTGTATCATATCTATTTTGATCTAAAAAAACGGAACATCAAACTGGACACCCTAATTAATAATTCCAAGGAATTATTAATTTCCTTGGAATTATTAATATAAAAAAGGTTAGCATCCAGTGACAAGGACTAATGTAACATCCAAAGAACTACAATTTCTTTGTGCATCGTTCCACCATTGTTCATAATTTGATTCACAAATATAAAATGTGCCTGTACAATTTCCTGCATCAGGATTTCCCCAATCCTCGCCGTTAGCCAACGCTTCCACATTAGCCAATGCAAGATCCGACATTGTTTTTTCCTGTTGTGATGTATATACACTATAACCAGCCATTAAAGCGAATGCTGCAACGAATGCAGTTCTAATAATATTCTTTTTCATAAGATTCTAAATCTTGTTTATAATATTAAATTTATTCACACACAAAGCAACAAATACCCGATTTGTAGTGCTTCAAAATAATCATTACCTTTGCATTGGTAACACCTCCTTTCTTCGATTGGACGGGTTTAATGTGGAATGGAACATGATATTCATTGTTTGCCGACACATAATTCATGTTTCCACTCTTTTCCATATCTTACCCGATTTTATATTATACATTTATTTTTCTTCAACATTTATATATCTTCCAATATATTCTTCACCTCTTGTCGCATTTCCCTTATATCAGTAGAATTTACCTTAGGTTCGGCATTAAGCACATTCTCTGCCTCCCTGCGTTCAGCAGTACTGTATCTCCCTTTACATACATCTTCTTTCCCTGTTCCCATTCAATGAGCTTGCGGTACAATACTCCACCCGTACGGTTCATCTTTA
>JAHHTT010000129.1 GCA_020024465.1 Odoribacter sp.
CAATTGTTTCATATCCATGAATATTTTATTGCAAATATAGCGGATTTTTTTAAAATCTGTATTGATTGCCAACAAAGATAAAATCCAGCAAGTATTCATCCTTGAATGCGTTTACAGCCTTTAATGCCTGATAGGTATTTTAGAGTATTATGATATAATAAAAGCAGATGAGTTGCAATTTTGTATCTATATTTTGTAGTTTGTTTACAAAAGAGCAAAATATAAATTGTTTCCATGAGATTTTATTAGTAACTTTGCATTGTATCGCAGATAAATTCAACGAATATGATAGCAGAATTCACCATTGAAAACTTTTTCTCAATAAAGTCACCGCAAAAAATCAGTTTTGAGCCTTCGTCAGATACTTTTATGTCTGACGAATATTTGTATGAAGTTAAGAATGGGATGAAGTTGTTAAAAATAGGCATCATATATGGTGCCAACGCTTCCGGCAAAACCAATATATTGAATGCTATTGAATTTTTTAGGATGCTTGTGCTCAGGATGCCCAAAGACCGTAATGAGAAAATCGGGGTTGTTCCTTTCATGTTGGATGATATGTCAAGAAATAACAAGACGAAGATGTCGATGGTATTCTATATCGGTCAGTCGAAGTATATCCTTACTTTTGAATTGGATGCAATATATATCCATTCCGAAACGCTGATTGTATATGATTCAATCCGGCCTACCAAATTGTATAGCCGCAGTTATGATGCCGCAACCGATTCCACGACAATAGATTTCGGTGTAAACCTGAAAATGACAAAAAAAAGTCAAAATGTGATTTCCGGCAACACTATTAATAATTGCAGTGTGCTTGCCGCATTTGGCAAAAGTAATGTAGAGCGGACTAGACTAAATGATGTATACGATTACTTTGCCAAGCAAGTAAAAGAGGTGTTGGCACCGGGTATGCTACTTTCGGGCTATGTCAAATCACGATTGGATAAAGACGAATCGGGTGACTTGAAGAAATTTGTTCTAAACTTCCTGAAAGCGTCCGATTTCAATATAGAAGATGTTGTGTTGCGAGAAGAGGAAGAGTTGATTACTCCTGAACTGGAGCAACTGATTCAGAATGCCCCTGTTGATGAAGATGCAAAAGCAGAAATACTTAGAAAGGGGAAAATTACAAATACGGAACTGACCTTCAGGCATAAGGTAGGCGACAAAGTATATGATTTATCGGAAGAATACGAATCCAATGGCACTATGAGGTTCATGGGAATGGCCGTAATTCTAAATCTTTTGTTAAAGACCAACCGGTTTGTGCCCATTGATGAAGTCGAAACAAGCATCCATTACGAGTTGTTGGCTTATTTTATAAAAGTCTTTTTAGCGAATAGTGAAGGAACATCGCAAATGCTCCTGACAACGCACGACATCAATCTTCTCAATGAGGATTTCATTCGCCGAGATACAATATGGTTTACCGATAAAGACGAACTTGGCGAAACCAAAATTATGCGTCTTTCTTCTCTTGGACTACACAAAAATCTTTCCCCATATAATGCTTATAAACAGGGGAAATTGGTAAAGTTACCATTTTTGGGTAGCCAGTATATCAATCTAAATGACTGATGATATGAGGCGGACAGTAACAAAAAGTATCGCTATCATAGGCGAGGGAGAAACCGAGTGGTTCTATTTTGATTCATTGAGGGTGTCGTGCCGTTATCCTTTCAAGGTAGCACCTGATTTTCCGCAGCATAGTGACATCAATCATATTCTGAAACTGGTTGAATCCTATTTGAACAGGCAATATGATTATATTATATGCCTGTTTGATATGGATAGGTTGTATCAGTATCCGTCTGAAATGCAATTGTACCAACGGGCAAAGAAGAAATATGCAGGAAAAAAATATGACGGGAAGGTGATGTTTGTAGAAACGAACCCTTGCACGGAATTCTGGTTCTTACTTCATTTCTTGCCTAATGTGGTTTCCAGACGATATGAAAGTTACGACCAACTGCTTCCAGATCTACAAAAATATATGCCTGGATATGAAAAGACAAAACGTTATTTCATACGCACTAACCTTTACAAATATCTGACAGAGAATGGAGACCTGGAACGAGCGATGTCAAATTCAGAAAAATTGTGCCAACTTTGTAAAGAATCACCGGAGGATTTGAAGGCATACTCGGAGATTTATAAAGTAATAAAATTATTAAACACATTGATTTAAATGTAGTTGCTGACAAAACGGTTACTATGGCTTCTGTTAGGAACAGAAAGTATCATAGCGGATTTTTTTAAAAACTGTAATTTGGGCTGTATAAATGTGTCTTGGATTA
>JAHHTT010000013.1 GCA_020024465.1 Odoribacter sp.
ATACAATTTGTTTGGCGACTTTTTCTGTTTGAATATACCAAAGGTTGATTCAATGATGTCAGAAGAGCCTACTAAAGAAACATTTTTAAAGAAAGAAAAGAAAAAGTAACACAGTCGGTCGAAGAAATAAATTCGACCGATTTTATTTTATATTCCGCATATACTTTCGAATAAATAATTCTATTTTTGTCGACTTTATAGATTTAATGTAAAAATATGAAAGAGTTAAATGAATGTATTGATGAGTTGAGATTTCGTTTGGCAGAAGGGGTTAAGAATGTGGTGATTGTGCCACATATATCTCCTGATGGTGATGCTGTTGGTGCATGCTCAGCTTTGGCAGAGGTATTAAGTAGGGTTGACATCAAATGGAATATTCTGACATGTGACCGAGTGCCAGAATATTTACGTTTTCTGAAACACATTCCTTCTGCCATTTCTAATTTGGATAAACCTGAATTGTGTAAACAACTTAGTGAAGAAGCAGATTTGATTTTTATGTTAGACCACAATTCAGTTCGCCGGGAAGGAGATCTGGAGTATTTTGTGAGAAATTCAAAAGCACATAGAGTTATTATTGACCATCATCCGGAACCGGATGCACAAAATATTGTAATATCAGATTCTCAAGTGTCATCGACGTGTGAATTGATGTATGTTGTTGTAACAAGTATTTGGGGGAAAGAAATAATAACAGCAGATATGGCTAATTCTTTATATGTTGGAATAAATACGGATACTGGTGGTTTATGTCATAATTCATCACGCCCGGAGACATACAGAATTATAGCTTCGCTGTTAGAAGCTGGATTAAACAAGGAATTTGTTCATAAACACGTTTATCAAATGAATAATATTTCGCGTTTACGTTTGATTGGTAATACATTGTTGAACAAACTGCAGGTAGATGAGCATTATCCGGTGGCAATTATGCCAATCACTAAAGAAGAATTGGATAGATATGGTTATAAAGATGGCGATTTGGAAGGTTTGGTAAATATTCCTCTGTCCGTTCATAATATAGAAGTTTCGATACAAATCACCGAACGTAAGGAGCGGGTAAAATTGTCATTCCGTTCAAAGGGGAATATTCCCGTGAATGAATGGGCAAAAGCATGGTTTAATGGCGGAGGCCACATAAATGCCGCTGGAGGGCAAATGGATTTGCCCCTAGAGAAAGTGATAAGTAAAGTACATGCCACGATGCCATTGTTTTTTTATGAATATGTAAAATAATTGAGAATGCCTTTTTTCAGATTCCATTTTGTAGAGGATACGCGTTTGGCAAAAGTCAGTAAAAAAATGCTTGACCGTATTCAAGAAGTTGTAGGATGTCCGCGTGATCATATTGTCATAGAAAATGTACATTCAGCATTTATTGATGATGGGGAGGTTAAAAATACGAACAATTGGCCTTTTGTCGAAGTTGATTATTTTGAGCGTCCAAGAGATATTCAGGAAAGATTGGCAAAAGTGCTGTATGAAGAATTGACGATTGCCGGATATCCGCATTCAGATATTCATTTCCGGTATTTACAACCGATGAATTATTATGAAGACGGAAAAGCATTAGGATAATGATTGATTTCGGAACAAATGTTTGCATATTTATGAAATAAACTATATGTTTGCATATAGTATAAATTGCAACATAAATCATGGAGGATGTAAGAGAATTAGTAACTTATATTAGTCAAGCCGAGAGAGGTTATACGAAATTGTTAAATCGTGCCTTTTTAAAGGCCGGCTATGATTTAAGCCGTGAACAATATGAATTGTTGAGAGTGCTGTGGGTTGAAGACCATGTTAATCAGCAGACTATTTCCCGAAGGTTGCAAAAGGATAAGTATAATGTTACAAAATTGCTGAATACCTTGACAAAACGGGGCTTTGTGCAGAGAAAGATGTGTCAGGAGGATAAACGTAATAATTTTGTCGTTTTGACAAATAAAGGGATACAAGTTCAACAGGCACTTAATGAAATTGAAGAGCAAATTCATGCAGATTTGACTTTTTTTATAACTTCAGAAGAGATGAAGTCTGGAGTTTGGGTTTTGAGAAAAATGACGGATATGATGACCAAATCATCATATCCGTTTATTATGAAATAATATTGATAATAAATATTTAAACTATCATTACTTATGAAAGTATTACAAGGATTAAAACCAGAAGCTGTATGGGGATATTTCGAAGAAATTTGCCAGATACCCCGTCCTTCACGTAAAGAAGAAAAAATAGGAGCATGGTTGATGGAGTTTGCCCGTAAAAATCAGCTGGAAGCTCGTCAAGATGAAGCAGGCAATGTATTGATTGTGAAAGGAGCCACATCGGGTAAGGAGAATACGCCGACAGTTGTATTGCAGTCACATATGGATATGGTTTGTGAAAAGAATTCGGATATCAGACATGATTTTGATAAAGATCCTATACAGCCTTATATCGATGGTGGTTGGGTGAAAGCCAAGGGTACGACATTGGGTGCAGATGATGGGATAGGAATGGCAGCGGCTTTAGCTGTATTGACTTCTACAGATATCCAGCATGGTCCTATCGAGTGTTTGTTTACAGTAGATGAAGAGACAGGTTTGACAGGTGCATTTGCATTGAAACCGGGATTCTTCAGCGGTAAAATATTATTGAATTTGGACTCAGAGGATGAAGGAGAAATGTTTATCGGTTGTGCAGGCGGTATAGATACAGTTATCCGTTTCCCTTATCAGAAAGAGACTGCCGATAAAAGCAGGTTTGCAGTGAAAATTGTTGTGAAAGGTTTGCAAGGAGGGCATTCCGGTGATGATATTAACAAAGGCAGGGGAAATGCTATAAAGATATTAAATCGTTTTTTGTGGGAAATGAATAATAAATACGGCATTCAGATAGGAGACTTTGCCGGTGGAAATTTACGCAATGCGATTGCTCGAGAAGCTTCTGCTGTCATTGCCTTCGAAGAATCTTTGAAAGAACCTGTACGGGTGGCCTTTAATATTTATGCAGCCGAGATGGAAAATGTATGGAAGATGACAGAACCCGGTATTTCTTTTGAACTGGAGTCTGTCGATGTTCCTGCTGAACTTTTGACAGTAGCATCAACGACTGATTTGTTGAATGCATTATATGCTTGTCCTCATGGTGTCTTTGCAATGAGTTATCGGATGCCTGGAATGGTAGAAACGTCTACAAACCTTGCTGCAGTAAAGTTTGTTGAGAATGATAGAATATTGATTACAACATCCCAGCGTAGTGATGTCGATTCAGAAAAGATGAATATTGCTCAAATGGTGGCATCTGTATTTAAGATGGTGGGTGCTGATGTCGAACATGGTGAAGGATATCCGGGATGGGCTCCTAATCCGGATTCTGCAATTTTAAAAGTAGCTGTAGAATCTTATAAATGTTTGTTCGGTAAGGAACCTATTGTACGTTCTATTCATGCCGGATTGGAATGTGGTCTGTTTCTTGAAAAATATCCGGGAATGGATATGATATCATTCGGTCCTACCTTACGTGGAGTCCATTCTCCAGATGAAAAGGTAGATATTGAAACGGTAGAAAAATGGTGGAAACATCTAGTGAATATTTTAGAGAAAATATAATAGTTCAGATATGGGTACAATAAGCGGAAAGAACGCAAAATCAGCAAAATATGATCGTTTGTATGAGCAGATAAAGACGTATGTAGTGACAACTGATGATATATGGGCTAGATTGGCAACCATAGAAGCTGTTTTGCACCATAAGATGCAGGCTTTTTTTTGGACGGGTGTGTATGCTTTGATTGATGACGAATTAATTGTGCGTTCATATCAAGGGCCAGTCGCTTGTCAGAAATTGCGACACCATATTGGAGTTTGTTGGGCTGCAGTCAATTCGGGAGAAACGGTTATTGTGCCTAATGTTGAAGAATTTCCGGGTCATATTGCATGTAATTCTTTGTCTAAAAGTGAAATAGTAGTACCTATCCGCAATCAGGAAGGAAAAGTATTTGCCTGTCTTGATATTGATAGTGATAAATTAGATGCTTTTGATTCAGCGGATAAAGAAGGATTGATAAAGATTTTGTCTTTACTGTATATATGATTTTGATAAAAAAACAGACAAATGTTTTTGTTTTTTATCAGATACATATATATCTTAGTGGCTGAAGAAACTAAATATGAATATGTAAAAAAGAAAAGCATGAGAAAAGTTATTTTATTATTTTTAGGTGTGTTGATAACCTGCAGTGTTTTTGCACAAGAACCAGGAGCAGCAGAGAAGAATGCTGCTAATGATGCAATGCGTTCAAAAAACTATCCAGAGGCTTTCAAACAATTGGAAGCTTATTTGAAAATCGTTGAGTATAAAGATAATGCTTATGTATATAATACCGGTGTTATTGCCACGAAGTTGAAGAATTATGTAGCTGCTGAAAAGTATTTTGATATAGCTATTAAGAATAAATATAAAGCTAAAGCCGCATATCATGCTAAAGCAGTGGCACAGAAAGAGCAGAAAAAAGAAGCTGAAATGTTGGCTACTTTGCAGGAAGGTATGAAATTTGCACCCGGTGATATGAAATTGGAAACAATGTATGCCTCTCATTTCATGAAAAAAGGACAGGAATTCCAAAAAGCTGGAAATGAAGTTAAGGCTGCTGAAAATTACAATCAGATCACAACTCTCAGCAATAAGAGTTTTAAAGTACAGGGGTTTGTAAGTTTGGCCGGTTTGTATTTCAATAATGGTGCTAAGATTTTGCAGGAAGCTAATCCAATTGCAAATACTGACAAGACAAAATTTGAAGCAGAAAAAACAAAAGCAATGACCGATTTTAAAAAAGCAAAAGATTATTTAGTTCAAGCTCAATCTTTGGATGCTGCAAATCAAGATGTAAAAGATTTGATGAAACAAGTGAATGAGGTAATGGCAAAATAAATTTGCATAATTTACTAATAAAGATAAAGGTGTACCGTTTTAACGGTACACCTTTATCTTTGGAGGTTTATTACGGGAAAAGCAAGATGTTCTGGGAGATTCCCATCAATGGATAAAACTAATTTTATTCTACTAATCCACGCCCTGTTTTAATTATTTCGTTTGTTTCTTTTAACTGCTTAACTATTTTGTCAAGAACACCGTTTATAAAAGCTCCGCTTTTAGGAGAACTGTAGGTTTTAGATATTTCAATATATTCGTCAAGAGTTACTTTGATTGGAATAGAAGGAAAATTTTTTAATTCTGAAACGGCACATCCCATTATTAATTTATCCATTTCAGAAATACGGTCAAGTTCCCAATTTTTTGTGTGTTGATCAATTAGTTGAATGTTTTTGTCAAACTCTAAAAATGTTTTACGCACTAATGTGCGGGCAAATTCAGTATCTTCTTGAGGTTTATAAACAGGAAAGAGTAATCCATCATCTGCAGTCATGTTTTCACGAATATGCCATAAGGTCTTATATACTATACTTAATACAAGTTCGAAATCATCGTTCCAATAAATACTTTTTTCTTCAAGCATTTGGAAAAAGATATCATCTTGAATGATAAGCTCTGCAAAGATATCCAATATTAATTGTTTGTGATCATCAAACGTTACGGATTGCTTGCTCATGTATTTTTGATACTTTGACCATTCCAACATTTTGTTATAGAAGTATAACACAGTCTCCTGAGAGTCATTCCAGGATATCATGTTGTTATTGATATAGTTTTGAAATTTCTTGTTTTTTTCAATTATATCAAAAACAGGGTTTTCAATAAAACGTGTGTTAGGATTCAGATCTTTATTGGAGGCAAAATGACGGTTGCGTGCAGTATCAATTTTCAAGAATGCTTTGCGACGTATTTCTATGAGTAGAAATAATGTCTCATAGTAAAGATCCGTACTTTTATTCATACTTTGCAGGATTTCACGTTCGATTTCTGCTATGGTTGCGCTTTCTTTCTTACTAAAGGCATAAAGTAGCTGCAAAACTTTAATTCTGATTAATCTTCTGCTTGTCATTTTGATGAAGAACTATTATATAATTATGTCTATAAATTTTGACGCCGCAAAAGTACAAAATAATATTGAAGTATAAGAAATGAATCAGGAAAAATATTATTATATAATTTAGAGAACCTTTTGTTAAAAAATTTGTTTTCTATTGTTTTGTTTTTCACATTTGTTCTTATGTTTAACTAAATAAATAGTTTGTATCATGAAAAAGTATGTTGCAGAAATGATTGGAACAATGGTTTTAGTCTTAATGGGGTGTGGTAGTGCGGTTTTCGCTGGAGATATAGCTGGAAGTGTAGGTTCTGGAGTAGGCACTTTAGGAGTTGCTTTGGCTTTTGGACTGTCGGTAATAGCGATGGCATATACAATTGGTGGAATTTCGGGATGTCACATTAATCCTGCAATTACCTTGGGTGTATTTTTGTCTGGCCGCATGAATGGTAAGGAGGCGGGTATATATATGCTTTTTCAGGTAATTGGTGCTTTAATAGGCTCTGCAATTCTTTTTTTATTGGTTTCTACAGGGACAAATAATGGACCAACTTTAACGGGGTCAAATACCTATGAAGAAGGCATGATGGGACAGGCATTTCTGGCTGAAGCTGTTTTTACATTTATTTTTGTTTTAGTAGTGCTTGGGGCCACAGATGCAAAAAAAGGAGCTGGTAATTTTGCAGGTTTAGCAATTGGACTTACATTAGTATTGGTGCATATCGTCTGTATACCAATTACCGGGACCTCTGTAAATCCGGCGCGCAGTATCGCTCCTGCCTTGTTTGAAGGTGGCGTAGCATTGTCTCAATTATGGCTGTTTATTATTGCGCCATTTGTAGGTTCAATATTGAGTGCTGTTGTATGGAATTTAATTACAGATAAAACAAAATAGAAGATTGTATTCCAATCTATAAAAAAGGGACAAAAGATAAATCTTCTGTCCCTTTTTTTGTGAAAAAATGAACAAAAAAATATTTATCTTTGTTCTATAATATTTTGGTGGAATAAGATTATGATAGAGAGTATCAGTATAAATAATTACGGATTAATAGATAAGACTGAGATTGATTTGGAAGAAGGTTTTTCGGTTATTACAGGAGAAACGGGTGCAGGTAAATCCATATTGCTTGGAGCAATAGGTTTGACATTGGGGCAACGGGCAGATTCATCAGCAATAATGGATAAATCCAAAAAATGTGTAGTGGAAATTATTTATAATGTGCAGGAATATAATTTGCAGCGTTGGTTTGAAGAAAATGATTTGGATTATTCTGAAAATGTGGTTGTGCGTCGGGAGGTAACAGTAGAAGGAAAATCTCGGGGCTTTATCAATGATACTCCTGTAAATAATAAATTGTTAAAGGAGTTTGGCAGTTATATGATAGATATTCATTCTCAGCATCAGTCTTTATTGTTGGGACAGCCTGAATATCAAATTGAAATATTGGATTCTTTTTGCAACAATGGAGAATTATTGTCTGAATATCAAGAATTATATAATCAGTTTCGCAAGCAGACGGTTGAATTGAAAAATTTAAAGAACAAAGTTGCTGATGCTGAAAAAGAAGAAGATTATTTACGTTTTCAGTTTAGTCAATTGGAAAATGCACAGTTGAAAATGGGAGAGAAGGAAGATTTGGAGCGAGAATTGGAAATGTTGAATCATGCAGAGTCTATCAAATCTTCTTTGAATGGAATAACCTGGAACTTTCGAGATAATGAACGGTCGATTATTTCTGTATTAAAAGAAATCCGCCATTCTTTGGATGGAATAGCAAATGCATTGCCTGAAGCAAAAGAATACCGAGAACGAATAGAATCCGTGGTTATTGAACTGAATGATTTGGCAGATGAAGCAGAACGCAAAGGAGAAGGGATTGAATATGATGGAAGAAAGATAGAGGCGATAGATCAAAGATTGAGTGTAATATATGACTTGTTGTATAAATATAAAGTAGAAGATGTTGCCGATTTACTGAAACTTTATTCTTCGTTAGAGCAGCAATTGAAAAATATAGAAGATAGTAGCGGAAAAATCACAGTTTTGGAAAAGGAGTTGCAAGAGACAGAGTTGCAAATGAAAACTCTTACAACAAAGATTCATCATATACGTCAAGAAACACAGAAGTTGTTGTGTGACAAAATGAAACGCTTATTGATCGGATTGGGAATCAAACATGCAGAATTTGTTGTAGAGTTAGTTGAATTAGATCATTTTACTCCGACAGGTTGTGATGATGTCAGATTTTTATTTTCCGCCAACAAAAACCAACAGCCGGGAGAGATTGCAAAAGTTGCTTCAGGCGGTGAGATTTCGCGAGTGATGTTGGCATTAAAATATGTTTTATCAGGAAGTAAACAGTTGCCTGTTATTATTTTTGATGAAATTGATACGGGACTTTCTGGAGAAGTAGCTCACCGAATGGCGCAAATAATGAAAGAAATGGCAATGCGAATGCAAGTGATCAGCATTTCGCATTTACCGCAGATTGCTGCAGCAGGTAATTGTCATTTTAAAGTTTACAAAGAAGATAATCATGATTTTACGATTTCTCATATTCGTAAGTTGACCTATACCGAGCGAGTAAAAGAAATTGCAGGTATGATGAGTGGTGAAAAAATTTCTGCAGCGGCATTAGAAACTGCTCAAAACTTGTTAAAGTGAAACGGGGAATTTTTCTAACTTTATTCGTATCTTTGTGCCAAGATATGTAGTAAAATTAAATGGAGAAAAGATGGCTTATAATTTATTAAAAGGGAAAAAAGGCATTATTTTTGGCGCTTTGAATGAGATGTCTATTGCATGGAAAGTAGCAGAGAAATGTATTGAAGAAGGAGCCGAAATAGTGTTAACAAATACTCCTTTGTCTATTCGAATGGGAGATATTCAGGAGTTTGCAGCTAAAAATAACATACCTCTGATTCCAGCTGATGCTACCAGTTCTGATGATTTGGATAATTTGTTTGAACAGTCAATGAAACATTTGGGAGGTAAGGTAGATTTTGTGTTGCATTCAATTGGAATGTCTCTGAATGTGAGAAAAAAAAGGCCGTATGATGACTTGGATTATGATTTTTTAGCTAAAACGCTTGATATTTCTGCGATATCTTTTCATAAAGTATTACAGACTGCCAAAAAATTGGATGCCATAAATGAATGGGGGTCTGTTGTCGCTCTTTCATATGTTGCAGCACAACGTACAATGTTTGAATATAATGATATGGCTGATGCAAAAGCGATGTTGGAATCGATCGCCCGTAGTTTTGGATATATATACGGTCGTGAAAAGAAAATACGAGTGAATACCATTTCTCAATCTCCAACGATGACAACAGCCGGTAGTGGAATTAAGGGATTTGATTCTTTGGTTGACTTTGCAGACCGAATGTCTCCTCTTGGTAATGCTAATGCTGAGGAATGTGCCAATTATTGTGTTGCATTATTCTCTGATTTGACAAAAAAAGTAACAATGCAAAATTTGTATCATGATGGTGGATTTTCCAGTATGGGTATGAGTTACCGTGCTATGCATCAATACAATAAGAGCTTTGAAGCAGAAGAGAAAAAATGATTTTAATTGATTTTGCCAATTATCCGGCATAAGGTGAAGAATTTTCTATGGATAATTGTAGGAAATTCTTCACTATTATTTTATTACAATGGGTATGTATTTGTTTTTTGATACAGAAACTACCGGCTTACCTAAACGCTGGAATGCTCCAGTTACAGATGTTGACAATTGGCCAAGATTAGTACAATTGGCATGGATTTCTTATGACAATCAAGGAGCAATGCTAAATAGTCGGAATGTGATTATTCGTCCTGATGGATTTATAATTCCTACTGAAGTGTCGAGATTGCATGGTATAACGACATTTATGGCAAAAGAAAAGGGCATTCCTTTGTCAGAAGTCATGGAAGAATTTGCAATGCAAATAGACGCAGCAGAATTATTAATAGGACATAATATTAATTTTGACGAATGCATCGTTGGTGCAGAATTTGAGCGTTTACATATGATGACAACATTGTTTCTGAAGCCTAAATGTTGTACCATGCGTAGTGCTACAAATTATTGTAAATTGCCGGGTAAAAAAGGATTTAAACCTCCCAAATTAATGGAATTACATAAGATTTTGTTTGGTGAGGGATTTGATGATGCACATAATGCTTTGGCAGATGTCAAGGCTACTGCAAAATGTTTTTGGGAATTATTAAGAAGAGGTGTACCTCTTAGGAGTTAAAAAATTGTGTATGGCTAAGAATCCTGATTTTAATGAGAAGAAGACTGTGAATAACTTACAGGCAGAATATGGTAAAATGCCGCCTCAGGCAATCGATTTGGAAGAAGCTGTATTAGGAGCTTTGATGTTGGAAAGGGATGCCTATGCTCTGGTAGGAGAGATGTTGAAAGCTGATGTCTTTTATAAAGACATACATCAGCGAATATTTCGAGCTATACAGAAATTGTGTGTGAATGATGAACCGGTAGATTTGCTGACCGTTAGTGAGTCTTTAAAGCAGAGCGGGGAATTAGAAATGGTAGGAGGATATTATTATTTATCTCAACTTACTTCACGTGTTGCTTCTGCTGCACATATAGAATTCCATGCCCGTATTATTATACAGAAATATCTGCAACGGAAATTGATAGGAATTTGTACAGAGTTACAGGAATTAGCTTATGATGATGCAACGGATGTATCGGATTTGATAGATAAAGCTCAAAAATCCATGTTTGATATAGCAGATGGAAATATCAAGAAAGACACAGAAGAAATAGCTCCTATCATTGACGAAGCTATTAAAGGCATTCAGGTAGCAGCATCCAAGCCTGATGGTATAAATGGTGTCCCTTCAGGATTTATTGCATTGGATGAAATGACTGCTGGCTGGCAACCTTCCGACTTGGTTATTGTTGCGGCACGTCCCGCTATGGGTAAAACAGCTTTTGTATTATCGATGGCGAGAAATATGGCTGTAGTTCATAAGCAATGTGTAGCAATTTTCTCATTAGAGATGTCGGCAGTCCAATTGGTGACTCGATTAATTGCCAGTGAAACAGAATTAGCATCAGAAAAGCTAAAGACAGGGCGTTTGACTGATTTTGAATGGCAACAATTGCATGGCCGTATAAAAGCATTGGTAGAAGCTCCTATTTTAGTTGATGATACTCCTGCATTATCTATTTTTGAATTGAGAGCAAAATGTCGTCGGTTAAAACAAAAATACGGAATACAAGTGTTGATTATTGACTATTTGCAATTGATGACAGCAGGAGCTGATATGAGAGGTAATCGAGAGCAGGAGGTAAGTATGATTTCGCGTCAATTGAAAATTATTGCTAAAGAATTGAGTATTCCGGTAATGGCTTTATCTCAGTTGAATCGTGGAGTAGAGTCGCGTCCTGATAAAAAACCAATGCTTTCTGATTTGCGTGAATCAGGTTCTATAGAGCAAGATGCTGATATGGTAATGTTTATTCATCGTCCTGAAAAATATGGAATTGAAACGGATAATGAAGGTAATTCTTTAAAGGGTATTGCCACTATCATTATTGCAAAACATCGTAATGGTGCTGTAGGAGAGGTGAATTTGCGTTTCCGTGCAGAATTGACCCGTTTTGAAAATTTGGACAGTTCATCACCGTTTGCATCAATACCGATATCTGAAGATGTTGTAACTCAAACTTTTAGTTCAAAGATGAATGATGAACCTGTGCCTGCTTTAAGTCAGGGACTTGATAGTCTGCGTGGAAGTTTTAATTCTGGAGATAATATGGGCGAAGCTCCATTCTAAAGTTCGGTTAGAAGATAATATCATTATATAAGGATTATGAAAGCTAAGTTATTGTTTTTATTAAAGTATTATTTATTTTGGATTTTATTGTCTGTGATGGCAAAAATTATTTTTTTGTTATACCAATGGCAGGATTCAATGACATTAACGATAGAAGATATTGGCAATATTATTGGGAAAGGATTATCTTTAGATTTATCCTTAGGGGGCTATATAATGATGCTTTCTTCTGTAATTATGGTGCTTTCCTCTTTTTTGAATCAAAAAGTCATTCGATTTATTTATTCCATTTTGACCATTGTTTGTTTGATATTTTTTACGGTTGTAATGACGATTGATTTGGAACTTTTTAAAAACTGGGGGTATCATATTGATACAACACCTTTAATGTATTTAAAAACTCCCAAAGAAGCAATGGCATCAACACCGGTATGGTTGATAATTTCTTTAACAATTTTCATGTTTACCTTTTTTTTAGGAGCGTGGAGAATTTTCCGTGTATGGATTTTACAGACTTTGCGTTATGAATCTGAAGATTATCGTACAATTCCATTATATTTAGTTATTGGAGGACTGATGCTTTTACCTGTTAGAGGAGGAATAAATGTTGCTCCATTAAATAGTAGTTTTGTATTTTTTCATGCAACAAATATGTATGCTAATCAAGCTGCGATAAATCCAGTTTGGAATTTTGTTTATGAATTGCTGCATAAAAAGAAATTAGACAAAGCTTATTCCTTTATGCCGGAGGAGCAGGCACAACAAATTATAATGGAAGCGGAACAAACAGTCGGAGATTTTCCGCGTTTGTTAAAAACAGAACGTCCGAATATAGTTTTTCTCTTGTTGGAAAGTTTTACTGCCAACGCAATTGAAGTGTTAGGAGGATTGTCGGAGGTTACGCCGAACTTGAATGCTTTGGCAAAAGAAGGAGTATTATTTTCAAACATCTATGCAACTGGTTCTCGTTCCGATCGAGGCATGGTAGCAGCTATCAGTGCACTCCCTTCTAATCCTTCTGTTGCATTGATTAAGTACCCCAATAAAATCATGAACTATCCTTGTTTTCCAAAAGAATTGGAAAATATAGGCTACTCAACTCGTTATTATTATGCTGGGGATATTAATTTTGGGAGTTTTCGTTCTTATGTAACGATGAGTTTTCAAGATATGGTGACAGAAGATGACTTCTCAGGTGAAGCGATTGAAAATCGCTTTAAATGGGGCGTTCATGATGAATATATGTTTGAAAGATTATATGAAGATATGGAAAAAGCTAAACAGCCTTTTATGTATATGGCTTTTAATATGAGCAGCCACGAGCCTTTCACTGTTCCAGGAGAAATAAAATTTCCAGGGAATGATATAGAACATATGTTTATGAATGCCATTCATTATAGCGATAAATGCATTGGAAAGTTTATCGGTAAATGCAAGAAATCAGGGCTTTGGGATAACACACTTTTTATCTTAATGGCAGACCATGGAACTCGGCATATTAAACATGTTGATCCTAATATGCCAGAAGCCTACCATATTCCTTTATTATTGACAGGTGGTGTATTAAATATTCAAGATACGGTTATTTCTACAATTGGTTCACAAACCGATGCAATAGCTACTGTGTTGGCCCAATTGAATATTGATCATTCCAGTTATAAATATAGCCGCAATTTGTTGTCTACAATTGTTTTCCCCTTTGCTTTTTATTCTTATCCTAATGCAGCTGCAGTAATTTCAGATGATGGATTAAGTGTATTGAATTTACAAAGCAAACAATTCATTTTAGGTGATACTCTTTTAAGAAACAAGAAGTTGTTACAAGCTTATTTACAGGAAGTGACGACAATTTTGAAATAGCACACAGTCGCAGAATTCAGTTTTATTGAATATAGAAATATTAAAGGTCCGCTGGATATGTTCAGCGGACCTTTAATATTATTATTTTTTTAAAATAATCCAATGATATGTCCGTTTTCATCAATATCAATATTTTCTGCTGCTGGTTTATCGGGCAAACCAGGCATACGCATAATATCTCCTGTAATTGGGATGACGAAGCCAGCTCCAGCTGCAATTTCTATTTGTCGTACCGTAACAACAAAATCTTTCGGGCGTCCTAATAATTGAGGATTATCAGAAAGTGATTTTTGTGTTTTCGCGACACATACAGGCAACTTATCCAGTCCTAGTGCAGAGATTTTTTTTAAATCATTCTTAGCTTGGGATGTATAGTCAATAGCTGCAGCTCCATATATTTCTTTAGCAAGAGTTTCGATTTTTTTCTCTATACTCCAATTCCAGTCATACATTGGTTTAAATTTACATGCACATTGTTCTGCAACTTTGGCAACTAATTTAGCTAACGGTTCAGCTCCTTCACCTCCTTTTTCCCATACGTTTGCAATTTCCATAGGAACATCTAATTCATTACACTTGTCAGAGATGATTTGTATCTCACTATCAGTATCGGTAGCAAATTTATTTAGGGCTATGATGGGACAAATATTGAATTTCTTCATATTTTCCACATGTTTTTCTAAGTTTTCGAGACCTTTACGGAGTGCATCTGTATTCTCTTCTTGTAGATTGGCAAGCTTTATACCACCATGATATTTTAGAGCACGGATGGTTGCAACCAAAACAACGGCACTAGGATTCAAACCTGCTTTTACACATTTTATATCAAAAAATTTCTCTGCGCCCAAGTCAAAGCCGAATCCTGCTTCTGTCACAACATAGTCTGACAATGAAAGTCCCATTTTAGTTGCAATGATAGAGTTTGTACCTTGGGCAATGTTAGCAAAGGGACCTCCATGAATAATAGCGGGATTGCCTTCTATCGTCTGTACTAAATTTGGTTTTATGGCATCTTTCAACAGGGCTGCCATTGCTCCATTGGCTTTTAAATCGTAGGCATAAATCGGTTTTTTATCGTAAGTATACCCGATAAAAATATTACCTAAACGCTCTTTTAAATCTGTAAAGTTTTCAGCTAAACAGAGTATAGCCATGATTTCTGATGCTGCAGTAATATCAAAACCGGTTTCTCGTGGTATACCTGAACTTGTTCCGCCTAAACCGACAATGATATGGCGAAGTGAACGATCATTCATATCCATTACTCGCTTCCAAGTTACAGTACGAGGGTCGAGACCTAATGAATTTGTTTTGTTTTGAACGTTATTGTCAATCAATGCTGCTAATAAGTTGTGTGCCTTTTCAATAGCATTGAAATCACCTGTAAAATGCAGGTTTATATCTTCCATTGGCAAAACTTGCGAATAGCCTCCGCCCGTAGCTCCTCCTTTTATACCGAAGACAGGTCCTAGTGAAGGTTCTCTGAGAACAACAGTGGTTTTTCTACCGATTCGGTTTAAACCTTCTGTTAATCCTATGGCTACAGTAGTCTTTCCTTCACCGGCAGGAGTGGGAGATATGGCAGACACCAAAATTAGATGTTTGCCTTTTATTTTTTCGGAATTAATCAAATTCAATGGCAATTTGGCTTTATACTTGCCATATAATTCAATAATGTCAGGACTAATCTCTAATTTTGTCGCGATTTGAGTAATGGGCTTTAATGTTACGCTATTGGCTATTTCTATATCTGTCATGATTTTATTGGTTAAATTAGTAATTAAAACTTATCGCAAAGTAAATTCTGTTGTGCCAATGACTTCATTGTCACAGAACAACTCGGCCGTATATACACCTTTTGTAAGACTACCATCATTAGGCCAATAGATTGCCACTTCCAGACGTTCTCCTTCGTAGGTAATTTCACGTTTTGCCGAGTAAGTCAAAGATACATTCTGATATTTGAAAAATGATTTTTCGCTAAAAGCAATAACTTTTTCATCCGGACGTTTTAAACGCAAATAAATAGTGCGTTCTCCTCGTTTGGTGGTAATATTTTTGCTGATAGCAAATTCTGCTCTTAAGTTAAAACATTTTTTCCAATTAACTTCTTTATCAGATTTATTCACAGGTGTTATAATCAGGTTTTCGGTTCTCAATGCACTTGCTCGTGCAATAACTTCTTTCATATCTTTTTGTTGATTTTCCAATTTTTGGTTCCGCTCACGCACCCAGTCTATTTGTTTGCGAACCTCTGTATTTTCTTGAGTCAATTTTTGATTTAATCGGTTCAGAGAATCAATTTGTACTACATAGCTGCGTAAAACAGTCTTTAATGTTCCGATTTCTTTTTTATATCGGTTTATTTCGGCATAAGAATTATCTCTGAATTTTTTCATTTTTTCCATCAGAGTTGCTATTTTTTCTTGTTCTGCTAACAATTTATTATTCAATGTATCATTGTTTGTTTTTAAATCATCATAATTATGACTTAGCTCCACCAAGTCTTGTTGAAGTAATTCCTTTTCTTCGTGAATGGCAGCAATGTGTTCTTTGTTTTTAGTCCTTTCTATCAGGAAGAAAATAAATAATGCTATTAAAATGATACTTAAACAAGCAATAATGATAGTAAGCAGTTTGTTTTTTGTGTTTTTTTGTAAAATGTTCTCTTCCATATTTCGTATTATTTACTGATTATAACTTTAAGCTCAATATGGCAAAGGTAGTATAATTTGTAAGAAAAGGTCAAATATGCAGGATAAATTAATTTTATTCGAAAGGATGAAATTAATTTTCTACATTTGTTGCTTATAATTTTTTATGTTGCATAATAGTTTGTGATTAATAAGAATTATGAAAGAAGATTTTTTGCAATACCTTTGGAAAAACTCTTTGTTTAAAAATAGAGTATTTACAACCATATCTGGTAAACAGGTCTCTATTGTTGATACTGGAATTTTTAATAGAGATGCAGGTCCTGACTTTTTTAACGCACGGATTCGTATTGATGGAATAGAGTGGGCTGGAAATGTAGAAGTGCATTGTAACAATAGCGATTGGAATCGACACTGTCATCAGAATGATTCAGCATATAATAATGTTATTCTCTCTGTTGTCCTTAATGCAGATACCAAGATATATAATAGTCTCGGACGTGAAATAGAGACAGTGGTTTTAGATTATGCAGATCAATTGTATAGCGAATATCTGAATATTTCCGGTAATCCAATGCACCCCGGCTGCCATTATGCATTGGAAAAGGTGGATTCTTTTTATTTGCAGATAGTGTTGCAAGCGATGGCTATTGAACGTCTTGAGCGGAAATGTGAGAATGTCCGTCTGGTATGGGAACAGACTAATCATGATTGGGACGAGTGCTTCTATCGTTTGATCTGTAAATATTGGACTGGTAATGTCAATGCAGATCCTTTTTATCAATTGAGTTTGTTCTTGCCTTATCGTGTATTGTTACGTTATGTCGACCGTTTGGTTTCTTTGGAAGCATTATTGTTGGGGTGTGCCGGTTTTTTAGAAGATGTAAAGGATGATGAATATGTAGAAATTTTGAAGAAAGAATTCCATTATTTGCAAGCAAAACATCAATTGCATGTTATGCCGGTCGGACAATGGAAATTTATGCGTATCCGTCCGGGAACATTTCCCACTTTACGTTTAGCTCTTTTGGCAAGAATGTTGACAAATTTCAGAATGTTACTTTCAGGTGTATTACAATCTGATACTATTTGCGATGTATATAAGTTATTGAATGCAGAGGTTTCTGAATATTGGGAAACACATTACCGTCCTGGAGAGCCTGTCGCTCGCCAAAAACATCGTTTAGGTGATTCCATGAAGAAAATACTTTTGATAAATTCTATCATCCCATTCATATTTCTTTATGGTAAAGAACAAGGAGAGGAGAAACTCTGTGAAAAAGCAATTGCCTGGTTAGAGGCATGCCCTGCTGAGGATAATTACATTGTACGTGCATGGAAGGAATCAGGATGTGAAATTGATTCTGCCTTACAGACTCAGGCGTTGATTGAAATAACACGGGAATATTGTGAAAAGCATCGTTGTCTGCAATGCCGGTTGAGTAAGGAGATTTTAAAACAAACTACGTGATTTTAAGGAAGCATATCGTACGCTTCCGAACGTAATATTGTTGGAAAATTGATCTCTCTCTTTTCGAGACTGATGAACCAATCTTCAAGATCTTCTGTGCGAAGAGTGTATAATATTTCGCGAAACATATCTATTTGCTCATCGGAATACGAATCAGGTTCCAGATTTTTGAAAGCATCTAATTCTTCATCATCAAAATAGTCAATGTGGGAATCTGCTTTTTTCAAACCTTTCTCGCATATGGCATGTGCTCCACAACATTCTGCTGGAGGAACTACGACATCGTCAGATTCATCTCTTTTGCATTTACTGATATATGTAAACAGGGCAACTATGATTAGCAGCCCTGTTATTCCTAAAATGATATAAAGCATATTTTTATTTATTCAATTCTTTTTTTAATAGATTTACTTGGTTCGTCAATTTTTTGATTTCTACGTCTGCTTCAGCTTTTGTCTTACGGATCCAATTGAGCTTTTTAGTCATCTCTTCACATTCTTTCTTTATTTTAGCAATTTCTGTATCTTTATTATTGACGGTTGCTGTAGCCGTTGCTAATTCGTTTTTGATCCTGCGGTTTTCAAATTCGAGATTGGTTTGAACTTCCGATAATTGTTTACGTAATTGGTCGCGGTCTGCTGTAATTTTTTGAAGATTTTTTTCCAGAGATGTTATTTGCTCGCTGCTGGATTGTGTTGTAGTCTTAATTTGATCAGCTACATTGTTTAATTCAGATTTTAGTTCTACCTGTTTGCTTTCCAATGAGCGGAGTTTTGTATACAACTGGTCTATTGTTTTATCTTTTATTGCATTATTTTCAGTCAGTTTATAACGGATGGCATTGAAATCTCCTTTTGCAGTCTGTAAATCTTTTTCTAGTTGACTTTTTTCTTTTTTCAAATCCAATACATTGCGATCTGAATCGCGTTTTGCTCGTGCAAGCTCTTCAAATTTTTTTTTCGAAACACAGGAACCCAATATTGAAGATAAGAAAATGAATCCACCGATGTATAATACTGTTTTTCTCATATAATATTGTTCTTTTATTTTTAAACACATTTTGTTTTAAGCATTATAATTACTTACTTTGGGGCAAATATATAAAATTAAAATAGATTTGTAACGTAAAACGAGGCAGAATTACTTAAAAGATAAAGAAGATGATAAACAGAAAATTGATTTCACTGTTCTTACTGATGCTTGGCTGTCTGGCAATTGTCAATGCACAGAATGATGGAAGAATTGTATTGAAAGGTACTATTGTGGATGGCAGCACCAATGAACCTGTATCATTTGCAAACCTTGGATTGCTTGGCACCGTAGCCGGAGTAGCTTCTGATATGGATGGTAAATTTGAACTGATTGTTCCTGACAAATATGCCGTGCATGTTGTAAGAGTGTCTGCCGTCGGTTATGCTCCTGCAGAATTTAAGGTCTATGAACTACGTGACAAACCCGATTTCAAGATTAAATTGCGTCCGGTTACTTATGGTATAGGCGCAGTAGATGTTTATGGACAATTGTTGATCTATAAAAAGATGCTTCGAAATGTAGTGTCAAACATCAGTAAGAATTATATCAATACTCCTTATAATTATGAAGGCTATTTTAAATATATAACAGATATAGATGGCCAAGAAAAAGTAAAAGAGGCAACCGTTACTATTTACGATGCTCAAGGTTATGACCGTACGGATGTTGCTGAAGCTTTTAAAGCTGTGAATTATAAATATAATGAAGTTCGTCGTTATCAGCCTGCAACTTCTATATTTGACGGTTTGACTTGTTTGGATGATATACTGACCAGTGATATTGTACGCAACACCCGCAATATACTTGATATTGTAAATGCACGTGATTATAAATTGAAAAACAAGGGTAAAATAGTTTATGAAGGTGATTCTGTCCAGATTATAAGCTATACTGCAATAAGTCCTTCGATCTCTACAGCAGGAGATCCTAACGTACAAAGTTATTCGGGTGAAATATATGTCAATCTGAAAGATTTTGCTGTATTGAAAAATGTTGTGAATATCACATCTCGTGATTTTAATTTTTTGGGTCGCAACTTGGTTGTGATAGATGAAAAAACAAAGAGTAATGTCACGATGCAAATAATCACTACTTACAAAAAATTAAAATCCATCTACTTCTTAAGTGGTGTTAACATTGATTACAAATATAACGAAGAAGGTAAAAATATCAATGGAAAAATGGAGTATGTGACAACTCGAGTGAAGATTGATACACCGGAAGTTATAGAAGGACGTACCTATTATGAAGATATAAAGGAAAACAAAGATTTTTGGAATCGTTACACTGTTTACTTTGAGGAATAAATTTTTATAAATGGACAAACATTAAAGCTAAGCTGTCGATGATTCGATGCTTAGCTTTTTTTGATTCTTATAAATATTTAAATGTTATACTATAAGAGACAACAACTGTCTTTACTCCGGCATTCGGGTATTTGATCTGATAGTTTCGAGACAAGTCTTTGTAAAGAAAGAAAGTGTTTGGAGTAGGAGGAGTACTCTTTTTTTCTATTTTGGTTCCATTGCCGATAAATACATCGAATGAAGGATAGACAGTTGTATTTCCTACTTCATCTAAAAACGTCCATTCACCATGTCCGCGCACACTTCCTTCCGGAGGAAGTAATTTGTAAGACTCCGGCATTTCTTCAGGTTTCTTGTTCTTGGGTATTATCATATATGGGCCAAATGTATCAATATCATTCCGTAAACCAATCCATTTAAGACCACCGTCATTATCACGATATAAAATATAATGATAATCGATAGGAAGGATAGAATTTGATTTTAAATCTTCTTCAACGATTTCTTTATTATCTGCTTCTACTACATATTTATATTTAGGAAGAGGAATGTTTTTGTAATAAGTCTCAGGGATAAAGTGTAAGGGTATTCCTTCCGAATCTTTTTTATCCTTGGATATCACTTCAAGCAAGTCAACCTCTGTCCATGCCGGCTGTCCCATAGAATAATCCAGATAGCTGGTTTCACTGACTTTGATTTTGTATTCATATCCTTTTTCATACTCAAATCCTTCGATACTGCCATAGGCACTCCATTCGTCTGTCAGGTTTTTTTTGACGGCATATACTTCTGACACAATATTATGTCCGGATAGTAATACACCTGGAACTTTCTTCGATGCCACGGTCAGTACATGTTCTTTGTAATTAGTTACTTTTTTGCCTTCTTTGTCATTGTCGTTGCAACTTGAAAAGAGTATTGCAAGCACAGAAAGCACAAGAATGTTAAGTAAGATTTTGATTCTCATGTCGTGATTTTTTATGCATAAAATTATTCAATGTGTTATTATACAAAAGTATTTTTTTGTTACTCCAATCAATAACCTTCATTTCTTTATGGAGAAATTCATTGATCTGTTGATTGCATATTATGTATCAAGCTTGTAAAAATATATGATATTATTATCGGTATCATATAACCCTAAAGTGAAATTGAATGAACCACGTTCCAAAATATCTGTCTTTGTATCAGAATGACGGTCAATTAAGAACCAATAACCATTCTGGATTTCGGGTATCAATGAATTTCCCTGTCCATCTGTGACAAACGGACCAGTCTTACTTGTATCTTCCTCTCTACCATATACCAGTGTTTGAAAAGTTTTGTCCAAAGGAAATTTTCTCCATTTGGAATTATTTTTAATAACTTTTAATAGTGAGTCATCATCAAATTTAAGTACAATATAAGTATGACCATCACCATGAAATCCACCATGTGTATCTGTATTGGAAATTGTTATGCCGTTTGATAAATTAATACCTAATTCTTTTGCAATAATTTCCTGCGGATTTTTTGTTCCACAACTTGCTAATGTTATGTATATGATATATATTGCAGATAATGCTAAAACTTTATTTAATTTCATATTCATAAATTTTGACAATGCTTGAAACTTGGTATTTAAGCGATCAATGAAATTTAATGTTTTGATCTCATCAACTTGACAAAGTTAATGAATGTACCGATATATGCAATATATCTATAAGATATTATAGACTTAGATTTTTATAATATGAGATGATTTGTTGATAGAGTTGTGTTAAACAGCTTTATTGGTAGTTGAAGTTTGATGACATATTGAGCGATAAGTAGAAAAAATAAAAATGACATACGAAATGAGAAGGCAACTGACATTTTCGCACGTCATTGTATAGGAGAAAGAAGGAGGTTTTTAATGAAAAATATCCTCTTTTTCCAGTGGTTTTTTATCGATGTGCCAATGGAAATCTTTCAATTTGCGATCTTCGGGTTTCACTAAAAGTAGAGGATTCAGTGTACCTTCAACCTTTGTAATGAAAGTGATGTCTTTTATTTTTTTATTTTCCAATTCTATTTTTATTGTCGAACTCATGGCTTTGTTCAGACCGATAATAAAACCTTTGTCATCAGGATAAAAGATAGATTCTCCATTACCGTTTACCATCATCAGGTAAAGCTCGTTGTTTCTGACATAGCCCCGCATGTCTCGTCCTTTAATTTGGTTGAACAAGACTCCGTGCTGGTCGGGTAGAAGTTTATACATCGTTGAATCTACCGGATTGACAATCATGGCTTTATTTTTCATATCAAAAACATCCACTTGATTATCTTTCATGTGCATACTGATTTCAGTAGCTGTCAGCTGATTGCCGCTTGCCCAGACAACAGGTTCTTTATATAGATATACCGTAGAGTCTGCCGCAGGGAATACCATAGAATCGCATACTCCTTGCAAATCCATACTGTAGAATTTAGTATGATGATAGGCTTTCATTATATTGTTGCCCAATGTATCCTTGCTGATGGAAAGAGTGTCTCCATGTACAAACAACGAATCGGCTTGCCCTACTAATATCAATAAGGCTCTGTCTGTTACAAAAGCATAATCGTTATTTTTGAGTACTTCTCCGTAATTGCCTTCTACAATTACTTTGTTAACAGTATCATATAAATGGATATGTTGCCGCATAATAGCGGTTCCGGAAAGACTGTCTACAACAAGAGTATCCGAACTGCCTATGTAGGTGTTGTAACTCAAAATATTGTTCTTATATAATTCAGCATGGGAAGTGAGTGAATTACACCAGCCATTTTCAGAATATAGAGTGCGGTTTTCACCTACAATGTCGGTAGGACCTAAAATTGTTATCAATTTGGTATCAGTGCGATACTTCAAAGTATCTGAATACAGGTTATACTGGGGGGTATATACCTTTACACTGTCCTTAAAAAATAATTCGTTCATTCGAACGAAATAATATCCTATATCACTGACAAGAGTGTTTACACTATCTTTAATAGTACCACCGTTGAAGTAGTGGCCTATGCGGGTTTCCATATCATAATTCAGCGAATCCGTGGTAAGTGTAAGAGTAGGATTCTGCATGATGACATTCTTGCGGACACGCGCTTTTCCTGTGTTCCCGTAATAATACAGAAAATCTCCCCAAAGATTCAGTGTGTCGTTTTGTACGGCATGTACCCGACCAAAAGCTTCAATATAATTGCTGTCGGCATATTGGTAAAGACTGTCGCATGTCATGATCATGTCTTTGTGACTGAGTTTGACATTACCGATAAAACGATTCGGATCTTTTGCATATTTGGCAAAAGCAAGAGAGTCTGTACTTATGATATTAATCTGGGTCTTCTCTTGACTGAAAGCCATAGGGAGAAAAACGTATATACATATAAGCAGACTGACTGCTTTGGCTGTTATCGATTTAAACATGTTGTATGTATCAACTCTTTTATTTTATCCAACCATCATATCTGAATTTACCTTTCCGGTATTCTTCGTCAATGTGAATATAAGTGTTTGCCTGTTTTTCTTTTATCCACTTTTCCAATTTGTCCATCTGTTTTTCATTAGTCAGCATTAATTCGAAATTCTGCCAATCATCTTCCAGATTTGCACGGTGGCGTGGATAGAATTCTTTTACTTTTACAATTTTATATTCCTCTTGTCCTCTTTCAGAATGAGTAACAAAGGGCATTGATATTTCGCCTATTTTCAAGCTGTTGATTTCTTTAGCCATTTCGCCGGGAATATTGGCACGTGCAATACGTGATTCCCCTGTCTGTGGATCTGCCACCAGACCTCCATTGTTGCGGGTCTGTTTGTCTGAAGAGAAATACATGGCTGCTTCTTCGAATGTCATCTTATTTTCGTTGATATATTGACGTATTGTATCCAAACGGTGTAAAGCTTCTTCTTTTTCTTCCTCTGCAATTTTAGGCTGTAGAAGGATGTGTCTTACATTGATTTTTTCACCTTGTCGATCAATAAGTTGAATAATATGGAAACCGAATTCTGATTCGACAATCTTTGAAATTCTTTCTGGTTTTAAATTGAATGCTGCTTCTGCGAAAGCCGGGTCCAGCTGATTGCGGGGGATGTATCCCAATTCTCCTCCTCGGGTTGCAGAACCGGGATCTTCAGAATAGAGCACAGCAAGTGTGTTGAATGTCTTTTCGCCTTTCAGTATTTGTTCTCTATATCCACGCAATCGCTCGCGTATACGTTCTTTCTCTGCATCACTGATACGGGGACGAAGCACAATTTGCTGCAATTCGTATCGGTCTGGCATTTCCGGTAGACTGTCTTTGGGCAGACGTTTGAAATAATTTCTTACTTCCGAGGGAGTAATGCGTATCTTCTCTACAATTTTTTGCTGCATCTGTTCTGTAATTAGCAATTCTCGCAGCGGTCCTCGCATATCGTCTTTAATTTCTTCCAGTGATTTTCCAAAATATGCTTCAAGACGCTCCTGTGAACCGATGTTGCTGATAAAATATTCTATGCGGTTGGCAACTGCGTTTTCCACTTGCTCTTCTGTTACTGAGATACTGTCTATTTGAGCTTGTGCCAAAAGTAATTTCTGAATTAATTGCTTTTCCAAGAGCTCGGTTTTATAGTCGGAGGAGGAAGAAATGAGGCCTTGTCCCTGTTCCTGCAGATATGCATTTTCTATATCTGATTTTAAGATAATCTCTTCTCCGACAATGGCTACAATTTTGTCCACGACATTTTTTTGTGCTGCCAGAAAACCGGCATGGACACATAAAATAAGCAATAATAAATACTTTTTCATATACTAATTGTTATAATTTGCTGTTTTTGCTGTTTTAAATTTTTATTTGAGGCTTCTAAGCTACAATAATTTTATTTAATGTGGCATGAATTCAATGGGTATTTAGTGAAATTTTACATACTTTTTTTGCAGTCCTTCTTCATTAATCTGTTTTTCCAATTCTTGTTCAAATTGTAATTTTCTTTTATTTTTTAAAATCAGGATAATTTCATCTCTTACGTAATCTATGGGAGCAATGGTTTGTTCTCGCTTGATTTCCTTTACTTTCAGATAGTAGAAATTATTTTCATCTTCTTTTTCTATATTCTTGCGAGTGAAAATTTCATTTAACAATTCTTGTGAGTCTCCGGGTATGAGATTTAATAAGAATTTTGCTTCTATCCAATGATTATTGAATTTATCATACTTCTTTGCATTACTCAGACAATAGTCTTCCAGCTTATCCTGGTCATCTTCTTTATCGGAGAGGAACCATTTTCTTAACTGTTTCTGATTGGGTGCGTTTTTGGGAATAATACAGAATACAACTCTTGCAATAGGAGTAGACAATACAAAATTCTTTTCATTTTTCTGATAATATTCTTCTATTTGGATTTCTTTTATATCATCATTAAGACGTTGTTTTATAAATTTGCGTTTATATTCATGGATTAACAGGGATGTGCGATATTCTTCCACTTGTTTTTGTATTTTTATATGTTCGGTAAACAACAGGTTTGTCATAGCTTTGTGCAATAGGAGTTTTTGTGTTACCCAGTTGCGTATAAAGTTTTGGGCAAAGACGATACTGTCTTCGGGTGATGTCCCATGAGGTACGAATTCGGATAATTCAGAAGGATATAGCATACTTTCAAATACCTGTACTATAGGTTGCTCTTGAGGCTGTGTCCTTTGACAGGAAAATAATATAAAAAATACCGTAAAAGCGATTAAGTGTTTCATCCTATTCATACTTATTATATTCGGGCGAAAATAGTAAATAATTTTCAATTTTCAATTTTCGTAATTCAATTCCTTTGTATCTTTGTCCCAAGAGATAAAAATCAGTAAGCATATTTTATGGATATCAACCGGATTTTAAAGCAATACTGGGGATATGATGAATTCCGTCCTCTGCAGGAAGACATTATCCGTTCCGTTTTGTCAGGGCGGGATACACTTGCTTTGATGCCGACGGGAGGCGGTAAATCTATTACTTATCAGGTACCCGCAATGGCATTGGACGGGATTTGTATCGTGGTAACTCCTTTAATTGCTTTAATGAATGATCAAGTAGAGGAATTGAGGGAAAGGGGTATAGAGGCGGAAGCAATCTATACCGGTCAACAGAGGGAAGAGGTAACGTCTGTTTTGAACAAAGCCTTGGCAGATAAAATCAAACTTTTGTATATATCTCCAGAACGGCTGGCCTCGGAACGTTTTAGAGAATATCTGAGACGGATGCACCTTTCGTTACTGGCAGTCGATGAAGCACATTGTATTTCACAGTGGGGGTATGATTTTCGACCTTCTTATCTGAGAATAGCCGAGATTCGTGAACTTTTCCCACAAGTTGCAGTGCTTGCATTGACAGCAACGGCAACACCGCAAGTAGCTGACGATATCCAACAGAAATTAAAATTTGCAGAACCTCATGTACTTTCCAAGAGTTTTCGCCGAGAAAATATTTCTTATGTTGTCCGTAAGGCAAATGATAAATTGGGTGAATTGATACACATTCTATCATCGGTGAAAGGTGGAACAATCGTTTATGTACGTAAAAGGATAACAGCCGAAGAATTAGCTGACTTTCTGACTAAAAAAGGAATGCAGGCGGATTATTACCATGCAGGTCTTTCATCGTTAAAACGCAGCATGAAGCAAGAGGCGTGGAAACGAGGCGAAACTCCGGTGATTGTAGCGACTAATGCGTTTGGTATGGGTATTGACAAACCGGATGTCCGGCTTGTGGTCCATTTTGACATTCCGGATAGTCCGGAAGCATATTTTCAGGAAGCCGGTCGTGCCGGTCGTGATGGTAAACGGGCCTATGCCGTTTTACTTTATAACGAAGCAGTGCTTACGGCTTTGAAAAAAAGGGTGGATAAAAATTTCCCCGATATCAGGTATATACGGGAAGTCTATCGTCTGCTTGGTGACTTTTTCCAGCTGGAAGAAGGTGCTGGTGCCGGATTTGCTTTTGAATTTAATCCGGATTTATTTGTTAAAACTTATAAATTGGAGTATGTACAGGTACTTGCTGCTATTGGCGTGCTTCAGGTTGCTGGGTATCTGGAATGTACGACAGAAGTCCATTCATGTTCGCGGATCAGCTTTTTAGTATTGCGAGACCAATTGTATAAGGTAGATTTACAAACAACCTTAAATGAAAAATTGGTTGAATTATTACTTCGTACATTTTCCGGTATATTTGTGCAATATGCATTTATAGAAGAAGAGTGGATTGCCGGACAATTGGGCGTGACCCGGGAAGATATCTATCAGACATTACTGGGACTGGCTTGCCGAAAAATTATCAGTTATATTCCCGGAAATGACAGACCTTATATTGTGTACCACCAGCCGCGGGTACCTGACTCTTATTTGCATATAGGACGTAATGCATATGCAGACAGAAAACAGTCTTATTCTGTTAAAGTGGAGAAAATGGCGGGGTATATCGAAGAAAATAAGAAATGTAGGCAACTTTATCTGATGGATTATTTCGGACAAAAAGATACGATTCCCTGTGGTATGTGCGACTATTGTCTTAAGCAAAAAAAATCTGGTAGATTGATGGATAAGCGGCAAATACGACAGATGATCATCACACTTTTGCAAGAGTCTGACCGGGAATTGAATTTATTGGTGCATACTATACCCGTAGAGAGGGATGATATACTTGAAAGTGTTCGAATGTTGTTGGAAGATGGAAAAATCATTTATAAAACACCAACTATTTTATCATTGAAAATATAAGCGGAATTTGTTAAACGCCTGCCTTGTCCCCGAATAATGAGATGTGAAGTCTGTCGCAATATCGCCATCCATTCCGAATGCAATGTTCTAAGGTTGAAATGCGGTTCCTTCGCATAATCTCGACGGTCCCTCCAAGTGGCATTAACAGAATATCTTCCGGATGCCAACCTTCAAGATTTGAGAGAATCCTTTTTATTTCATCAATGTCATTTTCGCACGAGTAGACAAATTTCAATTGGAAATCTTTATTATGTTTTCTTGCATAGCTGACGAATGCACGGATAGTTTCAAGCGAAACTGCTGATTGTCTGGCTTGCGAGCTGGTCAATTTGGGCGACATACTGAAAAGGTCAATATATTGGGCTACGTTTTCATCAAAAATAGTAGCGTTGGTTTCAATGGTCAGATGGAATCTGTTATTTTGTTTCAATTTATGACATAGTGTTTTTAGTTCTGCTGCTTGTAGTAGAGGTTCTCCTCCTGTTAAGATAATATGGTTGATTGCTCCGCTATTCTGTAGCACAGTTTTGTAAATGGCATCGGTACTCATTGGATGTACATCTTTTATTTCATAGGCAGCGTATGTCGTGTCGCATTGGGAAATTCTTCCATCTTCCATCTTCCAGCAACAATGCAGATTGCAACCGGCCAGACGGATAAACAGAGAAGGGATGCCACACAATTTACCTTCACCTTGAATGGTGCCGGGAATGGCAAAACCTGATGCCGGTTTTTCTGAAAGCACTTGTCCGTATTGGTCTTTGGTGATAGGAAAAATTCCATCTTTTGCTAAAAGCATATTACTTTGATTGATTATTTGAAAAACTGAAATGAATGTCGTCCATTGTAAAATTGACCAGTACCAGATCTTTCCGGAATGCTTCTGCATATCCCGTAGCTGTTTCATGTACACGGACAGAATGAAGTTGGATATTTCCTTCTCCATTGACTGCCGGAATTTCATTTATAATTCTGTCTATAACATAAAAGAACATTAGGGCGAATCCTTCTGCGGAAGGGGAAACAGGTATCTCAGCTACACGTCTGTTGTATTTATATATGAATGCTTTAAAATCCTTATTGTCTTTTTGCCACAGGGTGTAAGTGTGATCAAAGCTTTCTATAAAATTTCTGACTTTTTCCAAGCGGCAAAAATCCATAATCATATATCCGTCGTCCAATTTGTCTGAAGTAATGAATACCTCAACGATGTATGAATGTCCGTGAATGTTTTCTCTGCATTTTTCAGATGAACAATTACGGACGATATGAGCACCTTCGAATTTGAACAGTTTTCTGATTATCATATTTTCCTATTTTTGATTGTTTATACTGTCAATGGATCTGTTTCGCCGGCCTCTGCGAAAGCTTTTGCCCTAAGAAGGCAACTGTCGCAGGTTCCGCATGGTTTGTCATTACCGCGGTAACATGTCCATGTAAGCCCGAAATCCACTCCTAAGCGTTTGCCTAATTTTACTTCTTCGGCTTTTGTCATGTGCATAAAAGGAGCATGTATAGTGATATGTTGTTTTTTTTCGGCTCCTAATACTGTACCCAAATTGACCGCATCTTCCATTGCCTTTATGAATTCTTCTCTACAATCCACATAACCGGAGTAGTCTACTTCGCTGACTCCGATGAAAATATCCGTAATGTCTAAAGCATCGGCCCATGATGCTGCGACAGACAGAAATACCATATTGCGGGCAGGTACATACGTATCGGGGATGTTGTTACGTCCCGTATCCCCGTCTTCAACTTCCATATCAGGATCGGTCAGAGAACATCCGTGCCATTGGTTTAGGAGAAGATTCACTATTTTGTGCTCTTTGACTCCTACGGCTTTAGCTACTGCTTGTGCGCTTTTTAATTCTTTGTCATGTTTTTGTCCATATAAAAAAGTGATGGCATATAATTCGTCAAATCCTTGGTTTTTTGCCAAATAAAGTGCCGTAGTCGAATCCAGTCCTCCAGATAATAATACAATAGCCTTTTTCATTCGTTGATATTTTGATTTTTATGCTTTGTTTTGTGTGTCGTATTCAAGATGATTGCAAAACTATGGTATTTTATTGAAATATGAGATGTATGTGTAAAATTTTTCCTTTAATGTGGGAATGTTTTTTTAGAATTTATAATTTTGTAGCAGAATGAAAGAGCGTTTTTTGCTGGAATGAGGGAACTTTTGTGAGATATGGCAGAAAATTTTAAAATATGTATCTGAAAAATTGGATAATACTTATCAGTCGATTGACTTTTTTGTTTGCACTATATTTACTGTTGCATGAAGGAATATGCAACAGAACAAACGGATACGATTGTTTGAATGAAAAGGAGGTTATGACACAGGATATTGTGTCATCTGATCGTTTATGCTTTGAAAAAGACGGTATTCTGCAAAGGATACCGTCCACTCAACGTCTCCGTAAATTAGACGCAGCTTGTGTTGCTGGCTTTTATACATGCTCTTTATTGCATGAAGAGATAAATAAGGATGCACAGATTTTGAAGAACTTGTTTTTTACAAAACGTTCTTTTTGGTGCATATACCGTTTATAATAGTCAATTCATTTATTGTTTTGGGAAAAGACTTGAGACAGCATCTTGGCTGTCTGTATTGTTTATTTTAAATTAAAGCTATGTTTTTTGTAATATTATATTTAGTCCTTGCACTTGCACTTTCTTTTTTATGTTCAGTTTTAGAGGCTGTTTTATTGTCCACTCCGATGTCTTTTATTTCCATGAAGGAAAATGCAGGAGTTAAATCTGCCGGTTTGCTAAAAAAATTAAAACAGGATATCGACAAACCTATTTCAGCTATTCTTTCGTTAAATACCATTGCCCATACGGTTGGTGCCGCCGGAGTAGGAGCAGAAGCTGTTAAGGTATTTGGTGAAGCTTATTTTGGGATTATATCCGCTATATTGACTATTCTGATTTTAGTGTTATCGGAAATTATCCCCAAGACCGTTGGTGCTTGCTATTGGAGAACTTTGGCAATTCCTTCGGCAAGAATCATCAAGGTATTGATTGTTATAACCTATCCGTTGGTTTTATTGTCAGAATTGATTACACGCGTTATTTCGCCTCAAAACCATGTTATGTCTGTCAGTCGTGAAGAAGTGTCTGCTATGGTTACTGTAGGAACGGAAGAAGGTGTTTTTGAAATGAAAGAAAACAAGATGATTCAAAATATGATCAAATTGAATCAGGTGACTGCCCGGGAAATAATGACCCCCAGCGTTGTAGTTTCTGCTGCTTGGGAAGGAATGACCTTAAAGAATTTTTATGAAGAACAGCAATATAGAACTTATTCGCGTATTCCCGTATATGGGGAAAAGGAAGATTACATCACCGGTTATGTATTACGTCAGACGATATTGGAAAAACTGGCCGAAGATAAATTTGATAATAAATTGCAGGATGTTGTGCGTCCTGTACTCTTTTTTAATGAAAATGATTCTGTTTCAGCAATTTGGGAGAAATTATTAGAGAAAAAAGAACATATCTCTATCATTATTGATGAATATGGCTGCATGCGTGGAATTGTTACAATGGAAGATGTTATCGAAACCATTTTAGGATTTGAAATAGTGGATGAAAAAGATTCGGTTGCGGATATGCAGGTATTGGCCCGTGAAAAATGGCAACAGATAAAACAAAAGCATTGATTTTCTCAAAGAAATGACATTCTTTTAATTATTTTCGTAATTTTGGCAACGATAATAAACGATATATATGACACACCGATTGGCATTTACAAAACATTACCTGCATTTTTCTTGTTGGAGCAAGAAAGGATATGCCGTTTTTATCGGTCTCGGTAAGGAGGTGAAAATTTGCAGATTGGCACTTCATATGTATAAGCAGGTGTTGCTGAAAGCTGGCAAGAATGGCGTAATCATTAATATGGATAGCGTGGCGGAACTGATTCCCATGCCGGTACTGACGGTGAAAGAATGTCAGGAAAATGCTTGCAGCAAAGGAGAAATGTGTCCTGTCACCAGGGGAATTATATAAGTTTAAAGAGGATATGCCGCATTGTCGATATATCCTCTTTTTTGTATTAAAGATGGATAGATATGATTGAAAGTTTAAAGAAAAAAGTATTGTCGGGAGGACAGATAACGCGCGAAGAGGCCCTGCTGTTAAATAGTGGGCAGGACAAGCAATCTCTATACGCTGCAGCAGGTGAAATCCGAGACAAGATGGTCGGCCGTCATTTTGACACTTGTTCGATTATAAATGCTCGTTCGGGACGCTGTTCTGAAAACTGTAAGTGGTGTGCACAGTCGGCAGTATTTAAAACAAATATAGAGGAATATGAGTTGGTGGATGAAGAGACATGTATGAAAATGGCTCGATTGAACAATGAATATGGAGTTGACAAATTTTCATTCGTTACAAGCGGAAAAGCTTTATCCGACCGTAATATTGCCCGTCTTTGTGAATATGCTGTAAAAATTGGTAAACAATCCGGACTCAATTTGTGTGCTTCAATGGGTTTGTTGAAAAAGGAGCAGTTACAAAAATTGATGGATGCAGGCATCAGGCGTTATCACTGCAATCTGGAAACTTCTCCTCGCTATTTCGGGGAATTGTGTTCAACTCATTCGGTAGATGATAAGATAGCTACAATCCGAGCGGCCCAGGAAATTGGTATGGAAATCTGTTCGGGGGGAATCATAGGAATGGGGGAAACGATGGAGGACCGTATCGAACTGGCACTGACCATTCGGGATTTGGGTATAAAATCTATTCCGATTAATGTATTGAATCCGATTCCGGGCACTCCGCTGGAGCATGCCGCTCCGCTATCGGATACAGAGGTCTTGACTACGATTGCTATTTTCCGTTTTATCCATCCGGATGCTTACTTACGTTTTGCTGGAGGAAGAATGTTGATTGCTCATATAGAAACGGAAGCCATTGCAGCAGGCATCAATGCTGCAATTGTCGGAGACCTGCTGACAACGGTTGGTTCTAAAGTAAAGGAAGATATGAAAAAGGTTAAAGACTTGGGATTTACGATTTAAGATTAAAATTATGAATACAGAGGAATTATTGAAATATGATAGGGAACATATTTGGCATCCCTATACTTCTACGATTGATCCGCTTCCTGTATTTCCGGTAAAACGGGCGGAAGGTGTTTATATAGAGTTGGAAGATGGCAGACGCTTAATTGATGGTATGTCATCATGGTGGTGTGAGATACATGGATACAATAATCCGACATTGAATGAAGCTCTTTACAAGCAGATTGAAAATATGTCTCATGTGATGTTTGGTGGATTTACCCACCGTCCCGCAGTGGAATTGGCTGAAAAAATTTTGTCGATAGCTCCTGAAGGAATGGACAAGATATTTTTCTCAGACTCTGGTTCCGTCTCTGTGGAAGTTGCCATGAAAATGGCCATACAATATTGGTATGCAGCCGGCAAGGAAGAAAAAAAGCATTTTATGACAATCACCAAAGGATACCATGGTGATACATGGAATGCTATGTCTGTTTGTGATCCAGTGACAGGTATGCATGGTATTTTTCATGGTTGCCTGCCGATACAGTATTTTATTGACCGTCCGGAACGCCGGTTCGGTGAAGTTTGTATTGAAGAAGATTTCCGTGAACTAAGGTCATGTTTTGAGGCCCATCATGCAGATATGGCTGCCGTTATTCTCGAACCTATTGTCCAAGGAGCCGGTGGAATGTGGTTTTATTCAGCTGACTATCTGAAGGAAGTCAGACGGTTATGTAATGAATATGGAGTATTGCTGATTTGTGATGAGATTGCTACCGGTTTCGGACGTACCGGTAAATTATGGGCCGTGGATTATGCAGGTATCTCCCCAGACATCATGTGTATAGGTAAAGCCATCACAGGTGGATATATGAGTTTCGCTGCAACCATGACAACCGATGCCGTTGCAACGGTAATCTGTTCGCGTGATCCGTTTGTCTTTATGCACGGTCCCACCTTTATGGGCAATCCGTTGACATGTGCAGTTGCTTGTGCCTCTATTGATTTATTGACAGGTTATGATCTGGAAGGAATGATTAAGGGCATTGAGCGGCAATTATGCAGAGAATTGTCACCTGCCGCTTTGATGAAACAGGTCGCAGACGTCCGGGTGCTTGGAGCAATTGGAGTACTTGAGATGAAAGAACCGGTTAATATGGCTGTATTACAGGCAAAATTTGTTGAAGAAGGGATTTGGGTACGTCCATTTGGAAAATTGGTTTACATCATGCCTCCTTTTGTGATAAAACCGGCAGAGTTGAGTAAGTTGACGGCAGGATTGCTGAAAATTGTAAGTGAAATATAAAGTAATGATGAATAAAGAACGTTATACCAGAAAGTTGGAAATTATAAAGGAATCCGGGAATTATCGGATATTGAGGGAGATTGAGCACAATGGATTCTTGATACATACTGAGGGAAAGGAAATGCTGAACCTTTCTTCCAATGATTATTTGGGTTTATCCAGCAATCCTCGTCTGTTGGATGAATTCAGAGCCGAAACGGATGTAATGGCTTTGTCATATAGTGCCGTTTCATCGCGTTTGTTATCGGGTAACCACCAATATTATAAGATGCTTGAAGATGATTTGGCTGATATATACGATAAGGAGGCTGCTTTGGTATTTAATTCGGGTTATCATGCTAACATTGGTATTTTACCGGCCCTGGCCGGCAAGCGTGATTTGATAATTGCCGATAAATTGGTACATGCCAGTATCATAGACGGTCTGCGTTTGAGCGATGCGCAAATGTTGCGTTACCGGCATTTGGATTATGAACATTTGCGGAATTTGCTGTTACACCACCGGGAGGAATATGAAAACGTATTTATCGTGACTGAATCTATTTTCAGTATGGATGGTGACATTGCCGATTTGCAGCAATTGTGTGAGATAAAGAAAGAGTTTGATACTTTTTTGTATGTGGATGAAGCTCATGCTATAGGTGTACGCGGAACAAACGGACTGGGATGTTGTGAGGAGCAGGCATGTACGGACGAAATAGATTTTATAGTCGGGACTTTTGGAAAGGCATTTGCGTCGATGGGAGCTTTTGTTGTATGTGAAAAAATCTTTCGAGAGTATTTGATAAATACACAACGCAGTTTGATTTTTACGACTGCTTTGCCGCCGGCAAATGTGGCGTGGACTCGTTTTATATTAAACCGGATGCCTGATTTTTATGATTTGCGTTTGAAACTTGCTAAGATTTCCGGGCGTTTGAAAAAGATTTTAAAAGAAAAAGGATTTGAAACAAAGGGGGATTCTCATATTGTGCCTATGATATGTGGTTCTAACGAAAACAGTATAGAGATGTCCGATTTGCTGCAGGAAAACGGTTTCTTTGCTTTACCGGTCAGGTATCCGACTGTTCCAAAAAATGAAGCCCGTATCCGTTTCTCACTGAACGCTTCTATTCCAATGGAAGATTATGAATGCTTGTTTGAATTTTTAGAATGTCTGGAATAAAACAATTGTATGCGAATAGAGTGGTTAAACAGAGAAAATACAGATCGGGTTATCGTATTTTTCAACGGATGGGGAATGGACAGCAGAACAGTACAACATCTAAAAGGGGAGTACGATATTTTAGAAATAAATGATTATCGGCAATTGAATACAGAGATTCTTCCCGAATTGACATCTTATCGGGAGGTCAATGTCGTGGCTTGGTCCATGGGGGTATGGGGTGCTGCTAATATACTTCCGGTATGGGGAATTGCCTGTACACGGCTGATAGCCTTGAATGGAACGGAACATCCGGTAAACGATTCCTGGGGAATACCGGATAAAATATATCAATTGACTGAAAAAGGAATGAATGCAGCCGGACGTGAAAAATTCATACGACGCATGTTTGCCGATGAAGAAGAAAGAAAACGGTTTTCTGCCAACAAACCACAAAGGGAAGTGGAAGAGGTGGGCGAAGAATTGACTGCAATTCGTTTGCAGGCAAACGAATTACAGAATTCATTGACATGGGATAAGGTATATATATCATCTGGTGATGTTATTTTTTCTCCGACCAATCAATTGGCGTGGTGGGATAATCGGGCAAAGAAAATTGTTATACTTGACGGAGGTCATTATCCGTTTTATCATTTTGAGAATTGGGCGCAAATTTGGGAGTTATGAGTTTAAAAAAGACTGAAATAGAATGTCGTTTCAGAAGAAGCGTAGAGAGTTATGAAGAGAATGCTCATATCCAAAAAAAGATAGTGAAGCATTTGGTTGAGTTGCTGGAACATTACTGTCCTTTGGAAATCAACCGCATCTTGGAAATAGGGTGTGGAACAGGATTATTGTCCGAGCAACTAAAAGCCAGGTGGAGTAGTAGTGAACTGTGGTTAAATGATTTGGTAGATGCTATGTGTATAAAAGCTGCAAGTCGATGTGGTATTACGGCACAATATTGTCTGCCCGGTGATATAGAGAAATTGCAGCTCGTTGAGATTTTTTCATTGGTAGCATCAACTTCTACATTCCAATGGATTGAGCATCCATTGGAAACCTTCGGCTACTTGTCTGAACATATATCTTCAGGCGGCTGGTTAATATTCAGTAGTTTTGGTAAAGATAATTGCCGGGAATTGAAAGCGATTACAGGCAATGGTTTGACCTATCATTCCTTATCCGAAATGGAGGAAATACTATCCCGTTATTTTGAAGTATTGCACACGGAGGAAGAAATATACACATTGGATTTTAATCATCCCTTGGATATTTTGCAACATATTAAAAAGACGGGGGTTAATGCAATGTCGTCTCACAAAACCTGGACACGTGGCCGGTTGAATGCTTTTACCCGGGAATACGCAATACGTTTTCTGAAAGATGGACGCTATCCCCTGACTTATCATCCGCAATACTTTATTTGTCGCAAATTATAGCTTGCCGAAGGTATTGATTTTCATCAATTGTTCAAGTTCTGCAATAATCATGGCTGTTGCTCCCCAAATGAAATTGTCACCTATTTTATATCCCGGAGCAACAATGGAGTGGTCATGACGTGTAAATGTATGGGTGGTTTTGTTGGCATCATTAAAAAGTTCAGACAGCTTGATCAGTAAAATATTCTCCACTTCGTCTACTGAAGGTATAAATTCCGGTAATTTCAATGTTGTGCCGACTATAGGAGTAATGTTATAATTGCTCAGCGGGATATAGATATCACTTAGAACCCCCACAACGGAAACAGAATTTTCCGGAACACCGATTTCTTCATGGCATTCCCGCAAGGCCGTTTGTAGTGTGTTTTTATCTTCTTTCTCCATTTTCCCACCGGGCAAAGCTATTTGTCCGCCATGGTATTTACCTGCTTTTGTCCGCCGGATAAACGGGATTGCCAATTCGTTCTCATAAGGGACTACCAGTATCAGTACGGCACTGTTTACAGGAGATGTATCATGGATTCCTTCAATTCCTTCAATGAATTTTGGCTGAGGAGCCATCAGTCTGTGAGCTTTTTCGCCAGGAAGTATATGATAAAGTGCGGTCCATATTTTTTCAGTCATATTGTTATATCATTATAATTTACGACAAAAATAGTAATAGATGTAATAATTATGTCTGTTTTTCTCAATAATAATGTCATATTATATCGGCTATTTTGCATAGTTAAAAATGAAAAAGTATGGTTCAAAGACTTAAATTGGCTACAGTCGTAATTTCTGATGTGCATTTAGGCTCAGAGCATTCAAAAGTAGAGGAATTGACGACTTTTCTCAAAAGTGTGGATTGTGACAAATTGATTTTAAACGGTGATATCATTGATGGCTGGAAATTACAGAGAAATCCTTTCGGCCGTTGGAAACAGTCTTATACGGATCTGATAAAGGTTATCATGAAAATGATGGAAAAATATGGAACAGAAGTTATTTACATACGCGGTAATCACGATGACTTCTTGGATAAACTGGTTCCATTAAATTTGTTGAATATAACGATTGTGGGAGATTATGTCCATAATACTTGCGGTAAGCGGTATTATGTGACTCATGGAGATATTTTTGACAATATTACAACCAATATGCGCTGGCTGGCAAAATTGGGAGACTATGGATATTCATTTTTGCTATGGTTGAATAAATGGTTGAATGACAGACGCAAAAAAAGTGGTAAAGAGTATTATTCTTTTTCACAATCTATTAAACATAAAGTGAAATCAGCGGTTTCATATATTTCTGATTTCGAAAAAGAATTGGCTTCTTTAGCTGCTAACCGGCATTATGATGGTATTATTTGTGGACACATACACCAATATGCTGACGTACATTATGGTGATGTACATTATTTGAATTCTGGAGACTGGGTTGAATCGTTGAGCGCATTAATGGAATATCCGGACGGACATTGGGAAATATATCAATATGTAGAGGCTCAACAGAATGAAAAGTCACAGTTCAAATCAGTGGCAAAAGCTTCGTGAACCAGACAACAGCTATCATTTTCGCCCGGCTTCTGTAAAAGCCGGGCGAAATTTTTATTGTTTCTTGAATAATCTGAGCAATTCTCCAATCCATAAGACAATTGAAGTGGAACCTATAATGGCAACCCATTCTTTTAAAGAGAGAGGTTCCGTCCGGAAAACATCTCCTCCAAATTGTACTATCAAATATTGGCCGATAGGAATAATTAGCATGACAATTAAAAATCCGGTACAGTCTTTCAATCCCTTGAATGCAGAACCGTGAGCCAGGAATGCCTTTGCATTAAACATATTCCAGAATTGCAACATCACAAATGTTGTAAAGAACACGGACAGTTCATGTCGGGTAATGACACCTCCGGTATATGTATACCAATACATCATTCCAAGCAGCAATACGGCAAAACAGATACCGATACCTAGAATGTAACGCTTCATGGTTGGGGTAATGATAAACTCACAGGATTTGCGGGGGGCTTCATCCATCACTTTTTCATTGGGAGGGAGGGATGCCAATGCTCCGGCAGCAAAAGTATCGATAATCATATTGACCCAAAGCATCTGGGTGACAGTCAACGGCAGTTCATGTCCCAACATGGAACCTATCAGGACAATCAAAAGAGCGGATAAGTTAATTGTCAATTGGAACAAGATAAAGCGTTGGATATTGTGATAGAGAGAACGTCCCCACATTACTGCAGTGGCAATACTGTTGAATGAGTCATCCAGTAATGTAATGTCACTGGCTTCTTTGGCAACAGAGGTGCCGGTGCCCATTGACAATCCGACATCCGCATGGTTCAGGGCAGGGGCATCATTGGTCCCGTCACCGGTAACAGCCACGACAGCTCCGGATTTTTTCAATAGTTCCACTAAACGTTGCTTGTCCGTAGGTCGTGCCCGGCACATGATTTTCAGTTTCAATACCCGTTTGGCAGCCTCTTCATCCGACAGATTCTCAAAATCCACTCCGGTAATAATCTGTTCATCGGTATCACCTTCTTGCCAGATACCGATTTGTCTGCCGATTTCGCGGGCAGTGGCAGGAGTGTCTCCTGTGACAATTTTAACGCTGACTCCTGCTTTCAGACATTTGGCTACAGCCGCCGGGACATCGTGACGTACCGGATCGGAAATCGCGGCAATACCCAAAAAGACCAAGCCGTCCGATGCAACCGTTTCTATTTCATCAAAAGATTCTGATTCCAGTATTTTATAGGCAAAACCTAAAGTCCGCATGGCCTGATTCTGATAATCCAGTAGTTGATTATCAATAGTCTGCCTGTAGTCGCTGGCCGGTTCGTAACCTTCTGTCGTGCGGACTTGGCTACATTTGCTGAAAACAATCTCCGGAGCACCTTTGACATATAAAACAGCCTTATTGAGCAGAGACGAACGTACGATTGTTGCCATATACTTCCGTTCGGTAGAAAAGGTAAGCTGTTCCAGTATTTCAGTCTTTTCACGGTAATTCATGTAATTTACCCCTTGATTGTGCAGCCATAGCAGGAGAGCGGCTTCTGTCGGATTCCCTAAAGAACGGACTTTGTCCTCCTGACTATAGTCAAGATAGGCTGTGGAGTTGATGGATATGCCTTCCCGTATCAAAGTACTGATTTCGTTATCATGTAACACCTGTTCGGGTAGACCATAAAAATTTGTCCGGTATACCTGCATTTGGTTCTGTGTTAGCGTACCGGTTTTATCTGTACAGATGACTGTTGTTGCCCCCATGGTTTCACAGGCATGCATTTTGCGAACCAAATTATTGGTTTTCAACATTTTCCGCATACTCAGAGCTAAGCTTAATGTCACACTCATGGGTAATCCTTCAGGCACTGATACTACGATTAAAGTTACCGCTACCATAAAATATTGCAAAATACGGCCGGCAGTATCCAGGGTCAGTAAGTTGTCTGCCGTAAAAATGCCTGCCATGATGTCCTTGACCAGCAATCCGGCAAATACAATACCTGCAATGACAAAGCCGATGATACTGATAAACTTGGCAAGACCGTCCAATTGTTTGCTGAGTGGTGTTTTGTCATGTGTGATTTCCGTCGATTTTTCAGCGACTTTCCCAAATTCCGTCGCATCGCCTACCTTATCGATACGGTAGATACAATGTCCGTTGACAATGGTTGTACCACGTAGAATACGGTTAGAAGGATAGGTGGCTTCTGAGTCAAATTCTTCAGGGCGAGTGGTTTTATCTATGACAGGCTCTCCAGTTAAGGTCGATTCGTTTACCTGTAGTGAAATAGCTTCCATCAGCTCGCCATCGGCAGGAACTTCTTCTCCTGTTTCCAAAACGACAATATCTCCGACCACCAAATCTTTTTTGGCTATTTCATGAATATTTCCATCTCGGACCACCTTGATTAAAATGTCATCATTTACCTGATTAAGGAGTTCAAACTTCTTGTTGGCATCCATTTCGAACCAGAATCCGACTCCGGTTGCCAAAAAAATGGCAGCAAAAATACCGATGGTTTCCGCATATTCGTCATGAATGATGGCAATCACCAGCGACAAGGCTGCTGCGACAAGTAAAATTTGAATGATAGGATCTCTGAATTTTTCGAGAAAGAGTTTCCAAAGAGGAGTACGTGGAGGGGGTGTCAATATATTTTCACCGTGTCTTTTTCGACTTTCCTTCACTTCCGCTTCACTTAAGCCGGAATAATGTTTTGTTTCCATTTATTTTATTTCGTCACATTTTTTTGAGTCCCCAAAATTAATACTTTCTTCTTTTTGTTCCAATATTACGTTCTTCAATTGAATTCGTTTTTTTACTTAAAAATCGTATCCTATTTAAAAACCGGCATGGCGCATATATAAATTTCCTTACTTTTGCATTTAAGAACAAAATAATTGATTTAAACTATTCGTTTATGAATAAGACAAGTATCATTTTTACATCTTTGCTTTGTATTATCCTGGCAAGTTGCAGTCCGCAAGAAGAGAAGAAAACAGACATGAAATCCGATCAAGAGATTGTCACGGAAAATATCATGTCAAGGCGTAGTGTCAGGAAATACAAAAATGAGTCTATCGACTCGAATCTCATGAGAGAAATACTGCTCTGTGGTATAAATGCCCCTAACGGGCAAGGTAGGGAATCATGGGAAGTAAGAGTTGTTGCTGACTGTAAGTTCATGCATGAAATAGACAGTATTTATAATGAATATACTGTTTCCGTGCTTAAACGGAACAAACCTTACCGCCATGCGGCATACGGAGCGCCTGTATTGGTATTTGTAGCTTACGATACGACCTACGATATGTCTCAGGTGGATTGCGGTTTATTGGGCGGGAATATGATGCTGGCAGCCAATTCCATGGGAATCGGTTCGTGTTGCCTGGGAGGCTTATGCCGATTTGTCAACTCCGAAGAAGGAGCCGGTATATTGAAACGGTTGAATATCCCGCCAACTCATCGCTTGTTGTATGCCATAGCATTCGGGTATCCGGATGAAAAGCCGGCTGCAAAAAAAAGAAGTTGGGATAAAATACAATTTATTCGCCAATAGCCGAGATCATTTAATACATGATAGATTATATGATAAATGGTGCAGTATTTTGCACCATTTATCATATATTAAAAAAAACGAATTGATTAATATACTTTCGGTGTTGTCTCTCCACGCAATACCATCAGTCCGTTCATTGCCAAGGCGCGCATTTCGTCTTCGCCCGGATATACTTTGACAGGAGCGATGAACTCAACCATTTCACGGATATAATTGGTGATTGGTTTACCATAAGCGATTCCACCAGTCAATAGAATGGCATCCACTTTACCTTTCATCACAGCAGCCATTGCGCCAATTTCCTTGGCAATCTGGTAGCACATTGCATTCTGCACCATTGCATATTCTGAATTCGGGTCGGCAATCGCTTTGTTTTCAACTTCAAGCATATCGTTAGTGCCCAGATAGGCAACGACACCTCCTTCACCTTTCAGCATTTTCTTCACTTCAGCTTTGGACTTGCCGCTATAGCAAAGTTCTACCAATGCACCTGTCGGCAGACCTCCTGAGCGTTCCGGAGAAAAAGGTCCGTCTCCGTCCAAAGCGTTGTTAACATCGATAACACGTCCATGACTGTGAGCACCAACGGAAACACCGCCACCCATGTGTGCGACAATCAGATTAAGCTCATCATAGCTTTTTCCGATTTCTTTGGCATAAGTGCGGGCAATGATTTTTTGGTTCAGTGCATGGAATATGGAAGACCGTTTCAATGCCGGATGACCGGAAATACGGGCAATAGGCTCCAATTCGTCAACTACTACGGGGTCGGTAATGTACGCTTTGGCTCCGTTATCGATTTCACGTGCAATATCCTTGGCTATCAGGCCGCCAAGATTGGAAGCATGTTCGCCCATTACGGGATGTTCCAGATCGCGGACCAATGCTTCGTTCACTTCGTAAATACCCGATTCAATCGGCTTCACCAAACCGCCCCTGCCAACGATTGCGGACAGCGTGTGAATGTCTATCCCCTCTGCTTTCAAAACAGATACAATGATATCCTTGCGGAATTGAAACTGGGAAGCTACAGTCTGGAACGGACTCAGTTCTTCTGCAGAGTGACGCAATGTTTTACTGAAAACTTCTTTTTCATCCTCAAATACAGCGATTTTGGTAGAAGTAGAACCCGGGTTGATTGTCAAAATTTTAAATGCCATAATTTATGTGTATTGATTGTATACAATTCAGATTGCAAAAGTTGCAAATTGAAATTAAAACTCAAAGAAAAAGAGCTATTTTATATCGATTTTACGATATTCTTTTTTAAATCCTTAGCTACATGCCTCAAATAAACTTTCGGACGGTTTATAGATTCCTGTAAATCGGGAGCATAACTTGCCAATGTAAAGATTTCTGTAAAGTCGGGGAGGGGCTGTCCGGCTAATCCGGCTATTGCAAATACAGGCTTGGAATACTGTTTGCAAAGGGCTGCGATTTGTCCCGAAAGTTTTCCGCACAGACTTTGGCTGTCAAGTTTGCCTTCTCCGGTAATAACACAGGAGGCGCCAGACAGTAAATGATAGAAATTTGAAACATGCAGGCAATAATCTGCTCCGGATATCAGGGAAGCATTCAGGATGGCACGGAAAGCGGCTGCAACACCTCCGGCAGCACCAGTACGGTCTATGCGTTGGGGATCGATGCAAGTCTTGTCTTTTAATAATCCGGCATATTGTGTCATTCTCTCTTCCAGCAATACTTTTTGCTGCGGACTTGCACCTTTTTGAGGAGCGAAAACGTGAGCAGCGCCTTGAGGTCCGTACAAGGGATTATTCACATCGCATAAAACCAACAGTTCCGTGTCTGCAAACCGTTCTTTTAGCAACGTGGCATCAAAATCTCCCAACTCCAGGAGAGGGTTGCGGTACCGGTGTCCAGTCCTCTTGATTTCCATCCCCATTGCTTCAAGAGCTCCGAGGCCGCCGTCAACGCTGGCACTTCCGCCTAAACCTAAAATAATGGATTTGTAACCTTCCTGAATCAGGTGAAGTAACACCATACCTAAACCTCGGGTATTGGCGTTTAAAACATCATACTCCTCCGGTTTTAAAAATTTCAATCCGCATACATCAGCCAAATCGACTATCGCAGTATCCCCTTTCGTATAGTATGTAATTTTGTGAGGTCTGTTCAAAGCATCTTCTGCCACAAATTTGTGGGGAACGGCATCCAAATAAAACGAAATGACGGAAGCAGTTCCGTCGCCTCCATCAAACATGGGGAGTTGTATGGTATGGAAAGGTGAGTCCTGGAATGTTTTTGCCAAAATATGACAAAAATCCATTGCCGTCAACGACCCCTTGAAAGCATTGGGAGCCAATATAATATACCGTATGCTATCGGACATTGACAAGTAGTTTTTCATTATCCATGCTTTGCATTTCAAACAAATCGCGTTCCGGCCATTCCTTGACGGTCACCATTGCCTGACTTATGGCACGGTTGATATAGTTGGGGAATCGAGAACCTTTCCAACTGCTTGTATTGCTCAGAAACACCCATGAATAACCGTCTTTTTGCCGTTTCATCAAAGCGCTGGTACCCGCTAAAGTTCCCGAGCGCATCCAATCGCCCCGTTTGGTTGTCCCAATCCATCCGATAGGCAGTCCATGATTAACATGGGAGGTCATATATTCAATGGATTCAGGATTCAGGATATCAGGAATAGATGGATTATTGTCGATGGTTGCCAAAAACCGGAGTAATTCCGAAGGTGAAGCAACCCAACCTCCTGCACCATACAGCTCCTCAATATTGTTTCCCCCGTTGCTTCTGAAAACCATTTCTCCGCTTCCGTCACAAGCCGGAATCTGTTCGGCATTGGTTACTTCGTAATATTTCACCTCGTTGGGTAATTTTTCTTCATAGAGATTTTTGCCTAAATGCATATCGAAACATCCTGCAGGTAACAAAATATGTTTGCGGATATATGTTTCATAATCCATTCCGGAAGCCTTTTCGATCACTCTCGACAATATTCCATATCCGATGTTTGAATAGGCACTTGATGTTCCGGGAGTATATTGCAGCCGTCTGGAAAGAACATATCGGATCATGGTATTCAAATCGGCAGGAGGCTGTACATTCATTTTTTTTGCAATCAGGAGCGGATTAAACATCGGATCTCCGTATGCCAGGGTGTATCCTCCCTGATGGCGCAAGAGATGTTCTATGGTAATCTTGCAGCTGCGTTTATCTTTGATTTCAGAGAAAATCGAGTCATTAAGAATGCCTTTCGGGCCGAAGACACAGTCAGACAATTTTAATTTGCCTTCTTCCTGCAGCTTCATAATCCCGACTGCCGTGATAAGCTTTGAAACAGAGGCTATGCGAAAAACATGCATGACATCCATCGGAATGCCTTTTTCCAGGTCGGCATAGCCATAACCTTTGCTGTAAATCAGCCGGTCATCTTTCATCAAGGCAAAGGAAACTCCTTTCAGTTCCCATTTTTGGATGAATTTTTCAATCAGCCGGTCGAATTTCCGGGTCATTTCCAATTCCGAATCCTTATTGTTAATCACTTGATTTGCCGGGAGCAGCAACAGCGAGTCTGTCAATTGTCTTTGGAGCATTAGAGCACCGGAATCCCGGGAGAGATTTGAATCCATGGAAACTCCCAACCATTGCCAGGGTTTATTCCATAAAAGTATGACTATAACACAAACGACTGCTATATATTTCATTTTACACTCTGTCTTTTAAAAACATGCAAAAATATAAATAATTTAATGTTATATAAATTTTCACGCATATAAATATTTCTAAAAAAACATTAAATCATCCATTCAGCGTTCCAACAATGCAAAATAATCTTTCATCAGCCGGTGTAAAAATTCATTGTCCGCATTGTAGCGGATATCATCTATGCCATTAACCGGCAATATTAAAGGAGATGTTCCGGTAATGAATGCTATATCATATTCATTCAGTCTATTGGAGTCGATTCTTTTTTCTATCACCTGTATATGCTTATCCTTGCACAGCTGAAACACACGTTTCCGGCTGGTTCCTGGCAATACATATTGCAGCGGGCTGGTATAAAGCGTTTCGCCTTTGATGAAAAACACATTCGAGCGTGACCCTTCCGTAATGAATCCGTCTTTATCAACCAGCAGTACTTCGTAAACATGATGTTCCCGAATCAGCAGATTGGTCTGTGTACGCAGGTCTGCATTGATATATTTCACTTCGGGATTTTCTCTCATTGCCCGAAGAGTCATGGTTGGAACACCGTTCCGATATTGATCTTCGGTCGGGTAGGCATGGGGTATTTTGAAAATATATTCATCCGGATTTTTCGAAGTGAAATGCAGCACATATTTTATATTCCCTTCTGTCATGTTTTCCAATGTAATAAAACGTTGCAATTTCTCGGGAATACCCAAGCTTTCGACCCGGATTCCGATATTTGATTTAATAAGTGAATTAGATAATCTTACAATATTATCTTTCAGAAATATAGGGTGCCCTTCAAACACTCTGATTACTTCGTAAATGCTCAATCCGTTTTCAATGATCTTTTCAGAAAACGCATTGTTTTCTTCAGGCTGGTTATTGATAAGTACCATAATCTTTTAGTTTCCTGCAAAGCTATAAAAAAAGTTCGTACGTTGTCCTGCCTGTTCCTAAAGGAATATTGTACATCCTTGAGGAATATTCCCACATTTGTTGTCTGTTTCTCTCACTTCCCATTAATTTATTCCCGATGCATACTCATCTTAAAATTATATCAAAGATATGCTTCGGATATCTTTATGATATCTTTGTGATAACTTTGATATATCTTTGATATATGTTTGATAGGG
>JAHHTT010000130.1 GCA_020024465.1 Odoribacter sp.
AATTCTCATTATAAGATTCCTGATTAGATCAACTAAAGGATAATATCTGATTATCCTTTAGTTATACTGTTTTCATTAGAAGGGTAAAACTTATGTTGGACAATACACATTTACTGTTTGTGGGTTTTTCTGCGAAAGATCGATATACAGTTGCTGAATCAATTGTATATCACTTAAAAAGCTATGGCATGAATATTTGGTATGATCGGCACAATTTACTTTTAGGCGATAATCGGAAAATCAAGAATTTAGAAGAAGGAATCAAAACTTCTAATTATGCTTGTATCATCATAAGTGAAAATACACTTAGCTCGCCATGTGCTGTAGAAGAATTCTCTATAGTCAAAGAACAGTTTTTAAAGAAGAAGATGACAGTTTTTCCTGTTTTGTATGAGTTAAAACCAACGGACATCCCTTCTGAATTCCAGTGGGTCAAAGAACTTATTTTTAAGGAAGTAGATCGCCATTCAGGAACGAGGGAAATCTGTAACCATATTGCATGTAAAATAAGCACTGATTTATTATCGCATCAAAAATTCAAAAAAATCGAAGACATTATTGAGGCTAATCCGGAAAATTTATCTGCAGTAGTTTCTATTCTACATAGCTATCAAAAAATAGATTATGCAAATCTAAACAGCAGAATATCTTTGCTTTATGCTGCATATCTCACAATAATTGATTCGGTAGTTTTGTCAGATATTCCTGAATCAAATTTCATACAGAAGATTTTTGAACGGCTATTTTGCGAAACAGCCTTAAATTTAACCGTTGATTACAGAGAAATTTGGCTGTTGGAAAATGGCTTATGCCTTTTAGCGAATTCCCTCACTTGAACCCAATGAGTCTAAGATAGAAACAACCAATTTTGCTAGTTCTGTAGTTGATGAATCTGAGGTAAGGCTGTTGATGCTTTTTTCCAGATAAGCGTATTGTGTTATGTTATTTTTAACTTCCTGCCAAATTTTTTCAGAAACCATCTTTGGATATGCAATTGGAATAATAGCCTTATGGAGTTCACAAGCTATTTTAAACTCTTCCATCACTCCACTTTTACCGCTAGCATTCGGTTCTCCAAAAAGAAATAGCGCTGTACCACATTGGCTGATGATTTGTTCTCTCTGCTGTTTTTTCTTGATGTCTGAACCGACTTCATTCCCAACAAAAGGTCTCACGATTAGATATTTTTCCATATCTTTAATTCCTTTTTGGGCCAAATACTCACTTGCATAACCAATGAGATGTGTTCCAAAACGCCTTCCAATACCGTTTACAATTCGATAGTCTGATTCAAATAGTTCTTTTGTGATTTCTTTTGAAAAAGCGTGTGAAAAATTCTCTATTTTTTCTCTGCTTGAACGAAAAGCTCCAGAAATAAATACTTTTTTGCTGCGAATTTTTTCATTCAATTCTTCAAGAACCAGCGGGACATCTTCGTATTCTTCAACCAAGAGTACTTTGATTCGATAGCGTTGTTCTAGATCATTTACAAAATATTCGAAATATGGATCCTTGGTATCCTTTTTTAGTATAGTAAAATGACAATTTGCCGTCTCGCCTAAGTAACGCTCAATTTCACTCAAGCAATTCAAAACCAAATGATCTTTAAAGCTATATCCAATAAAAAGAAATGTACTAGCGATCAATTCACGCTTAAAGAACATTAACATCAATCGATGACTATCTTCATAACATTCATAGTCCGCTTGTGTGGTAATCATACCATCTGGATTATTGATATCACCGTTCATTTTGAAAATATTGATATGTTTATTTAAATAAATACTGGAAAAATCGCAATCCTTAAATACCTTGTTCACTAAAATTCCGCGATTTTCAAAATTCCGTTCCAACACCGTATCAAAATTTGTGGTCCAGATATTTGTAAACCCAACATCCAGTAGGTTATCAATTAGCACACTTTTAAACGAGTTTTGGATAATATGGGCGTTGATATTTTTCCGCAATGCTGATTTCCCAAATTCATTTGAATAATACTGTGCCAACCGATAATAATCGGTTGTTTCGTTAATAGGAACGTTAAGTCGATTGGCAAACGGTTTAAACAGCTCCGACCAACTAGGGTATCCGGCATCTTGCGACCCTCCAGCGCCAAGAAATAGCGAGACCTGTTGATTTAAAGTTTGCTCTGCAAATTCTGCAATGAATTGTTGCTTCTTAATTGGCATTTTGATCTCCTTGTTTAACAATACAATGATAATCAGATATTATCCTTTAGTTGATCTAATCAGGAATCTTATAATGAGAATT
>JAHHTT010000131.1 GCA_020024465.1 Odoribacter sp.
CTGCACCTCCCACACTTGAAAAGGGACTCTGAAAACTCTGTCCGAGTTTTCAGAGCGCTTGCTTTATGATCTCATAGATTGATGAAAGTGGGAAGGCGTGGGATTACGGGGCGGTTACTTCTAAATGAAAGCTGCTTTTTTATAGTATACCTTTAATTTTTATATGTAGTTCGACTTACTAACTACCTCATGAACTCTGATTCTTCTTTGTTTATTATGTTAGCTTTACGTATTTCTTCAAACACACATCACTAAATCTTTTTCACAGTTATCTGATCATATCCTATGCTTTAACAGTGCAGCTTCATTGTTTATAGATATTTCTTTTCTTCAAAAAGAAATCTTTACTGCATCATCATCGTCTATTCTAACCTCTCCGGCTTTAAACCAAATCGGTACCAGTGTGATGACGTTTTCTCCGTTTGTGATCTGATATTTTCCATTGTAATAATCAAATGGGTCTGCGTCAATTAAATCTTCCTGCCTATTGTTATTCACGTATACTGCAAATGTGTCGATGTCATCATTAACGGTATACCAAGTTGGATAAATAATGTGGGCACTGATTTGAACAGAATCATTTGCGTCAGGAAATACTTCAATATTAAATAAACTATTGCTTCGTCCAAATCTTAAATATGTTCTTTTAGAAACACTGAATGCCAACGTACAATCAAAAGAATGGATACACCCAATTCCATGAGATGTTGAAACCAATACATCATCATGAATTTCTCCCAATACAACACCTTTCTCATCTGTATCGAAAACATGACTAATTTGATTGCAATCATGTACATCAAACAACTGAGTTCCCTGTTTTATATCAACAATTTGTTGTGTAAAATTCAGATTGCGTTCATTTTTCTCATTTAAAACTGTTAAATACCTTTTCTCAACATATCCGTACAATTCTCCTCCAACAGATTTTAGCTGATGCACTGCCGCCCACCCGTCCGGACTATCAAGTTCCATAATTTGTAGCCGCGTTCCATTATAAAGCTTTCCAATCATATGATTGCAAGCTGGCGACTGATAAATCGGAGCAAATGTTCCATTATTATTTTGTACATAAGCCGTCATTTCTGAGAATACTTGATCCCAGCCAGGTTTCAAATGTACATATTCATCGACACTGGTGCCTGCCTTCGTCCACACTGGAACAAGATCAATAGAATCTATTTTTTCGTTGCTTTCATATCCCCAAAGTCTATACAATGCACGATATTCCAGTTCCCCTTGTTTTTTCTTCTTCGTTATTTTTTCCAATTGAGCAGATCGTTTACCATTGATATAGAGTTCAAAGGTTTCAATTCTATCTTGGCTAACAAATGAAGGATCATATTGGACAATTGCGTCTAGCTTCAAGTTTGCATCATCAGAAAAAACGACTGTATATGCGCAAACACTGTATCCTTTTTCCTGATGTACCGCATAACCAAGCTCTGCCAATGCGTTACCAAAATGAACCGTGTAGCATATAATCAAGGCAAAAATACATTTCAATAAAAATTTAACCTTTTTCATACTATCTTTCTCCTCCTTGTGTCAATGTGGTCGGAATTTGTCAGCGATCATATCAATTCAGCCTGTGTGCTTTCTAGAGTGTGAGTTCTCTATCTCATATTTCCATTCTTACTTTCCGATCTCCAATATCGAAAATTGCATAATCAAAGGTTTTAAAAAATAGAAATTTCTTTGTCAATTATGTGCTTCTGCTATACACAAACTTGGGATGAATCGAAAACACATGGACAACTGCGTGCATCTTCTTCCATAGTCACCATGAGTATAGGCAGTAAGCAAATAAAAATGAAACAAATCAATGATTCATATGATGCTTCTTCCTGTTTATTTATTATTATCATTATACCACAGGAATCCTTCATAAAAAATATCGATTGATAAGATTATTTATTAAATGCCATCTACCATGCACATATTTCACTTTTTCAAAAAACTATTTATAACTGTCAGCAATAAAGTGAATTAGGCTGAAATTATAATCATCGATTTCTATTCGACCACTCAATTTTTCATCATTACCCTATTAAGGAAATCTGTTTGCATTGTGGGAGTATACTTTAACTCGAATCGTCTTGGCAAGCAGGGCATCTGTATATACATTTCGATGCTTCTGCTTGTTGGGGAGTA
>JAHHTT010000132.1 GCA_020024465.1 Odoribacter sp.
AGAACAGCAGGAGGACGGCGAACCCTTTGAGGAGAAGATGAGCCGCCTGACTTCCGAGCTTTCTGAGCTGTTCCAAAAGTCCCACGAGTTGGAAAATGAGATCAAAAAGAACCTGGGGGCGATTGGGTATGAAGTTTAATATATGGGAATGCGAGAAACTTCCATTACCAGAGGTGCTTTCTTATATAGTAGACAATCGTGGAAAAACAGTTCCAACAGCAGAAAGCGGTCATATCCTGATTGCAACAAACTGTGTTAGAAACGAAAATCTATATCCCACCTATGATAAAATACGGCATCTGTCAGAAGATACCTATCAGAATTGGTTTCGGGCACATCCACTTCCTGGCGATATTTTATTTGTATGTAAAGGGACTCCTGGTCGGGTATGTATGGTACCTGATCCTATTGACTTTTGTATAGCTCAAGATATGGTTGCGCTAAGAGCAAATCCAGATATTATTTACAATAAATTTCTCTTGGCTGTGTTGCGAAGTTATACGATACAACATCAAATTGAGCAGACTAGCGTTGGAGATGTCATTCCGCATTTTAAGAAAAGCTTTTTTGCTCAGATAGCAATTCCCATTCCAGATATGAAAGTCCAACACATAATCGGAGATTATTATTTTTCATTCTCTGACAAGATCGAACTCAACAACAAGATCAACGATAATTTACAGCAGCAGGCACAGGCACTGTTTCAAGAGATATTTATCGACAACGCTGATCCTGCATGGAAATCTGGTACAATGAGTGACCTTGGAACAGTTGTTGGTGGTAGTACGCCTTCCAAGTCAAAGGAAGAATATTACGCAGATAAAGGTATTGCATGGATTACGCCGAAGGACCTATCAGTAAATAAATCAAAGTTTATAGCACATGGTGCAATTGATATTACGGAACTTGGGTTAAAAAATAGCAGTGCCAGCATTATGCCTGAGGGAACGGTTTTGTTTTCATCTCGTGCTCCTATTGGTTATATTGCAATTGCTGCTGGTGAGGTTACCACCAATCAGGGCTTTAAATCCGTAATTCCTAAGGCAGAAATTGGGACACCCTTTGTTTACTATTTTCTGAAGCACAATCTTCCCGTAATTGAAGGGATGGCTTCTGGATCTACATTTAAGGAAATATCAGGAACAGCTATGAAAGCCGTCCCTGCATTCATTCCTGATGTAGACACGGTAAAAAAGTTCAATGATTTCTGTATCCCGGTTTTTGAAAAGCAACGGATTTTAGAGGAAGAGAATCAACGTCTATCTGCGCTTCGAGATGCACTGCTTCCCAAGCTCATGTCTGGCGAAATTGATGTTTCTGACATTCAACTATAATCAAAGATTCAAATCTTTTATTGGTACTTAGTATGAGGTGAAATAGATGAAAATCAATAGAATAACGATGTTTGTTTGCAGTATCGCTACCATTTTGAGTGGCATAGCAATTGTACTTATTGACCATCTAATCCCCGATAATATGGATGATTCCATAATTCAAAGCATCATGTCTGGTATTTTCACAGGCTTTATTATATCCTTGGTTGTGGCTATAATTGGGTATTTTCATGAAAAAAATGTAATTATGGAAAAAACAAATACCTGTATTATAAGTTTGTATATAAACATGGTGGTTCTCTCCAGAACAGTGGGAAAAATTTTGCCTAAAATACATACCGAAACAAATCTGCAACAGCTGCATTTCGACAATATTTCGGGACTATCCAAATTGAATGTGGAATGTTTAGAAAAAGTGGAGTTTGGACTATTTGATCCCATTTTCAAGGAAGGGAAACTGGCACAAGTTTATATACAATTGAGAGAACTTCAGCAAGCAACTCATAACATTAAGAACATAGCTATGGAGATAGAAATACAGGCATTGACTTACACCAATAACGCGCTGGAGATAAAAAACGCATGGGCGAATAAGATACAAGTAAGTATTGCTGACTACCAAAATTTAGACGAGCTAAAAAATTTAATCAATATTAGAACGGCAAAATTTCATGAGTATGTAACAGGGCAAACTTTCGTATTAGAAAAAATCGCAGATTCTTTTTACACTTGCAAGAACGGCAAAGACAAAAATGATAAACGCAAGTACAACAAACCATCGTGGAAGAC
>JAHHTT010000133.1 GCA_020024465.1 Odoribacter sp.
CAACCAAGTATTGTACCTACCATAATGTAGATATTTACAGAAACGATGACTATTCTATCTTTGATAGTGTGGTTGCGCAATCGCTTCCACGGTATTCTCCCACTGCAACGGCAGCTGACATTGCCAGATGGCGTAAGAGTTATAACTATCAGGCCTTTGCTAATTGCATCGCAGAAGTTCTTGACCAGAATGAAATCCACATTGATTTCCGTCGCAGAAAATTTGACCATTATATCTGGTACACCAATAGATGATATAGAATGCGGTCAAAATATTAATGTTGTAAGCTTAGTTTTTAATAGAGTGTCGTATTTTGAATGAAAAAAGATTATGAATTTCTACGAGAAGGTGTTGCAATTTTTATAGATATGCGTATAATATAGTTAACAGGACCTCCCGCACCTCTCCACTGCAAAGTGTGATGTGTCCCAGGGAGGGCATTTTTTTACCTCGGAGGTGCAGAAATGGTCGAATTAAAGGAGCCGAAAACATATGATGAACAATTGGCCAAACTGCGTGAACATGGCGTTTTTGTAGCTGACGAGGAATTCTGTAAACGAAAACTTGCAGAATTAAATTATTACAGATTAACTGCATATTTCCTTCCATTTCGCAAGCAAAATGGAAGATATAAATACGGAACGGATTTCAACCGAGTTTATCAGATATATGAATTTGATCGTAAATTACGAAATATTCTGTTTTCTGCAGTAGAAGAAGTTGAAATCTTTCTGCGGACAAAACTCGCCTATTATCATGCCTTTTCATATGGCGCTGAGGGGTATATGGATCCTGCGAATTTTTCGAAGGATCATCAACCGGACAAGTTTATCGCTAATTTCAATCGTGAGATTGATAATAATAAAAAAAGCCTTTTTGTGAGGCATCATATTGAAAAATATGGACGTCATTTTCCTGTTTGGGTCGCAGTTGAACTATTTACATTTGGCATGTTATCACGTTTCTATGATGACCTTAAATTAAAGGATAGGAAAAAGATTGCTAAAGAGGTTTATGGAGAAGTTCCTCAAAATATAAGTAGTTGGCTAAGATGTGTGACTGATTTACGAAATATCTGTGCACATTATGGTAGATTGTATTATAGAATATTTTCAGCATGGCCTGCATCATTTGATATTGATAATAATCAAAAAGCTCGGCTATGGGGAGCTGTATTGGCGCTGCGTGCCCTATATCATGACGGAGATAAATGGAATTCAGAAATACTACCATCTTTAGAAAGCCTTTTTGAAGAATACGATGAAGTTATCAATCTTGATCATATTGCATTCCCCGTTGATTGGGCGGAACTACTTCGCAAATAACAAATTATAATAAAACAGCCCCTGTGAGAATGCGTGAAAATCATCTCACAGGGGCTATCTCTATTTATGCTGGATTATTACCTTTACGAATCACTGCATTACTTCTGGAAGAACATAATGTAGTAAATGGGAATATAGGTGATTTTTCCCTTTGTGGTGATGGTTCGCTCGTTGGAAACCACATAGGCTTTCTGAATGTGGTAATCTTCGTTAGAAGTGAACTTGTTCAGGGCGCTGTGTATGGTGTAGTCTCTTCCGGATTTCACCTCGATGGGTACTGCGGAGAGGCTGTCATAATCGTCGATCAAATAGTCTACTTCGCCGTTGCGGCGATTGTCGTAGTAGTATAGCTTATGCCCGTGGGCTGCCAGCTCACTTGCTACAACGGTTTCATAAACAGCACCCAAATTGACGCTTCGCTCATCGTCCAAAATGGCACGAATGTTGTTTCCATACAGAATCCCGGTGAGAATCCCCACATCGTTCAGATAGAGCTTCAAAAGGTTCTTGCCTGCGGATTCGATCAGCGGGAAAGACGGATTGGAGATTGCCTGAACATCCA
>JAHHTT010000134.1 GCA_020024465.1 Odoribacter sp.
TAAGTTGGCGAAGATGGGCATTGTCTTTAAGAAAATCCCCAGAGATATTTCCAGACTGTAAGATGAAAAGAGAGGTAGAGAAAGATGTCCTTTACTTATTATCTGCCCGATGAACAAGGAAATCCTATAGAACACGGTACGTCTAATAACTCTGTTATCATCATTGGCGCCAATGGCTCCGGCAAGAGTAAACTTGGTGCCTGGATCGAACAACAAAATCTTTCCAATGTTCATCGTGTCGGAGCTCAGCGAAACTTAAATTTTAGTGAATATATCCCTCTAAAAAGTTATTCTCAGGCAGAAAATCTTGTGTTTTGGGGTAGTGCGGATACCACTGAGTATTGGACTCAACATAAAGGGCATCGTTGGAATTATGAAAAATCTTATACCACAACAATGCTGAACGATTTTGATGATATATTATCTGCATTGATTGCTCTTGAAAATAAAGAAAACAGTGATTTTGTAGCAGTATGTAAGGAAGCCGAACAAAAAGGAGAAGCTAAACCACATACACCATTTACTGCTATTGATAAACTTAAATGGATATGGGACGAAGTTTTTCCTCAACGCAGATTGGAATACTCCGATGCCAAATTTGTAGCCACATTCAGTAGGAATGGTGAAAAAGTCACATATCCATCTACTCAAATGAGTGATGGTGAGCGAGCAGTTCTTTATTTGGCTTCACAAGTGCTATGTATTCCAGAAAACAAAACACTTATTATAGACGAACCAGAGGTTCATTTGCATCGATCCATCATGAACCGCCTGTGGCATTCTCTCGAACAAAAACGACCGGACTGTTTATTTATTTACATTACCCACGATACGCAGTTTGCTGCAATGCATAGCAATGCTGACAAGATTTGGATCAAAGAATATGATGGGCAAAATTGGAAATTAGAGAAAATTGAAGGAAATGATCTGCCAGAAGATTTACTTCTGGATATTCTTGGAAACCGAAAGAATGTATTGTTTGTAGAAGGTGAAAAGGGCAGCTATGATGTGCAGCTCTATTCTGAGCTCTATCCAGACTATTATGTGATCCCCTGTGGAAGCTGTTCCAAAGTGATTGAGCGAACCAAGGCATTTAAGAATAGTACATCCCTACATCATCTTGATGTATACGGTATTATTGACCGTGACTATCGCTCTGATTATGAACTTCAAGCACTGGCTGAGGATCATATCTACCCACTTCAAGTCGCTGAGGTTGAAAACCTTTTCCTTGTAGAGGAGCTGATCCGTTTCATTGCTTCTCATCTGGGAAGCAATCCAGATGAAGCCTTTGCTGAAGTGAAAGATCATGTCATTCAGAGAAATTTTGCAAAGCAAATTGATAAGCAAATTTGCCAGGCTGTTGTTGCAAATCTAAAATATCAGCTTTCCTGTGCTGATATTTCCAAGAAAGATGAATCGGAAGCAAAAAGCAGCTTAAATGCAGTTCTTGCTAATATTGATTATGATAAAACGAAGGCTGCTGAGGAAGGAAAATTCCAGGATGCGTTAGCGCAGAATGACTATCGTACCGTTTTAAAGGTGTTTAACGAAAAGTCCGTCACCAGGACAACTGGAAGAATTCTTGGCTTACAGAATAAGGCGTATTGTCAGATTGTGATTCAGCTTTTGCACGGCAGCCAGTATGACGCAATTGTTAAAGCGCTATTGCCCTATTTCCCAACGGAAATCCCACGATAAGGATGGTGAATCATGGAGTTAAAAACTTATCAGAAACAGGTGCTCAAGGATTTATCTCATTACCTGGAGCTGATGAATCAGACAC
>JAHHTT010000135.1 GCA_020024465.1 Odoribacter sp.
CCAATGTGATTGATTCAACCTTAGGAAAACGTTGCCAATCCTTCGGCTACAGCTAATGTGAAATCTCGTGCAAGTAAAGGCAGAGACCCAAGCTCGCTTGAGGGCTATGCTGAGCGTATACAAGATTATGCAAATATTGCGTTCTCTGATGTGTGTGTTCTTCATTCCTTTCTTTTATGGGTTGTATGGCGTATTACCTCAAGTCGCTTTGTGGGGTAAGGGGAAGATATGCTTAAAAAAGATCAAACAGACTCTCATGTTATATATGGAACATTGAGATTCGAGATTTTTACAAAAGATCCATTTTATAACACGAGAGTCGAGATGATTTGCGGAAATTAGGATCATTTTTATTGTAAGTTCCAGTTGTTTCATCCCACACCTCCATTGAGTCTTTAGTATGAGTTTCATATTTTCTATCTGGGTTTGTAACCAAAATAATGTCTTGATAATTTTCATAAAATTTTGTTTTTAATATTGTTATAAGTAACTATTCAAAATTATCAGCTATGCACAAGTTTACCGTATTAGAGTCACCTCATTCTAACACACATCAGAATCTGATTATCTTCAGGAGAAGAGTTTTGTAAAAGAATATCCAAATCCTTACTAAAAGAATATCCATCCGACCTCATTTCTAATAAATTTGAAATATTTAAAGGGAACACACTGTAGTCATTAAAAAAACCTGATGCCAAATAACTCATGTCACCCACCTTTAACATTTTCCCGAATAGTTCTAAAGTATATAAATAAGAAGACTTTGTACGTTTGTCAAAGAAACCGACAAATCTTTCATTATTAACAATATACAACACGCTGCAATATTTCGCAAACTCTCGGATAGTATAATACGATACATAATCAGATCCTTCAAGAGCCCTAAAGTAAGGGGGTTGTCCACCATTGCTTTTTTCCATAAGGAATGAATAAGGAGGAGCTATATGATCATCCAAATCCAATTCAAAGCGTTTTTCAACACAACCATCTACTATTTCCCAGACACCTGAATCATAAGGAGAAAACGCATACGTCTTCCCTTGAAATGCATAAACATTACGAGAGTCTCCAAATCCATACCCACTTTTAAATTGTTTTTCAACTGCGGTCTCAATAATCTGAAAAGTACTATCTGTCAATACAAAATAATTATCTCCTGTATCACTCGAATCATAGCCTATACTATTCCAAAGAATGTTACCGTCTTCTGCAACAGCACAACTATTGGTCTCAAATGGTAACATTTTTTCCGACTGGAACAAAAAATCTTTCATTCGATAATATATAACCTTTTGTCTGCCAATGTCAACAATGCCTATACGATTTCTCAATTTGTCAACAAAAAATGAGGATGGTTTTATATATTCTCCGGGACCATCTCCTTTTGACCCTATAGTGGACAAGAATTTACCCTCAGGTGAAAAAGCATAAAGGGAATAATTATTAATATCCAAAATGATTAGAAAGGAATCTGATACCATTTCTATTTGTCCGATAGCTCCAAGCAAACAAGAATCGTTTGTTGCCGGTTTAATATATCTGACATCAAATAATGATTCATTATTTTCAACATTGGAATTAGAAAATGAAATCATATCTTTTGCCTCATGCCGCATATTTTCAGATACATGAACACACGACACCATGCATAAGCTTAACAGTAAAATTATATTTTTCATTTGTTTATTTTTGCTAAATAGTAGACGCATTTTCCTTTGAATAAATTTATACAAAGGAAAATGCACTCTT
>JAHHTT010000136.1 GCA_020024465.1 Odoribacter sp.
GCCTACCCGTCTGTACTGCACTTATGTGAGGTGCGTCGCGTTTTATGACGTACCTACTCCATCTCTGGACAGGAAAGGGTGTCACTTTTCGTTACGCCCTATGTCGCCAGAAAAGGGGTCGTCAAAATGCCGACCCCTTTTCTGGCGGATGCGCAACCACAGAATGTAACTCTGCGTTCAACGAGCTGTGAAGCACAATCCCCAACACGCAGAAATAGTAAGTGTCTATTAACCTTGCATTTCTTGCAATGATATACTCACGTAGATAGGCGCTAAATTGATTACGCCAACAAAACAAAAGATTATTTTATTATGGAAATTCATCCATTACCGATTCTTAATTTGCCGAACCATTCCTATTATTGCTGAAAGTCAAGCGTTCCTTAAATTCATCAGAACGAATTATTTTAAGGATTTCATCTGCCAATAATTGCGTTTTTCCATAAGGCGTCTTTTCCTTCAAAAACGCTTCTGTTAGCTCGATTAACTTCGGATCAAACAAGTAAGCAGAATTTAAATCTATTTGATTTCTTTGCAAGTAATCAATCCACTCTGGCCGAAGAGATATGGCCAAAGCAATAGTCGTATGGCTCTGCTCAATCAGCATGCCAAGATCATCTACAATTGTATTGATGTCGAAAATCAACTTTTTATCAGAGGCATATAATACTGATGCCTCATATCGGCAAGCACGCATATTCTTCAGTACGTCTGTCAAAACATTCACATATGCGTAGGGATTTTGGCTCATCATAGTGATTGCAGGACTGTGAGAGTCACACAATATGCCTTCTATAGTAGAAATCTGTTGAACAATTTTAATTTGATGCTCTGCTATTGTTTTCTCGTCAACTGTAGGTGCTTGGATCTCAAGTGTCTTTTGGTAATATTGCGCCTGATCATCCATCAATTGAAAAATTGATTGGAGCTTATCTTCTTTCTTCTGAAGATAAAAAAGTTGATGAATGGCCAAAGTAGTGTATTGGATCACATTATTGAGTTGCCAACTTATTTGGTTGATTGTCAAGCGCAAATCCTCTTCTGAGCAACTTCTTGCCTCATCTAAAAGCGAACTGTCTAGTCCAGTCGAAGACTGTGCTGCATTTTTTACAGCGTCATTTATTTCCCAATGTCCATATTTTACCTGCAATTTATTACTTAGCTGAATCAATCCTTGTACTACTTCATGGCATCTGCATAATAGCGCATTATACGAAGCCACCTGGCTATGCTTGAATAAAAACTGCATTGATGCTGGTTGTATTATTTGCTGTTGAGTCTCAATAAACGAAACTATAGTTGAAACACCTGTGAAGGTAGCTTTTTCGTTTTTTGAAAGAATTCCATTCTCCAAAATTTTATTGGCCTCGCTAAGCTGTACAAAGGCAGTTTTGGATTTTGTACATACATGAATCAAATATTGTTCAGATTTATTCAGATATGCTTCTTTATCCACACCATAAATAACCCCGGCTGATACCGCTGCAAGTGCAGCACTTCCGAAAATCCCAAAAGCTGTATTTTGTAGTGTAGCCCAAGAAATCCCAAGTAAGTATATTTGCGAAGCATCCTTGAAATATTCTGACCCCATAAGTAAGGCAATAATGAGAGAAATCGCAGAGATTATCGATGTGATTTTTATAGTTTTAATTGAAACTTTCATAAGCTTTTCATATCCCCC
>JAHHTT010000137.1 GCA_020024465.1 Odoribacter sp.
CTCTTCATTTTTTGATACATTTTAGCTCACCTATTTTGTAAACCCAGTATCTATGCCGCCTTGGCATTTACGCATTTCTTTTGAAATATATCAGACCCATTAGAAAAATATTCATATCCACAATTTGGCTCTAAACAACGCATCATATACAGCTTTTGCATATGATCGCTGCCATCCAATTCTGTCTTTCCGGCGTTCATTTGATTGTTTCGGTTTAAATACCCTTCGTCTGTAGACTGCAATTTTATTTAATGCTTTACCATAGTAAGAACCTTCAGCGACTTGCCTTTGTGGGATAGTAGTAGCTGTAGGATTATAAGCATTCGCCTTTTTAGAAAAGCTGTCCATAAAATATCGTTTCATAAATGCTTCGCATACAGTATCACAGCTTTCGCTATTCAACTGTAATGCCATATTGAAACGAAGTAAAATATTTTCAGCAATATTTGCTCATTTTACTCATTTTTCAACAAGCAAGTGCAGCAATACGGATTTTATTCTGCAAAACACATTGCTATCAACAATCTCTTTTGCTGGTTGACCTCATCTACTCGGAGGTCTGCAAACTAATTTGCGCATAACTCTTGACGGCTCCGGCAAAATCGTAGAAACACAGAACTTTCAACAGGAATTGACGAGATATACCAGAATATAATCAAAGAAAGGAAATAAAAAATCGAGGGTCAAGGCACAAAGTACCTTGACCCTCGGGTTCTGTTCTGACATCACAGCCACACCCTCACGGCGAAGCCGCCGCTGAAATAATAGGTGTTCGTGTAATGTCCATTTGGCACATCTTTACAATAATGATACCGAGCTTCTGCCTGCAATTTAAGGGCTACACATCACCCCTTCTTTTGATTTCTATTTACTCTTCCCACAACTATCTGCCTCTTTCGTTTTCCAGTGTCTAATTTAATCCTTTGCATTGACGTGGCCCACTCCTCGTTTTAGTCCTAGCAGTTTTATCACATCATTTGAACAATAATTATCTGTTACTTCATTTTCTGTAGCTTTTTCGATTGCCCGAATAATGTTATCAATATCAAAGATGCACTCATGGAATCTTTCTTCAATGATACTCTGGTTTACATGAGGAGTCTCAGCAATCTCATCACGTTCGCATAACTTATAAGTCTGAAATCGTGTAATAGCAGAAGCAATCTCTTTTGTTGCTTTCTCTACTTCTTTTTTACATTCGTCATATTCATCTTCTGTAAGTTCGCGACAATGAGCTATTTTATTCCTATACTTTTGAATGGCTGAAATACTATTCTCTGCGTCCCACTCTGGTATATAATCCCGAAACAACTTGTCCCAATCGCTTCGTGGCTTCACGCATGTCAACATATTATGGATTTCTTCCACACGATAACTCCTATCAGGCTCAAGTGAAGAATCGATCAGATTATAATAGTTTTCATCTACCGAAGTCCATCGTTTCGTGAAAAGGATGCTCTTCATATCTCCGAAATCCAATCCCCAAATAATTTGTTGTATCAAGTCTTGATCAGCTTTTATATGTAAGGCTTTTTTGGCTTTAATCCCTGCACGATCATCTTTAAATGACACGTCGTAATATAAAGGTTGATTGCATAATGAAGTTGGACACCTAACAAAAATCCATAGTGATTTTCCCA
>JAHHTT010000138.1 GCA_020024465.1 Odoribacter sp.
TAACCGCAAGACAAAGGCATAAAAACAAAAAAGGCAGGGAATCTCTTCCCCACCTTAATAATTTCCAATGTATTTTTTCAATTAAACTGACACTCTCCTCAATGATTCAGTCGCTTTTTGAAATGATATATTTGTAATCTTGGCTTTCTTCAATGCTTTGTAAACTGGTTCAGTAATAAAATACCCCCAATAATTAATTGCCATAAAAATATCACTGCCATCCCATTGACTCATATCTATCGGAATTCCCTTACGGTAAGGATAGGTAGCAGTCTCATCTATCGGACTGGGACGTTGCACTATCTCACACTGGTCCCAATCTATTTTACCTGCCTTACCGGTCACTGAAAAACCATTGTAACCAAATATTTCCGTTCCGTTTTTTTCGAAAAGCCTAACCGGATAAGATTTCCAACCGGTAAAATGATTCGTCTCCAATACCTCCAAAAAACGATCAGATACCAAAAATAAAGAAGAACCACAACCAATACATAGAATATCATAATATCGTTTTCCATATAAGTGACGAAATTCCAAAGGGAAAGAAACTCCTTCATAGGAACCCATTTCCAACATTCTGCAAACATAAAGCTTATTTTTTATTTCCCCTCCCAACCTTACCAAAGTATCAGCAGAACAATTCCAATCCCACTCACCAATTGCTTCATACTGAACCTCTCCTCTTGTAAATCTACTGCCCAAATCATAAATTTCAGATAATTCCATTATATTAAAAATTTAATTTATATCCATATTCCTTTGCCAACTCTCGGGCTCGATTCATCGCTTTACCATAAGAAGGATTTTGCTGAAAAAACAAATTCCATTCTTGATTATATTCATATGACTTCTTACCATGCGCTTTTACCTCCCACCATGCTCCATATTTCGGGTCATGAACATTTATCCCTACTTGATTAAAATATTTCTCAAATTTCTTCGGGAAAATATGATGTGCCTGATAAGCTTTACCGGGATCCAATGAAGTCAGCCTCATCAGATTTTTTCTGAAATTATTGACTGTATATTTATAAGCCTTACTTGCCGTTTTCCCCACCATCCTCGTTCCGGTAGCAAAATTCCCTGCAACTGGAATTACGGCTGCCAGACTTAAAGAGAAATTCAACTTGTCGCCTTCCAACAGGTAGACTCCCGCATTGATCAAATCAAGGGGTTCACCAATAATACTGAACCGACATCGGAAGTATTACATGTATAACGTGGCGGACGGACTACAGCTTCATCCAACACTCCTCCATAATATATCGGCTCTCCCAGGTACAGTCCCATCACTGCCGCTTTTTCTGTATATCAAAGAACCCACATATTCGAAGCCGTCAGTGCCGTTGCCGTCACACACGCCCAGCTTCGTACCATCGGCAAGCCAATCGTATTTCGCTGCCGGCTGTCCGTCTCTACGGACCTCACTCAACAAATTTAAAGAATTATAAGCAAATAACAATGCCCGGCGGCTGTCTTTTTCAGGTTCCCGTTCAAATCGTATGCATACGTACCTCTTTCCGAAACTCCGGGTGCATAGATAT
>JAHHTT010000139.1 GCA_020024465.1 Odoribacter sp.
CGACCAAGGTTGAAGTCAGTGACCAATTTTTTGGCTGGCTCCTCTCTTTTGGCAAGCGGGCAAAGCTCATCGGGCCGGATGATGTTGTGGATCAGTTCCGGGGGTATATGGATAAGATCAGGGAGATGTACTGATTTAGATGTTTTAATTAGTACTAGGAAGGAGAATGTATCATGAAAATCTCATCTAAAATTAGAAAACCGAGTGTTTTACCTGAAGGCTCAATTGAAGTATCATCAACTTCACGAGTGACGGCTGATGCTTCTCCAATTTCCCTAAAGCAAAGCGATCAAATAAATTTTAGATTTGAACCTTCTCTACTGGAAAACCCTAAGAATTCAGAAGAGTGTATATTTGGAGACCTTATATTCGAACGAAAAAAGCCTAGCGATGCAAAGTTTCCCAGTTCAAACGGAAAGGTCGAAAAAATATCCAGAGGATCAATAAAATCGGGTGAATACTTATCATTACGCCTAGAACACAGTGAAGTACTCACCCTTTATAAAGGCCTAGGACAGCTCTATGACTTATATAAAGAAATGGGAGGGATTCCATACGGATCGACACATTTTGCCAGAGTAGATAGTAAGTATAAACAGTTCTTAGAAATACTGCAAACTGATCCTAGTGCAGCAAAAATGATAGGGCAACCGGAAAATTATGAGCTTGTCAAAATATTATTGAGGTTAATCACAGAAACTGATTCTTTGGATTCTTTGAAAAACAGTTTGGCTGAATTAGAAGGAGATAACCTACAGCAACTGACTTCTGCAATCAAGCTTGAAAAGCTAAACCGTGTTGCGAAGATCATGCAGGATAATTTGGATAATGGTAGAGAGGAATTTTGGCAGGCAGAGGTGTTTGCTAAAAATCAGTGGATACTCGCACAGATTTTCTCGTGTCCTTTTACAATCTTTGAAGAAAAAGCTTATGTCGGCGGAAAATCATTAGGAAACAAGCATGGTAATGAATGCGATTTTCTTTACCAGAATAGTCTGTCTCAAAACATTGCTTTAATTGAAATTAAAACGCCATGCACTGCTTTAATTGGCACAAAATACCGTGATACATACAGCCTAAGCAAAGAATTAAGTGGAGCTGTCAATCAAGTCTTGAACTACAAGGATAAACTAACAAAAGGATATTATAATTTCCGTCAAAACGATGAAAGACCATTTCAAGTGTTGTCTCCTAAGTGTGTTGTTGTAATTGGTAAAATTCAGGATTTATTGCCTGAGCAGTTACCCGCCTTTGAAAATTTCAGAAATAACCTTAAAGATGTGTCAGTGATTACCTTTGATGAGCTATATGAAAAAATCAATGAACTTATTGCAGTTTTTTCGGAAGGTACAGAAGAGGAGCAATCTCCTGTTTCAACAACCTATTCTGATGGGGAACTGGTTGATTCGGATCTACCATTTTAATATTACATTTCAAGTTAATAGTTCATAAAAAGATGTTAAAGGGCCAGTTGCAAAATAGGCTCACGAAAAAAAGCGAGTAAGTTTCCCCGAAAG
>JAHHTT010000014.1 GCA_020024465.1 Odoribacter sp.
TGTGAAACGCTGTATCGGGCTGCCCGGTGACACTCTCTGTATCCGTGGAGCATTTTACGAAATCAACGGTAAGAGAGGTTACGGTAATCTGCAAGAACAGGAAGCGATTGCCCGTTTCAAGGGAGAATTTCCTCAGGGTATATTCCACACCATCCCCTTTGACCCCCGTATAGCCTGGAATATTCAAAATATGGGACCTCTCTATATTCCCCGAAAAGGGGACAAGATTCACCTTGACAGTATGGCATATAGACTATATAGGAAAATGGTAGAATACGAAAGCGGTTTGAAACTTCGTGAGCAGGATGGAAAAATCTATGCCGGAGACAGCCTGACAGAGCATTATACATTCCAGACCAACTGGTATTTTATGGGAGGTGATAAAATGTGGAATTCGCAAGATTCCAGATATATCGGTCTGATTCCGGAAGAATTTTTGATAGGCAAAGCAGTTCTGGTTCTTTCCTCCAAGGACAAGGATACCGGTGAATATCGTTGGAACCGTTTCTTTACACGCATCAGAAGAGAACAAAACAACATTTAAAATATAATTTCATGCATATACGACATACTTTTCTACTTCTTTTATTTCTGTGGACGATGACCGGTTGCCAATGCAAACAGACAGGACAAGCATTGGAAAAAGCTTTGCAATTAAGTGGTTCCAACCGTCAGGAATTGGAGAATGTATTGGAATACTTTTCCAAAAATCCGTCAGACAGCCTGAAATTAAAGGCTGCCCGCTTTTTGATAGAAAACATGCCCGGGCATTGGGGACCGGACCCGGAGAGTATAGGAGATTATATAAAAGAAGTTGACAGCATCCAGGGGCTGCCTGCTGAAATCCGCAGGGTCATGCTGAATGCCCCCGCCATGTATCCTGAAGAATTTCCAAAAATGAAGCGAGTGGATGATATCCGTATTATCAAGTCCGAACAGCTCATACAACATATAAACCGGGTTTTCCGATTAAAAGACAGTTGCGAGTGGCTGCAGCATATCGAATTCGGACAGTTCTGTGAAGGAATCCTGCCCTATCGCATTGCAAATGAAGTGTTGGATTTCCATTATGGAGAAACGCCGCCGGCACTGCTTGAAGATTTTCAATATGCCACGCAATATTATGACGACTGCCGTCATTGTCCCTATTCCTTAGCCATGTTTTTACAGAAAAGAAGAATGTTTACGGAGATGTATCCTATTACAAATCTCCGTTTATATCAATTTGCCTATGGGGGCACACAGGCAAAAATGGTGACAACTTTACGGCTGAGGCGTTTGGGTGTCCCCGGAACAATCGATTATGAACCGGGAGAAAATTCGCAACGCAACAGGATGATATACAGCACACCTATCTGTTCCAGACTGTTTAGTCGTTCGTATCACGAGATATTCCGTCCCAATAGTACCAAATTTTATCGGAAGACTTATGCGCATAACCCGATTCCGCAACCGGAGGGTGACGAGTATGTCCCTCCTTTTTTCAGGGATCCTTTTCAAAAAGATGTGACTGCGGAATATCTGAATACGAAAGATATTGAACTGGAACTGGATTTGCCGGATTCTTTCCGATATGCCTATCTGGCTGTCTGGCAGAATCAAGAATGGTTGCCGGTATCCTTCGGAGAGGTCAACAACGGTAAATGCCGTTTTACAAAACTCGGTACGGATGCCGTATATCTGCCGGTATATTATCCGGACGGGCAGATGAAAGCCCTCGACTTACCCTTTGTCTTGTGCAAGACAGGACAAATCAAATCATTACAAACGAATGGAAGCAAAAATATAATCATAGAACGTACAACCCCCTTTCATGGAAGGTTCAATTATAGTAATGATGAATTTTCAAAAGCCTGCATAGAATGTGCTGACGAACCGACATTTAAAAATCCTCAGACTGTCTATGTTTTTGGGACACCCCCCAATTACCGGCAGGTTACTTCCTGCTGGCAGAATAAGTATAAAAAAAGATATTGGCGTTTGAAATTAAGCAATACGTTTACTAATCTGTCCGAATTTCATTTTTTGGATGCGGAGGGGAATACTTTGCAGGGACATTTTCCTGACGGCAGTGAGAATGTCCAAAAATCATTGACCGACAATAACAGCAGAACCTTTGGAGAAGTCAGGGGATGGTGGACCGTGGATTTTGGGAAACCGGAGACAGTGGCAGGTGTCCGGTATATGCTTCTCGTTTCTGACGGCAATATTGTAGAAGGACACGAATATGAGCTGTTCTATTTTGATACCTTTGAATGGAAATCTTTGGGAAAGCAACAGACAGAAGGACTGCATCTGGCATTCGAACAGATTCCCGGCGGCTGCCTTTACCGGTTGAAAGATCTTACCTCCGAAACATGGGGCAATATATTTACAGAAGAAAACGGACGTATAAAATTTTGGTAAACCATATACAATGAAAAATTCAGCATATCTATTTCCGGTGATGTTCCTTTTGCTTTTTTATGGCTGCACCAGACAGCAGGTACAATTGGAAGCCGCTTTGAAATACAGCGGCCAAAACAGGATGGAATTGGAGAAAGTACTGGCACACTACTCGCATTGTCAGTCGGACAGTTTAAAACTGGAGGCTGCCCGTTTTTTAATATCCAATATGCCGGGGCATTGTACTTATACCAGTCCGGCTGTTGAAAAATATTATGCGTCTCTGGATACCGTGCAAGGTTTGACACCTCCTTGTAGAAAACTGTTTCAGACGATACCTTTTGACAGACCGGAATATGCCGGTGGATTACAGGCGAAAGAAGACATCAAACTGATAACGGCAGAATATCTGATTCATCATATAGACCTTGCATTCCGACAATGGGAAACCTTACCGTGGCTGGAAGGTCTGGATTTTGAGCTGTTTAAAGAATATTTTCTTCCTTATCGGATGGCTTATGAACCGTTGGATTACTGGCGTGATTCGGTGGAGGTTTGCCGGAATATACTTCAGAACAGCATGGAAAATTATGAAGATTGCCGTTATTTTGCCCATTATATGCAATACGAATTACGTTATCTGCCGGCTCCCCGGATGGAGCAGAATCCGGACAGGAGGTTGCATGACTATAAAATGGATTGTATCCCGAGCAGCCGTTATCTGATGTTCTTGCAACGCTGGATCGGTATCCCTTCCGCAATAGATTTTATTCCGCATTTCGGGAACCGGAACGGACGGCATTATTGGACAAGGATCATCGATGTGAAATACAATACATTGCGGATATTTCAGGCGGATGTCTATCGTGTACCCAAGATATATCGTCAGACCTATTCCTACAATCCTTTCATTATACCGGACCGCAATGAATATGTTCCCTATTTATTCAGAAATCCTTTTTTTAGAGATGTTACTCGGGAATATATACCGGTAACAGATATAAAGATTGATATACCATGGAATTTAAAAAATGAACATGTCTATCTTGCTGTATTTAACGATTTGCAATGGAAACCTGTAGCCTGTGCAAAAGTGTCCGGAAGCAAAGCCGTATTTCAAGATATGGGCAGAGACATTGTCTACCTGCCGGTCTATTATGATGAAAATGAAACGATGTGTCCGTTGGATTTTCCCTTCATCGTATGGGAAAACGGAGAAACAGAACGCCTGAATGCGGACAAGGATCGGCTTGAAACGATGTGCCTGACCCGTAAGTATCCGAGTAATAGCATGAATGACTATTGGAATACGTCCTTAATGGGATTTAGAATCGAGGTATCTGATGATGAGGATTTCAGTGAGGCTGATACAATCGCAGTCATACAGGAACGTCCGTTGCCTAAGTATCGGGATATTCAAATCGATACCATTGTGAGAAAAAGATATTGGCGCTTGATTAAAGATAACGGGGATTTTGTTTATCTTGCCCATCTGTCATTTTATGACAAGGATGGGCAGGTAATTAATGGAAAAGCAATAGGACCGGATTCCGGAGCCTTCAAGGATATTTCTGCGGATGATCCCGTATGTTTTGGTACGATAGCAAAGTGGATGGGGCTGGATTTTGAAAAACCGGTCTGTATATCACGGATCAGATATCTGCCCAGGAATGATGCCAACGGAATCTTTCCCGGTAACGAATACGAGCTTTTCTATTACGATTTTCCCGGCGGATGGAAATCTTTAGGGATACAGAATCCCGTAAAGGAGGAGCTTGATTATACGGGAGTTCCGTCGAATGCTCTTCTTTGGTTACGTAACCTGACAACAGGACAGGAAGAACGTATATTCACTTATAGAAACGGTAGAATAATATTTTGGTAAATCATAAAAACAATTCTATATGAACAAACAAATTTTATATCTGGCGGTATTGGCGTTATGGGCATTTCTGTACGGATGCAAGGACAAACCGAAGGAAGAGGCTGTTGAAGAGCGGCCCCGGATAGAGCAGCAGGATGGGATTACGGAGGTGAAAGTACAGAAAGCACGGTACGACCGTTTTGAGCTGGAACTGGTCAGTAACGGTAAGGTGACTGCCCGTAACAAGGCGATGTTGGGCTTCCCGATTGCGGAAATTGTGGATTCTGTTTATGTGAGCAACGGTTCGCGGGTGAAGAAGGGGGATCCTTTGGTGTCTGTTGACGGCTACAAGGCCGGAGAGGCTTTCCGGGATGCCCGGTTGAATCTGGAGAAGATGGAGCTGGAATTGCTCAGCCGACTGATGAGCGAAGGTGTCGGCGAGATGAAGGATACGGCACAGCTGCCGGCACAACGTCTGCATACGATTATGCTGCAATGCGGCTATACATCGGCGGTGTCTGCTTTTGCGAAGGCGAAGAAAGAGTATGAAAATATTGTAACGAGGGCTCCGTTTGCAGGAGTGGTGGCAGATCTGGAAGCACGCCCGTTTAATCCGTCATCGGCTTACAAGAGCGTGTGTACGCTGATTGACGACTCGCAGATGGAGGTGGTGTTCAACGTGCTGGAAACGGAAATCGCCTATCTCCGTCCCGGGATGGAGGTGGAACTGACGCCATACGCCAACAGCAGTGTGGTACTGCACGGAAAGGTGGCGGAAGTGAATCCGCGTATCGACGAGAACGGGATGGTGCACATCAAGGCGGCGGTAAACAACCGGGACAGGGTGCTGGTGGACGGCATGAACGTGAATATCGTGCTGAAACGGGAGGTGGAGGACAAGCTGATAATTCCCAAGAGTGCCGTGTTACCGCGACAGGGGAAAAAGGTGGTGTTCGTGCATTCGGGCGGGAAGGCTTTGTGGAGGTATGTGACGACTGGCATTGAAAACAGCCGTGAAATCAGTATCGAATCGGGACTGAAGGAGGGGGAAGAGGTCATATATGACAACAACCTCGGACTTTCGCATGAGAGTGAGGTTTCTGTAAAATAAAGAATAGTATGAAGCTTTCAGCGTTTTCGATAAATACAATTTTCATTGTGCTGATGCTGCTTGGAATTTCACTGATCCCCAAGCTGTCGCTGCAGCTGATGCCTTCGTCGCGCTCGAATGAACTGAGCGTGTCGTTTTCATGGCCGGGCGCCAATCCGGAGATGCTGGAAATGGAGGTGACGTCCAAGCTGGAGGGGGCTTTTGCACCGACCAAAGGGCTGAATGCTATCCGTTCCTATACGGGGCAGGGGTATGGCGGCATTACGCTCTCTATCGACAAGCACGAGAATATCGATGCAGTGAAGCTGTATTTGTCTTCCCTGGTGCGCTCGCTGGAGAAAGGGCTTCCCGACGGGGTGCGTGTGAATCCGGTGGAAGGCGGTGAAGTGGATACCGGTGAGAGAAAGGAGGAAAAGCACAGGCTGCTGTTGAGTTATACCATTACGGGACCGGGCAGCAGCCAGGAGGTGGCGGATTATGCGACGGAGCATATTGTGCCGGTCGTATCGGAGCTGGAGGGGATTGAAAGCGTGAGTGTCACCGGTGCCGTCCCGTTTGAGTGGGTGCTGCTGTATGACGAGCAGCTGCTCAAGGATATCAAGGTGTCGCCGGGTGATATCACCATGGCAATCAGCAAGTATTATTCACAGAGGGATGCCGGGAAAGTGTTAGTGGAGACATCTCCGGGGAAGCGGTATTCATATATTGTCTTTAAAGGAAGCAGACAGGAACAGGATGCCGATTTCCTGAATATTCCGATAAAGAATATCGGCGGCAGGATGCTTTTCCTGCGGGATCTTGTCACTCCGGATTACCGGGAGGCACGCCCGACGTCGTATTACCGCATTAACGGTCTGAACAGAATCAATGTCAATATCTTCTGCGAGCAGAAATCGAACATGATAGACTTGTCGCAGAAGACAAGGACGGAGATGAAGAGGCTGGCAGCAGAATTGCCGGACAATTATTCGCTGACGATGATTCTGGACAACAGCCAGGAGCTGAAGGATGAGCTGAAGGACAATATGGTGCGCACGGGTCTGACGGTATTGATCCTGCTGCTGTTTGTATGGATTACAAGCCGCAGCCTGCGCTATCTGCTGATTGTGACGGTCTGCCTGGCTGCGAATATCCTGATAGCTTTGGCGCTGTACTGTTTTTTCGGCATAGAGATCCATCTGTATTCCCTTGCCGGGATAACGGTGTCGTTCGGTATCATTATCGACAATGTAATTGTGATGACCGACCATTACCGGCATTATCATAACCGGAAGGTCTTTATGGCGATTCTGGCGGCGACGCTGACAACGATGGGGGCTCTGATTGTCATTTTCAATATGGACAACGAGGTGATGAGGAATATGTGGGGTTTTTCTGCCGTGATTATCATCAATCTGACGCTTTCTGTTGCGGTAGCGCTGTTTTTTGTGCCTGCACTGATGGAAAAGATTCCGCTCCGTGCATCTTCGGCACGCAGGCATTACAGACACCTCCGGCGTGCGGTGCGGTTTACCCGTGGCTATGAACGGACGGTCCGTTTCCTGCAGCGGCACCGGCGGTTGCTGTTTGTGGCGGTGGTGCTGGGATTCGGTCTTCCTGTCTTTATGATTCCCAATACGATAGACCGGGACAGACCCTGTTCGGAACTTTATAACCGGATTTTCAGCAGCGAACTGTATCTGCAGTTGAAGCCCTGGCTGGACAAGGGGCTCGGCGGTAGTCTCCGCCTGTTTATTGAGGGCGGAGGCGGTGACTGGCGGCGGCATGACCGCACGGCGAAGGCGCGGACTACGCTGAATATGGTGATGACAATGCCGCATGGTGCTTCTCTGGAGCAGATGAACGATGCTTTTGTGAAGGTGGAGCGGTTTTTGGCCGGATTTGATGAAATAGAGACTTTTACGTCGGATATCAGCTCGCCCAACCGGGCACAGATGTCCATTGTCTTCAAGAAGGAGGAGGAGATGGACGGTGCTCCGGAAAGAATCAAGAACGAGCTGGTCCGTTTTGCCAACAGTATCGGTAATGCGGATTCGGATATTTCCGGAGTGGGACGCGGTTTTTCCAACCGTACGGAGAATGAATACCGGAGCGAGTGTCTGAAGGTGGTGGGCTATAATTACCGGAAGGTGCTGATGTATGCCGATGTGCTGAAACAGAAATTAGAGCAGCAGAAGCGGGTGAAGAAGCTGTTTGTCGGCAGTGAACGCAATCCGGACAAGGCGAAGGAGTTTGCCATTGAGGTGAGCAAGGAAAAACTGGCACGAAACAATTCGGATGTCGGCAGTATGCTGGCTCACCTATCGCAGCTGTCCGGCGCCGGCGATGCCCGGACGTATGCCTATATCGGCAATAAACGTTCGACGGTGGTCCTCCGTCCGCACGAGCAGCGGAAGGCAAGCCTTTGGGAGTTACAGAACCGTCCCGTACAGGGCGATCGTTCTGTCTTTCGGCTCAATGATGTCGGGAGTATCAGTGAGGACCGTAATTTTGAGGCTATCACGAAAACAAACCAGGAATATGAGGTGTCGGTGATGTATGACTTTATCGGTGACTACATGCTTTCGGAAAAGGTGAAGGAACGGATTATGAAGGAGATGAACCGGGAAATGCCGATAGGCTTCCGTGTGAAGGAAGGACGTGAATGGGGCGGTTATTTCTGGAAGACGGACAGCGGCATCGATTCGCGTATATTGTATATCCTGCTGGTGATTGCCATCATCTATTTTATCTGTGCCATTCTGTTGGAGTCGTTGAGGCAGGCATTGGTTGTGGTGACGATAGCACCGGTGTCTTTTATCGGCTGTTTTCTGGGATTCTATTTTTTCGGTCTGCAGTTTAATGAAGGCGGACTGGCTGCTTTTATTATGATGTGCGGATTGTCGGTCAATGCGATTCTGTATATTATCAATGATTATAACAACCGCATCAAGGCGGGCAGTCCGAGAAGGTTGCGGACTTATCTGCGGGCATGGAATGCCAAGATAGTTCCGATATTGTTGACGATAGTCAGTACGATGTTGGGATTTATCCCTTTTTTGATTGGAGAGGTCAGCGATTTCTGGTTCAGCCTGGCTTTGGGGACGATGAGCGGGCTGGGCTTTTCCCTGTTGGTGCTGATGGTTGTGTTACCTGTAATGTTTAAAGAAAAAGTTGAGAAGATATGATAAGATTTTTCCTACAACGTCCTATAGCCGTCCTGATGACTGCCATTGCCTTTATCGTGTTGGGCAGCGTGGCGGCGTTCCGGCTGCCGGTGTCGCTGATGCCGGATATCGATATTCCGGAAATCAGTATCCATTATACGCGGGATGATGCTTCCGTGAGCGAGGTGGAGAATACCATCACCGGGAATCTCCGCAGCCAGCTGCAGCAGATTCCCCATCTGGCATCGATAGAGTCGGAGTCCCGCGACGGTAGCGGAAGTATCCGGATGAAGTTTGACTACGGTACTTCGATTGATTATGCTTTTATAGAAGCGAACCAGAAAGTGGATGCCGCCATGAATTATCTGCCGCAGGATATGCAGCGGCCTGTGATTATCAAGGCGTCCACTTCGGATATTCCGGTGTTCTATATCCAGCTGACACTGAACAGCGCTTCGTCGGAAAACCGGTTTCTGGAGTTTTGCGAGTTTACGGAGGCGGTGTTGAAGAAACGGCTGGAACAGTTGCCGGACGTGGCGATGGTGGATATCAGCGGGAATTATCAGCCGGAAATGTATATCCTGCCGGATGCGGCAAAGTTGCGGAGCCTCAATATAACGCAGGAGCAGTTGCGGAACGCCATAGACAAGAACAACCGCATTGCCGGGAGTCTCAGTATCCGTGACGGGTATTACCAATATAGCGTGAAGTTTGTCAGCCAGCTGATGTCTGTCGAAGAGGTGGAGGATATCTATCTCAACATCGAAGGACGTCTGATCCGGTTGCGTGACATTGCCGAGGTGGGTATCCGCCCGCGTGACAAACGGGGCCTTTTCCTGCATGGCGAACATCAGGCTTTGAGTCTGGCTGTCATAAAACAGTCGGATGCCAGGATGTCGGATATGAAAGAGAAGGTGTCGGAAATGCTGGAGAATTTCAGAAAGGAGTATCCGGATGTCGAATTTGAGGTGTCCCGGGACCAGGCTTCGCTGCTGAACTATACCATCAGCAATCTTTCGCAGAGTCTGGCATGGGGAATTGTACTGGCAGTGCTGGTGATGCTGTTTTTCCTGAAGGATTTGCGGGCAGCCATGATTATTGCCTTGAGTATTCCCGTATCGACCGTCATTACCGTACTGTTTTTCCAGTTGTTGGGGCTTTCCATCAATACGATATCGTTGGCAGGCTTGATTATCGGCGTCGGGATGATGGTGGACAATTCGATTATCGTGATTGACAATATCAGCCAATACCGGGAGCGAGGATATGCGCTGTTTGATGCCTGCAGCCTCGGTACGGTGGAAATTATCCGTCCACTGCTTTCTTCGGTGCTGACTACCTGTGCCGTGTTTATTCCGTTGATATTTTTGGGCGGTATTGCCGGTGCGCTGTTTTATGATCAGGCGCTGGCGGTCTCTGTCGGGCTTTTTGTATCGCTGGCGGTCTCCATCAGTATTGTGCCGGTCATCTACCATCTGCTGTTCAGGCATGCCCGTACTTCCGGTGTCAACCGGCTGGTTGAAAAGATCAGTCTGAAACATCTGGAAGAATATTATACTGCCGGCTACCGTTTTGTATTCCACCACCGCCGTCGGGCTATATTGATTGTTGCCGGCATTATGGTGTTGGGAATCTGTTCGGTTTTCTATATCCGTCTGGAACAGATGCCGCCTTTGGAGATTGACGAGATGCTTGTAAAGGTGGATTGGAACAGCAGCCTTCATATCGATGAGAACCGCCGGCGGGCAGACGGGATTATCCGCCGTTTCCAGGATGATTGTGAGGAAATCAGCTGTTTTGTCGGGGAAAAACAGTTTTTTCTGAATCGGGAGGATAATCTGAATCCGAACGAGGCGGAGTTCTATATCCGTACGGAGGATAACGGGAGTCTGAAACGGCTGTTGGAGAAGTTGCGGGAGTATGTCCGTGAAGAGTATCCGGAAGCCCGTCTGGAGACAGAGAAGGTGAAGAATCTGTTTGAGCAGATGTTTGAGGAGGAGACGGCTCCGCTGATTGCGAACCTGACCGGAGCGCAGAGACGGGAAATGTTATCGGTGGACAGTGTCAATCGGTTTGTCAGGGAGCTGAACCGGAAAATGCCGGGACTTCATCTGAATCCGGTGGCTACGGTGGAGAGGATTGCCTTGCGGTTGCGTCCGGAGCGTCTGGCGCTTTATCACGTGGATCGGAATGCCGTTATTTATGAACTGGAAAAAAATATCAGTAAAAACAATATCGGTAAACTGAATACCGGCAGCCGGTATATTCCGATTGTCATTACAGAGACGGAGCAGACCTTGCGGGAAGTGCTTGCCCGTACCCAGATCATGACGAAGGATGGCAAGAATTATATTCCGGCAGAATCGTTGGTAGAGGTGACGGAGTCCTGCGATTATAAGCAGATTGTCGGCAAGAAAGAGGGGGTGGTTGTGCCGTTGGATATCTATGAGCCGGGAGATACGGAACAGACGATGGAACAGATACGCCGGGAAGCCCGGGAGAATGGAATGGACGTTCATTTTGAGGGGGCATTGTTTTCGGGACAGCAGACGCTTGGGGAGATGAGTCTGATTATCGTTATTGCGGTGCTGATGCTCTATTTCATTTTGGCAGCCCAGTTTGAATCGCTGACTTTGCCGCTGATTATTTTGATTGAGATACCGGTGGATATCGCTTTTGCCCTTCTTACGTTGTGGGTGTGCGGTATTTCCATCAATCTGATGTCCATGATAGGAATCATTGTCATGTCCGGTATTATTATCAATGACTCTATTCTGAAGATAGATACCATTATCCGCCTGGAGCGGGAGGGGTATCCTTTGTTGGATGCCATACATGAAGGCGGGGTACGCAGGCTGAAACCGATATTGATGACCAGTCTTACGAGTATTATTGCGATGGTTCCTTTGTTATGGGGCGGAGATATGGGATCTCAGTTGCAGCGTCCGCTGGCGGTGGCGATGATCAGTGGGATGGGATTCGGTACTTTGGTGAGTCTTTATATTGTTCCGTTGTGTTATTATTATCTGCATCGGATGAGAATTTTTTTTTGAGTTAAGATTGATAATGTTTTGTGGTATACCGGTATGTTGAATTTTTTGTTTTCCGGAGGAAATGACTTACTTTTGCGGAGATATTAAATATTAAGTTTGAATACTTTGAATACAAAGGATTTATTGCAAAAATATTTGTCGTCAAAGGTAATAGAATGTCTGACGGCAAAATTGACAGCAACAGGCGATAGAAAGCTTAAATTGATGGAGAATGCGGGGTCAGTTACTCCGCTGTTGATCGGCGCTATGAGGGAAAGCAATCCCAGGATGCGGGTGGTTGTGTTGGAAGATCGGGAGGAGGCTGCTTATTTTTATAATGATTTGGTTACCTTCACGGATGAGAAGAGGGTGGCATTCCTGCCTTCGTCTTATCGGAGGTTGATTAAAGAGGAGGAAAAGGATAATGATTCAGTGTTGGTGAGAACGGAAGTGCTGAATAATATCAGCAATGGCATAGTAGATACGCTGGTTACTTTTCCAGAGGCTTTGGTTGAACGAGTGGTTGATAAGAAGAAGTTAGGTGAGATGTCGATGATGGTGACGCGAGGCGATAAGATTTCTATGTCTTTTGTTGAGAATCTTTTGGTGGAATATGGATTTGAACGGAATGATTTTGTTTATGAACCGGGGCAGTATTCAATTCGGGGCAGTATTGTGGATGTCTATTCGTTTGCAGAGGAGTTGCCGGCACGAATAGATTTTTTTGGAGATGAGGTGGATTCTATCCGTTTTTTTGATGTGGAAACACAGTTGTCCGACCGGAAGGCGGAGCAATTGTCGATTGTGCCGGATTTGAGCGGTCATACCGAAAGTGATGATTTTAAATATACGGATTTGTTCACCTATTTTGCAGATAAGCCGGAGTGGTGGGTGAAGAATGGGATGTTTCTGTATGATAAGGTGAGGACATTATATGAAGAAGTGGGAAATAAGCTGGTAGGTAATGCAGAAGATTTGTTGAAATATATGGAGAAATGTCCCGTGGTGGAATGGGGGCCTGATTTGTATTTTAGAGGGGCGTCCATTGAAGTGGGGTGTGAAGTGCAACCTCCTACGAACAAGCATTTTGATTTGTTGGCAGAGACTTTGCAGTCACGCAAAGCTAATGGCTATGAGCTTTATATCTGTTCTGCTAATGAGATGCAGATTCAGCGTATCCGGGATATTTTTCGGGATAAAGGTTATAAGATTGATTTTGAATGGGTAGAAGGTGTATTGCATGAAGGATTTTCGGATGCGAAAGAAAAGTTATGTATATATACGGAACATCAGATTTTCGATCGTTACCATAAGTATAAATTGCAGACCACCCGTTTGCGTCAAGGGCGTGAGTCAATAACATTGAGTGAGTTGCAGAATTTGCATCCAGGTGATTATGTGGTACATATCGATCATGGAATCGGGCGGTTTGGAGGGTTGGTGAAATTGACTAATGACGGTAAGGAACAGGAGGCCATTCGTTTGGTGTATAAGAATAATTCGGAGTTGTATGTCGGGTTGCATTCTTTGCATAAAATTTCAAAATATAAAGGAAAGGATGGTGTGCCTCCGACAGTGAACAAGCTGGGGGGAGAGGCGTGGAACAAATTGAAACAGAAGACAAAATCACGGGTAAAAGATATCGCACGGGAATTGATCGCATTGTATGCCCGACGGAAGAAGGAACCGGCTTTTGCCTTTTCTAAAGATAGTTATTTACAGGAAGAGATGGAAGTGTCATTTATGTATGATGAGACACCGGATCAAATGAAGGCTATAAATGCAGTGAAAGCGGATATGGAACAACCGCAGGTAATGGACCGTCTGGTGTGTGGGGATGTGGGGTTTGGTAAGACGGAAGTTGCTATCCGTGCGGCTTTTAAAGCTGTAGCAGACAATAAGCAGGTGGCTGTGTTGGTACCTACGACGGTATTGGCTTATCAGCACTATGTTACGTTTTCAAAGCGTTTGGAGGGGATGCCATGTCGTGTGGAGTATGTTAGCCGGATGAAGAAAAGCGGAGATATCAAGAAGGTGTTAAAGGATCTGAAGGAAGGAAAGGTGGATATTATTATAGGGACACACCGTTTGACGAGCAGGGATGTGGAATTTAGAGATTTGGGGCTGTTGGTTATTGATGAGGAACAAAAGTTCGGGGTGGGTGTGAAGGAGAAGTTGAAGCAGATGAAGTTAAATGTGGATACTTTGACTTTGACGGCAACGCCAATTCCACGTACATTGCAGTTTTCGTTGATGGGAGCTCGAGATATGTCGATTATCCGGACTCCGCCACCTAACAGGTATCCGATTGTGACAGAGTTGCATCGGTTTGATGAGCAACTGATCAAGGAAGTGGTCATGTATGAGATGTCACGTGGAGGACAGGTGTTTTTTATTCATAACCGAGTGGAAACGATACGCGATATTCAGGGAATGTTGCAGAGAATTGTGCCGGAAGTTAAGAGCTGTGTTGCTCATGGACAGATGACAGGAGAGGAATTGGAGAAGGTGATGCACGATTTTGTGAGAGGAGATTATGATGTGTTGATAGCTACGACGATTATTGAGTCGGGGTTAGATATTCCGAACGCAAATACAATGATTATCAATCAGGCACAGAATTACGGATTGAGCGATTTACATCAGTTGAGAGGTCGTGTGGGACGTTCGAACAAAAAAGCATTCTGTTATTTGCTGACTCCACCTTTGGATATGGTAAATCCGGAAGCTCGGAGACGATTAAAGGCGATTGAAGATTTCAGCGGATTGGGTAGCGGTTTTAATATTGCTATGCAAGATTTGGATATTCGGGGTGCTGGAAATATTCTGGGAGCAGAACAATCGGGTTTTATTGCAGAAATCGGGTATGAAACTTACCAACGTATTTTGAACGAGGCTTTATTGGAGTTAAAGGATGAAGAATTTCCGGAACTGGTAGCTGTTCATGGTGATAGTGAGCGGATGTTTGTGGCGGATTGTGTGGTAGAATCGGATTTTGAGGTACTGATACCAGATTCATATGTGGAAAATGTAAGTGAACGTATCCGTTTGTATCGCACATTGGATAATATTCCGGATGAGAAGGGGTTGGAGGAGTTTGCTCGTGAATTGTCAGATCGTTTTGGCGAATTGCCGCAACAGGTGCTGGGATTGATGGATATCGTGCGTGTAAGAAGATGGTGTATGTCTTTGGGGGTAGAGCGGTTGTTGGCAAAAAACGGTAAAATGACCATGTATTTTGTGAGTGATCAGTTATCTCCTTTTTATAAATCAGATGTATTTGCAAATATTTTGAAATTTGTGCAGCAACAAACCGTAGCTTGTAGTTTTTGTGAGAAAAATGGTAAATTGTCACTTCTATTTACGGATGTAAAGGATGAAAGCCGAATGGCTGAAATTGTCAAAAAGATGTGTATATGCGGAGTATAATCTGGAAATAAAAGAATAGAATATTATGAATTTGGTAATAGATGTGGGGAATACCCGTATAAAATACGCTTTTTTTAGAGACAATCAGTTAGTGGAGGCGAAATATTGTGTGGACGGTTTGTCGGAGAGTATCGGAAAATATCGGAGGATGGGAGAATGTGTGAATTTGTTGTTGTCGGGAAGTGGAAAGATTTCTGATGATTTGCGGGAAATGTTGAAAGAATCTGTCGACTGGTCGATAGAGACTTCGAATCTGATGCCTTTGCCGTTGAAAATCGGTTATGCTACGCCCGAAACTTTGGGATTTGACAGAATTGCGATTTGTACGGGAGCAATGGTGAAATTTCCTGCCCGTCCGTTGTTGGTCATTGATTCCGGGACTTGTATTACTTTTAATTATATTGATGCGGAGGGTACTTTTTTAGGCGGAAATATATCGCCCGGTGTGGATATACGTTTTCAGAGTTTGCAATATTTTACTGCAAAATTACCTTTGGTAGCGCCTTCTTTTGATTATGGCAAGATGGGGCAAACGACAGAAGAGGCTATTCGGAATGGTGTTATGAATGGCATGCTTTTTGAAGTAAAAAATTATATACATGAGTTCATGGAAACGTTTAAAAGTGGACGAGTGATTGTGACCGGTGGCAATAGTGTTTTTCTAGAGAAAAAGCTAACGAACGAAGTTGAGTTTTGTAGTGTATTGGGTTTTATAGGGTTAAATGAGATATTGATGTTTGCTAAAAAAATATAAGCAATCATGAAAAATTATGTGCCTTATTGGCTATTTTAGAAAATTAATGATATTTTTGCCTTGGATGAATTATAGATATACATACAAAACTTAAAAATAAAGTCATGAAGAAAATTGTTGCTTTAGCATGCGGGGTTTGCTTGATCGGTGGCGCTGCAAAGGCTCAGACAGTACAGTCGAAATATGGGGTGGATAGTGTGAAAACAATAGAAAGTGCATCTATTTATTCTGAGTTTTTGAAACAGAAGAATTTTAAAGAAGCATTACCGGCATGGAGTTATGTTTTTCATAATGCTCCAGCTTTCCAAACGTTGACCTATACTAAAGGTGAGGATTTATTTGTAAGCTTGTATAAGCAGACGAAAGATCGTGCCTATATTGATTCTCTAAAGATGGTTTATGATCAATGGGTACAATATAGCTATATTAATCCGCGATTTGGAGAAGGGTATATTTTGGGTAAGAAAGGCGCTACTCTGATTCAGTTGGGTGTGGCTGATGATGAAGAACTGAAAGAAGCATACGGTTATTTGAGCAAATCGTTCGAAATGGAGGGAAACAGGAGTCATCCAATTACAGTTCAGGTATTGTTCTTTGCTGCCGGTGACTTAATGAGGAAAGATTTGGTTAGTCGTGATGAATATATTAATCAGTATATGAAGGTGTCTGATTTTGTTGACCGTGCTTTGAAACATGCAAAAAGACCAGAACCTTTTAAGGAAATGAAAAATCGTATCGATGGTATGTTTTTTAGTTCTGGAGCTGCAGATTGTGAGACTTTGAACCGTTTGTTGACTGAGAAGTATAATGCTGCTCCGGAAGATGTGGAAAATATCAGATCTGTAGTTAGTTTATTGCGTCGAAATGAATGTGAGCATTTGGCATTATACACAACTGTGGCGGAACAGTTGTATAAGTTGGAACCTTCTGCGGAGGCAGCCTATAGTTTAGCTATTATGTTTATGAAACGCCAGGATTGGGACAAAGCTGATAATTATCTGCAAGAGGCTATTTCTAAAGTGGGTAATGATGAGATGTCAAAAGGAGATTATTGTATGAGATTGGCTCAATTGAAACTTGCTAAAAAACAATTTGCTGAAGCAAAACGTGCAGCTTTGTCTGCTATCGAATGCAATCCTAAGAATGGTGCTGCTTATATTTTGATAGGTAAAGCATATGCCGCTTATGCAAATAATTATGGGGAAGATGCTTTTGATCATGCATCCGTATTCTGGGCAGCTGTTGATAAATTTAATAAAGCGAAACAAGTAGACCCGAGCGTTGCAGAAGAAGTGAATAAATTAATCTCTTCTTATACTCCACATTTTCCTAATAAGGATGAAGCTTTTTTTAGGAGTGTAACTGAAGGTGCGAGTGTGAAAATCGGAGACTGGATTAATGAATCAACGACTGCTCGTTTCTCGAAATAGGATTAAAATAAATGTTATATATTTTTTCGAGTATGATAAATTTTCGAAGCATTATTGTCTTGTTTGGGACAATAATGCTTTTGTCTTGTAAAAACGATGTGCAGGATGTTAACCGTATTGCGGTCGGTGATATATATCCTGAAATGACAGGATATGAATTGGAGATGATATATTCGGATTCTGCGCGAATCAAATATAAGGTGATAACTTCTGAATATATCAAAATGACTGAAGGAGAAGAAAAATATGAGGAGTTTCCTAAGGGGCTTAATGCTATTTCTTATGATAAAGAAGGGAAAGTGATGGGTTCTATCAAATGTAAATATGCTAAAAAATTTGAAGAAAAGAGTTTATGGGAAGCTAGAAATGAAGTGGTGGTGATTAATGCTGAGGGTAAAAAATTGGAAACAGAGTTGTTGTATTGGGATGTTGAGAAACAAATTATCTATTCGGACAGGTATGTGAAGCTGACATCCGGAGAGCAAGTGATTGAAGGACATAAAGGATTTAAATCTGATCAAGATATGAATAATCCGATGTTTTATGGAATTACTGGAAAAGTTGAAATTGAAAATAAGAATTCCCAATGACCACTTCGTTGATTATTATATTAGTCTGTCTTCTGTTGTCGGCCTTTTTCTCCGGGATGGAGATTGCTTTTCTGACTTCAAATAAGTTAAGAATTGAGATAGATAAGTCAAATAAAGGTATTTCACAAGCTTTAATTGATTTGTTTGTATCAAATTCTGGAATGTATATTACTACTATTTTGGTGGGCAATAATGTGGTAATGGTAATTTATGGTATTTTTATATCTAAATTATTATTACAAAATTTAGCTTTTCTAAATTTATCGGTAGGTGCAGAACTGTTTGTGGAGACGGTTATTTCAACATTGATTATATTAGTATTTGCAGAATTTTTGCCGAAAACTGTTTTTCGTTTGCGATCTAATCTTTTTCTTAAAATATTTGCAGTACCGGTATTTTTATTTTATCTGCTTTTTTTCCCATTATCTTATTTTTCAGTGTGGTTAGGCGGCATTTTGTTGCATTTATTTACAGGTAAGAAATTAGAGAATAAGGAGGAAAATCGTGCGTTTGGAAAGATTGACTTGAATAATTTGATTGAAGAAGGGGAAACTGGAACCCAAGAAGAGGAAGAAGTGCATGAAATTAAATTATTTCGTAATGCATTGGATTTTTCTGAAGTGAAGTTGCGAGAGTGTATTGTGCCGCGTCCGGATGTAGTGGCATTGTCTATTGACAGCCCGATAGAAGAATTGTCTCAATTGTTTATCAAGACAGGTTTGTCGCGTATATTGATTTATAAGGAGAATATAGACGATATTATTGGATATGTGCATATTTCCACATTGTTTCATAATCCTCCCACCATCAGTAAAGCATTGAGTAAGGTATTGATTGTACCTGAAACAATGGCTGCACAGCGTTTGTTAAATCTGTTTTTTAAAGATCAGAAGAGTATTGCTGTCGTGGTGGATGAATTTGGTGTGACAGCAGGAATCGTGACAACAGAAGATATTATGGAGGAGATTTTTGGAGAGATTGAAGATGAACATGACCATCTGAATTTGAAAGAAGAGATGCTTTCTTCGCATGAATATATTTTTTCCGGACGTTTGGAAGTGGACTATTTAAATGAAAAGTATCATTTGGAACTCGAAGAACGAGAGGAATATGAAACTTTGGCCGGCTTGATTCTTTACTTTAATCAAAGTATTCCACAAGAAGGAGAAATAATAGAAACTGGCGGTGTTATTTTTACAATATTAAAAGTGAAGAATGCACGTATTGAAGAAGTAAAGGTGACAGTATAATATTTTAGGATCATAAGAATAGAATGTCTGGAATTCCAAACATTCTATTCTTATGATTGAGATTATTGTTTTTTGCGAAATAATTTTTCAAAGCGTTTGATTTTTTCTTCATCTTTACGGTTGCATATCATAAGGTAGTTGTCTTTCTCTGCGATGATTAAATTATCAATTCCTTGTATTACAACGTTTTTTCGGGGTGGTGTATTGACAATGCAGTTGTTTGATTCGTTTAAAATTACTTTACCTGAATTGGAAACATTGTTGTGTTCGTCTTTCTCACACAATGCATGAAATGCGTGCCATGTGCCGACATCCGACCATCCAAAATTACCTTTCAATACATATACATGTTGCGATTTTTCCATAATGCCTACATCTATTGATATGTTGTGGCATTGTCCATAGACGCTTTGAATAAACAAGGGTTCGGCCGGAGTGTTCAGTTTACTGGCAGTTGTGAATAGGACATGGAGATCGTACATGTGAGTTTTGAATTCTTCTATAATATCTTTGACACACCAGATGAATATACCGGCATTCCATAAGAATTCATCTGAATCATAAAACATTTGGGCTATTTCAGCACTGGGCTTTTCGGTAAATGTTTTGACTGCAGATATCTTTTGGGAATTGTCTTTGGATTTTACCTGTATATAGCCATATTCAGTTTCTGCGCGGGTAGGTGTGATTCCTATGGTCAATAAACCTCCGTGAATTGAAACAAAGTGCATACCTTCTTGTAAGTTCTGCAAGTATGCGTAGTCATTGCAGATAAAATGATCGGAAGGAATGATTACCATGATGGCATCCGGATTAATGTCTTTTATTTTGTATGCTGCATAGGCAATACAGGTGGCTGTATTTCGTACGTACGGTTCCTTGAGAATGTTTTCTACCGGTATTTCAGGAAGCTGTTTCTGTGTAATTTCTTCGTATTCTTTTCCGGTAACGATAAAAATATGATTGTCTGGAAATATTTGTGAAATGCGTTCATAGGTTTGCCGTATGAAACTTTTGCCAGAGTGTAAAATATCTAAAAATTGTTTTGGGCAACGGTGATTGCTGACTGGCCAAAAACGATTACCTATACCACCTGCCATGATAACGCAATATGTATTATAGTTCATTCGAATAAATTTTTAGTTGTACTTTATAGTGGTTTAAAAAGCTATACCAAATATACAATTTTTTTTAGAAGGGAAACAGGAGTATATCCAAATTCTTTGATTTATGAATAAAAGTTTACGGTTGGATGAAAGTTTATAAACATGAAATAGTCCGAAATCCGTTTATAATTTATATTTTTACCTTGATTTTCTATAATAGGATGAGGATATGAAGTTTTTAACTAAATTAGGTTTATATATTATTTTTATCTGGCGTGCATTCGGACGTCCTGAAAAGAAAAGAGTCTATATACGGGAGTTGGTATTGGAGTTTGAAAAATTAGGTTTGAATTCGATTACTTTGGTGGTGATTATATCATTTTTTATTGGTGCCGTACTGACTTTACAGACTGCTTATAATATGCAGAGTCCATTGTTGCCACGATATCTAATTGGATATTTGACCCGCGAGACAATGTTGTTGGAGTTTTCATCAACGATTGTCAGCCTGATTTTGGCAGGAAAAATCGGTAGTAATATTGCTTCGGAAATTGGAAGTATGAGAATTACCGAACAGATTGAAGCATTGGAAATAATGGGGGTAAATTCGGTAGCGTATTTGGTTGGACCGAAAATTATAGCTTCTTTTGTGATTAATCCGATTCTTTATATTTTTAGTGTTTTCATTGGAATTTTGGGAGGCCTGATATCTGGATTGGTGAGTGGAGTTGTGAATTTTGAGGATTTTGTATATGGTTTGCATTTTACTTTTAATCCTTATTACGTAACCTATTCTATTGTAAAAAGTTTGTTTTTTGCTTTTATTTTTACCTCTATACCTGCTTTTTATGGTTATTATGTGCAAGGTGGAGCATTGGAAGTCGGTAAAGCAGGGACAAAGGCTGTGGTGGACAGCAGTATTGCTATACTGACAGCAAATCTTATACTAACACAAATTATGTTGTAATGATTAGAGTTGAATCACTTGATAAATCTTTTGAAAGTAAAAAGGTGTTATCTGATATAAACATTTCTTTTGAAGCAGGGAAAGTCAATTTGATCATCGGTAAAAGTGGTTCGGGAAAAACCGTTTTGCTGAAGTCTTTGATTGCTTTACATACAATAGACCACGGCCATATTTATTATGATGATCGTGATTTGTCAGCAATGAATGCCAGACAGTTAAAGGATTTCAGAAAGGAAATTGGTGTGGTATTTCAGGGCGGAGCATTGTTTGATTCATTGACTGTATTGGAAAATGTAATGTTTCCGTTAAGCCTCTTTTCAGAATACTCGGAAAAGGAAAAAATTGAACGGGCGATTTTTTGTCTGAATCGTGTGGATTTGCATAATGCAGAACGGCTTTATCCGTCTGAAATCAGCGGTGGTATGAAAAAGCGGGTAGCCATAGCACGAGCTATTGTATTAAGTCCTAAATATCTTTTTTGCGATGAACCGAATTCTGGTTTGGATCCATTGACTTCTATTGTGATTGATAATCTGATTAGCGAAATTACCCATGAGTATAAAATGACAACGGTGGTAAATACGCATGATATGAATTCTGTTTTTGAAATCGGAGAAAAAATTATTTTTATTCACGAAGGAAGTAAGGAGTGGGAGGGCAACAAAGATATGATCGCTCATACGGATAATAGATATTTGAATGATTTTATTTTTTCTTCTGAATTATATAAGAAAATAAAAAATGCGTTATGATAAGAAGAATTGTTTTTAGTCTGCTGATGGGATTATTGGTGTGTCTTGTATTTTCTTGTAGAAAAAAAGAGATACCTTTAGATGCCGAAGAGTTTAAGTGGCTTTTGCTGGATATGCATAAGGTGGATGGGACATTGGCTGTATGGCGAGGTCGGTATGGATATGAAGAGGCAGCGAATTATGCTTATTATAATGAACTTTTAAAAAAATATGGAATTTCCAGAGAAGAGTTTGATTCGTGTCTTTATTTTTATTCTGCAAACACAAAGGAATTTTCGCAGATGTATGATTTTATTATTGATAGCTTGAATAGACAGTTAACTATTGCAGATAGAGTGGTGAAGGAGTTGAAGGCTAATGATTCAATTAATTACTTCCCGCAAAAGTTAGATGTTATGGTGCAGGATACTATTTTTTTGGATTCTGTAGTAACAATCATGATTGACAGTATTGTACCAGGATTATACAAATTCAGTACAACCCTTCAGTTTGATTCCATTTCGAGGAATCGTACTAGAATGATTGCTTCGTATTTTCTATCTGAGGATAAAAAGGATACTTTGCATGTGAGAAATATTGTTATAGCTCCTGATACTGTAAAGCGAGTTTATACTTGGTCACAATATGCCGATTCAGTCTATTCGCATTTAATGATTCGTTATATGGAGGAGGTGCCGGAAAAAGAGCGTCCCAAAATTTATAAAAATGGTAAAGTTATTGCAGGTAAGAAAGAAAAACCAATTAATTTAAAGGAATTTCATGGAATTTCATGGGACAATCAATTATTTCGCCCTTATATTTCGCGAGAAACAGAGAAGCGTTTGAAACAGGGATTGCATAGATAAAAAATAGGGAGATATGCGTAAAATTGCGGCAAATTTTATTTATTGGCCAGGATATCCATTGGTGAAAAATGGTTATATTGCCTTTGGAGATGATGATCGTATAGAGATCGTGGATACGGGAGGAATAGTTCATGAAATAGCCGGATTGGAATTTTATGGCGGCTTGATAGTTCCTGATTTTGTTTGCAGGGAAAGCAGAAATTTTCGTGCAGAGGAGGGCATGTTACCTATATTAGATGCTGTTTTTTCTTTGTATTCGATCCATGATTTGAAGGCTGCTATTATAGAGGGTGCCAACCTTCGCACGTTGACGTGGAAAGTCGGCGCTCATATCAGATTGTTGTAATGTTTTAAATTTCGATTAATTTTTCTTCTTTCATGAGATAGTGTTGGTTTTTATTTTTATTGCTCAGAAACTTTTGTTGATTTTTTAAGGAGTGAAAGCTTATACTTTGGTAGGGAGGGTCTATTAAGTTTACGGGATAGCCTTCCGGTAGCATAATTGTGATATTTACCTCTTCGAAATGCCATTGTGGAGACTGAATATTGAAATAATTGTTTAAATGTAAAGTATCATTTTTCAAATTATATTGGTATTCTATGTTAGTTGCATGGTTTAATGCTTCTGTTTTTGTCAGACCTCTTGATTCTTGTTTGATGATGATTTTGAGAATAGAGTTCTTCGCTTGTTTAAATCGAATGTTAGGAGTAAAATATGTTTTTGTTTTGGTAGAGAGAGAGTTTGAATCGGCGATTATCAAATAATTATCTAAATAGCCTATATAGGGTATAGAGGAAAAATGTTTTTGCGTAGACGGAAAATTATTGAATTTTATATTGAGCATTCTAATTGTGTCGTTATGATTTACTGGTATGACATTTTCATAATAGGAGTGATTTGAGAATCGGCAAAGTTGAAATCCTAATATAGTTAAAGAGATAAAAAGTGTTAGTCCCCAAATAATTGTGCAATAAATGAATATTGGTCCACGACCTTTATGCCAATTGCATAAGTGAGTTGCTGATAAATAACTGAGTAATCCAAAGGGGATACCTAATAGTAGAAAAATGAGTAGGTATATTATCCATATAGAAATAGGATATGTGATTTGTTTTGCAAAGGATAGATAATGTTCAGGAGAGTCAAGAGCTGTTGTAATAATTACCCAGACAATCGTTGACAGGGCAAAAATGCCAATAATTAATCCTCCGATAGACAATAGGAATAGAATTACTTTTCCTATTCTGCTGATGATGTCACCAATGAGATTGAATATGGTTGCAAAAGTTTGTTCTATTTGTAATAATAACTTATTTAGTTTGGATTTTTTTTTTACATTATTGTAAGTATCACGTATATTTTTCTCTATGTTGGAAACATTGATTTTTTCTCCTTTCATTTCCATCTTTTGTTTGGGAGTTACGGCTTTGGGAATAATTATCCACAATATAATGTAAAATAAGATGGTGATACCAAAAGCAAAGGTCAGTAGTATGAAAAGTAATCGTACGACAGAGCGTGGAATATCGATATATGTTGCTAATCCAGAAGCAACTCCTCCTAATGTTGCATGTTCTGGGTCTCGATAAAGTATGCGTTTGACGGTTGTTGTATATTGTGTGTTTCCGTTTGTATCTTCATCAATGATGTCATTCAGAGTGCCCATTATTTGAATAATTTGGGCTATTTCAGTTTGTGAAATGACTTCTTTATGAGATTGATTTAGAAATTCATGAAATAATTCTGCAATGCGACTTTCTATATCTGCCATAATTTCTTTGCCATCTTCTTCTGATAGATAGTGTTTTTCTAAGGCCTCTATGTAGTTTTGTAGTTGTAAGTAGGCAGTCTCGTCAATACAAAAAGCTTGTCCGTTTAAATTGATGTTATACGTTTTATTCATGTCAGGTAGTATTTATTGGTTGTTGGATCGTTTTAAAGATTCTATAGAGGATGTCAGTTCGTGCCATGATTGTTCTAAGGCATATAACGTTTGACGTCCTTCAGTAGTGATTGTGTAATATTTTCGTGGAGGACCTTGAGTGGATTCTTCCCAACGGTAAGATAGTAGACCACCATTTTTCAAGCGGGTCATCAATGGATAGACCGTCCCTTCTACCACGAGTATTTTTGCTGTTTTTAGTTTGTGTATGATATCTTGAACGTATGAGTCTTCATTAGCAATAATAAGCAATATGCAGTATTCAAGAATTCCTTTACGCATTTGTGCTTGAGTGTTTTCTATATTCATGAGCATAGGTTTTATTCTTTTGACAAAACTATGTATTATAATTGAACTATGCAATACATAGTACTGTTTTTTTAATATTATTTTATATAATTCATTGTACAAACGTTTTCGTTAAAATATTTGAGGGAATAGTTTTTTATCACTATTATAATTTGAGAGAAAGGGTTAACTTTGTTGTTAGTTACTTATGAGAATAATAACCAATAAATAGATATAGCTATGAATAGAGTTTTATTAATGATTTTGGATGGTTGGGGAATTGGTAAGCATGATCATGCAGACGCTATTTTTAATACACCGACTCCTTTTATTTCGTCATTAACTGAGAAATATCCTCATTCAACTCTTTTGACTTGTGGTGAAAATGTCGGTTTGCCTGACGGTCAAATGGGTAATTCAGAGGTAGGACACTTGAATATCGGAGCCGGTCGTATTGTAGACCAGGATTTGGTGCGTATCAATAAAGCTTGTCGTGAGAATACAATTCTGCAAAATCCTGAAATCATAAAAGCTTTTACTTATGCACATGATAATAAAAAGCAGGTGCATTTTATGGGCTTGGTTTCTGATGGTGGGGTTCACAGTTCTTTGGAGCATTTGAAGAAATTGTGCGACATATCAAAAGAGTATGACATTGAAAAGACATTTGTGCACTGTTTTATGGACGGTCGTGATACCGATCCGAAAAGCGGTTTGGGCTTCTTGAAGGAACTAAGAGAACATATGGATCGATCTACAGGACGTATAGCGTCAGTTGTAGGCCGTTACTATGCAATGGACAGAGACAATCGTTGGGAACGTATCAAAGAGGCATATGATTTGATTCTAAAAGGTATCGGAACTCCGACTCAGTATGTAGAAGAGGCTGTTCAACAGTCATATGATGAAGGAATTACGGATGAATTCATCAAACCGATTGTACATATAGGAAGTGACAATAAGCCGGTAGGCGTTATTGAGCCGGGAGATATGGTGATATTCTTTAATTACCGTAATGACCGTGCGAAAGAGTTGACCATTGCTTTGACACAGCGTGACCTCCCAGAACAGGGAATGAATACTATGCCTTTGTATTATTGTTGTATGACTCCGTATGATGCTACATTCCAAGGGTTACATATCTTGTTTAACAAAGAGAATGTAGAAAATACTTTAGGAGAGGTGATTTGTAAGGCTGGATTAAAGCAATTGCGCATTGCTGAGACTGAAAAATATGCACATGTGACTTTCTTCTTTAACGGAGGACGTGAAGCTCAATTTGAAGGTGAAAACCGTATCCTTGTTCCGTCACCCAAAGTGGCAACTTATGATTTGAAACCGGAAATGTCTGCTCCAGAAGTGGCAGAAAAGTTGATTGAACAGTTGAATGCCAAGTCTGCTGATTTTGTTTGTCTAAATTTTGCTAACGGTGATATGGTGGGACATACCGGTGTATATGCTGCGATTCAGAAGGCTGTTGAAACAGTTGACGCTTGTGTTGAGAAAGTAGTAACTGCAGCTCGAGCCAATGGTTATGATGTATTAATTATTGCTGACCACGGTAATGCAGATAATGCTGAAAATGCAGACGGAACTCCTAATACCGCCCATTCTTTGAATCCTGTGCCTTGTATTTGGGTGACAGACGCTCAAAATAAGGAGTTGCGTAGTGGAGTGTTGGCAGATGTAGCTCCTACTATTTTGCAAATTATGGGAGTGTCGCAGCCGACAGAAATGACAGGAAAGAGCTTGATAAAATAATTTTCTTTGAGTATGCTGATTAATTTTGAGTCTTACTGTTCAGATGGGGCTTATTTAATATGATGTTATGATACAAATAGAAAATACTCTTATCAGTTTTGATGTTTTTGAAAAAAAGTTCTGCTGTGATATCCAGCAGTGTAAAGGAGTGTGTTGTGTAGAGGGAGATTCCGGTGCGCCATTGAATGGAGATGAACCGGCAAAGATTGAAGAGAATTACGAGGGTATTCGTCCTTTTATGAAGCCGGAAGGGATAGAAGCTGTCAAGGAGCAAGGGTTTGCAGTATTGGATAGTGATGGAGATTTAGGTACACCTTTGATTCAGGGAGGGGAGTGTGCGTATGTGATTGAGGAGAAAGGAATATGTTGGTGCGCCATAGAGAAGGCATGGACACAAGGGAAATCTTTTTTTCGAAAGCCTATATCCTGTTATCTGTATCCTATTCGAATTACTAATTATGGTGATTTTGAAGCGTTGAATTATCACAAGTGGAATATTTGCCATTGTGCGCGAGTACAAGGTAGTAAAGAAGGTATTCCTGTTTACCGTTTTTTACGTGCTGCATTGATTGAACGTTATGGAGAAGAATGGTATGAACAGTTAGAATATGCAGCTAATGAGATAGATGCCGGAAGAATAGAGCTAACTCCAGAATGATGATGAGAAAATATCATATTTTTTTGTTGTTTTATTTGGAATATGAAAGATTATATCTATCTTTGCATCGCAAAAGCAAAATGGTGGATGTAGCTCAGTAGGTTAGAGCGTCGGATTGTGGTTCCGAAGGTCGTCGGTTCGAGCCCGATCTTCCACCCTTGAAAGTCTTCAGGATTTCTGAAGGCTTTTTTTGTACTCTCTTTTTATCTTTGGGTTTTGTGGAATGATTTCCGAATATCAACAAATATATAAAAATAAAGCCAGTTTTTCGCTGTGCGAATAACTGGCTTCTGATTTATTGTCGGGGTGACAGGATTCGAACCTGCGACCCTCTGCTCCCAAAGCAGATGCGCTACCGGACTGCGCTACGCCCCGCTTTCTAATTACGGGTGCAAAATTAGTACTAATTTTGATATCATCAAACTTTTGGCAGTTTTTTTTTTGAAGAAATTACTTGAGAACTATTTTTACCATTTCCTTGAGTTTTTCCGATAATATGAATATTTTTTTACTTCGAGCGTTACTTTATTGCAGGATTCAAGAACAACAGCAATTAATACGAATAGTAGATTAATATGTTAGATAACTTTCTTTTTGGGTATTGTTGCAACAAAGTCTTTCAGATAGAAAGGTTCGAAATAGGCAACATCAACAAACTGTTTGTTTTGCCATGCCTGCTCGGCAAGCAAAGCCAGATTGCTGGCAGAAGTTTCTACTCCACTAATGAAACGAGCATGGGAAGAGGTAAGTATGTCTTTTACCTTATCACTTCCATTGCCGAAAAAGTAAATAATATTGTTTGCAAGCAGATCTGTAAATGAATTTTCATCAATGATTTCAGCTTTTGTATCAATGACGGTATGGTTAGAACGATCGTAAAATGCGGTGTATACTTCCATGCGTCGGGCATCAATCATCGGGCAATAGAGTGCTTCTTCCTGAAGTTTGTCGGCTATTGATAGGGCTAAAGCCTGTAGAGTGGGGATGGCAATTAGTGGTTTACCAGTACCATAGCAAAGACCTTTTGCCAAGGAAACTCCTATACGGAGACCTGTATAGGAGCCCGGGCCCATGCTGACAGCCACTGCATCCAAGGAAGTTGCAGTCAGATTATTTTCTTGAAGGATTTCATCTACGTATGTGCCGAGTAATATCGAGTGGTTCAGCCCTTCGTTGTTTTCTTTTATTGTTATGGTTTGTCCGTTTTTGGCTAATGCAACAGAACAAACGGCAGTAGAGGTATCAATATTTAATATGAGTGCCATATATTGAGTTATTTTCTGATAATTTTTATTTCTCCTCCCATACCAAGTTTTATGATGCTTGAGGGAGCTGACGAGTGTCGATCATTGCGGCGATAATCTACAATATAATCCACAGCATTACGGATTTCTTCACTGATTTCATCATAAAAGCGCGGAGAAGGTTCTCCGCTGATGTTGGCGGAGGTAGACACTAGCGGTCGGTTGATGCGGAGGAGAAGTGATGAGGTGAATTCTTCGTGTGTGATACGTATGCCGATTGTGCCATCTTCGGCGATAAGACCAGAAGCTAGTCGCTTGGCATTTGGGTAGATAATAGTAGTGGGGGTATCTACTACTTCTATTAAGTCAAGGGCAATGTCGGGCACATCGGCATATGATGCAATTTTACCTGCATCCTCCAAAAGAACAAGCATTGACTTGTGGTCCGATCGTTTTTTTATTTTATAAATACGTTTAACAGCCTCTTCATTTGTAGCATCGCAGCCTAGTCCCCAAATAGTGTCAGTCGGGTAAAGTATCACTCCGCCGTTTTTCAAAACTTCTTGTGTTTTGCGAATTTCTTCTTTTAATTTATTGATCATAATTATTATATGAATTCCTTTTATACCAAACGTTTTATTAACTCTTCACGTTCGCCGTAAAGCATGTCAACAATCGGAATCTCTATCAATGTGTAGCAACCGGGTTGCTGACGCATAGCTGCCCGTGCGGATGATACCATGATTTGACCGGTGAGAGCCGGATTATTGATGCGCATATTGAATTCAAAGAGTTGATTTTGTGTTTTCCCGGATACTCCTTTTCGGGTGAGGTGTACTCCGTGCCCCATGTCGAGCAGATCATTTACATTTTCTACTTGTATGATATGAGTTTCATCATGGGCGAAATAGTCGTCTTTTTTAATTTTGCGAGCAACTTCTGTAAAATTGAATCCGTCCAACAATTCGATATATACCATTCTGCGGTGAATGCCTGTGCCTGTCGGTATAGTCATGGAGAGTGCAGCTTTTACGCCTTCAATTGCTTTGACAGCTACTGTGTGTCCCATACTCATGCCTGGCCCGAAATTTGTATATGTAAGACCTTTAGGAGAACAGGATTCCAGAAGTGCGCGCACGATGGAATCCGATCCCGGATCCCAGCCTGCAGACATGATGGAAACGGCATTGTTACGGCGGGCAGCATCATTGAGAGTGCGATGGAGGGCAACTGTTTGAGAGTGAATATCAAAGCTGTCTACTGTATTGATGCCCATGGACAAAGCTTCAAGGGCAATTTTTTTTACATTGCGAGTAGGAGTACAAAGAATAGCTACTTGTACATTTTCTAATTCTTTTAATGTACTGGTTACTTTGTAATTTGTGATTTCAGGTGGGATTTGTGTTGCATCTCTACGCACAATCCCTGCGATTTCAAAATCAGGCGCTACTTGTAAAGCTTCGATGACGTATTTCCCGATGTTGCCGTATCCGATGACGGCTACTCTAATCTTTTTCATAGTCTTAGGGTTTAAATTTATTGTTTTATGCGTTGCGAATTTCGTAATAATTTTGGATTATCTCAAAGAGTGTGGGTAAAATATCACGAGAATATTATCTTTGCAGCTAATAAAAAATGTAGGACTATGCTAAAGAAGATGCCACATACATATACGATTATTTCTTTAATTATTTTGATTTGTGCTATTTTATCGTGGATTATACCTGCAGGAGAATATAATCGGCATATGGTGGAGGTGAATGGCGCAGAAAGAACCGTGATTGTAGAGGGATCATTTCATGCAGTGGAGCAGGCGCCGCAAACTTGGCAAGTGTTTACATCTTTGTTGAAAGGTTTTGAAAAGCAGGCAGGAATCATTGCATTTTTGTTGATTATCGGTGGCGCTTTTCAGATTATGAACAGTTGTAGGGCTATTGATGCAGGTATTTTTTCGTTTTTGCGATTTGCACAAGGATTGGAACGTCATGCATGGATGAAGCGATTAGGGGTAAATAATATTATTATTACGATGGTGATGGTTTTGTTTAGTCTATTCGGTGCTATTTTTGGTATGAGTGAAGAGACATTGGCTTTTGTGATTATTATTGTGCCATTAGCGATATCAATGGGGTATGATTCCATTACGGGCTTGTGTATGGTGTATGTAGCTGCGCATGTCGGTTTTTCCGGTGCTATGTTGAATCCTTTTACGGTGGGTATAGCTCAAGGATTGGCCGGATTGCCTTTATTTTCAGGTTTTGAATATCGTTTTTTCTGTTGGGTTGTATTGACAGCGATATTAATAGCCTGTGTGTTGGTGTATGCAGGACGGGTAAAACGCAAACCGACCTTGTCGCCGATGTATGAGGCGGATGCTTATTGGCGTGATCGTCGGAATGAGGGAATGGAGGAAATGGTTTTTCATACATCGAGGGTAGCTTGGATCGTGTATGGTTTGATATTAGCGGGATTAGTGTTGTTTTCAATAAATTATCCTCATACTGATTTTAAGGTGGGGAATGTATCTGCACGTCTCCATGCTGTGCCAATATGTACAGTTTTGTTTGCATTATTCGGTTTGTTAAGTTTGAGAAAATCATTTCATTTCTTTGTTCTTACGATATTGGCTTTTACCGTTGTTTTTCTGGTGATAGGTGTGATGGGGCATGGTTGGTATTTACCTGAAATTTCCGGTATTTTTTTAGTAATGGGCATATCGTCAGGCTATGCATCTGGTCGAAATGCGGACGAAATTATCAAATTATTTTTAGAGGGGGCAAAAGATATATTGTCAGCAGCGATTGTAGTGGGATTGGCTGGTGGAATTATTCAGGTGCTGCAAGAGGGGCGAATTATAGACCCAATATTGCATGCTCTAGCCTCTTTGATGGGTGAAGCAGGAAAGGTGATGTCAGTGGGATTGATGTATGTGATACAAACTATGATAAATATCGTGATACCTTCTGGGTCTGCAAAAGCTGCGTTGACCATGCCTATCATGGCACCTTTTTCGGATGTTATCGGAATTTCGCGTCAGGCTACAGTGATGGCTTTTCAATTTGGTGATGGCTTTACTAATATGATTACTCCAACCTCGGCTGTATTGATAGGCGCTTTGGGAATTGCCCGGATTCCCTATGAAGTGTGGGTCAAATGGTATTGGAAGTTGTTGTTGGTGTTTATTGTCTTGGGTTTTATATTATTGATACCAATGGTATTGTAACAAAAGTTTAATTGTTTGGTGTTGTTTTTTGTAATAAAATTCACATTCCTTTGCTAATAAGATAAGGTATTATTAATTCGAATGCAGAGGATTATTTTGTATGGAATGTTCTTTTCAATATGGGAATTATAGATAACTATAAATGTTTAATTTGATTTTTTTATGAAAAAATTATTTACATGGCGTATTTTTGTAATGATCTTTTGTATGGTCATGATTGTTAGTTTGTGGAGCTGTAATGATGAAGATATTGAAAACAGTATGCCTTTTATTGCTGTAAATGAAAATCAAGATACTTTGACTTTAGCCCAAGAGGGAGGAGAGTCGATATTGGAGATTTTATCAAATCGCGAATGGACAATAAAAGTGCCTGCCGTAGCGGAGGAATGGTTGAGTATATCTCCAAATAAAGGTGAAAACAATGGTAGAGTAACAATCTTGACCACACAGAATGGTGGAGAAGTTCGCTCTGCAGAGTTGGTACTTTCAATTGGTATAAATTCTACTAAAGTGTTAGTGATACAGGAAGGAGAAGGCGATACTATTGGTGCTGAGGCATTATATCAAGAAAACTGTGGAACCAAAGTTGAAAAGAATGAAAATGACAGATGGCCTTATGTTGATCAATATACTGATTGGGAGAAAGGAGGTTTACTGGATCAGTCTGGTGTGACCTACAGTGGTAAGAGTGCTAATGTTAGTAACAGTGGTAAAGTTTTCAATCCGTCACAAGGATCTTTTTTATCTAATGCTCCTTATGTAGGAATGAATAGCAGTGTAGCTATTTTCAATATCAATAATATTAATGTTGCTGGGAAAACTAATTTTATATTCAAATTTGGAACCATCTTCCAAGTTGCTTATCCTACAGAATTTGGACAAATTAATGCAGGTGATTTCAAATTGGAGGCAAGTGTAGATGGAACAACCTGGATTCCGTTGACTTATACTTTGACTTTGGAAGATGGTGCTCATTGGTATATGGGAACTTCTGAATTTAAAGTGGCAGAAAGAACAAAAACTTTGTCCGTTCGTTTTTCAACATCGAATGTACAAGGCAATCAAGGTTATCGTTTTGATGATTTCAAATTGTTTGAAGGCGGAAATGGAGAATTGATTGAAGGCGGTAGTGGGGAGTTACCAGAACCAGGAGATAAAAAATATATAACGATTGCTCAGTTGAGAGCTAAAGGTGAAGTGATGATTTCTGAGGAGTTGTATGTAAAAGCAATTGTTATCAGTGATAAAGAAGGAGGAAACAGTACTTCATTAAAGAATATTGTGATTTCAGATGGTGAGGCCGGAATCGCAGTCCGTTTTAATGCAAATGTTGACTATGCTGTAGGTACAGAGTTGGAATTTGCATTGAATGAATCGAAATTATCTAAATATCAAGGATTGCTGCAATTGAATAATTTTGATGTTACAAAAGCAAAAGAAACTGGCAAAACACAAAAACTTGAAGCTAAGACTGTTTCTGTTGAAGATTTTCTAAAAGGTAATTATGAATCAATGTATGTTGCTATTGCTGATGTTGAGGTTGTTTTTGCTGATTTAGATAAAAAGATGGTTGAGGGAGATAATCATACTAATATCAATATGGAGGCAAAAAGTGGAGAATCCTTTGTTATGTTTTCATCTAAATATTCTGCTTTTAAGGATAGTAATGTGCCACAGGGTAGTGGAGTGTTGAAAGGTATTACTTCTGTAAATATGAGAGATGGTACAACTGTTTATCAGCTTTGTCCGCAGGTAGAGGCTGATTTTGCAAGTCTTATTGGAGAACGTTTTGAAGAAGTACAGAAATTGAACTTTGGAATTCCGAGTATTGCAGGTACTATGACTGTAGGTAAAGAGTTGAAGGGAGTGAATATTTCCATTCCTTATTTTCATGCTAAGGGAACAGAATCATACACTGTTTCTGTAACGGTTACTGGAGTTGAGGGATTGAATATTGTTGGTGGTACAAAAACATTGGTTGAAGGAAACGGAGTAATAGAACTGGATGTTATTGGAATTCCGGCAAGAGAAGGTAACGTAACTTTTACGATTAATGGGATTAACGGACTTACTACCAATACTGTGACTACAAAAGTAAAAACGACCGACAGTGGAATTGTTGCTTATACAAGTAATGTAATTCTTCCAACAATAGACGATAGCGGTAGCGCTACTTATGTTGCAAAAGTAAATATAGATGGAGCAGAATATGATGGTCTGAAATTAGGGACCAGTAAAAAAATAGGTACATATACAATTAGACAATTGTCGAAAACGGGAGAGGTGACTTTGTCTTTTTATGGAGTTGCTTGGAAAGGGAAAGATGGAACTGTTAAAATTACAGTTGAAAATGGTGGAACAATAAATGGCGAGGCAAGTAAAGAGTTTATTTTAGTTTCGAACGATGGTGCAACAGAAAACTCTCCATTTACATTAACAGTTTCTGAATCAGATAAGTATTCTGCTAAATTGTCAGGGATTACAGCTTCGACTACTTTGAGGATTGAAACATTAGATGGTAAGAATCGTGCTATTCTTTTTGGTATAAATATAAAGTAATTTAATATTAACATTATATATAACCTCTGCCGAAAAGAGTTTCCGGCAGAGATTATTATCTAAATCGTATGGTATAAAGGATGAAGTATTGGTTTTGGTTTTGCCGGATGATTATTGCCGGTGTTTTAATAGTTGGATGTGCTAGCGGAGATGGAGAAGAGGATTATAATGGTTTATTGAAAATTAAATTGCAACGGAATATTGTGAGTGCTCATGATGTAGCGCAATTTGCAGAAGTAACATGTGAAGGAGAATGGATGTTGGAATTGTTTTATCCTGAAGAAATAAAAGATTGGTGCGTAGTATCATCGCATAGTGGATGGGGAAACGCAAAAATTGCCGTGAATTATGGAAAAAACGGAAAGACAAGTAGAACTGTCACGTTGAGAGCAATTGCCGGTAAAAAAAGTGTAGAGGTTGTTTTGACCCAACAAGGAATTGATGAAATTGATTTGGATGAGGGAAGTAGTTGGATGGAGTTGCCGAAAATAGTGCAGGGTAGTAATTACCGCTTTGTGACGCATGCAACGACTGTGGATGGAAAAAAAGTGAGAAATTATTCTATGTTGTTTGACACAAAGGAACGTATAGCTTATTGGGTAGCTTATCCACTTTGTTCAATGTATTTGGGGAGAGTAGGAAGAACAAATGCTTGGAATACAGATCCGAGTATACCTGTCAACCAGCAGATGAATACGTCTGTGCGGGGTTATGATCGTGGGCATCAAATTCCTTCGGGAGATCGAACGGCAACGCGAGGAATGAATGAACAGACATTTTATTATTCGAATATGACTCCGCAGTTGGGGAAGTTTAATCAGGAAATTTGGGTGGATTTAGAGGATAGAGTAAGAACTTGGGCTAAGAAATGCGATACGCTGTATGTCGTGACAGGTGCTGTATTGCATACGACAGGAGGTACTGAAACCATTAGATATGCTACTGATGGCACTGGTAAGAAGATTGCAGTGCCCAACTATTATTATAAAGTGTTGTTAAGCTTGACGATCAGAGGAGGTGAATATCAGTATAAATCTGCTGGTTTTTGGTTTGCGCATAAGGCTAATACGGGCACAGTTGACACTTCGTACATGATGACTGTGGATGAAATTGAAAAGAAGACCGGATGGGATTTCTTTAAACATTTACCGATAGAGATAGAAATGGAGGTTGAAAAACAATTAATGCCGGGAGATTGGGGATTGCGTAATTGAAAACGATTATATTATGAGAACAAATCCATTTATTTTGTTGGAATTTTTATTGCTGATAGCCTGTTTGCAGGTAGATGCGCAGAAACAACCTTGTGCTGTGGTTTTCTATAATTTGGAGAACCTTTTTGATACCATTCCATCTCCAGGAGTGTTTGACCGGGAGTTTATTCCAAGCGGTTCAAAGGCTTGGAACAGTTCTAAATATTGGAAAAAAATCGGAAATATTGAGCAAGTATTTTATGAAATAGCCAAAACTGTAAAAAGTTATCCTACAATCATTGGAGTGAGTGAGATTGAAAATCGAAATGTGTTGGAAGATATTGTGGCTACTCCGAAATTAGTGAGGGCAAATTATGATATTGTACATTACGACTCTCCAGATGTCAGAGGCGTGGATGTCGCTTTGTTGTATCGTCCTGATATGTTTACAGTGGAGAATAGCAGATCTTTACGTATTGAAATGCCTGATAATAAAGATTTTAAGACTCGTGATGTGTTGATGGTATGGGGATTGATGAGAGGAGAGCGTTTTTGTTTTTTTGTGAATCATTGGCCGTCCCGCTTGGGTGGGCAGGCAGCTTCTGAGTCGAAGCGTATAGCGACAGCAAAAGTGGTGCGTCAAGCAGTAGATTCTATTACAAGAGTGTATCCGGATGTGAAAGTGGTGATTATGGGAGACTTGAATGATGATCCTGTATGTAAGAGCCTGACGGAAGGATTGGGTGCGAAAAGTAAGCCAACGGAAGTGAAAGCTGGTGATTTGTATAATCCTTTTGTTGCATTGTTTAAAGCAGGTTATGGAACATTGGCCTATCAGGACTGTTGGAATCTGTTTGATAACATGGTTGTGAATGAGACTTTATTGAATGCTTCTGTCGGTAAACTGAAATTAAGGAAGCATGGCAAGTATTATGGATATATTTTTGACCGTCCATTTTTGCACCAGCAGAGTGGACGATATAAAGGGTATCCTTTGCGAACTTTTGTAGGGGATACGTTTCAGGGAGGATATAGCGACCATTTTCCTGTTTATCTGTTGATAGAGTAAAATTTAATGCAATTAAATATGAAAAACAGATTATTTTTAATATTGTTGTTTTGCAGTGTAGCGTTGTTGGCGTTTGCACAGACTGGTGGTGTAAAAGGTAAGGTGTTGGAGCGTGGAAGTAAGATTGCGTTGGATGGAGTAAGGGTTATTTTGCAAGGAGTTTCAGAACAGACAACTTATACAGAAAAAGGAGTTTTTATTTTTACAAAGGTGCCTGCTGGTGATTATAAATTGATATTTGAAGCTGTGGATTACCGTACATTGGAGGTAAATGTGAAGGTGGAGAATGAAGTGAAGGATTTGCATGTTTTATCTATAGTGGCAGAGTGTCCGAATGTGGGGGAAATTGACGGCGATTTTGCAGATTTGGATACAGAAACAGCAGATGATGCACCTTCAATGCCTATTGTATTATCGGCTTCAAAGGATATTTTCAACAATATTGCCAGTTACAAATTCAGTTCGGTGCGTTTTCGTCTACGCGGTTATGACAACGGAATGTCGGATGTTTATTTGAATGGTATTTATTTAAACGATGCTTTAGCAGGTTACTCACCATGGTCGTTGTGGTCTGGTTTGAATGATGTTACGCGCAATCAAGAAATTTCTACAGGTTTGGAGATTTCTGATTATGGTTTAGGTGGTGTAAGCGGTACTACAAATATCAATGTGCGTGCTTCACAGATGAGGAAAGGTTTTCGTGCCAGTTTGGTGAATGCCAATAATGCATACCGTTTTCGTTTGATGTTGAGTTATGCATCGGGAGAGAATGAAAAAGGTTGGTCGTATGCTGTTTCTGCTTCTACTCGCCAGAGTGGTAACGACTGGATTAAAGGTGTCTATTATAATGCCTGGGCTTATTTCGCTTCTATTGAAAAGAGACTTAATGATGCAAACAGATTGGCTTTGACTGTATTCGGGGCACCGACACAACGAGGAGTGCAGACAGGTTCAACTCAGGAGGTTTATGATTTGGTGGGAAGTAATTATTATAATGCGAATTGGGGTAAACAAAATGGCGACAAGCGTAATGCACGTGTACGCAGAACTCACGAGCCAGTGGTAGTATTAAATTATTATTATCAGCCTGATGATAAATTTAATTTGCAGGCTTCAGTATCTTACCGATTCGGTCAAAATGGTTATTCTGCCTTAGATTGGTATGATGTTCAAGACCCTCGTCCGGATTATTATAAATACCTGCCAAGTTACTACAATGATAATTTTGAAATGGAGGCGTGGGTAAAAGAGGGGTGGCGTACTGATTGGAATGTGCGACAAATTAATTGGGATCATATGTATAACGTGAACTATAATAGTTTGTTGAACTCTAACAAAGAGTTTTGGGGAAATCCAATTATTGCAGATGGAACAACCCGTTCTAAATATGCAATAGAAGAACGTCATACCGATCAGCGTGATTTTAATGCCAAGATTCAGGCGGTTTCGTTGTTGAACGATTATGGGAAATTGAGCAGTGGTTTTGAATTTCGTCGGAATAAGACAGAATATTACAAAGAAATTAAAGATTTGTTGGGAGGTGATTATTGGCTGGATGTAGACCAATTTGCCGAGAGAGATTTCGGTAAAGGCGATGTCATTCAAAATAATCTGGAGACTCCTAACCGACTGGTGAAAAAAGGAGATAAGTATGGATATGATTACAATGCTCATCTGATAAGCGGAAAATTATGGACTACGTGCCGTTTCAATAGAGACCGTTTTGAAGGATATGCCGGTTTGGAATGCGGATATACAACTTTTTGGCGTGAGGGACTTTATCGGAAAGGCTTGTTTGTCGATAATTCAAAAGGCGACTCTAAAAAACAGAATTTCTGGACCTATACCATTAAAGTTGGTCTGACATATAAGATTGCAGGTAATCAGTTTGTGTATGCTAATTTTGGATATATGACAGAGGCTCCATTTTTTCAGGATGCCTTTATCTCTCCGCGTACCCGTAATTCTGTGATGTCTGATTTGACAACAGAAAAGATTTTAAGTGCTGATTTGAATTATTCATTGCGTTTAGCTGCAGTGCGTTTGCGTATGACGGGATATTTTACGACTGTTAAAGGCAAAATAGATTTGATCAGTTTCTATGATGACCAAAATCGTGCGTTTACGAACTATGCAATGAACGGCATTAATCAACAATATGCCGGTTTAGAATTCGGTATTGCAGTACCTTTGATTGCAGGTATTGAAGCTCAAGGTGCTTTGAGTTATGGTAAATATATTTATACTTCGAATCCTTATGTGACACAGACTGTGGATAACAGCGGAAAAGTAATCAGTAATGAGCGAGTGTATTGGAAGGATATGAAAATCGGGGGGACACCGCAAACAGCTACCAGTATCGGATTGAATTATCGTGGTCCGTATAATATTTATGCAGGTATTGATTTGAATTATTTTAATGCAATGTATATTGACATGAATCCGTTGTACCGTACAGACCGTGCTTTGGTGAATTATGACAAATTCAGTCCAGTAGAGCGTCAGGCTATGTATAGTAAGATGGTTCGTCAGGAACGATATGGAGATTATTATATCATGAATGCCAATTTCAGTAAATCATGGTATCTTAACAGACGCTATAATTTAGGGTTTAGTTTAGAGGTTAAGAATATTTTGAATAATCAGGATATCAAGACAGGAGGTTATGAGCAAATGCGTCTGAAAAGAAATACCATTGAAGGGGGAGAACAATTTAACTATTATTCTCGCTTCGATACCAAGTATTTTTATATGATGGGAACGGTGTATTATTTGAATGTATATTTGCGTTTCTAATGAGTTTAATTGTATAAGTCATGAAAACATTAAAAAAAGTGATATGGATACAGCTACTGTCTTTGGAGCTGTTGGTGTCGGGCTGTTATAGTGATTTTAATGATCCTGCTCGAGAAGAGTTAGCTACTGATGCGGATTTTGAAACGATAGTGCCGATTCGCAACGTAAAGCAACTGTTTTATGATGTCTATGGCAAAGGATCTGGCGGAGTAGGTAAAGGTATTGTAGTAGAAAAGGATTGGGTAATTAAAGGTAAGGTGATAAGCAGTGATGCTACTGGTAATATCTATCGTACGATGTATATTCAGGATGAATCCGGAGCAATTGAATTGAAATTGGGAATCTCCGGTATTTATAATGAGTATAAAGTAGGACAGATTGTATATGTAAAAGTGCAAAATCTTCTGTTGGGAAGTTATCGCTATATGTTGAGTTTGGGTGCAGCCAGTACGGATTCTGATTATAGCAATGGATATATGGATGTACGTGCCTATATTAATGCTCATGTTTTTAAAGGAGAGATGGTCGGCATGACGAATGCAGATACTTTAGTGGTCAATTCACCATCAGAATTAAATGATGATGCTTTAGGTCGGTTGGTTCGAATCAACGGACTGACCAGTTATTTTGGTGAATATGATAGAGATAAGTATCCTTCTTTTTTGGAAGTATTATACCAGGAAGTGGGAGAACCTCTTTATAATAACTATTCGTATGTTGATGCGATAGCAGACTGGAAGGCCTATCGTGAAAATCCGACAGAAATTGCAAAACCGACAGCTCCGGATCCTGGAGAGGATGTGACGGTACCTACTTATGCATATAGCAATAATGGTAATAAGTATTATGGTATTGCATGTTTTGAGTTAGCCGGTAAATATTATTTGGTTCGTACCAGCGGATATTCAAGATTTGCACTGGATCCATTGCCAGCTCATGGAAAGAAAGTAAATATTACAGCAATTTATACTAAATATTCGAGTCGGTCAGGTAGTTTTATCAAATATCAATTGGTGTTGAATAATGTAAATGATATGATAGTTGTAGATTAAGGCGTTGTTTGTATAGATAAATATAATACTGAGTAATAAAGCATTATTGTATTCTTGCTTTTGTTATTCGGTATTTTTTTATTAATTAAAGTTATGTCAACACACTTTGTGAGTTATTGGTGTATAATTCATTGTCTTGAAAGAGAAAAAAGGTTGTAAATACTTTTTTTATACCTCTAAAAGGGCTAAATTTGTTCGTTTTTTTTAAACAAACAGTTACAGTTAAATATATAAATTATGGCAGAAAAAGAAAATTGTAAGCTTTTCAGTGAGTTTGCGCCGAACACAATGCAAGAGTGGATCGACAAAGTCACAGTGGACCTGAAAGGGGCTGACTTTAATAAAAAGCTTGTGTGGAGAACCAATGAAGGTTTCAATGTTCAGCCGATGTATCGGTTGGAGAATATGGAAGATCTGAAAAATCTGAATTGTCTTCCGGGAGAATTCCCATTTGTCAGAGGTAACAAAAAAGATAACAATGACTGGTATGTACGTCAGGATATTGTTGTGGAAAATGTTGCTGATGCAAATAAAAAAGCTTTGGATGTATTGAATCGTGGTGTTAATTCTTTAGGCTTCGTATTAAGCGGATGCAGTGATTTTACAAAAGCCGATATGGAAGTTCTTCTGAAGGATATCTGTTTGGAATGTGTGGAAATTAACTTCGTTGCCGGATGCCATAAGAGCACTGTTTTGGATGCTTTCAAGGCTATTGTTGAAGAAAGAGGTATTGCTACTGAAAAGGTTTATGGTGGTATTAATATAGATCCATTGAGTTCTTTGATTCGTAAAGGAAAATACTGTAATGAAAATCCGTATGCCGTCATCAAGGCTAATGCTGAGAAAATGGCTACTTATAAAAACTTCAAAACTATTGAAGTAGGTGGATATGTCTTTAATAATGCCGGTTCGTCCATTGTACAGGAGTTAGGTTTTTCTTTGGCTGCCGGTGTTGAATATCTGGACAAATTGACCGATGAAGGAATGAGTGTTAATGATATTGCACCGAAAATGCGTTTCCATTTTGCAACGGGTTCAAAGTATTTTATGGAAATTGCGAAATTGCGTGCTGCCCGTTATTTATGGGCTCATATTGTAAAGGCTTATAATCCTTGTTGCGACTGCAAATGTATGATGAATATCCATGCTGAAACTTCTGAATGGAATAAGACTGTCTATGATCCGAATGTAAATATGTTGCGTACCCAGACTGAGACTATGTCTGCTGTTTTGGGTGGTGTTGATTCATTTACAGTTCATCCGTTTGACGATACGTTTGAATGTCAGCCTACTGAATTGGCTGAACGTATTGCTCGAAACCAGCAGTTGTTGCTGAAAGAGGAATCTCATTTTGCTAAGATTATTGACGTAGCTGGCGGTTCTTATTATATTGAAGAATTGACACAGAATATCGTAGAGGCTGCATGGAAATTATTCTTGGAAGTTCAAGAACAGGGCGGATATGTTGAGGCAGTAAAAAAGGGCTTTGTCCAAGCTGCTGTGAAAGCAACGGCACAGGCTCGTGACTTGGCTATCGCTCAACGTAAAGAGAATTTTGTCGGCGTGAACCAGTTTCCGAATTTCAATGAAAAGATGGAACATGAATTGTGTGCTTATATTTTCGAATCAGAAGATAAGACAGTAGCAAATGCTGAGGTTGAAACATTGAAACCATATAGAGGTCCGGCAGCATTTGAAGCAATGCGTTTGAAGACTGATATGTTTACTGCTAAGAATGGTCGTCCTATAGTTTATATGTTCCCGATGGGTAATTTGGCTATGCGTAAGGCTCGTGCTCAGTTTGCATGCAATTTTTTTGCATGTGCCGGTTTTGAGGTAAAGGATAATAACGGTTTTAAAACAGTAGACGAAGGAGTTCAGGCTTGTTTAGATAACAAGGCTTCTATCGTAGTGTTGTGCAGTTCAGATGATGAATATGCAGGTTTTGCTCCAGAAGCTTTCGACAAATTGAAAAATAAGGCCATTGTTGTAGTTGCCGGTAATCCGGAATGCCGTCCTGAATTGGAGGCTAAAGGCTTGATGAATTATATTCATGTTAAGAATAACGTATTGGAAGAGCTGAAAACTTATCAGCAGAAACTTGGCATTTAATTCAATAAACTCTTTAAATACTTAAAAGATGAAACCAAATTTTAAAGATATAAATATTAAAGCGACAGAAAAGGCGACCATGACTGTTGAAGAATGGGAAAAAGCTAACCGTATCGCTAAAAATTGGACGACTCCGGAGTTGATTCCGGTAAAACCGGCTTATACTGCCGAGGATTTGAAGGGAATGGAACATTTGAATTATGTATCAGGTATTCCTCCTTATTTACGAGGACCGTATTCTGCAATGTATCCTTTGCGGCCTTGGACAATCCGTCAGTATGCAGGATTCTCTACTGCTGAAGAATCAAATGCATTTTATCGTCGTAACTTGGCTGCAGGACAGAAAGGTTTATCTGTAGCATTTGACTTGGCGACTCACCGTGGTTATGATTCAGATCATCCACGTGTAATTGGTGATGTTGGTAAAGCCGGTGTTGCTGTTGACTCTATTTTGGATATGAAGATTCTGTTTGATCAGATACCTTTGGACAAGATGTCTGTATCTATGACTATGAACGGTGCCGTTCTGCCTATTTTGGCATTCTATATCGTTGCAGGTTTGGAGCAGGGTGCTACTTTGGAACAGTTGTCTGGTACTATTCAGAACGATATTCTGAAAGAATTTATGGTGCGTAATACTTATATCTATCCGCCGAAGTTCTCAATGAAGATCATTGCAGATATTTTTGAGTATACTTCTAAGAATATGCCTAAGTTTAATTCGATTTCTATTTCAGGATACCATATGCAGGAAGCTGGTGCTACAGCAGATATTGAGTTGGCTTATACTTTGGCTGATGGTTTGGAATATTTGCGTGCTGGTGTTAATGCTGGAATGGATGTTGATGCGTTTGCTCCTCGTTTGTCATTCTTTTGGGCTATCGGTACTAATCATTTTATGGAAATTGCCAAAATGCGTGCTGGCCGTCTGTTGTGGGCAAAGATTGTAAAACAATTCAATCCGAAGAATCCGAAATCCTTGGCATTACGTACTCACTCTCAAACTTCTGGTTGGTCATTGACAGAACAAGACCCGTTTAATAATGTTGGACGTACTTGTATTGAAGCCATGGGTGCTGCTTTAGGTCACACTCAATCTTTGCATACAAATGCTCTTGATGAGGCTATCGCACTACCAACAGATTTTTCTGCTCGCATTGCTCGTAATACTCAGATTTATATCCAGGAAGAATCAACAATCTGTAAGGCTGTTGATCCATGGGCCGGTTCATATTATGTTGAAAGTTTGACTAATGAACTGGTTCACAAAGCTTGGGAACATATTCAGGAAATCGAGAAATTGGGTGGTATGGCAGCTGCGATCGAATCTGGTTTACCAAAATTGAGAATTGAAGAAGCTGCAGCACGTACTCAGGCTCGTATCGATAGTGGTGAACAGACTATTGTTGGTGTTAACAAGTATCGTTTGGACAAGGAAGATCCTATTGATATTTTGGAAATTGACAATACAGCAGTGCGAGAAGCTCAGATTGCACGTTTGAAAGAGTTGCGTGCTAACCGTAATCAGGCAGAGGTAGATGCTGCTTTGGAGGCAATTACTAAGTGTGTAGCAACTGGTGAAGGTAATTTGTTAGAATTGGCTGTAGATGCAGCTAAGAAACGTGCTTCTTTGGGTGAAATTTCTTATGCATGTGAAAAAATTGTAGGACGTTATAAAGCAGTAATAAGGACCGTGAGTGGCGTATATTCAAGCGTTGCCGGTAATGATGCCGACTTCGAAAAAGCAAAAGCAATGACTGACGAATTTGCAGAGTTGACAGGACGTCGTCCGCGTATTATGATTGCAAAAATGGGTCAGGATGGACACGATCGTGGTGCTAAAGTTGTGGCTACCGGTTATGCAGATATGGGCTTTGACGTGGATATGGGACCGTTGTTCCAGACTCCGGAAGAAACCGCTAAACAAGCTGTTGAAAATGATGTTCACGTAATTGGAGTTTCTTCTTTGGCTGCAGGTCACAAGACTTTGGTTCCTGCTGTTATTGCAGAATTGAAGAAATTAGGACGTGAAGATATCTTGGTTTATGTAGGTGGTGTTATTCCTCATCAAGATTATCAATTCTTGTTTGATGCCGGTGCAATTGCTGTATTCGGACCTGGTACGAAAGTATCTAAGAGTGCTATTCAGGTAATGGATATTCTACTTCAGTTAGCTAAGAAGTAATATAATTAAATAATTATTGAAAAGAAGTGCGTCAAATTGAAGTACTTTACAAAAGTTGGATGAGTTAAATATTACTCAATTATAGAAAGAGTTCGGTATAATATCGAGCTCTTTCCTTATAACTAACATTTAATTCTTTATTATTGTAATAATTAATATGCGTAAGCATTCGACTAAACTACAGGTTTATATACAGACAAAGTTAAAAAATGGCTGTTTTCTCTGGAAAAATCATAATGGTGTCATTTATGATTTCACTCTCAATTTAGCCGAAGGATTATTGTTAGTTACTCAGAGAAAATGGCTGCAAAAGCCGATAATCGTTAAAAGGGCTTGAAAGACTTGAGCTGTCTTATAAGAGTGAAAAGGTTAGCAAGAAAAATATTAACCAACGAAGGTACAACAAGTTTTTCAAAATAGAGAATGATGTACCTATAACCATTGATTATGAAAGAATCAAAGAAGACGAAAAGGTGGAATGGCTGGAAGAGTTATGTAACAAATACGGATTTAAACCTATCTGATGGAATTGATTTATATAAAGTGATTTGTCTACTATAATGGGCTTTTGTGTTTCAAAAGAGATATTAGAAATATGTCCTATGTTCTATTTTACAGAAAGACGCATTTAATTGTATGTAT
>JAHHTT010000015.1 GCA_020024465.1 Odoribacter sp.
CTGCTACTAAAACATTTAATTTCAAAGAGCGCTTATGTAATGTTAAACTAAAGGATATTGATGCTTTTGCAAAAAAGCACATGTCCACAAACTCGGTTACAGAACGCACCAAACTGCTCAAAAATGTGGGCTAAATTTATTAAATTAGATTTTTCTCTATAAATAGCAATTAACATACCAATCAAAGCAGTCATCAATCCTGACACAAAATATGCTTTTATTTCATGAAAAGATGTCACGAATATGAATATTTTATTTATGCATCAATCTTGTTAAGATTTGTTTGATTTTTAAAAACATATCTGTGCAACGATAAAATCTCCATCTCAATAAAGTAAAAAGTATTTTATTATGTATTGCTATATGATATTTTCTAATATATTTGTTTGATTCGGGATAATATGTTTGCCATTTATGATAATCTCGTAAAGCCGAAACAAAAACAAGATTTAATTTAGCTATAAACACACGCTCATAAAACTCAAGACGGTACTTATCAAAAATACCCTGTTCCTTCAAAAATGAATCTATAAGTCTACAAGCAGTCTGGATATTCTCAAATTGTCTGCTATTTACAGAATTAACAAGTGAAGTAGTATTATACTGAACATAATGGTATAGCCCTTCATTGATATAACCCACTCTTTTGGAAAAATAATGCATTTTAATACAGATTACCAAATCTTCCCACATATTTACTCCCGACAACAAGTGCAAACCGCATTGAGTCAGAATTTCTTTTTTAACGAGTCTTCTCCATAAATGTCCACCAATCGCTGCATACAACATTTTTCTTATGCATTCTTCTTGAGGTAAATCAAACGACTGAACAATATAATTTCTATAATCCAAATACTCTTCATAAAAATCACATCCCACAATATCAGCATCTATTTCTTTAGCTTTACGATACATTTTTTCATACATATCTTTTTCTACCCAATCATCACTGTCACACATAGCCAAATATTCTCCTCTGGCTTCAATCATTCCTCTATAACGAGCTTCTGCCACCCCACTGTTGACAGATTGACGGACAATATGTATATTTCCTATTCTCTCCGGATACTCCTGAATCACCCGTTCCAATATCTCTACACTTGCATCCGGAGTGCAATCATCAACAAAGATATACTCCATATCCATCATCGTTTGTTCCAGTAATGAACGGACACAACGCTCAATAAACCTTTCCACATTATAAATGGGTACAATTACAGACACCTTAGGATTCATCTCCATATTCAGAAATATTAATAAAAACGCTTATCCAGGTAATTTTGACTTTATAAAATTCCAAATCACAAAAAATTCATCCCAATGCAACAAAACAGAAACAAACACATAAAATATAACCCCTACAGTAACGCCAAAAACTAATTGCAGCAGATAAGAAGAGAACAACGAACTAACCAGCCAGACACAAAGTCCCATACCTCCGGACAACAATATAATAGGGAAAATAACTTTCAACTCCATCCATAATCCAACTTTTATCAACTTGTTAGTATAATGGGTGATAATAAATAGATCTACCCAAGAATAGAGGACCAACCCCCAGCACATAACCTTCAAACCAAATGGGAATGTCAAAAACAATATTCCAAAAGCAGACATTTTTTTCCAAATCTCACTTTGTAAAGTATAATCTGTTTTTCCTTTAACATTAAGTATGTCATAATTCATCCGCATCAAAATCTCCCACATATAAGCCAAAGATAAGATTTGCAACAAAGGAACGGATGGCAGCCATTTTTCCGTCAATAACAATGCCACCATAGGCTTGGCCAATACTAACGTTCCCACCATCAATGGAAAAATTATATAACAGGCCATCCTTGCCAGACGAAAAAGCGATGCTCTTAAACGCTCGTTATCATCCTGCATTTCACATTGTATAGGATAGGTTACTCTACTAATTATCGATAATAAATTCCCTGATATCACCACCGGAAAAGAAGATGCCCTATTATAATATCCCAAATCAATCACATTATATTTTTTCCCTATCACCAGCGAATAAAGATTCATATATAACGTATGCAATAATCCTGACAATAATAATTTTGAGCCAAAACCAAAAAGCTTTTTGAACGATTCGGTAGAAAAACAGAAAGAAGGCATCCAATATGACATCACCCACAACAGTAAAGTTCCTAAAAAGCCATTCAACAAGGTTTGACCGGCAAGAGCCCAGACACCGTATCCTGCATAAGCCATCCATATCCCTATACCTCCGCTGATAGAAACGGAAAGCAGGGATATCAAAGCCTGCAATTTGAAATTCAACTCAACAGTCAGACGAGCCCGGTGTACAATTGAAAATGCATTGATAATAATATTTAAGCCGACAACACGCATCACCTGCGTCAGCAAAGGTTCATTATAAAATATAGCAACCCAAGGAGCAATCAGCCAAATTATAAAATAAACAGCAATTGCAACACCTATATTGAAATAAAAAGCCGTTGAATAATCTGTCTGATTCCTATCTTGCTTCTGAATCAATGCATTGCCAAATCCACTATCCACAAAAACCTGAGCTACGGCAATAAAAATTGTCAACATAGCGATTAATCCATAATCTGCCGGCAACAAAATACGCGCTATCAATAAACCCATTACAAACTGAATTCCCTGTGCCGAAAACCTTTCTATCCCACTCCAAAAAACAGAATTAACAGTTTTTTCCTTCAATGATTCCATAATACCAAAGCAAATCACAAATCGATTATTTACGAAAAAGGGGATTGACACATGAAGCCAATCCCCACATTACATTTAGCTTAAGACCTGTCATTCCCATTCAATGGTTGCTGGCGGTTTGGAACTGATGTCATAAACAACACGATTAATCCCCCGAACATTATTTATAATCCGATTGGAAACTTTGGCCAGGAAGTCATAAGGCAAATGGCACCAGTCAGCCGTCATTCCATCTGTAGATTCTACAGCACGCAAAGCGACAACACTCTCATAAGTACGTTCATCACCCATTACTCCCACACTCTGTACGGGCAACAGAACAACTCCTGCCTGCCAAACCTGGTTGTAAAGTCCTTCTTCCTGAAGCATCGAAATAAATATATGGTCAGCTTCCTGCAAAAGACGCACCTTTTCTTCAGTAATTTCACCCAAGATACGAATAGCAAGTCCGGGTCCGGGGAATGGATGTCTTTGCAAAAATTTATCTGCCAGCCCCAAACTTTTACCTACACGCCTCACCTCATCTTTAAACAGCAGACGTAAAGGCTCAACCAACTGTAATTTCATATAGTCAGGCAAACCTCCCACATTGTGATGGGATTTAATTGTTTGTGAAGGACCATTTACAGATAGTGATTCGATTACATCCGGATAAATGGTACCTTGTCCCAACCATTTTGCATCTTTAATTTTAGAAGCTTCCTGATCAAAAACATCGATAAATGTACTGCCGATAATTTTACGCTTTTTCTCCGGTTCTATGACACCGGACAAACGCCCCAGAAAAAGCTTTCCCGCTTCTGCTCCCACCACATTTAATCCAAGTTCTTTATAATTCTCAAGGACATTCTTATACTCATCTTTACGTAACAAACCATTATCAACGAAGATACAAGTCAAGTTCCTTCCAATTGCCCGATGAAGCAACATGGCAGCCACGGTTGAATCAACACCGCCGGAAAGACCAAGGATCACACGGTCGTTTCCCAATTTCTGCTTTAATTCTGCAACGGTTGTCTCTACAAATGAATCCGGAGTCCAGTTTTGCTCACATCCACAAATATCCACTACAAAATTACGGAGCAATTCTTTCCCTTCTGTACTATGATACACTTCCGGATGGAACTGGATGGCATATGTCGTTTCGCCCTCCACTTTAAAAGCTGCATTTTTCACATCGGCAGTACTTGCAATCACACGGCAATTGTCAGGAAGACGTTCTATCGTATCTCCATGCGACATCCATACTTGCGAATTATCACTGATTCCGTGAAACAAAAGACTTTCTTTGTCCACATAAGCCAAATTGGCACGACCGTATTCACGCTTATTGGAAGCTTTTACCTCTCCACCGAAATTATGAGCTAAATACTGTGCACCGAAACACACTCCTAACAAAGGCAAATGCCCTTTTATAGCAGATAAGTCAGGTTTAGGCGCCTTCTCATCTCTTACAGAGAAAGGGCTTCCGGAAAGAATAACCCCTTTTACCGAGGAGTCAAGAGTCGGGTATTTATTGTAAGGATATATTTCGCAATAAATATTCAATTCCCGAACTCTTCTCGCAATCAACTGTGTGTATTGCGATCCGAAGTCCAATATCAAAATTTTTTCTTGCATCTTGTTTGTTTTGATTTGCGTTGCAAATATAAGATTTTACTTCTATCTTTTCAATTCTTCCGCCAGGAATTTGCCGGTTTCGGATTCTGCAACCGTTGCCACATTTTCCGGAGTTCCCATTGCAACCACACGTCCTCCACCTTTACCTCCTCCGGGCCCCATATCTATAATATAATCTGCCACTTTTATGACATCCAGATTATGTTCTATCACAATGACTGTATTTCCCTTATTCACCAGACGCTGAATCGCTTCCAAAAGAATATGAATATCTTCAAAATGCAAGCCGGTTGTCGGCTCATCCAAAATATAAAGGGTCTTGCCGGTATCTTTTTTCCCCAATTCAGCCGCCAATTTCACCCGTTGTGATTCTCCTCCACTCAGTGTCGTACAAGGTTGCCCCAATTTGATATATCCTAAACCGACTTCCTGCAATACTTTCAATTTTAATAGTATATGCGGAATATTTTCAAAAAATTCGACAGCCTGATTGATGGTCATATCCAAAACATCTCCAATGGATTTCCCACGGAAACGTATCTCGAGCGTTTCTCTATTATAACGTTTACCATCGCATACATCGCATTTCATATACACATCCGGCAGGAAATTCATTTCTATCACTTTCACGCCAGCCCCTTTGCATGCTTCACAACGTCCTCCAGTAACATTGAATGAAAAACGCCCAGCTCCATATCCTCTGATCTGTGCTTCAGGCAATTTCTCATATATTTTACGGATATCCGTAAACAAATCAGTATAAGTTGCCGGATTGGAACGGGGTGACCGACTCAAAGGCTTCTGATCGACCACAATTACCTTGTTTATATATTCAAATCCATTAAAGGAACGATATGGCAATGGAGTTTCTGTTGAACGATAGAATTTTTCAGCCAAAATCGGATATAACGTACCATTGATCAGCGATGACTTTCCACTGCCGCTGACTCCGGTAACACACACAAACATACCCAAAGGTATATTCACTTTCACATCTTTCAGATTATTGCCCGTACATCCTTCAAGCGAAAGAAATGCACCATTCCCTTTACGACGTACCTCCGGCAGTCGGATAATGCGTGTCCCGTTTAAATATTGGGCCGTAAGACTGTCTCCTTTCAAAATATCCTGATAGGTTCCACACGCCACCACTTCTCCTCCCTTACGACCGGCATACGGTCCCATGTCTACAATATAATCCGCATTCTCCATCATCTCCCTGTCATGTTCCACAACAATGACAGAATTGCCGTTATCACGCAATTGCTGTAAAGAGTGAATTAATTTACGGTTATCTTTCTGATGAAGCCCGATACTGGGTTCGTCCAATATATAAAGCACATTTATCAGTTGCGAACCAATTTGAGTAGCCAGCCTGATTCGCTGTGACTCTCCGCCCGATAATGAAATGGAAGACCGGTTTAGAGTCAAATAATCAAGTCCTACGTCCAATAAAAACTGCAGGCGCACCCGTATCTCCTTGAAAATTTCACCGGCAATTTTTTGTTGTTTGTCATCCAATCGGTGCATATTCGTCTCAATCCATACGTACAAATCCTGCAACTCCATATTGGCCAATTCCGAGATATTTTTTCCGGCAATCTTATAGCTGAGGGCTTCCTGCGAAAGGCGCATACCATGACAGACATCGCATTTGACGGTAGAAATAAACTGTTCAGCCCATTTGTTTGCTCTTTTGGATGTAGTATTCTCTTCCTGTGCAGTAATATATTTAACAATTCCTTCAAAATTATACAATGTATTGGAAGAAACCCCCAAAGACTTATTCTCCAAACGGATTTCTCCCGAATATCCGTATAAAACATCTGTCAATGCTTCTTCTGACAACTCTTTGATCGGAGTACTCAATTCAAAGCCATGCTTTTGTAGCACCGTCTCAATTTGCCAGAAAAAAATACTGTTTTTATATTTTCCGAGCGGTTCTATACCTCCTTCATAAATCGATAATTTATCGTCGGGAATGATTTTATTTATATCCACGACATTCAAAAACCCCATCCCCTTACATTTTGGACAGGCTCCGTGAGGAGAGTTAAAAGAAAAAGTATGAGGAGCCGGATCACGATAAGACATACCGGTATCAGGACACATCAGATTCCTGCTATAATAAATAACATTCCCCTGATCTATAGGCTTTACCATCATGACACCGTCACCATGATACATCGCTGTGGCAATGGATGCTTTTAAACGTTTCAAGTCAGAACCGTTCACCGCTAATTTATCCACAACAATTTCAATATCGTGCATCTTATAGCGATCAACGCTCATGCCCAAAGTGATTTCGCGCAACTCCCCATCCACACGAGCCGTAATAAAACCCTTTTTACGCAAATTTTCGAACAATTCCTTATAATGCCCCTTACGTCCCTTAACTACCGGAGCCAGCAACAGTATCCGCTGTGTATCAAAATTCTGCAGAATCAGCTCCAATATCTTTTCATCAGTATATTTCACCATCCGACTACCTGTCAGATACGAATAAGCCTCCCCCGCCCGGGCATACAACAGACGAAGGAAATCATAGATCTCGGTAATCGTCCCAACCGTTGAACGCGGACTTCTGTTGGTGGTTTTCTGTTCAATGGAAATCACAGGACTCAATCCGGTAATTTTATCCACATCAGGACGTTCCATATCACCTATAAACTGACGGGCATACGCAGAAAATGTTTCCATATAACGTCTTTGTCCTTCTGCATAAATCGTGTCAAATGCCAAAGATGATTTACCGCTGCCGCTCAATCCCGTAATGACAGACAAACTGTTATGGGGAATTTTCAGAGTAATGTTCTTAAGATTATGTTCCCGAGCCCCGTAAATGGATACAACTCCTTCTTCTTCCTGCATATCATTCATATTGATAACTCCTTATAAACTGAATTGCAAAAATAAAGCAAATAAGTGAAAGCGAGAAACATCTTCTCACAAAAAGAAAGGACACCTTTCAGTGAGTGTGAAATCAAAAAGCTTTCTTTTTATCCCATCAGGCCAAATAAAAAGAAAGCTTCTACAGAAAATCATCAGATCAGACAAACGGAATCGTTTCCGTCATTCGATATCAAAAACACAAAGCCAAATACATGCAGGTTCCATACTGCTCTTTTCGATACGGTGTCTGGTATTTTTATGAATCACCATATAATCTCCAGCTTTCATATCTACCATCTTATCTTCAAATTCCAACGTCGCTTCTCCCTGCACCAACATGATAAACTCATCATTCTCCTGGTCATACCAGAAACCTTTAGGAGAGCTGTATCCGGCAGATACAATCCGTTCGACACGACAATTAGGTGATTTTGCCAACAGATTAAATTGTTCTTCCTCTCCTACTTGTGCGATATTTGAAAAAATGCTGTTCAATTCCATGTTTCAATTTCTAATTAAATATGACAAAAAAAGTTTTAAGTTAGTAGTATTTCGCAAAAATAACATAGATATTGAATCCTGCAAAATAATTTCTTTCACAATATTTAGGTATTTTGATTTTCACCCTTCAAATTCGGCAAACTGATACCGTATTTTACAGCAAGGATACGGGCAATAATCACGGCCACTGCAGCAATAATCTGAGTAAGAGTTTCTGTCACACCCAAATACATACATAAATAGTAGCATAGACCTCCCAAAACACAAGCCAGTGCATATATCTCTTTACGGAAAATCAAAGGAACTTCATTTATCAAAGTATCACGTATCACACCTCCGGCAGCTCCGGTCATTGTTCCCATAATAAGTCCCACCCACATCGGATAGCCGTGGGTAATGCTTTTCTCTATACCGACAACGGTAAACAATCCCAAACCGATGGCATCAAATATAAAAAAAGTATTATTCAGCCGAATGACATATTTACCGAAAACAATCACAAATCCTAATGCTGATGCTGTCACAATCAGATAATCCGCCTGCAACATCCAAAAAGGTGGAATATCCAACATCAAATCACGTATCGTTCCTCCACCGACGGCCGTTACAAAACCAACGACATACGCACCAAACCAGTCAAACCGTTTGGCAGAGGCCAAACGGATACCGCTAATAGCAAAGGCAAATGTACCAATGTAATCAATAATTGTAAGAAAATCCATATCACTCTATTTTTTCAGCGCGCAAAAGTAGTGGTTTTTTCCGATATGTTGCCTTTTCTTTACTAAATTTGCATAGCAAAAGAATAAGTATGGAACCTCAGACATTTTACACCCGGCGATTAACCGCTCTGCACAAACAACTTAAACAGATAAAAAAACAACGCAATCTCGTTACTATAGCAAAACTAAGCATATTCGGTTGCATGATTTTCCAGTTGTACTGGTTCATTTCTTATGCCGGTCTCCCTGTCATTTTTCCGATTCTTTCCATTGGTTTGTTTATTCTGTTAACCAAAACTGATACGCATATCGTACATAAACAACGACTTATCACTGAACTCATAAAAATAAATCAATCAGAAATGGATTATTTAAAGGGAAATCTTTCCCCATTCTCCTCAGGGGAAGAGTTTTTGCAACCATCTCATCCATACGCTGCAGATTTAGACATATTCGGCGAACAGTCGCTATTCTGCCATCTGAACCGCACAATTTCAACACGGGGCACAAGGCAACTTGCAGATTGGTTGCTAAATCCACCCACCTCCGCAACCCTTATCCGCGATCGCCAACAGACGGTTGACGAACTGTCCCAACAGCCTGAATGGTGTCAAGAGTTCCGGGCCCAAGGAACATTCTCCGGCAGCAGCAAACATGATTTAGCCGTATTAAAAGAATGGCAACAAAGAAACAATTTTTTCAGACATGTAAAACAAACAAAAATACTACTATACACCGGCAACATACTCACAATCTGCGCATGGACTGCCACGGCGGTCAGTACTCTTCATTCTTCCATTGCCTTGATCCTATCATTCAGCCAACTGCTGATAATTGCCTGTCTGTTAAACAAAATCAACCGATATCACAATCAACTGAACGGCTTCATTCATATCATCAGCCATTTTCTTCCTTTAGCCCATCTGCTTAACGGCAAAACATTCCGTTCGCCAATAATGAAAGATATTAAAAATTCATTGTTCGCATCCGGAAAAAATGCCCTACAAGCACTGGATAGCTTAAATAAAATTCAAGATTCACTGGATCAGCGCGGCAATGTACTTGTTACCTTCATTGCTGACGGACTCTACATGAAAGATCTGCACACACTCCTCCGCCTTGAAAAATGGAAGAAAAAACATGCTCCGGAAATAAATTCATGGATAGAGTCTATTGCCACCGTGGATGCACTCGTCAGTATGGCAAACTACCGTTTCAACCATCCCGACTACATATTCCCAACGATCGACACGGACATTCCGCTAAAAGTCGAAGCCGTCGGCCATCCTCTAATGGAAGGAAAACCCTGTGTATTGAATGATTTTGAAATCAGACACGAACATTTGCTATTCATTGTAACCGGAGCCAATATGGCAGGGAAAAGCACCTTTCTACGTACCATTGGAGTAAATCTTGTCCTGGCTCTGTCGGGCAATGTTGTCCGTAGCAAACAATTCATTTTCCGCCCGACAGCCCTATTCACCAGTATGCGTACCACAGATAATCTTTCTAAAGACACCTCCTATTTTCATGCTGAACTTCTACGCCTTAAACAACTGATTGATTTAACTGAAAAAGAAGAACATACCTTTGTTATTCTCGATGAAATGTTGAAGGGAACGAATTCCGTGGACAAATTAAACGGATCTCTGGCATTCTTGAAACAATTATACAAGCGCCCTGTTGCCGGTCTGGTTGCTACCCATGATCTCGCCTTGGGAGAACTTGCCACTGAATACCCCACCCACTTTTCAAACGTATGTTTTGAAATCACGCATACAGAAGAAGAGATTCATTACGATTACAAACTACATAAAGGTATCAGCAATACAATGAATGCCAGTATATTATTAAAACAAATGGGATTAATCTAATTAAATGACCGTACACAACTGATTTGAAATATATAAACCTCACAGAACGCACCTCATCCGTACTATCGCTTTCTTTTTGTTTTTTTGATGTGCAAATGTAAGAAGCCTTTGGCAGTGACATAAAAAAACGCTACTTGTGAAAGTAGCGTTTTAAATAAGGTTAGTGATTTATCTGTCTGTTTATTTCTTATAGTTGATAATGTAGATGCTGTTAGAATTACTTCCAGGACCGCCGTTGTTATCTACAGTGATTTTGGTGATAAATCCTTCTGTGTCGTTTTCGTAGGTATAAGTATAGGATTCATCATTCCAATTCGGAGCAACATCTTTTTCATTTATCATCATATTTTTGCTGCGTTTACCGAAAAAACCGCAAACTTTTAATCCAAAATTTCCGGTTTCACAGAAAGTGTCATACATATCTGTCTCTGCGATAAGGAAGTTCAGGTCAATCGGCATATCAGGATGATTTAATAAATCACCATATGTAATATCGGAAGTACCCTTATCACCTGACACTTTTATCAGGTTTCCGTTTTTCCATACTGCCTTCTCGGAATATCTGCTTCCATCATTTCGTATTATTTCCGAACTTATGGCTTGTCCGTCTTGGTAGGTGATGGTGATATGATAAGTTTTTATGTTTCCGTCCTGGTTTAATTCATACTTTGCCTTTACAGCATATCCATCTTCGTTAAGTGTCAGTTCACTTGTAATAATTTCCCTGCTATCGTCTTTAGATTCATAGTCGATACTATTAGTGTATACTTTCTTGTTTGCCTTATCGTATCTGAATTCTGTTTTCCATTCCATTCCCTCGTTACGTTCCCTGGCATCAATGATGTCATTTTTATTGAAATCACTATAATCGGCAATCTGCTTCATGGTTCCGTCCGGATTGTATGTGAATTCTACAATTGTCTGCCTCCAATCATCTTTGGAATCTTCCCATTTGCATATGATATTGTCTATAAACCGTTTTCCAGCTCCTTCCGGTTTCTCTCCATCTGCTTTTGTCCCTTTTTGCTCTACTCTGATACGAATAACGGTATCGGCACAAGTTATTATAATTTCAGCTACACGGTCTTGACCTGTCAAATTGGGTTGTAATGTCATAGTCAAGGTGTATTCTCCGGCGTCACCACTATACATATTCAAAGATAGCCAATCGACTTCACTACTGCGGGTTGCTGTCACATTTTTCACTGTTGCCGTCCATGGAGCGGTGGCAGTAAACCTGATACCTTCAGGTTTATTCGTTTCGTCTGCATATACAACTTGTGAAGTTTCTGTATTTCCCGTTAATTGGATAGATTTATTCTCATCATTATCGCTACATGAGAAAAAACATGTTGTTACAAATAAAGATAAAAGTAATTTTTTCATACGTAAATATTGAGCCTTTCAGTTCCCAAAGGCTTTTATGTTAAACTGTGAAGCGTGGTACTGCAATGCCCACATCTTAAGCCAGAGGTCCTGAGAAAACCTTGTAGTACATATATGGTGATAGCAGCCCACGCTATAGCGCGAAAACCACTATGCTATCCTTGTACTACATTTGAAATTTCTCAGGTTTCTAACTTATAAGATAAGCATAACGCTTCTTCAAAATTCTAATATGTCTTGGATAGAATTTCCCCTATCCACGACAAAGATAGTCAATTTTATTGAAATCCCATCAGATTACATCCTGAATCTTCTGATCTTTTGGAAAGCCCTGCGTATTGGATGATTTTGAAATCACGCGTGCAGAAGAAGGAAGGGACTCTTTACGATGAATGCCAGTATATTATGAAAGCAAATGGGATTAATCTAATTAAATGACCGTACGCAACCAATTTGAAATTAAAACCTTTCCACAATTTGAAATATAAGATTCCGGATGATACTGCACTCCAAAAATGGGCAGGCCGGAATGCCTCAGCGACATAATATTTCCGGATTCATCCACTGAAGTCACCTGCAAATCTTTTGGAAACGCTTCCGGATTCACAACCCATGAATGATAGCGTCCCACTACTGCCGGCATCTCCAATCCGTCCAGCAAAGGGTCCCCTCCACCAACCTGAGTCAGCACACTATGATGCCCATGAAGCGGAAAAGGGAGATTCAACAAACCAGCTCCAAATACTTCGGCAATGGCCTGATGTCCCAAACAAATACCGAGGATACTGTGCGAATGGCCGCATTTCCTTATAAGATGATTCAATTCGCCAGCCTCGGACGGCACTCCCGGTCCAGGAGAAAGCAACAGACCGCCATATTTGTCCAGACAGGTAAAATCAATACAATCATTATGCACCATGTCAAACAAAGGAGTTTCAGGTGCCTCTCTCAACAATTGTACGATATTGAAAACAAAAGAATCGTAATTATCAATAACCAGGATTTTTTTCATGGTGGCAAATGTAATAATAATAACTTTGCATTCGCAAAATTTAAAGTGAAATGATAGCAGCAAACAGCGTCCGTCTCGAAATGAACAGATGCGGTAAGATACACCGCCCTTTTCTGTTCGGAGTAGATTTTGAAATCAAAAAAGGTTTTTTTAGTGAAAATCCCTTAGAAGATAAACGTATCCTCTTCAAAGCCGGTGACATCTCCAATGTGGAAACGGCGCTACCGCCTTGTCCTGCTCCACAATTAGAAATTTTGCATACTGATGCAGCTGCATACACCTCCAAATTCAAAATCGTACATAAAGGCCTTCTGTATGGCAATAGTTTTTTATTAAACCTCACAGAACGCACCCCCATCCGTACAAATCTCACTCTGAAACAGATATTCTGCCATAGCCGGGCCAAATACAAAGTGTTGTTTCCCGAACGGTTTGTCTGCTTTTCACCCGAAAGTTTTGTACGTATCCAAGGCAATGAAATCTCGACCTATCCCATGAAAGGCACCATTGACGCCACCCTGCCTGATGCAGAATCCCTTTTAATGAACAACTACAAAGAAGAATGCGAACATTACACTATTGTAGATTTACTGCGCAACGATTTGAATATAGTGGCGCAAAACGTACAGGTCAGACAATTCCGCTATGTAGAAAACATACGCACCCTTAAAGGTGAAATATTGCAGACAAGCTCTGAAATTACTGGTCAACTTTCCGGTCAATGGCATGGTCAGATAGGAGATATCATCTTCCGTCTGCTTCCTGCCGGATCAATCTCCGGGGCACCCAAACCTTCCACGGTAAAACTGATAAAGGAAGCCGAAGGTATAGCCAGAGGCTATTACAGCGGCGTATTCGGCTACTATGACGGACAAACGCTTGACAGTGCCGTCATGATTCGTTTTATTGAGAAAGAAAACGGACAATACTTTTTCCGCAGCGGAGGCGGTATCACCATCAACAGCAAAGCCGAAGAAGAATACGAGGAAGTCTTGGAAAAAATCTATTTATCCATATAATAAAATACACAGACCGATATGTCATCCATTAAAAGCATCCGTTTCATTGAAACACTGCAAATTATTGACGGACACTTTACAAATCCTACTCCACATATTCAACGTATCCAGAATACACTGGCTGAAATCGGGACTTCCGCTCTGAAGATACCTGACTTCTGCGACACCCTCATTCCTGAAGAAAAACGTTGTGGAAATGTCAAATGCCGCTATCTATACGACCCTTACGAAGGAGAATTGGAATTTACAGACTACACACCCCGACAAGTTCACACCCTCCGACTCGTAGAAGGAAATCATGTAGATTACCATTTAAAATATGCTGACCGCCAAACACTAAACGATCTTCGTGCCCAACGCGGGACATGCGATGATATTCTGATTGTCAAGAATGGAGAAATCACCGACACCAGTTACAGCAATGTTGTCTTTTTCGACGGCATCCGCTACATCATACCCCGGACCTACCTGCTCAACGGCACTCGCCGCCGCCAACTCTTAGCCAACGGGACTGCCGTAGAGGCTCGCATCACTCCGGACGATTTGCCCGACTTCCAATGCCTTTACCTCATCAACGCCATGTTAGACATAAAAAATGATATATGCATTGAGGTGAAAAATATTTTCCCCTTAACAGCTCACCAATAATCCGCAAAGCAATGCTATCCCAAAACTCAAAAACGTTCCGGCAAGAACATATTCGGTCTTTGCCGTATCGGTATCTTTGAATCTCAGTATGGATTTCGCCGTTATAATAAACCCAATCGCTTCGTATTGGCCTATTATTACAAATATGATTGTGATAATACGCTCCAAATTCCCAATCAATGCTCCGGCATTTTTTATATTCTCGCAGGATTGTGTTTCTCCGATCCGGTATTTACTCAGAATCAGTTTGATAAGAACATTAGCAGGTTTGACGCATAACAGCGTTGCCAAAATGAATAAAGGAATGGAGAATGTTCCAATATAATCCGCCATTTGGACAGGTAACTCTGTTGTGGCGTTGCATGTAAAAGCTACAGCAGCCAATATAGCCAGATGTGCAATCTGGTCAAGGATGAAACTCCACAAGCCTTTGGGACTGTATGCCTTGACAATGTCTATTGCCAGGTGGGTAAAAGCAATGATCAGTGCATAAATCCCGAAATCGAGAACAGGCACCAAAGCCCATGATACGGCTCCAATAAGAAACGAATGCATATACAGAAACCAACTTTTGAGTTTCTTTTCTTCCTTTTGTGTACAATACCTGTCATTTTGCAAGTAAAAGTCGGCTATGACATGAGCCAGCAGCAGACTCAAAAACAGAGGACTAATCATATTCTTCAAAATTTATTTGTTCGAAATATTTCAAGACTTCTTCTATGCAATACCATTTCGCGGCCGATGCTGCCTTGTTCACCCCGGATTGTGATATATCCAGTTTTCGGGCAATATCCGTTTCCTTAAATCCAAGTAATTTGTAATAAACGACTTCACTCTGACGTACGGTCATATCATTTACGATGGCATCTGTCAGCAGGGCTATGGTCTGCAGCGAAGGAGATAATTGTTTTTTACCGGTAAGAATTGAAAAAGTTCCTTTATTTAAAGAATTCATTTCTTCAAGTGCACGTCCTGACATATAAATGGCCTCCCCATCCCAGATGCCCTGCTCCATATCAACGATGCGCATATCCCCGATGCCAATGGTCATCCTGATTCCATATATCTGAAAATCTTTCGTGCTCTTGTTGCCGGTTATGGTAAAAGATTTTATACAGGATTTAATAATCAGTGCTATGCGAAAAACTTTCGACACATCCCGTATTATACATTCAATATAATCTCCTTTTATCTGGCGACCATAAAAATCAGGGTATCTGTCTTTAAGCAAGGTAAACAAAGAGTCCACCCTTTGCTTTAATTCGATGGTTTCATTCACAGACAATGAAGTGGAAGAAACGATATCGGCTGAAATTGTTGCAAACATATTGTCGTTTATTGATTCTACAACAAAGATAGGAATTTTAACCGGTAAAACAACTGAATCATACCCAATAAAAGATATAATACGCAATTATATACAAATAAGGGTATATTCATATATTATACACAATATAACTCATAATAGAACTGCACCATCTGTTTTGTCAATGATGCAGACTCTGTATGATTACAATGCTACTCTATCTCACCCAAATAAAAGCCGGAGGAAATTTCGTTGGTGAATCGAGATTTGAAAAAACCGTAGAAATATAATGGACCGCCGATATTATGGAGTATGGACCATTCGAAGGTTCCGGCCATACGTTCGACATCAGCAGATTCGGCAATCCAGATACGAGGCGTTTCTTGTCTGTGCGGAGCATAGACAACGATACGCAGTTGATCTGTCGCATATTTGCAGTCAGTCGCATCTGTATCCCAAGCAAGTTTTAATGTACCCCGGGAGGTAATTTCTGCTTTTACCCACGATGGCTGCGGAAGTGAGCCTTGCGTGACAAGAAAAGACCGGGGACTGATCAGAGAGCCGTCAGATCCTATGTGGTGGATATTAGAGCGCATGAACATGTTGTAACCGTTAAGTGTCGTGCCGATGGTCTGCTCTTTCCAATAGACTAACAGCTGGTAAGAGAGTTCCCCATACAACGCGGCAATCCCTTTCACCCGGGAACGCTGTGCCAGCTGCTCTGCGGTTTTGGCATCTCTATAACGGGCACCTTTCGAACGTATCCGCAACTCACCTCCCACCTCATAGAGCACCAGATTTCCAATTTTACCATGAGAACTATTCAACAATGCTGATTTTCCTATTGCCATAATTTCTGATTAAGGATTAGACATACCCAAATATAGCATTTTTTGAAGGCAAATGCAAGTTAAATTTTACTTAAAGATAACGGACGGATATCTTTGAGATATGTTTATGATATCTTTGAGATAACTTTGATATATGTTTAAGCAAACGAAAAATACTCTTTCATAGGTTGGAATATAAAAAAGCCGGAAAAGATTCCGGCTCTCTTCATATCCGTTTGGATATTTTATTTCTGATCATCCCAATCCAGACGTTTGAATCCCTGTCCCATGATTTCCTGTGCATTCAGAATCATGGTGAAGGCTTTCGGGTCAATTTGCTGGATGGCACGTTGGAGAGTAGTCACTTCCTTACGGTTGACCACTGTCATTATCATCTCTTTCTCCTGACGGTTCCACATTCCGTTTACCGGAATAATTGAACCTCCACGATGCAGTTCGGAAAGAATGTAGTGACGGATTTCTTCTATTTTATCGGAAATGATAAAGAAGGTCTTGTCACTGGAATAACCACCGATAACAATGTCTATCACTTTGCCCATGATAAAGATGGTAATCAATGAATAGAACGGTGTCTTCCAGTCGGGGAAAGCAACGAATCCCAATACTACAATAATCAAATCTACAGTCATCTGCATCATACCCAGCGGACGGCGGGTCAGTTTGTGTAATACGGCTGCCAATACATCGGTTCCGGCGCTTGACGAACGGCTCTTGAATATCAAACCGGCTCCAATACCAATCACCACACCACCAAAAATACTGGCCAACAAAACACCTTCCTTGGTCGATTCCGGATTTGCTATACCTCCTTTTACAAGTTGCAACATGTCATGTGCTACTTCTGTCGGATAGCCAAAGACATGCTCCAATATCCATGGATAGCCATCGGCAAACAAAGCCACCAACCAGAAACATACAAAAGTACGGAATCCGAAATCACGTCCTAGAATCTTAAAGCCAATCAGACTCAACGGCAGGTTAAAACACAATGCTGCCATACCGATTGGAAAGCCCAATTTCCAGTTTAGAATGGTGGAAATACCATAAATACCTCCCGGAACGATCTGGTAAGGAGTCATAAAAAAAGTGTAGCCTAATGCTATCACCATTGAGCCCAAAAGCAATGTGCTCCAGGTCTTGAACCACTGTGCTGAAAAAATTTTTTCCTTGTAGAAAGAAGGTTTTATAACATTCATGATATTAAAAAAATTAAATGTTCAATTTGCGCGCAAAGATACCAAGCCATTTAATGATAAAATATGACAAATATCATAAAATATTCTCCTTTCTCTCTTATCTAAAAAAATATATCTTTGCAATTGTATATCCGAAAAAATAATTAGATTTGCACAAATTTTTGACAAATGTGCAAATTAAACCATTGCACAATAGTCTATGAAAACAAATTTAAGTAGAACAAAGAATAAAATCATACATGTTGCAAAAGCTCTTTTTACAGAAATAAGTGTTTACAAGGCGACAATGAGTGACATTGCGAAAGCTGCCAATATGAGCAGACGTACTTTGTATATGCACTTCAAAAGCAAAGATGATATTTTCCAATATGTTGTAGAGAATCAGGTAGAAAATATCACCGAGAAACTCCAGAAAGCGGCCAACTCCAAGCTCCCGCCGGACAGGAAATTGAAGCTGTACATTCTGGCACGTTTCAATGTGGTGGACAATCTGGTACGATATAATAAATATCTACGTTATGATTTTATTTTTTATAATCTACGCATTGAGCAGTTAAGGAAGAGGATTGACGTAAAGGAAAGACAGTTATTATCCCGTATCCTGCAGGACGGCAAGGAACTGGGAATATTCAATATAAATAATCCGTCATCGTTCGCCAAAACGCTATTGATTATGTTCAAAAGTCTGGAACAGCCGTTTGTCCTGATCGGCAACCGAAAAAGGAACTATCAATCGTTGCGAGAATACGTCGACCTGTTGTTTAACGGCATATTGAAAAAAGAAACATAAAAATAATGCTATAGACAATGGAGTTGTATATTAACAAATTGAGTCACTATTTACCCGGAAATGTTATTCCGAACAGTTATTTTAAGGAATTAAACGGGTTAGACGACGAGTGGATTTATTCCCGCACAGGTATCAAGAATCGGAGCAAAGCCGGAGAAGATGAAAACACCAACACCATGGGAATCAAGGCAGTGGATATTGCCGCCCAAAAACCTCCATATCCGATTGAAGAGATTGATTTGATTGTCACGGCCACATACTCTCCTTACGACACAGTTGCAACGCCTTCACACATGGTGCAAAGACGCTATCATATCGAGAATGCCCGATGCTTCACCATATCCTCTGCCTGTTCATCGTTTATCAATGCCATGGAGATTGTACAGGGATATTTTGCCATGGGAAAAGCAACCAAAGCACTGGTTATCGGCTCTGAACACAATACCGGATATGCCAACGAAGCAGACCCTCAAAGCGGCCATTTGTGGGGAGACGGTGCTATTGCCGTGTTTGTTTCGGCACAAAACTGCAGTGGCCACGACCCACGCATTGTAGATATTTACACACATGGATTAGGCCATATCGGCAAGGCTGCCGAAGCGGTGTATCTGCGTCCCCGACATGGAGGAATCGGTATGCCGGAAGGTCGGGACGTTTTTGTAAACGCCTGTCATTACATGGTAGATGCTTTGGAACACGTTACTCACAGCTACGGAAAAACAGTGCAGGATTTGACCTGGATTTCTTCTCATCAGGCCAATCAGCGTATCATCAAGACCATTTCCAAACAGACCGGTATTCCGGAAGATCGTTTTCTGATGAATATCGAACAACGAGGCAATACCGGCAGTCCCAGTTGTGCAATTTCTTTATCTGAAAACATTGATAAAATAAAAGAAGGAGATCTGGTAGGACTCACTGTTTTCGGTGGCGGTTATTCATGTGGGGCAATGCTGTTGCAATTCTAAGCAAACAGAAATTCCGCATCCAGATACAGACATTGGAAGAGAAATGATTATTCTCTTCCTTTTTTTTTATTTTTACCAAACAATAAAAAGCACTATTTTTGTCTGCAAACACCTACATAATATGAAATATACATTTTTTCTCTTATTGCTTGCACATTTCTATACGATATGCGGTCAAGAGCAATCGGCAAAGGTCTGTATACCCATCAACCAGAAGTGGACATTCTCCGAAGCAGGCAGCGACAAATGGATGAAAGCAGTTGTACCGGGAACGGTACAACAAGATTTAATCCGTAATGAACTGCTCCCTGATCCGTTCTACGGATTGAATGAAAAAAAGATTCAATGGGTTGAGAATAAAGACTGGATTTATAAAACCAGTTTTACACTCACTCCCGAACAAATTGCCAAGGAAGGGGCTAATCTCGTTTTTGAAGGTTTGGACACTTATGCAGATGTTTATCTGAATGGATCGCTCATTTTGAAAAGCGACAATATGTTTGTCGGCTATACGGTACCGGTGAAAGAAGTGTTGCGTCCAGGAGAGAACCGTCTGCAGATATTGTTTCACTCTCCCATCAAACAAACCCTGCCCCAATGGGAAACCAACGGATTTGAATATCCGGCCGACAATGACCACTCCGACAAGCGGGTAAGCATCTTCAGCAGAAAGGCTCCCTACAGCTATGGCTGGGACTGGGGCATCCGCATAGTGACCAGCGGAGTGTGGCGCCCCATCACACTGGAGCTATTTGATGTTGCATACATTGACGATTACCACGTTGAACAACTTTCACTGACCGATGAGACTGCAATACTTGACAATCATCTGGAAGTAAACTGCATTGCCGAACAACCTGTCGCGGTTACGGTGGAAATCAGTTATTTTACAGACGCACAGCCAGTACAGGTCATCAACCGCAAGGTTGAATTGCAACCGGGACAGAATCTGATCGACATTCCGCTTGAAATTCAGAAACCGAAACGCTGGATGCCCAACGGATGGGGTAAACCGACCCTTTATAATTTTACGGCCCGCATCTTCAACAATACCCGGATCATTGCAGAGGATACCAAACGCATCGGCTTGCGTACGGTAAAGGTTGTCAATGAAAAGGATGCCCATGGCGAATCATTCTATTTTGAAGTGAACGGCATACCGATGTTTGCCAAAGGAGCCAACTATATTCCTTCGGATGCCATGCTTCCGGCTGTAACGACAGAACGTTACCACAAACTGTTCCGTGATATCAGAGAGGCAAACATGAACATGATACGTGTATGGGGAGGAGGAGTTTATGAAGATGACCGTTTTTACGATTTGGCAGACGAAAACGGCATTTTGATATGGCAGGATTTCATGTTCGGCTGTACCAGTTATCCGGCTGACCCTGCATTTTTAAAGCGCGTGACCGAGGAGGCTGAATACAACATCAAGCGCCTGCGCAATCATGCCTGTCTGGCCATGTGGTGCGGCAACAACGAAATTCTGGAAGGCATCCAATATTGGGGCTGGCAATCCCGCTTTGCTCCGGAAGTGTATCAACAATTCCATCGTGATTACCGCAAGTTATTTCAAGAATTACTCCCTGCCCAAGTGAAAAAATTCGATAAAGAAAGATTTTATCTCCATTCTTCCCCTTATTTTGCCAACTGGGGACGCCCACATACCTGGGGAACAGGAGACAGTCACAACTGGGGCATCTGGTATGGCCAGAAGCCATTCGAATCGACAGACACAGAACTCGGACGTTTTATCAGTGAATTCGGATTCCAGGCATTTCCGGAAATGAAAACCATCGCTACCTTTGCAAGTCCCGAAGATTATCAGCCGGAATCAGAAGTAATGAACGGACATCAGAAAAGCAGCATCGGCAATAATCTGATTAAAAGCTATATGGAGAGAGATTATATCGTACCGGAAAAATTTGAGGATTTTGTGTATACCGGTCTGGTACTCCAGGGACGCGGAATCCGCCATTGCATTGAAGCCCAACGCCGGAACCGCCCTTATTGCATGGGGACACTCTATTGGCAACTGAATGACAGTTGGCCTGTCGTTTCCTGGTCGAGCATTGACTATTACGGCAATTGGAAAGCACTTCATTATCATGTCAAACAGGCATTTGCTCCGATATATATCAATATCACATCATCGAATGACACGCTTGCAGTATATCTCTTTTCCGACCTTCTGGAGACTCAAGATTGCATGACTCTGGAATTACAATTACTTGACTTCCAAGGCAACAAGAGAAAATTTTTGAAATTGCCTGTATCTCTGCCTGCCAATAATGTAAATCAGGTATTCAGTCAGCCATTGAGCCAATGGCTGACCTCCGAAGAGTATGGCAACAATCTGCTGACAGTCAAATTAAAAGACAGAAGAAGGAAAATCCTTGCCGAAAATACACACTATTTTGCCCGAACAAAGGATTTGGACCTTCCGAAAACAAAAATAGAATACCAAACAAAAACTTTTGACGGCCGTTGTGAAATTACATTAAGCAGTCAACAATTGGCTAAGGATGTATTTATACAGATTCCGATACAGGGAGCACATTTCAGTGACAACTTTTTTGACCTATTGCCGGGAGAATGCAAGAGAATCGTCATCACTTCGGCAGAAATCAGAAAAGACACAACACCGGAAATCTCCATCAAACAAATTTGCGACACTTATTAAATCACTATCAATGAAACGATATTCCTATTTATACACACTCAGTCTCATGGCTTTTTTATGGTTCGGTTGCAGCCAATCACAAACAGGAAACGACTATGCCCAATATGTTAATCCATTTATAGGAACCGGAGGACACGGACATACGTTTCCCGGCGCAGTGGTGCCCCACGGTATGATACAACCGGGACCCGATACCCGCATCTACGGTTGGGATGCCTGTTCCGGCTACTACTACACGGATTCTACCATCAATGGGTTTTCACATACACACCTCAGCGGCACGGGATGCGGAGATTACGGAGATATTTTATTAATGCCCACCATCGGCACTCAATACATAATAACCCAGGACATCCCGTCCGGACAGCAGACATTGCCTTATGCCTCACGTTTTTCACACGTCCGGGAAACTGCAACTCCAGGCTACTACTCCGTATTTCTGGATACCTACGGCATTCAAGCCGAGTTGACAGCAACCCGGCGCGCTGCACTCCACCGCTATACTTTCCCGGAGAGCCGGGAAGCCGGATTCATTCTCGATCTGGGATATTCACTTCAGGGACAACGCAACCGGGAACTCTCCCTTAAAATAGTAAACGATTCTACCATTTGCGGACATAAAAATACAAACGGGTGGGCCTGGCATCAGGACATCTATTTTTATGCCATATTTTCCAAACCGTTCAAAGGTATAATTACCGGAGATACAACTCGGGACGCCTATGGCTATTACCCGACCTCCGCCCAAAAGGCCTTGTTACAATTCACAACCGGGAAAAACGAACAGGTGCTGGTAAAAATAGGCATTTCGGCTGTGGATATTGAAGGTGCACAAAACAACCTGACAGAAATTCCCGACTGGAATTTTGACCGCGTCAAAACAGAAGCCCGCCATGCCTGGAATACCTATCTGTCGAAAATAGACATTGATACCGATAATGAAGATCAAAAAAACATCTTCTACACTGCTATGTACCACACCGGAATCTCCCCCGCCCTTTTCACAGATAAAGACGGACGTTATCGCGGTATGGACCGCCGGATTTATACAACAAAAGCAAACGAACCTATATATACAATCTTTTCACTGTGGGATACTTTCCGTGCTTTACATCCTCTATTCACAATCATAGATCCTGAATCGAACACCTTATTCGTCAATTCCCTCATACGGCAATATCAGGAGGGCGGCATACTACCCATGTGGGAATTGGCAGGCAACTATACCGGAACGATGATCGGTTATCATGCTGTTCCGGTAATTGTAGATGCCTATCTGAAAGGAAGTCCGATTGATGCAAAACTGGCATTGGAAGCCTGTCTGCGCAGTGCTGAATATGATACGGCAGCCCCCATTGCTACAACCTCTTATCTGAAACACCATGCACTGATGCCTATTTCCAAATATTACAAAAACACTTGGGGCTATATTCCTTGCGATATAGAAAACGAATCTGTAGCCAAGGGATTGGAATATGCCTATAATGACTGGTGCATCAGTATTCTGGCTGAAACTCTGGGAGATACGGCAATACAACGAACTTATCAAAAGCGAGGTCAGGCATATCGCAACTATTATGACGCTTCCACCGGATTTATGCGGGGCAAAGACAGCAAGGGAGAATGGCGCACACCTTTCAATCCTCGATCCAGCAATCACCGAGCAGACGACTATTGCGAGGGAACAGCCTGGCAATGGACCTGGTTTGTTCCCCATGATGTGAAAGGACTGGCAGAATTAATGGGAGGTAAAGAGGCATTCTGTAAGAAACTGGATTCTCTGTTTTTGGCAGACTCGTCATTGGAAGGTGATTTGGTATCAGCAGATATTTCGGGACTGATCGGACAGTATGCCCACGGGAACGAACCCAGTCACCACATTCTACACCTGTACAATGCTGTCGGCCAGCCCTGGAAAACCCAACAACTGGTTGACAAGGTGCTGCATACACAATATTCCAATGCACCTGACGGATTGTCCGGCAACGAAGATTGCGGACAGATGTCTGCCTGGTATGTATTGAATTCCATGGGATTTTATCAACTCTGTCCAGGACAAACGGTATACTCTATCGGACGCCCTCTTTTTAAAGAGACAACTCTCCATCTGCCTCGGGGAAAGACTTTCCGTATCGTTACCCTAAACAATACAGAAAACAACAAATACATTCAGGCGGTGACCTTAAATGGCAAAACATTGGACACTCCTTACTTTACACACAGCCAACTGATGAAAGGCGGAGTACTGGAAATCACCATGACCGGCCAACCGACAAATTGGGGAATAAAAAAATGAATCAACACATGAAACTGTTTAAATACACCAAGCAAGCTCTGTTATCAACAGCATTATGCTGTTATGGCCTTACGGCAATCAGCCAAACCATCATTCCTGCACCCAAGGAATTTTTCGTTGGCAGCGACTGTTTTTATATCAATGAAAACACATCACTCTATACAAATCTGAAAGGAACGGCAAAAAAAGATTTTGAAAAATACCTCTCCACGTTAGCCGCTCCTTTCAATCAAGAAATGAAAACATATAAAAACAATAAAGACAACAGTATTGTTTTTGCTCTATCTCCCAGCAGATTCCACGAATCGGAAGAAAATTATACATTATACGTCAACACACGCCAAATCATTATTACAGCCCCAACGACAAACGGTCTTTTCTATGGTTTGCAAAGTCTGCTGCAAACAATAAAATCCCATTCTACAAAAGGAGCAGAAGTTCCATGCATCGCAATCAAAGACACCCCCCGTTTTCCCTATCGGGGCTTTATGATGGATGTATCACGTCATTTCCGCTCGGTGGATTTCATCAAAAAACAAATAGATGCACTTGCCCGCTATAAAATCAACCGCCTGCATCTCCACCTGACAGATGCAGCAGGCTGGCGCCTAGAGATAAAAAAATATCCGCGGCTCACGGAATTTGCAGCCTGGAGACCCGTTGAAAAATGGAAAGACTGGTGGTTTGCCAAAGATGGTCGCCAATACTGCAGGGAAGGTTCTACCGGAGCCTACGGAGGTTATTACACTCATGAAGAGATTCGAGAATTGGTAAAATATGCTGCATTAAGACATATTACCATCATTCCCGAAATCGAAATGCCCGGACATTCAGAAGAAGTGCTTGCTGTCTATCCAGAGCTTGCCTGTAGCGGAAAGCCGTATCAAAGCGGTGAATTTTGCATAGGCAATGAAAAGACATTCACATTTTTAGAAAATGTTCTGAGCGAAGTCATGACGCTCTTCCCTTCTGAATACATACATATCGGCGGCGATGAAGCGAACCGTAAGACATGGGAAAGCTGTCCCCAATGCCAGGCACGGATGAAAGCTGAAAATCTGAAAGGAACCAGCGAATTGCAGAGCTATCTCATACACAGAATCGAAAAATTCCTGAATGCCCACGGACGTAAATTGCTGGGTTGGGATGAAATAGTTGAAGGCGGACTGGCACCCAATGCGACTGTCATGTCCTGGCGCGGCGAAGAGGGAGGCATCAAGGCGGTGCGTGCGGGTCGGCAGACAGTGATGACCCCCGGTTCACATTGTTATTTTGATGCCTATCAGGACGCTCCGAATACTCAACCCGAAGCCATGGGCGGCTACCTTCCCTTGTCAAAAGTATATGCTTATCATCCGGTCCCACCGGGACTCACGTCCGAAGAAAGCGAATTAATCCATGGAGTGCAGGCCAACCTTTGGGCAGAATACATTCCCGAAGACAAACAATATGAATATATGATGTATCCTCGCATTTTAGCCTTGGCAGAAGTCGGCTGGACTTTTCCCGAACGCAAATCATACCGAGATTTCCACGCTAAAGCCTTACAGGAAGTAGAAAAATTGCAAGCATCAGGGTATCACCCGTTTCCTCTGAAAAACGAGGTCGGTCATCGTCCTGAATCATTACAACCCATTGATCATCTGGCAAGAGGTAAGAAAGTGACTTATAATGCACCCTATAATACGACATACTCTGCACGAGGAGACAGCACCTTAACAGATGGCAGGCGAGGTGACTGGACTTACTCGGACGGTTCATGGCAAGGATTCATCTCCCACCCCCGTATGGATGTAACGATTGATTTAGACAGTGTGACAAACCTTCATTCCATCAAGGCAGATTTTATCCAGGTTATCGGACCGGAAGTCTATTTGCCTTGTGAAATCATCATCTCGGTATCCAATGACGGCAAGCAATTTACAGAAATCATGCATCTTCATCAGCAGGTGGATCATAACCGGGTAATTGATTTCAAAACATACGGATGGCAAGGCAATGTACAAGCCCGCTATGTCCGCTATCAGGCCCGTTCCGGTCTGCAATATGGCGGATGGATATTTACAGACGAGATTATCATAGAATAATTTTTCACCTTAAATTCTCTCAATCAGATGAAAAAATCGAACAAATACATTTTATCGACTTGGATAGGAATCTGTATGGCATATACCTCCCAATCACAACAAACAGACTATAATCCAATTGATTATGTATTGCCTCTTATAGGCACAACCAACTACGGCACAACCAATCCGGGAGCCCGCTGTCCACAAGGGATGATGTCTGTTACACCTTTCAACGTGATGGGCTCTGTCAATGGCAATCGCGATAAAGACGAACGCTGGTGGTCCACTCCCTATGAATACAAAAACACCTTTTTTACCGGTTATGCACACGTCAGCCTGAGCGGAGTGGGATGTCCTGAACTTTCCTCTCTTCTTTTAATGCCCACAACCGGCAAATTAAATGTCAATTACCTGGAATACGGCACATCCTACACCGACGAACAGGCCAGTCCGGGTTACTATGCCAATACCCTGACCAAATACAACATCAAAACAGCCGTTACTGCAACTCCCCGAACCGGACGCGCCCGATTTACTTTCCCTGCAGGAAAGAGCAACATCCTTCTCAATCTAGGAGAAGGACTAACCAACGAAACCGGAGCTACCGTACGTTTTGTCAATGACCGGGAAATAGAAGGAAGCAAACTGATGGGAACGTTCTGTTACAATCCGGATGCAGTATTCCCCATCTATTTTGTCATGCGACTGAATAAGAGTCCTCAAGAATACGGATATTGGAAAAAAATGCGTCCAATGACCATGGAAGCTCAATGGGATAGTACTTCGGGAAAACGAAAGATCTATAAATCTTATACAAAAGAAATGAGCGGAGACGATATCGGCACCTGGTTTACATTCCATACGACAGAAGGCGAAACGATTGAAGTCAGCATGGGAGTATCTTTTGTCAGTATAGAAAATGCCCGTCAAAATCTGGAAAGCGAACAGACAGGACGTACATTTGAAGAACTGCATGACATGGCAAGACACCAATGGGAAGAAGATTTAAATCGCATCCGAGTGGAAGGCGGGACTCTACAGGAGCGTCAGGTATTTTATACGGCTCTATATCATTTCCTGATACATCCCAATATTCTGAACGATATCAATGGAGAGTATCCATCTATGGAAAGCAATGAAATCCGCACAATTCAAGGTAATCGCTATACGGTATTTTCTCTGTGGGACACATACCGAAACGTACACCAGCTGATGACACTTCTCTTTCCCGACCGACAATTGGATATGGTACGCACCATGGTAGATATGTACAGAGAACACGGCTGGCTACCCAAGTGGGAATTATACGGGCGCGAAACATTAACCATGGAAGGGGATCCTGCCATTCCCGTCATTGTGGATACCTGGCAGAAAGGCTTGCGTGATTTTGATATAGAAACCGCTTACGAAGCCATGTACAAATCTGCCACCATGCCCGGCCCGGAAAATCTGATGCGTCCGGATGCTGATGATTATTTTCGATTAGGGTATGTCCCTTTACGCGAACAATACGACAATTCGGTCTCACACGCTTTGGAATATTATATCGCCGACTATGCCCTGTCCCGCCTTGCTGAATCTCTTGGAAAAAAAGAAGATGCGAAACTGCTCTACCAACGTTCATTAGGTTATCGTCATTATTATTGCCCAAAATTTCAAATGCTACGTCCGAAATTATCGGACGGCTCTTTCTATACCCCATTCAATCCCATGGAAGGTGCAAATTTTGCTCCCAGTCCCGGTTTTCACGAAGGCAATGCCTGGAATTACACTTTCTACGTCCCTCACGATATCTGCGGACTGATACGACTCATGGGCGGTAAGAAAAACTTTGTAAACAAACTTCAGCAAGTGTTTGACCAAGATTTATACGATCCGGCCAACGAACCCGATATTGCTTACCCATACCTATTCAGTTACTGCAAAGGAGAAGAATGGCGCACTCAAAAAACAGTCAAAGAATTGTTGGAGAAACATTTCAAAGCCACCCCGGACGGTATTCCCGGCAATGACGATTCTGGAACCATGTCGGCATGGGCTATTTTCAGCATGCTTGGCTTTTATCCTGATTGTCCCGGAGTCCCCGAATATACTTTGACAACCCCTATCTTTGACAAAATTACAATCCATCTTGATTCACGCTATTACAAACAAAAAGAGCTGATCATTACAACCGATAAAACGTCCGAACAATCAATTTATATCCAAGATATCAGACTAAATGGGAAATCGCATAATGGTTTTCGCCTGACTCACAACCAATTGGTCAATGCCGGACACATTGAGTTTATTTTGAAAAAAAAATAAATTATCAAGGGATTCACCAAACAATGAATCCCTTTTAATATATCTATTTTAAAAGGGCTTTTTCTCTCCACAAAATATAACGGCTGAGATGCAGTTTATCCATTATATACCCTATAAATACAGAACCGATTACCGTAATTACAAGAGATATGATCAGAAACAGGAAACCTGTCCGGTCAAAATCAACAAAAGGACGAATGTATTTACATATTAAAGTAAAAGCAGGAGAAAAAAGAAGTATCAATAATGTATTACGCCCAACAAATAAGATAAATCGACACAAATGCTTGTTCAGTAAAGAATAAATCCACAATAGTCCACACAATGCACAAAAAAACATCCCCCACCTAAAATAATCAAACCACGAAGGTATGGCAATAATGATAATAAAGGCTACGGCTGCCATCCATGAAGGACGGAAAACAGCTGTAAAAGACAGACCACTCGAACGTATAATAACACCTACCAAAAAAAACAGACCATTCCGCAAAACCAACAATTCACACTGAAAAGATAAAAAAAACAATAAAAGACCTATCAGAAACAATCGAGAAAACAGAGACAAGTGCACCAAGCGAAAAACAGAAAAATATACAATTCCGCAAATAATCAACGTATGTAAATACCAATAAGGACCAATAGGGTGTTGCAAAAGTTTTTCAATAAAGACCATAGAATCAAGCTCTTCTATATGCTCATTTACAGGCAATTGAGATGCCATAAAAATATATCCACTCTCCATTATGATATAAGGGACAAACAATCCGAAAAGCATTTTTATAAAATGGCTGAAATTTTTTTCCACATTCATCAGAAAACCTGAAATAAGAAGAAAACCCGGCATATGAAAACTATATACCACTTCCTTTGCATAAGGATATAAACCACTGAAATACACCAAATGAAAGGCTACCATCAATAATATTAAAACACCTTTCAAATAATCAATTTCTATAATATGTTTCTGCTTATCCATTCAAGAGCTATGTTTTCCGTCATTTTATTGTGGCTGGTACGTAACCGTTAGCGGATTCTTTCGATATAAAGTTGTCCGCTCTGATATTTTTTCACAACCACAGCAGTCCCTTTATCTATGTAATCCCCTAAAAGAGTTACAGCATCATATATTTCATTATCCACCACAATTTTGCCGGCAGGACGCAAATCAGTTTCAGCTATTCCTACTTTTCCTATAACAGACTGAACTGTCATATCAACACCAACAAATCCATCCTCCGGACGTTGCTCTGCATGTAATGCAAAAGTCCATTTTCTTGAACCCAATAATTTAGCACCCAACCACATACTTGCACCTAAAGCAACTAATGAGCAACTGACTACCATAAAAAGAGAATACAAAATGAAATCTGCAAAATCTCCTAAAAAATCAAAAGGCACATAATCAATTCCTGCAAATACCAATGCGCATATTATCAGCAATACACCTAAAATTCCTGCCACGCCGAAGCCTGGTATGACAAATATTTCCAGCAACAAAAGTATCACTCCCAATACAAAAACTATAATTTCCCAATTTCCGGCAAAACCTTCCAAATAGAGGGGGGCAAAATAGAGCAAACAAGCAGTTACGGCAGCCAAAAGAGGGAAACCGACGCCCGGAGTCTGCAATTCGAAATAAATACCTCCGACAATAATCATAATTAATATCCCCTGCAATATCGGATTTATCAAAAAACCGATAACCGCATCCAATAGAGTCGGCTGATAATATCTTATGGAATAATTACTGATTCCTTCCTTTTCCAATATCTGCCCAATATTTTCTGCCATTCCATCACAAAAGCCGTGCTGCATAGCTTCATGAGACGTAAAAGTCACTATCTGCCCACTGTCTGTTACCCCTTCGATGTATATTCTTTCATCAACCATTGCTTCCGCTATATGCGGATCACGTTTCCAGCGAATCTGCTGATTTCCACCAACCATCATAGTATCCTTGCCGTGTGATTGAGCTGTGGCTCGCATCATTGAACGCATATAAGACTGATATTTATCCGGCATAGCCTCCCCGGAAACTCCATCGACAACAGTAGCGGCTCCTATATTCGCTCCTTTGCGCATATAAATTTTATTACATGCAATAGCTATCAATGCTCCTGCCGATGCTGCATTATTATCTATAAATGCCCATACCGGAACCGGACTGTTCAAAATCAGACTACGCAAAGAGTCGGCATATATCACCATTCCCCCATACGTATTCAGATGCAAAATAATTTTGTCCGCATTTTCTTTATACGCCTCAGTAAACGCTTTACGAGCCAAACGCCAAGTTTTAGGACCTATTTCATTTTTAATGTCCACTTGATAAACCACTTCTTCTCCTTTAATCTCCCAACTAACGGCAAATAACAGCAAAAGACAAAACAAATGCTTGGTAATCGAATTCATATTTATTTCTATCATTAATATTTATAAATCTCATCAGACAAACGTTCATCACGGTTGTTCACCACCACAGCACCGGCAATCACTGAAAGCAACGACAGAAAACAACATACCAAAACGTTCAGTAAAGGCACCATTAACGCTATGGCAAAAACAAACCCCACCCCTACAGTTTCCCCAATATTCCGATTTACATAACGTACACTATCACGTACATTCAATTTTTTACGTTCAATGGCATAATCCAAAAATGAAAAACCATAAAAATAAGATGAAACGAACAACATAAAAAAAGGAACCAATAGTCCAATAAACGGAATGAATGCCATAAAGAAAAGAAAAATAGAAATAACAGTCTGCACTAACATATTGCGCAAAGCAATTAATATTCCGCGTAAAATATCACGTAACAACTGATTCACACTAAATGAATAAATACGTCCTGTAAGTTGCATTTCCGCACGTTCGGAAAGCCAAGAATATACAGGAGACATAACAATCAACACGATATAACCACTGAACATGGCAAACAAGAAAAAATAAACCAATCTAACCAACAACCAAACCAACCATCCAGCCACATCATCCAGCCATTGTAACCATGAGATGTCTTGAAACCATAAAGAGATCTGCTGCGAAAACCAATCATTCAGACTATTACCCAAATAATTGGTAACCATATTCCCCATGATAAAAAGCAATATTAATACAATAACGGGAAATAGCAGAAACCATGCAAATTTTTTACTGAAAAGAATGCGCCAAGCTTGGGCATAAGCCTGAATCCCCAAAAAAAATCCTCTCATAATTATCTGTTTTCATTAATATTTACGACAAAAATAATATAAATCAAGGGTAATTTAGTGCATTTTACTATTTTTGTAAGCGTAAAAACCAGATTAAATTATAAATCAAATACAATATGCAACCACTAACAGCTATTTCGCCTATTGACGGAAGATACAGAGACAAAGTGGAGAATTTGTCTAATTATTTCTCTGAAAGTGCTTTAATTCGCTACCGTGTAACGGTGGAGGTGGAATATTTCATCACTTTATGCGAAATTCCACTGCCTCAGCTCACCAAGTTTAATCATGATTTATTTGAGCAATTGCGCGAAATTTATCGTAATTTCACCATAGAAGACGCCCAGAAAATCAAAGATATCGAAAAAGTGACTAACCATGATGTCAAAGCGGTTGAGTATTTTATCAAAGAAAAATTCGATGGACTCCATTTACACGAATATAAAGAATTCATCCATTTCGGTCTGACTTCACAGGACATTAATAATACTGCTGTTCCCTGTTCATTCCGAGATGCTGTACATGATGTGTACTATCCGGTTGTTGATGAATTGGTTGCTAAATTAGAAGAACTGGCAGAAGAATGGAAAAATGTATCAATGCTGGCAAAAACACATGGTCAACCGGCATCTCCTACCCGCTTAGGAAAAGAGATCAAGGTATTCACCTACCGTTTGATTCGTCAGCTGGAACTATTGAAAAAAGTACCTATCTCAGGAAAATTCGGTGGAGCTACCGGCAACTTCAATGCACACTATGTAGCATTCCCCGAAATAGACTGGGCAGAATTCGGTCATAAATTCATGACAGAAAAATTGCAGTTGGAACGGGAAACATATACCACACAAATCTCGAATTATGACAACTTTGCAGCCCTGTTCGATAATCTTCGTCGCATAAACAATATACTGATTGACCTCGATCGTGATTTTTGGACCTATATCTCAATGACTTATTTCAAACAAAGAATCAAAGCTGGAGAAGTGGGTTCATCAGCCATGCCACATAAAGTAAATCCCATCGACTTTGAGAATTCTGAAGGTAATTTAGGTATAGCCAATGCAATTTTTGAACATCTAAGTAACAAACTGCCTATTTCACGTCTGCAACGCGACTTGACAGACTCAACCGTATTGCGAAACATAGGAGTACCTCTTGCTCATACGATTATCGCTATGAAATCAACCCTGAAAGGATTAAATAAACTTATCATCAATCAAGATGCCATTGATAAGGATTTAGAGAAGAACTGGGCTGTTGTAGCAGAAGCCATTCAAACCATACTACGCAGGGAAGGGTATCCGAATCCATATGAAGCTCTGAAGACCTTAACACGTACCAACAACAAAATCACTCAGGAATCCATCTCTGATTTTATTGATACATTGGAAATTTCCGATGAATTAAAGACTAGATTAAAACAAATCACTCCATCTAATTATACAGGAATTTAATACAACAAAAGAGTTGGCAAACCATTTTTATGTGTTTGTCCGACTCTTTTTTTTGATTATTGACACATTATTTATGCACGATCTATTCTCCATTCTTAAAAGATTTATTCCACCTTATAAAATACGGGTAATTAAAAGTATCATTTACAACTTTTTGCATGCAATATTCGGTAGTCTGTCCATTGCCATGCTGATTCCCATTTTAGGTATTATATTCAGTAGCCAGCAGGAAATAACGGAAAAAATCCCTTTTCAATTTGATTCTGTCACCATCAAACATCTTTTTAATTACTACATCACACAAATAAAAATAGAATACGGAGCCTCAATCACTCTAATCCTTATTGGCGGTTTTGCCGTATTGGCTACAGCCTTGAAAACCAGCTTTGCCTACTTAGGAGCCTATGAGCTAATCTATATCCGCAACGGAGTAGTCAGAGATATCCGCCGTAAAATATATTTAAAAATACTCTCCTTACCTTTACCTTTCTTTTCAGAAGAACGCAAAGGAGATATCATTGCAAGAATGACCGGTGACGTGCAAGAAGTAGAAACCTCAGTCATGAGTTCTCTCGATATGCTTTTTCAGAGTCCGATACTGATTATAGTTTATCTCACAATGATGCTTATTATGAGCTGGCAACTGACTTTATTTGTATTCATATTACTGCCTATCATGGGAACTCTTATCGGTCGTGTCGGTAAAAATCTTAAACGCCATTCATGGGAAGGACAAACTAAAATGGGTGAAATCCTGACATTGATGGAAGAAACTCTATCCGGTTTACGCATTATCAAAGCCTTCAACGCTGAAAAAAAAATGGATAACCGTTTTTCAGAAGAAAACGAAGAATATCGCAGAATTCAAAATCGTCTGATGCGTCGCCGTTCATTGGCACATCCTATGAGCGAATTTTTGGGAACCATTGTCATTGTTATCATCTTATGGTTTGGCGGTTCATTGGTTTTAGGACAAAATGCTTCCCTAACCCCCGAAGTATTTATTTCCTATATTGCACTGTTCTATTGTATCATCAATCCGGCCAAAAACCTGACCAATGCCTATTACAGCATACAAAAAGGCATGGCTGCCATGGATCGCATTGACGTGATCCTCAACGCAGAATCTACTATTCAAGAACCGACACACCCAAAAAAACTTTCACAATTCACCAATCAAATAGAATACAAAAACATTGAGTTTTCATACAATTCAAGCAAAACTGTACTGAAAGGTATCAATCTAGTCATTCCCAAAGGTAAAACAATTGCCCTGGTCGGACAGTCAGGATCTGGCAAAAGCACCTTTGTTGACCTGCTTCCCCGCTTCTACGATGTCCAAAAAGGACAAATCACCATTGACGGCATTGACATCCGTGAACTTTCTTTTTTCAATTTAAGAGAATTCATGGGGAATGTAAACCAAGATCCTATTCTGTTTAATGACACCATCTATAATAACATTGCATTCGGCGTTGAATCAGCCACTCCCCAGGAGGTTGAAAATGCAGCCCGAATAGCCAATGCACATGAATTCATCATGCAAACAGAAAAAGGCTACCATACCATCATCGGTGACCGCGGAAGCAAACTAAGCGGAGGACAGCGTCAACGCTTAAGTATTGCACGTGCCGTACTGAAGAATCCACCGATCATGATTCTTGATGAAGCAACATCAGCTCTTGATACAGAATCAGAAAAACTGGTTCAGGAGGCCTTGGACAACCTGATGAAAAACAGGACATCCATTGTTATTGCCCACCGACTTTCTACAATCAAGAATGCCGATTTAATCTGTGTTTTTCATGAAGGGGAAATCGTCGAACAAGGCACTCATGAAGAACTGTTAGCTCAAAAAGGTATTTATACCAAACTTTATAGTATGCAGAATCTCTAATAAATATGATTGAAGACAAACTATTAGGCAAAAGAGTTGAATATCCAAAAACATATTGCCCTGAGATACTAGTGGCAGTGCCACGTTCGTTAAACCGCGAAATATACGGAATCCACCAAACTACCGGACTTTTTTGCGGTTATGACAGTTGGCATGCCTACGAAGCCAGTTTCATACTGAACAATGGGATGCCCGTTGTCGGTATGCTGAAGATTGTATATTCGTCTGACAGCACCTACATCGTAGAGAGTAAATCCCTGAAATTATATCTCAATTCATACAACATGACACCTCTTGGTAATACCCGTGAAGAAGGTATTGCCCAATTCACTCATAAAATTACGGAGGATCTTGGCCAAATTCTTTCCACACAAGTAAAAGTATGCTTTTTCAGCAAAGAACCGACAGGATTACTTCCTTTTGATTTTAATAATTACTCGATATTAGAAGATCACATCGCTCCACAAGATATCTGTTTTTCCATTTATCAAGAACATCCGGATTATTTACAGGAAAATATAAATACACAAGGCGGAGAACTCCTAATAGCAAGCCACCTATTGAAAAGCAACTGCAAAATCACCAACCAGCCAGACTGGGGAAGTATTTATATACACATAAAAGGCAGGATTCTACCGGATAGCAAATCTATTCTAAAATACATTGTTTCACTACGTAACGAGAATCATTTTCATGAAGAAATCTGCGAAATGACCTATAAACGGCTTTACGACTTTTTCCAACCGGACATACTCATGACTGCATGTCTTTACACACGGCGTGGTGGTATTGATATTTGTCCGGTACGAGCCAATACCCCGGAATATTTGCCAATCTTTCTGTCGCAAGTCAAACTCCTTACCCAACGGCCTCTAAGAAATTAAAAAAAGAGGCTTACGCCTCTTTTTTTAGTTCAATACCTTTTCATAGGTCCCATCCTTCAAAGCCTCAAATCCCCTCTTCAAAACATCATTTTCCTTATTCATTATTTGATACATTTCGTTCATATTCCATAAATCACGGGCAATCAAAGCCTTCAACTGCAATTTTATGGAAGGCAATACAGGTATCAAAAGTTTCTCGTCTTTTTTTACTCCAGACTTCTCTCCTGCCTTCACAATACCGTCAATCATTGCATCCGTAACCACAAAATCCTTATTGAATTTTTCAAATGTAGGATATTTTGCATTCAACAACTTTCTATTTACGTCTATGTAATTGGTCAACCAATCACCTATCACATTTTTCGCTATCAAACGATTAAAGTATAAATAATTGATATTCGTATCCATAGGAACAAACAAATCAGGAATAATACCTCCTCCTCCATAAACTGTCCTATGCTTTAATTTGGTGGAATACTTCAGACTATCATTCACTATAATGCTATCTGCATTTACCAGTTCTCCACTAGTGTAACGTTTGAAAATCTCTGCCTGATACTCTTCCTCTCCTTCACTATACGGTTTTTGTATACAACGTCCGGAAGGAGTATAATAATGTGCTGTTGTCAAACGTATCATAGAACCATCGGTTAACGGATATTGTCTTTGTACCAACCCCTTTCCAAAAGAACGACGTCCGACGATCAAACCACGGTCCCAATCCTGAACCGCACCGGAAACAATTTCACTTGCAGAAGCCGAATTTCCGTCAATCAATACAACGACACGTCCCTTTTCCAGCATACCGGCGACTGTAGAATATTCCCCTCTACGTCCTGAAGCTACTCCATCTGTATATACTATCATTTTGGCAGCATCCATGAGATGGTCACAAATTCCTATGGCAGCTCCCATATATCCACCACCGTTTCCCTGAAGGTCCAACACCAAATCCTGCATTCCCAACGCCTGCAATTTTTTGACAGCTTCTTCAAATTCTTCAATTGTTGTAGCTGCAAAACGGGATATCTTTATATAGCCGGTCGTATTATCCAACATATAGGAAGCATCAACACTATAAATAGGTATTTTATCACGCACCACCCGAAAATCGAATAAGTCACGACCTCGCAATATTTTCACGTCAACTATTGTACCCTTTTCACCCTTAAGACGCTTGCGGACTCCGGCATTACCGATATTCTTACCTGCCACATTCTCTCCATCAATCTCTATAATTCTATCTCCGGCATGCATACCCACTTTCTCTGAAGGACCACCGGCCACAACATCAACTACCATCAAGGTGTCTCTCAAAATAGCAAACTGAATACCTATCCCGAAAAAACCTCCTTCCAAAGGCTCATTCATTTCATCAACCTCTTCTTTGGATATATAGACAGAATGCGGGTCCAAATCTGCCAGAACTTTCACAATCGCATCTTCTGTCAATTTATGTAAATCCACTGTATCTACATAAAAAGCATCTATCAAAGCCATTAAACGCTGATATTTTATACTTTGATCACGCACTTGATTCTCTCGTTGTTGAGCAGAAACCGTATCAATCTGCCAACCGGCAACCAATAGGACAATGCCTAATGCCAATAAAAACTTTCTCATCATATTGTCTATTTACTATATTTATCAAATTCCAATACTTCCAAATTTTTTATCTCTCCCGCTTCAATCATAAAACGTACAGCCGTACATACTTTATGAAATCCGAACTTTCCTGACGCTCCCGGATTAATGTGCAGGAAATCCAATGATTTGTCATACATTACTTTTAATATATGAGAATGTCCACAGACAAAAAGTCTTGGATGTTCTTTCAACAGAATGTTGCGGATTCCGGATTCATAATGTCCGGGATATCCTCCTATATGCGTCATTACCACCTTCACACTTTCGCATTCGAATATTTCCACCCCCCGCAACATCAAACGGATTTCTCCTCCATCAATATTGCCATATACAGCCCTCACACAAAAATGCTTCTGTAATTCCTCTATCACAGATACAGTTCCCACATCACCACAATGCCACACCTCTGTGCATCCATTGAAAAACTTTACAACCCTTTCATCAAGCCAACCGTGTGTATCCGACAATAATCCAACTTTCATTGCATCGCATATAACATTTCTATTTCACCTTGCCATGCTTCCTCATCCGGAGTCTCCAAAATCAAAGGAATATTGTCAAAACGACTATCATTCATCAACATCCGGAATGTATTCAGTCCCAACTCTCCTTTTCCCAACAGTTCATGACGGTCTACCCGTGAATTCTGTCCTTTTTTAGAATCATTCAAATGCATTCCACGTAAATACTGAAAGCCTATGACATTTTCAAAATGTTCGAAAGTTTCAGTAAAGCCGCTTTCACTTTTCAAGTCATATCCGGCAGCAAATGCATGGCATGTATCCAGACAGATTCCAACGCGAGATTTATCCTCCACCCTCTCAATGATATAAGCCAACTGCTCGAAAGAATAACCCAAATTAGAACCCTGTCCTGCTGTATTTTCAATTACCGCACATACTTCTTGAGTTTTATCCAGCGTCATATTAATGGATTCGGCAATTGTCCTCAAACACTCCTCTTCCGACACTTTCTTCAACGAACTTCCCGGATGAAAATTCAACAATTTCAATCCCAACAGCTCACAGCGCTGCATCTCATCTAAAAAAGCCGTTCTCGATTTCTCCAGAGCCTCTCTGTCAGGATTTCCCAAATTAATCAGATAACTGTCGTGTGGCAAGATATGCTCCGCTGCAAAGCCATAATCTTCACACCTCTGCTTAAACAGACGGATACTGTTTTCCGACAGAGGTGCAGAAACCCACTGCCGCTGATTTTTCGTAAACAATGCAAAAGCTTTTGCTCCTATTTTTCTCGCATTCTCAGGAGCATTTTCCACTCCTCCCGAAGCACTCACATGTGCTCCTATATATTTTCCCATCACAATAATAATTTAATAGTCTAACATCCGCAAAGTTATATATTTCCCACACAAAGACACTTAAAGTAATATTAAAAAACAATGGCAATCTTGTTTTAAACAGATTGCCATTGCTATTCTAATTGAAATTGACTGCCAATTATTTGATTAAATCGACACTTCTCTTGACAAAACGGTTCAGAGCTTCACCTTTCAACAGACCGTTAGCCAACAGAGCCAAGTCTATCAATTGCCCTACAATTCTGTTACCTTTACTATATTCCTGCAACAAAGACTGTTTCTGTTTACGAAGATTTTCCAACTTATCGGAATACTCCTGCTTGCGGTCTTTGTCCACTTGCGGAATCTCTTCCTCTTTTTTATCTTTGTTCAAAGCGTCAATTTCAGCTTTCTTGCTTTCAATATCTTTCAGTTCAGCATCAATCGGCTGCAATTTATCCGCCATCGCCTTACGCTCATCTTCCAGAACTCCTTTCACCAACTTATGGTCTGTATTCACCACCAGCGTAAACTGATCGTTCATCGCTCCATAGAATCCCATCCCCGGATTCATGGCTGCCATTTCTTTCATACGGCGCATAAACTCAGAGCGGGTGATGACAACCGGATCAGCATTCTCGCCCAATGACTCGAAATTGACAATATACATACCGCCTTCTGTCGGCAACTGTGCATTAAATACATCACGCATCTCATCCTGCTCCGCATCGCTCCATGAAGTTTTCTTCACATCATCCTTGGCAATCAATTTATCAATCACATCCGAATCAACACGCAAGAAACGACGGTTAGTCTGCTTCTGTTCCAGATGGTTGATAAAATGAGTATCCAACTGTCCGTCCATCACCAAAACGTCATAGCCGCGTTCCTTGGCAGCCTGAATATAAGTATACTGTTCCTGGACATCCGTTGCATACAGATAAACCACATTCTTGTCCTTGTCAGTCTGATTGGCTGAAACCAGATTTTCATATTCCTCCAACGTGAAATATTTACCTTCCGTATTCTTCAGCAATACAATATTGTTAGCTCTTTCAGCAAACTTCTCATCTGTCAGCATGCCGTATTGAATGAAAATCTTCAAATCATCCCATTTCTTTTCGTAATCCTCACGGCTATTCTTAAAAATATCGGTCAGACTGTCAGCCACCTTTTTGGTAATATGGCTGGAAATCTTCTTCACATTGCGGTCGCTCTGCAAATACGAACGGGACACATTCAACGGAATATCCGGAGAATCAATCACACCGTGCAACAACGTCAGATATTCAGGAACAATACCCTCCACGGAATCGGAAACATATACCTGATTACAGTAAAGCTGAATCTTATTCTTCTGAATTTCAAACTTATTGTCAATTTTCGGGAAATACAGAATCCCGGTCAAATTAAACGGATAATCCACATTCAAATGAATATGAAACAAAGGATCCTGACTCATCGGGTACAACTCACGATAGAACTTCTGATAATCCTCTTCTTTCAAGTCAGCAGGCTTGCGGGTCCACAACGGATTTGTATCATTGATAATATTATCCTCACCTGTTTCCTCATACTTACCGTCCTTCCACTCCTTTTTCTTACCGAAAACAATTTCCACCGGCAAGAACTTGCAATACTTTGTCAACAACTCCTGCACCTTACTGTCTTCCAGAAAATCCTTTTCTTCATCGGCAATATGCATGATAATATCCGTACCGCGTTCAGCCTTCTCTGCATTTTCCAAAGTATATTCGGTATCCCCCTCACCGATCCATCTTACAGCCTGCGCACCCTCTTTATAGGACTTGGTGACAATCTCCACCTTGTCGCTCACCATAAATGCCGAGTAGAAACCCAAACCGAAATGACCGATAATCGTTGCAGCGTCATCCTTGTGTTTTTCCAGGAATTCCTCTGCACCGGAAAAGGCGATCTGATTGATGTATTTCTCCACCTCTTCCTGAGTCATACCGATACCATTATCCGATACCGTCAGAGTACCTGCCGCTTTGTCAGCCTTGACCATCACTTTCAAACCGGCAGTTTCTCCCTTAAACTCACCGGCAGAAGCCAATACTTTCAATTTTTGGGTAGCGTCCACCGCGTTAGAAACAATTTCACGGAGAAATATGTCATGGTCTGAATACAAAAACTTCTTGATAATCGGAAATAAATTCTGTGTCGATACTCCTATCTTTCCACTAGCCATAGTATTATATTTTTAGTTATTTAATTACAAAATCAACAACAACACTAACACAATAGCCATGCCACAAGCGAAAACGTGACAAAAAGACAGACAAAAAGCAAAGCCCATTCATAAATACGCATTTAGACGTAACAGATTTTGCATAAAAATAAGTTACTTTGACACCCGAAATTCATTAGCAATAAAAATAATACACGACAATGAAAAAATGGTTATCACAATTCAAGACAGAAGACTGGGTGGTAGTTGCCGTCAGCGCAGTTTTATTGGCTCTTGCAGCCCTTATCCCAAATTATCTGCCACGAATTCCCAAAGACCTGCTCAGCTTTGAAAACTGGCAGAACACACTTTATCTCTTTATCATCGTACTTGGAGCCCTCTATATCGGCTGGCTCATGCTCGGCAAACCGCTCAAAGGTCTATTCGTATCATTAATAGCGGTATTCTCCGTTTCGCTTGTTGCACAAATCGTAGCAGCCATCCCACAAGTGTCTTATTATGGATTTGAATCTGTATTTTTCTCCGTTATATTCGGTCTTCTCATCCGCAACCTGTTTCATGTACCGGCTTGGATGAAGCCGGCCATTCAAAGCGAATACTTCATCAAAATCGGAGTGGTATGCCTCGGTGCCACCATCCTCTTCAGTGATGTCATGAAATCCGGCACCATCGGTCTGCTCCAGGCCTTCCTTGTTGTCAGTATCGTATGGTTTTTCGCCTACAACGTTTCGCGCCGTTTGGGTGTTGAGCAACGTTCAGCCATGATACTTTCCAGCGGAGTATCCATCTGTGGAGTATCTGCCTGCATAACAGCAGCCCGCGTAGCCGGAGGCGACGACCGCAAACTCTCATACATCGTATCACTTGTACTGATTATCGTAGTACCGATGATATATCTGATGCCGTGGCTTGCCGGTCTGATACTCCCGCATCTTTTTGACGATCCGAAAATCGTACAGGAAGTCACCGGAGCCTGGATAGGCGGCACCATCGACACCACCAGTGGAGTTGCTGCTTCGAGTGCCATAGCCAGCGAACTTTCCAACCAACATGCCATGATTATCAAAGGGGCACAGAACGTACTCATCGGTCTGGTAGCCTTTTTCATCGCCCTGTATCTTTCAACCCGCGGAGAAAAAAGCGACAATGCCCCCTCATTACATATCGTATGGGAAAAATTCCCTAAATTCATCATCGGATTTGTTGTAGCCTCATTGGTATTCAGCATTTGTCAGGTAAATGAAGTATTCCACCTCAATGCCAAAGGCAAGCTCGTTGAACCGGGAGTTGCCAAAATGTTCAGCTCACTCTTTTTCAGTCTCGCCTTTGTATGTGTAGGACTTGAAACCAGACTGAAAGACATCATCTCACGCGAAAACCGCAACCTGATGTGGTCGTTTCTTACTGCACAGACATTCAATATCATTGTCACATTCATTATTGCCTGCGTACTCTTCGGCATCGTAAAACCGATGTGGGGATAATTCAAAATAAAAAATGAGGGAATGTTTGACATTCCCTCATTTTTTTGCTATTTTTCAAGCGTACAGCAAGCGTATCCTGCCCGCCCCACTCAACCGTGCCGCCCTTTCTAAACTTATTAAAAAACTCCACATAATCATCCACCGGCACAATACTGTCGTTCACATAAAACAGCGTTGTATAGTCTGTCTTGACAAAACCTTCTCGCTCCCAACAAACATTCCCAAGGCTCTGTATCATTTTCATATTGCCAAGCGTATCCCAATAAACCAATGTATTCACCTTTTTCGCATCATCATCCAAGAAAGGCATTATTATACTATCTCGCTTACTGATATTCTCCAAATTATTAAACCCCACCTTCACAATCCCCTTCCGGCTGTTTACCACCAGTCTCCCCTGTTCCGCCTGATTTTTTTCCAAGCTATATTCCAGACTATCTGTCTCATCAAGCGAAGAAAGGAAAAACATATCCGTACTAAAATTACAATCCTTTCTCTCAATCGTACCACCCGTCATCATTGATAACGTTGAAACAATAAACTGTCCGTCCTCGCCCTGCTCTGTTTTGTAATTAAAGACTACTGCATATCCCTGTTTTTCCTGCAAAATATCTGCCACCTCCAACTGCAATTCCTCTGCTTTTACGCCTCCATGAAACAAAGCAAAATCCCTTTTGACCGCTTCAAATCCATCCAACATCCAAGGTTGTGCCAACACCTGATTAAAAACAACTTCACTCATACCTTCCGGCAACGACTCTTTCTGATTCACAGCCTGCTCGCCTTCTTTACATGCCGCCAACAATATCAATGCCGCAAAAATAAATACCAGATTCTTCATAATCTATATGTCTTCGTTTCTATATTCCAAAATACCAGGCAACAATTTATTACGTCTGCTTGCCAAAAATATGACACCACTTTCTCCATTCACCAACACCCCATCCGTTTTATCGAAACTATACTCCAAACGGCCATCCTTCTCATCCATAATAAAATACAAATCCGTTTCAAAATCATGCTCTGTTACTGCAACAGACTCTGTCCTAACATTACAATTAGCTACCATAAAACGACCGTTGTTTCCATCCAAAGTTTTATAATCAAAAACAACTGCATAACCTTGCGCAAACTGAAACATATCCGCCAATTCCAACTGTAACTCCTCTGCTTTTACGCCTCCATGAAACAAAGCAAAATCCCTTTTGATTGTTTCAAAACCATCAAACATCCAAGATTGAGTAAGTACCTGTTTAAAATTCATTTCATCCTCACTATACAACAACTCTTTCTGATTTACATCCTTCTTGCCTTCACTGCACGCCAGCAATATCAATGCCGCAAAAATAAATACCAGATTCTTCATAATTTACATATTACTAAAAAACCAACCTATAAAAACACTTCCTTTTAACAGTAGCACATAAAATGTCGCAAACGAAAGAAAAAATAATACATGTGAACATAGTTATCTTCTAATTATGATAAAACTTTCTTACCTTCAAATATACTCAATATACCATACAACAATACATACAACATAAACAACGCTATAGTACTGAAACAGCCGGCAAACAGCACATCACCACAACAGAGCGATAAAACAAGCGCCATAACCGTATCCACAACTACAGCAAACTGTATTGACCTCGATTTCAACTCCCAACTACTTCTATCTCCCATTGTGTGTACAAGAAAAAGGACCAATCCTGCTATCAAAAGCCCGACATACCATTGGTCGGCATAAACATTCATCGACAACCAGTCTGTTGTCTCCGCATTTGCAGTCAACAGCCAATATCCCCACGCTGCACCTACAAGCAAATACAATACACCCAATACAATAAACAAACGTTTCATAGGAACTAATTTAATTAAACAATATTATAATTAATCTCTATGACAAATGTACAGCATCCTCCTCCCCTCAACAATAGCGAATGTTAGCAA
>JAHHTT010000016.1 GCA_020024465.1 Odoribacter sp.
ATATAATTTAATGGAACATATTGAGGATTTATTCTTATCTGAGTAGAATCCTTACCATACATCAATATATATTCTTTTTCTTTGACTAGAGTCTTATATTTATGAGTAGTTTTAACACCACTAACAGTTGACATCTTTACACAAATACTACTTATAAAATTATTTGCACCAAACACTTCATTGCATAATAATCTTAAATATGCAAAATTAGCATCATCTATCTGTACATAAAATATCCCATCCTTTGATAATAAAGTATGTAACAAATGTATTCTCTTATACATAAGATTCAACCAATCACTATGACACATATTATCATCATAATTAGGGTTATCAACACTGATATTATAAGGTGGATCAATATAGATACACTTAACTTGCCCTGCATAATCTTGTTCAAGTGCTTTTAATGCAAGGAGATTGTCGCCATGTATCAGCATATTACCTTTCCAAGGCTTACCATTAGGTAAAACTCCAGTTTCAGGTTCACCGTATGAATACTCTTTATTCTCAATAAGAATACGAGGTTCTAATGGTTTACGTTCTTTATTCTTGTCAATCCAAGTCAATTCCAATTTATATTTATTGTTCTGTGCCATTTTCTTCTCTTCTTAAAATTTTGTTTATAGTTTCCTGCTCATAATCTATCAAATCACTTATGGTTTTCTGAATATCGTCTGCCTCAATATACTGCATTGCTTCTTTCATCCTTGTTGATATTATCTCTTTATTTTTACTTGTTATTTGGTAATTAAACTCTATTATTATATCCCAAATTCTTTGACCTTGGGATATATGTGTATGTTTCTCTTGCTGATATTCTTTTGTTTTATTCACGTACATTCCCCTTAGCAAATCGTCACCCCCATTGTGACCAAAAACTTCAAACATATACCAATCAATATCTTCTAACAAAGCGCAGAATTCATCTGAATATGACTTTAATTTTGCTATGAAATCACCTTCTTCTTTGGTTAATTTATTTGAAAACATAATTCCTTTCGAGAAATCTGCAATACCAAATCTATCAATAATTTGTTTTAGTGACGCTCTGACTTCTTTTATTTGCATACTTGCATTAGTCTCTTTTATAAGAATTCTGTCTGCTATTTCATTCATATCATTAAAACTAAAAGACTTATAATATTCCGCAAGTTTTATTTTCAACTCAGTAAGCCATTGACTTTTTTGTTGATAATGCAGAATGTTAATCTGGAGCCTTCTGTTGTTGTCATTCTCATTTTGATTCTGGTTTAATTGTTTGTGCAGAACATAAAACGCTATGAAACTACTCAAAACTGTCCCTATATACGCTCCCCAAAAGTTTAACCAATCTGTATCTTTTCCAACAAATTCAAAAAAAGCAGGTTTTAATATGAAATAATTAATGCTTATAGGCGCTATTATGACTAGTAAAATTACTAACCAATATTTTTTTACTATGTCTATCATTACTCTACCCTCCATTTTATTGTAAACATATTTTCCCTAATTACTTTCTGCTTCAACATCTTTTCAATCTTATCAAGCAACATATCTTTCTTCTCGTCAATTTCATCCTGTGCTTCATAAAGATTCTGGCGTTTCTCTGTGCGTTTTTTCTCCAGTTCCTTGATTGCTCGTTGAGCAGAAACCTTATCATCAAGCCGGGTTATCTTTTTCGCTTCTGACTTTCTCAGGCGTATTTCCTGGTCAAGATCTGAAATTTCCTTTTCAAGACCGAGTTTCATATCATCAGCCCAGTTATCCAGTTTATCCATTTCTTCATCGAAGAATTTACTGTTCCTATCAGCAGAATCAGCTACTATTCCATTCTGTATTTCTGAAATCTTTTCTTTCAGCTTTTCCTGAATGCCGTTGTCAATAGCTTCATTTCCGATTATTTCTGCCGGAAGACTTAACATTCTTTCTGCAATGTCTGGATATACATAACTTCCGTCTTGCTTTAGACAGGCTATGACAAGATGGTCTTCCTGCTCAAATGAATCTATTGCTATTTTTTCAACCATCATATATCCACCAGTTCCAACGAGTTCATCTAACAGCTTCATCTTCCCTTCTGTTTCAAAATAGTGAAACTCAACAAAGCCTGACTCTAATTCTTTTGCTTTATAGGATGAAATGATTTCCTTTGCTAACGGATGTCCCATACGAAAAGGCTGTACATCATCTGCTTTTGCTGCACCTTTTTCAAGGGTGAACTTCTCACCGGCATATTCTCCGCTTATCAATTTAAACGAGTATTCATTGGGGTTAAATTCTGCCTTGCCTCTTAAAACATAATGGATAAGTAGCCAAAGGTTCTTTTCAAACTGATTCAGATTCTTTCTGCTTTCAGCAAGATTATCTCTTAATTTCTCCTTTACAGAGTCGTCAAAGTTCTCCAGCAACGCAGAACGGGCTTTTATCATCTTTTCAGATATTTGCTCTTGCAGTTCTGCTTGCAGACAGTCAAAGGCATAGGCTATTTCATCAGGTGTTCTGCAATCATTGTATATCTGGGCGATTCGTTTCTCAAAATCAACTCCGTTCCCGATACTACCCAATACTTCATCACTTGCCCCAAATACTCCATTGAACAATTGGAATTTCTGATCCAACAGTTCATATACTCGTATGTCAGCAGCATTGCTCTTATTGAGGAAGTTTATTACTACAACATCAAACTTTTGTCCATATCTGTGGCATCTTCCAATTCGCTGCTCTATACGTTGCGGATTCCAAGGCATATCATAGTTTACTATCAACGAACAGAATTGAAGGTTGATACCTTCTGCAGCAGCTTCGGTAGCAATCATGATGGTTGCTTCATTCTTAAAGTAATCCACGATTGCAGCTCTTCTGTCTGCCGTAGGTGAACCTGTCATCTTTGGCGTTCCCTTATGTTCAGCCAACCATTCATTATAGATAACGGTAGATTCTTTATCTGTGTTGGTTCCGTTAAAACGGACAACTTTTCCCTTAAATCCCCTCTTCTCCAACAGTTCGTAGAGGAATTCCTGTGTACGCTTTGATTCTGTAAAGATTAAGGCCTTCTGTACTGCACCCAAGTTCTTTAATTGTTCAAATCCTTTCTCCAATGCAACAAACAGATGTTCTGCCTTACTGTTCTTTTTAATTTCCTCCGCCAGGTCTCTAAACTGTTTCAGTTCCTCTATCTCTTTTTTAATTCCTTCGATGTCATCAGGGTGAAGTTCTTCTGCCTCTTCAAATTCAGCTTCTTCATTATCGACCCATTGGTCATTATCATCCTCATAATCAACAATGACTTCATTTTCCCCTATATATAAATCATCCGCTCTGTTCAGTTTATCTTGCAGATGATTGATAAGTGAGCAGAAAGTACCGTATATGGCGTATGTTGATGAAGCAAGCAACTTACGTAGTATCAGAGTCATCAACTGTCTCTGACTATTCGGCAAAGCGTAAAGTCTTGGCTTGCTAAGGTATTCTGTTACCATATCATACAACCGTTGTTCATTCTCTGTTGGGTAAAATTCTTCTACAATCGCTATACGCTTTGTATATTTGATATATTCAAGGACCTGTCTTCTTAAAGTTCTTTTACAAACAGGTTGCAGTCTTCTTCTTAGCTCTTGAAACTCTGCCTGTGTGATATTGTGTCCAAACTGGCTTTTAAAGCTCTTCAGGTCACCAAACACATAATCATCGATAATAGAGACCAAGCCATATAGTTCCAGAATGGAATTTTGCAATGGTGTGGCAGTCATCAGAATCTTCTTTTTTGATTCTAAGGCTGTTCTAATTGCATTGGCTGTTATATTCTGCGGTTTATACACATTACGTAGTCTGTGCGCTTCATCAATGATGACCAAATTCCAGTCGGTTCGTCTTATGTAAGCTGCCTTGGTTTTTGCAAATTGAAGGGAACATATAACAATACTTTCCCTATCAAATGGATTAAAAACACCATTCTCTATCAATGAATTGAATGACTTTGATTCCATTATAACAGATGGCAAATAGAATTTCTCCAGCAACTCACTTGACCATTGCTTGCGCAAATTGGCGGGACATATCACCAGCAATCTCCTTTTATGTTCAGACCAGTGCTGTGACAGGATGATTCCTGCTTCTATGGTTTTTCCTAATCCTACCTCGTCAGCTAATATCGCACCCTTTGACAGTGGTGACTTAAACGCAAATAATGCTGCTTCCACCTGATGAGGTGTAAGATCTACCTGCGCATCCTGCAATGAAGCCGTTAACTTGTTCAAGTCATTGGCCGGAAGTCTTCTAGTCAGGAAGTTCGCTATATATTTTGCCTGATATTCTGTTATATTATAATTCATCTTTTTTACGGTTGTTACTTGTATTTCTCCACCAGCTCTTTAAACTTACAGCACATCTTATAAAGCCAGTTTATGCCGTCATCCCAGGTTTGTTTATCATCTATATCAAAAGCTCGCTCAATTAAGAATCTTGAAGCTTTGTTGGCTTCTCTCCATTGCACTTTCATTCCCAGTTCTTCTTCTATCTGCTGTGACATAGACTGAAATTTGTAGAATATACTTTTATCGCTGTCTATATACAGACCGACTGACAGCTCTCTTTTCTGTCTGCTGGCTGTCATGCAGATATGAAAATTTGACGAGCCAACACTTAAATCATACCAATGTTGAGCGTATGGCTTACGCAGCTTAAACATTGATGAAAAAACTGTATCTGTATAGGCATTCTCATTGAATCTCTTCCAAAAATCAAACTGAATAGAAGCAGTATCGGACATTACTGAATCAGATGAGTTGTGTACTGTTCTTTTATTATCAGAAGCTATTCCTGTCTCACAATCAATAGGTTGGTTATTTTCATATTCAATGATTTCAGCATCATCTATAGCTGTAGCTATATCCCTGAATATATCCAGGGCTACTTGCGGAGCGACATTAAAGAACTCCCTGTTCTGCCTGATACGAAGATTGGTAAGTCTGTCTATCGTCTTATGGACAATTTTCTCTACTTCATTATACTTTGTTGTCTTGATAGTAGCAAATATCTCAAAAGGCAATGGCACTGCTGTATTATCAAGTTCCTTAGACCTTACATCAACCGGTCTCGAACTTTTCCCTATCTTTATCCAGTCTTCCTTAAAACTCGGATTGGTTAATATATATACATACCCTGATTCCTGGTTTTTCATATTATCTATTATTAAGTAAGTCCTTAATGTTCACTTCCAAAAGTTCGGCTATTTTTGCCAAAGTATATAAATCCGGCTGTGATGTGTTTGTACACCACTTTGAAACGGTTGATTGATCCTTACCTAACGTTTCAGCCAACCATTTCCCGGTTTTCTGCTTTTCTACCAATACTACTTTTATCCTGTTCAGATTTTCCATCATCTCAAAACTATTTGTGTTAAACGCAAATATAAAACTTTATTTTAATTTACTCAATTATATGGTTTGTCTATCTCTAAAAATGGCTATCAAATTTGAATACGATCAACTGATTTCTTTTACATTCTAATTATCAGCACTCCAACCGACTTTACAGATTCTTCCAAGTGAATTAAATGGTGTGATATTATTCTGAACTGTTAATTCATCATATCCTCCATTCCCCCTTTCAACGGCGAAACATCCCCCTCGGATGTCTCACTTCCCTCCCACCTTTTACCGTTCTTCATCCGAAGATTGTCCGAAGCTCATCCGAAAGGAATAGGACGAGCATCCCCAAAGGTTGCCATTATCTACGGATGAAGGCAAAAGGGACATGAGTGCAAAAACAGCAAAACATCAAAGAAGAACTGCCCCCGACCAACAATATAATTTATTCATACGATTTTTTTTATTACCATTCTTTTCTATTAAATTTGTATTGAAAAGCAAAAACTCAAACAAACCTATTGTCTATGACAAAAATTATTTATTTATTTTGTATCATGGTACTTACATTTTCTTGTGTAAGCAAAAACAAGTTCACGATTGCAGAAAATGGACGCCTGGCAGCCCTTAGCCGCGAAAGGGCTTTGCAAAAAGATTTAAATCACGCCAAAGAAGAAAACGAGCGTCTGCAACAACAAACCAACCGTTTAATCCAAGATACCATCCGCATGGGGAAATCCCTGAGAGACTATCGCCAATCGCTTTACTCCAACCTGTCAGCACAAGAGAAACTGAATGTACTGTTAAAAGAAAAAATGGACAAACTGACAGAACGAGAAGCGACAATCAATGAACTGCAGAATGAGATCAATGCTCAAAAAGAAAAAGTCCATGCACTGTTGAACAGTGTCAAAGAGGCTCTTTTAGGATTCAACAGTGATGAACTAAGCGTTACACAGAAAAACGGTAAAGTGTATGTAGCCATGTCAAACAAACTGTTGTTCCAATCCGGAAGCGCCACTGTCAATAAACAGGGAAAGACGGCATTGGGAAAATTGGCAGAAGTCCTGAAGAAGCAGGCGGATATTGATATTTTAATCGAAGGCCACACAGATACCCAACCAATTAAAACGGTCCAGTTCAAAGACAATTGGGATTTAAGCGTTGTGCGTGCAACATCTGTCGTCCGCATCCTGACGGAGGAATATGGAGTAAATCCATTGCAAATCGTACCCTCCGGCCGTGGGGAATATATGCCAATCGACAACAACAACTCTCCGGAAGGACGCGCCCGCAACCGCCGCACCGAAATCATCATGGCTCCCCGACTGGAAAAACTGATGAATATTTTAAAGTAATCTAAACCCTCATATTTCATGGCCATTATCTGCAAAATATTGTTTATCCTGTCTGCAAGTATTTTCGATACATGCCATTCGCCTGCAATTTCCGATACAGACAGACTGGTGTTGCAAAAATTCTGGCATTACGCACAGGAAAATCATCTGGAAAACAAAGAAATAGGGGAACGGATTTCTTCAATCGCCCATTTTTTCCTTAATACCCCTTATCAAAGCAATACACTGAATACTCCGGACGGTGAAAAGCTTATGATCAACCTTCATGAATTAGATTGTGCTACATTCGTTGACAATGTATTGGCGTTGGCTTTCTTGTCTGAATATTCTCCAAAATCCGAAGAGAAATTCAAACAAAACTTACAGCAAATCCGCTATCGGAAAGGAACGATTGAAGACTTCACCTCGCGTTTGCACTATTCATCCGACTGGCTATATGAAATGCAACAAGAGCAGTTGCTGGAAGATATTACTGCCGATCTGGGCGGCATCAAATATACGAAAGAAATCTATTTCATGTCCAAACACCATGAACGGTACCCCGCTCTGAAAAACAATCTTCAATTCTTGAAAAAAATCAAAAACATAGAGGATTCCATCAACAAACGGACGCATTATTACATTCCTAAGACGGAAATCGACAAGGTCTATTCGAAAATCAAATCCGGAGATATCATTTTAATCACCACCAACATCGCCGGCATGGACATTTGCCATCTAGGCATTGCCCTTTCATATAAAGGGACAATACACCTGCTACACGCCTCCAGCGATTATAAAAAAGTGATGATAAGTCTGTCTCCCTTAAAAGAATATATGGCAAACATCCGTTCGCAGACCGGAATCATTCTTGGAAGAGCGCATCACAATATGGCACAGGATTTGTTTGAAAAAAAATGACATAACCTATAATAAGAAAATCATGAAAAAGAGTATTTATACCATCATGCTGGCATTTGTATTAGCGACTGTATTAAGCGGCTGTGCCAACCGTAAAGTCTCACGCATCAATTCAAATGAAGTTGTAGACCTAAGCGGACGCTGGAACGACACCGATTCTCAATTGGTATCTGCCGAGATGATAAGTGACCTGCTGACTGCCAGATGGCTGCCTGTATATGAAAGCCAACATAGCAGTAAACGTCCGGTAGTTGTCGTCGGCACAGTGACCAATAAAAGCCATGAACATATCAATGCCGAAACGTTTATCAAAGACATTGAAAAGGCTATTATAAAAAATGGAAGTGTCCGTCTGGTTCAGGCTGGTGAAAAACGTCAGGAATTACGGGTGGAACGCGAACAACACAATCAAGGCTATACCTCTGCCGAAACAGCAAAAAAATGGGGATTAGAACTTGGAGCTGACTTTATGTTACAAGGAACCATCAACAGTATCGTTGATGCATACAAGAAAAACAAAGTCGTATATTACCAGATTGATTTGGAACTCACCAACCTTGAGACAAACGAAGTCGTATGGATCGGAGACAAAAAAATCAAAAAACAGGTCAGCGACCGAGCTTTCTAAAAATATAATCACAATTATCTGTCATGCGATTGCTTCCTTGTATTTTATGTGCAACATTATTTCTACTTTCCGGATGCGCCACCTGGTATCAGCGAAATGCAGCCTTTCAACAAGCTGTAAGTATGGGAAATTTCGAACATGCGGAAAAAATATTGCACAAAGACAAGAAACAATCGCGGGATAAAAACAAAATCCTTTATTTCCTTAATCTGGGATATATCCATTTCATGATGGGGCAAATAGAAGAAAGTAACAAGGCTTTTGAAACAGCAGAACAACTGACAGAAGAACAAAGACGGAATGTCCTGTTGGAAACAACGGCTCTTATTTCAAATCCGGAAACACGACCTTATCGCCCTGAAGATTTTGAAGTCATCATGATTAATGTCTATAAAGCCATGAACTATCTTCAGATGGACAATATGGAAGATGCGCTTGTGGAAGCTCGTAAAATTAACATAAGACTCCAACAACTGAACGATAAATATCCCGACCATAAAAACCGTTACCAACAAGATGCCTTTGCCCACCTGTTAATGGGTTTAATCTATGATGCATCCGGCAATACAAACGATGCCTTCATCGCTTATCGGAATGCTTACAATATCTACCAAAGCGACTATGCTAAAAATTTTGGTCTGACTGCCCCCGAACAATTAAAACAAGACTTGTTACGCACAGCCCACAAGCTGGGCTTTGCAAATGAATTGGCACGATATGAGAATGAATTTCACCGGAAATTTATTCCCAAAACCTCTTCTGACAAAGAAGACCTGGTGATGTTCTGGCTGAATGGATTCGGACCTGTCAAAACTGAATGGGGGGTTACATTTACCAAAATAGACAAAGGTGTCGGAGGCATCGTATTTCAAAATCAGGAATTAGGACTTGCCTTCCCGTTCTTTTGGGGGAATGGCTATACGAATTCCGACCGCAATTCATTAGCTGATGTAAATATTGTGCGGGTGGTCTTCCCCAAATATCAGGAACGTCCTTTACAATTTACACAAGGTATTGTCAAATACAACAATGCCTCCTATCCCCTTCAAATAGCGGAAGATATTAATCAAATAGCATTTAAAACTCTAAATGATCGTATGCTGAGAGAATTGTCAACATCTTTGTTAAGAGTTGCCGTCAAACAAGGTATCAAACAAATGGCTTCCCGAAAAAATGAATGGTTAGGTTTTGCTGTTGATATCGCGAATGCCCTTACCGAAAAAGCCGATACCCGCAATTGGCAAACATTACCATATCTTATTTCCTATGCACGTATCCCTCTGAACAGATCCGAAAATCAAATTGAGATGACCATCTCCGGACCTCGGGTAAAAACAATAAAAGAACAAATCACAATTCCGGCAACTAACGACGGCACACACTTTTTTGTTTATACGACCTTATAAAAAGAGGTTTGAAAGTGAATTTTTCAAACCTCTTTATCAAATCATTATTTTGTGTCGTGTCCGGTAAAATACTTATAGAATTTCGGTATCGTGCGAATTCCATTAAAGAATTGTTCCAAGGGATAATTTTCATTCGGAGAATGAATGGCATCAGAACCTAATCCAAAACCCATTAGAATAGATTTTATGCCCAATACTTCTTCGAATGTCGCAATAATCGGTATGCTACCGCCAGAACGTACAGGAACGGGCTGTTTGCCATAAACTTCTTCATATGCTTTTTCTGCCGCCTTATATGCCGGCAAATCAATCGGACATACATAAGAAGGTCCCCCATGCAAATATTCAACCTTTAATTTCACATATTCAGGAGCGATAGATTCAAAATATTCTTTAAACATTTTTGCTATCTTATCGTGCTTCTGATTGGGAACCAGACGGCTGCTGATTTTAGCATGTGCCACAGAGGGCAATACTGTTTTGGCACCTTCTCCGGTATATCCTCCCCAAATTCCACAAACATCAAAAGTCGGACGTATACCTGTACGTTCATTGGTAGAGAAACCGTCTTCACCATGTACAGCTTTAATCCCCAACGATTTTTGATATCCATCCAAATCAAAGGGAGCTTTGGCCATTTTTGCTCTTTCTTCTGCACTTACTTCCAAAACATCATCATAAAAACCCGGAATCGTAATGTGTCCGTTTTCATCAATCATATCTGCAATCATTTTACACAACACATTGATCGGGTTGGCAACAGCGCCACCAAAAATTCCGGAATGCAAGTCAGCATTCGGTCCGGTCATTTCAACCTCCCAATAAGCCAGGCCACGCAAGCCGGTTGTAATAGAAGGCGTATCATGGGCAATCATGCTTGTATCAGATACGAGAATCACATCAGCTTTCAGCATATCCTTATATTTACGGCAAAATTCCGGCAGACTCGGAGAACCGATTTCCTCTTCTCCTTCAAGCATAAATTTTACATTACATTTTAAAGTTCCCGTCGCTACCATATATTCAAATGCCTTGGCATGCATAAAAGACTGTCCCTTATCATCATCTGCTCCACGAGCCCAAATCTTACCATCCTTAATGATTGGCTCAAACGGATCTGTATGCCACAAGTCAATCGGATCGACCGGCATTACATCCATATGGCCATACACTAAAACGGTCGGTAAAGCCGGATCGATGATTTTCTCTCCATAAGTGACCGGATTACCCGCCGTTTCATAAACCTCGGCCCGATCAGCCCCTGCTGCCAACAGAAGAGATTTCCATTTCTCTGCACATTTATACATGTCCGGTTTATGTTCTGCCTGCGAAGATATCGAAGGTATACGGATCAATTCAAACAACTCATTCAGAAAACGCTCTTTATTTTCTGCCAAATACTGTTCTATCGTCATCATAGATTTTGGTTTATAATTTGGTATTAAAATTAATATAGATACAATTGAAACGGTATAAAGATAAAGAAAATAGTCAATAATAAAAAGCGAAGTAACAAAAAGCTATCAAATCGAATAATTTTCAAATTTCAATTCTATATTAACAATTAATTCCTTACTTTTGTCCGCAGTATGGACTATATACGATTTCGCAAACGTTAAAAATTAACAGCGTTTTTATACATAACTATTTGAAACGGCTAAATTATGTCAAATCTTTCCGAAGTTAAGATTTTTTCCGGGGAAAACAGCAGATACATTGCTGAGAAGATTTCTAATTCTTTGAATTTGGAACTCGGACAAAAGACCTTTATGCATTTTAGTGACGGAGAATTTGCGACTTCCTACGATGAAACTGTCCGTGGAGACCATGTTTTCATCGTACAATCGACTTTCCCGCCCAGTGACAACCTCATGGAATTACTGATGATGATTGATGCAGCCAAACGGGCATCAGCATATAAAGTAATCGCAGTGATTCCCTATTTTGGCTTTGCCCGTCAAGACCGAAAAGATCGCCCACGAGTAGCCATTGGAGCAAAATTAGTGGCCAATCTTCTGCATGCCGCAGGTGTTGACCGTATCATGACCATGGATTTACATGCAGACCAAATCCAGGGATTCTTTGATATTCCGGTGGACCATCTTTACGGCTCAACCGTATTAGCTCCTTACATCCGCTCCTTGAAATTGGAAAATCTGGCTATTGCCTCTCCGGATATCGGCGGTTCAAAACGTGCTAATTCTTGGGCAAAATTTTTCGATAGCGGTCTGATTATCTGTCACAAAACCCGGGAAAGGCCAAACGAAGTAGCCGATATGAAAGTAATCGGAGATGTCCATGATAAAAACATTGTCATTGTCGATGATATGATTGACACAGCTGGCACTATCTGCAAAGCAGCCGACATACTGAAAGAAAAAGGAGCCAAAAGTGTGCGTGCCGTAGCAACACATGCAGTACTTTCAGGAAAAGCCTATGAAAACATAGAAAAATCTGCTTTGGATGAAGTTGTTTTCACCGACTCCCTTCCGCAACGTCAGGAATGTTCCAAGATACGAGTTATCTCTGTAGCAGATTTGTTTGCAGAAACAATCCGCAATGTAGTAGAACACAAATCTATCAGTGAGCATTTCATATTATAAAAAACTCTATTTACACGAAACGAGCCTGACTTGATTATAAGTCAGACTCGTTTTTATACAATCATATTCATAATTCTAAATTTTACGGATATTCCTGAATATTGAATATACATAAAATTTTATCATCTCACCCTGATAGGCAATACCATTATTTTAACGGATACACCCAAATTTCCTCTTTACCGGGTTCAAGCACCATTCTATTTAAAGCTACTTGAGCCTCTTCTCGAGTTTCGTATCCCTTATATGTCACCATATTCAAATTATAAAACGGCAATATCTGCGACTCAAATCCCTCTTGTATCAATAATGCATTCAATCGTTCTGCATTCTCTTTATATTCAAAGCAACCGGCAACTACATAATAGTGCATCTGTTTCACTGGATTCTCCATCTCTTCTGAAACAGATTCTTTCGATTTTTCCGGTACAGGTTTCACTACTTCTACATTTTGCTTTGTCAAATTCGCTCTATTTTTTTTCTGCTGACATGATGAAAGTAATCCCACGATTAATAATGACAATAAAATAACAATGATTTTCATAATAACAATTCTATTTAATTACACAATACTTTATATTGAGGATAAATTCCTCCTTATATTCAAATCTTTTTAAGACGCACAAAAAACAATCCGACAAAGCAGATAAATGCATTTAACAAAAGAATTTCAAAACCAAAATGATATCCCCACAACCATTTTTCAGAATTACAATTAATAACATATGACAAAACCGGCGACAGAAAACAAACAAATGGCACCCAACGTTGGTTTACCTTATATCTGGTCAGCATTCCAAATGCAAACAGTGCCAATATAGGTCCGTAAGTATATCCAACAGCCTTAAAAAGCGTATTTATCACGCTGCTATCATTTAATTCCCGGAAAAGGACTATCACCAGAAACATCAAAAAAGAAAAGCCCACATGCACCCAAACACGTTTTCCGCGTTGTCGGTTATCCTTGGGATTCAATTTTAAAAAATCAATAGAAAAAGAGGTTGTCAAAGCTGTCAATGAGGAATCTGCAGACGAATAGGCTGCTGCCGTGATTCCCAACAAGAAAAAGATTCCGGCTGTCATGCCAAAATAATTCAATGTCAAAAAAGCAAATATATCATCCGTTTTTTCCGGTAATTCTATCCCATTACGAAATGCATAATCATATAGCAGTACCCCCAATGTCAGGAATAAAATATTTGTTAATAAAAACATACCGGAAAATGAAAACATATTTATCTGGCATGCTTTTTCCGACTTACAGGTCAAATTCTTCTGCATCATATTCTGATCCAATCCGTTTAAGGCTACCGTGATAGCAATCCCGGCCAAAAACTGTTTTACTGAATTATGACTGGAGTGCCAATCAAAATCAAATACATGTGACAATTCGCTCTCACGCACCATCATCAACATAGAACGGAAATTCAAATCAAGTCCTTGACATACAATCACGATAGTCAATACGACTGATACTAACATAAATACAGTCTGCAAAGTATCTGTCCACACGATCGTCTTGATTCCTCCGCGAAATGTATACACCCACACTAATCCAATTGTTATAAAAACCGTTACAGCAAAAGGAATTCCCAATGAATCAAATAGGGCCAGCTGCAATACTCCGACCACTAAAAACAAACGGAATGAAGCTCCCACCAATTGTGATATAATAAAGAAAAATGCTCCGGTCAGGCGAGCGCTTTCTCCGAAGCGAGTTCCCAACCATGAATAAATCGATATCAGATTCAGACGATAAAACAAAGGCAGTAAAAGTGTTGCAATTACGGCATATCCCACACAATTACCCAACACCAACGGTAAATAGGTCCATGCACTATTCCCCACTTCGCCAGGAATGGAGATAAAAGTTACTCCGGAAAGTGAAGATCCGATCATACCGAAAGCCACCAAGTACCAAGGAGAAGTTCTGTTGCCAATAAAAAATGTTTCACTGTCGGCTTTCCTGCCTGTAAAAAAGCTTACAATTATTAACAAACCGAAATAAGCCAATAGTATTGCTACAATTAATCCTGCCGTCATACTATTTTTTATGATGTTTTAGTTTCACAAAGATAATATTACAGATGACATTAAAAAACTCTTTGATAGAAAAGACTGGAACAATCCAATAAATCCCTTCTACCAAAGAGTTCTTGCATTCCACCATAAAGAGCCATTAATTCAACAAAACAGAAAGCATTTCCAATGTCTTCGGATCAGAAGGAGGTGTCATTTTAGAATTAATTATCCGGCCTTTTTTGTCTATCAAGATAAAACGGGGAATCAATGAAATTTTATAATCAAGCGAAAATGAATCGTTATTAGTCACGCGCAATTGAATTCCACCCAACTTGTCTTTCTCTATCTTATTCCTCCAAGCATTTTCATCAGCATCAATTGATATACTAACAAATCGTATTGCTTCATTTTTAAAGCGTTCTTCTAATTTATGAAATTTTGGTAATTCGCGGCAACAAGGGCCACACCAAGTAGCCCAAACATCAATATAAACATAGTTACCCAACCAATCAGATAAATTTACTTTATTCCCATTTATATCAAATAAAGAAAAAAATGGAGCTTTCTTACCAGGTTGCAAAGAAACATATCGTGAATAAGACTTGTGAAAATTTGTTTTCATCTTTTCATCCTGCACCATTCTGTCATACTCAGGCAAAAACTCATCTATGCCATCTACACCAAAGTATTTTATATAATCAGACATACTTACATCCACGAGATACTCACGAATCTTTTCATCCAAAATATTCTTCTTGATATAATCCAACTCACATCGCAATTTATCCAATGAATGTCCAGTTTCTTTTAATTTTTTATCTCCTAATATTAGCATCCAATTTCTCAACACTTGCCGATATTCAGGTATTTCTCTCGCACTAACATCTTCTTTTACAATGCTTTTAATCTCTTTGTAAAATTTATCACTTGGATTAAAACCTTTCAATTCAAGACGTCTTGAATGCTGATACGGATAAATTAACAACATATTACACCATACATTATACAAACGCTTACATTCCTTTATTGTAAAATCAGCTGGCAATTTCTGTAAAGACAGATTTTTCTGCAGTTTTTTAAGAAGTCTACGCCATTCTTTCATGAATTCTGCCTCATCTTTTTCATAACCTAAATCCAAACAAGATAAAAAAGAACTATTCAAATAGTCATTAATAACTTTTGCCTCTCCCTCGAAATTGATTTGTTGCCCTAGCATCTTAGTCACCTTTTGTTTCTTCCCGGGAATCAGATAAAACATATGTACACTTCTTGGTCCATAGACAGTTGCATAACCGGCAGACAAATTACTGGGGATGGTAATTATTCCCATCCCCAATACATCTAAAGTCGTCCGATAATTTTCTCCTGCAAAATTCAAAATTATCTCTTCTTTCTGAAATTCATCATCAAAACGAAAAGTCACTTGAGAAAACACTTGTGTCCCCCACAACAAACTGAAGGACACAAAATATATTACAAACAATTTACCCATACTAATTGTATTTAGGATAATTCCATCCCATATCCAAAATTTCTCCAAAACCACCCAAAACCTTCTCAGAAGAAAGGTCCACAGTACCATTAGTTACATTAATATAATACATATAGACTTTCCCCTCTTTTGTACTTTCATTATAGGTCGATAGCAACAAAACTTTATTATTGTAAGGATGAGATGTGAAATATCTGTCTACAAAAATCGTCAATATCTGCATACTAGTAATTTTTTCTCCAACCTTCTGTAAGGTATAAAGTTTTTCCTCATTTTTTGAACCATTATAGTCAAATCGATAAATATTCTGATTGTCTGCATACATAAAAAGAGGACCAAGATCACCTACTGCATAAAACTTAGCATTCTTTAAATTAGGGCAATTAGATGCCGGATACTTAGCCACAGCTATATTAGGCTTCGTATCGAAATTAAACTCATATAAAGTCAGTTCATGAGACTCCCAATCTTCAAATAATCCAAACTCATGTTTTCCATATCCAGTATCCATATAACGCAATGTTGCATGCATATCATTCCAATCAAACGGTTGAACTGCTGTCGGTGCTGCCAATTCTTTTAATATATATGTATTTTTCTCTATCCCCAAAAAACGTCCAGCAAGTTCATCATAAAGAATCCCTTGATAATAATCAAACCATTTTGGAGCATAGGGAGATGCTTTATAAGTCAATCCATCTTTTAATATCGGCTCTGTATAACTTGTGAAATCCTTCCCTATTGCGCTATAAAGATAAAAACGACCGCCTGAAATAAGGGCATCAAAACCAAATCGCCCTGGACTCCAATAATAATTCCAATATAGATAATTTTCCGGTTTCCAATCTTCCATTTGAGGGAATAAGGTTGCTATATCATAACTTTTTTCCATAGTAAAAGCTGACAAACGTGCTCCTCCTTTATCTGTTAAAACCATCACATCCTGATATCGTCCAATTGAAAAAAAAGCATCTATTGAGACTCCTCTACCCTCCAATGGCTCACCATTTTCAGTTTCATATACATTATGTAAGATTTCATCTTGCTGCACTCGCTGCGAAAAATAAGGACTCATCACTAAATCGAAATCACTTTTTCCATTTTTTTCATGTAAAACCATCAAACCTTCCGTTATATTACTTTGTACCAATAAAAGAGCTGTTTTATAACTATTTACTTCAGTAGTTTTATTCGTTATAGTTAAAGCTAAAGTATATGAGCCAGCAAACTCCTCCACTCGATAAACTAATTTACGTTCATTTCCGATCTCTTTTTTATTATTGACCCCATTTATTCCGTTCGACCATAAACGCCAACTAAAAGTATAGTCTTCTTCCGAAGCTCCTTCAAATAAAATATCTGCATCCAATTCCAACATTCTAAAATGGGTTGCATATACAGTATCCTGCATACTGATTTCCACATTGTCCAATTCAATGTAATCATAATTTCCCTTGTCATCATAACAAGATGCCAATACCCACATAGGAAGTATTGTAAAAAGTATATTTATAATCTTATTCATTATATAATTCTTTAATGTTTCATATCATCTAAAATGTTACAGGTAAACCATTCTCATCTCTCAAGGGTTTCCCCGGGTGTGCTTTGTTATACTCATACAACGCCTGATTTAACATGCTTGTATAATAAATCCGGTCTGAAGTATTCCACTTATCATAGTCTGTCGCAACTCCTGTCACCTTAATCACAAACTGGTGTTTTATACGACTATACTCACCGAAAGGCCAACCGACTGGTTCTACCAGAATATTACTCATTACAATCCTATAAGTATCTCCATTGATTGGGGCTGCTGCAAAATTTTCATTACTACATAAACGTAAAACTATATACAAACTACCCTCATCTAATTTAGCCGTTTTCTTTACTTTTATCTGCAATGAATCAACAATAGAATCAGCCGATAATGTTCGTCTGACTATTTCAAAATCTTCTCCCTCTTTAGCTGTAGTTTTGTCCGGTACAATCTCTACTCCTACTGTTCGATTTTGAGAAACTGCCATACCTATCAATTTAAAAGGTATTTTCACAACACCCTCTTTTTCATCAGGATGTAAAGCAAAAGAATATACAATACTATCATTCCCTGCTGCTGTATATTCAAATCTCAATGAAGCATAATCTGTTTCATATTTTACATAACCATCTTTTTCACAGCTACCCCAAAAAACTGTCATCGACAGAAATAACAATATATAGCCAGTATATATAAAATTTTTCATAATCTCTTTTTATTAATTTCTATTTCCATACTCTACTTCCTGATCAGGCAACGGAAGCACATAAAACCCCTTACTGAAAGGCACAGTTACACTAGGCAACATTTCCTGGTCGGTCCGTTTGCAATAAAAAAACCACTGTCCTTCCCCAATAAACTCCTTCCGGTATTCTTTTCCAATAAAAGCCTGTAATTTTTTTACTGTCATACCCTCTTCCTGTATATCTTCTCCTTTAGGGAATCCTCTATGCTGACGCAGGGTATTTATATATACTAAAGCGTCCTTTGTATTAGTAGCACACTCTGCTGCTATCAAATACATTTCACTGATACGCAATAATGGTTGTTTCTTATTATATATAGATGATACTTGCCACAATTTAGAACTAATAAAATTGGTATTATAAGGTTCAAAATAATAAATATACCTCCAATCAGACCCTCCATACAAATTACTTTCAAATATTTCATTCCTTACTTCTGTTGAAGTTATTAATAAATTACCATTATTATCCTTACTTTCCTTCAAATATACATCCACCAATGACCCTAATTTACTATTGTTTAACATCCAAATACACTCCGACATGAAAATTCCGTCCCGACTATTCCGATCCGAAGTTGTCACAGAACTACTTGACACCCACGGATACTTTTTAGAATTTATTACCTCTTGAGCATATTTCAACGCATTAACTTTATCATTCTTATACATACAAATACGGGCCATCAAAGCACGTACGGCGTAATAATTCAAGTGAAATTCACGTGTACCGATAAAGGCTGTTGTAGCTGCGCCTGTTTTTGTCGGATCCTGTTCTAACAGCAATGCTGCCTTTTCCAAATCCTGCAAAGCCTTTTCAATCACTTCCGCCACCGTCGATAATGGAGTCACCTCCTTTGAAATTTTCTTTACATAGGGAATTGCCTTTTCTTGAGCTCCACTTACAAAACTTTTCCCAAACAAACGAAGCAAATCAAAATGCATAAACGCACGCAAAGCATAAGCCTCACCTTCATAGATCTTTTCTTCCTCTTCTGTCAATACTCCACGATGCTCTTCAATTCCCTGCAACAAAATATTCACATTGGCTATTGTATTGTACATTTTATTCCATACTCCGGCAATTATCTCCTCACTACTACTCTCGTTATATTCAAAGCGATGAAGATAATAATACAAACCTTGCGCTTGTTGCCAAGTATATTGCTGACCCAAAGCATCCATCATTCCAAAAGAAAGATGTGCTCCATAAAGTTCCTCCGAACATAACGTCGTATATATGCCAGTCAATTGATCTTTAAAACCATTCTTATAACTAAACAAATCATCATATTTTACTTCTGTCTTTGGGCTGACATCTAACCACTTCTCACATGAAACGCTCAACATTGCGATACATAAAATGCTGAGTAAATTCTTTATTTCTTGTATTCTTACCATATGAATCTATCTTTTAGAATGTTGCTTGTAATGAAAACGAAAAAGTACGTGCAAACGGATAAGTCAATCCACGTTCAACTTTTACTGTAGATGCACGGAATACATCATCCATATAAAAACTAGCCTTCAACTGCTTGATTATGCTATTTTCCATAAAAGCACAATGCCGGAAATCATAACCAACATTCAAAGAAGACATTCTCAACTCATTCAAATCCTGAACAAAACGAGAACTCGGTTTTGTTACACTAAAACGATTGTAGGCGAAATCAACCACATCTCCCGGTTTCTTCCAAACTGAATTATAGATACGTTTATCCACATTCATCGTAATATCCGCATTCTCTACATGATCAACCAATGTTTGATTATATGTCTGCCCTCCAAATTGATAATAGAATGACATATTCATGAAAATTCCTCGATAATCCATATTCAACCCGAAAGTTCCAGAACATTTGGGCATTGCATCCCCACATACCACTTGATCTTCTGTTCTCCATTCTGTTGTTGTCTTTCCGTCTTTAGTCAGATAAAGTTCCTGTCCAGTAGCTGGATCAATTCCTAATGAACGTACCGCCCAAATGGCATTCATGGATTGTCCTTCTACAAAACGTGTTTGCGGTTTATTAGCTTTCCCGTCTATAACATTTTTATCCACTTCATCATTATAACTCCTCAATGCATTCGATATCTTTTTCAATTTATTAGTATTCTTGGCAATAGAAAAAGAAGCACTTAAATAACGATCATTATCAATATCATACAATAAATGAGCATTTAATTTTAATTCCATACCCTTATTCTCTGTACTCCCTATATTCTCCATATAACTAGTAAATCCCATAGATGGTGGTATTGTTAAAGCCAATAACTGATCTTTCGTTCTTTGAATATAATAATCATAAGAAATCATCAAACGCCCCCAAAGATTCAAATCAAATCCAGCATTGAAATCTTGAGTTTTCTGCCACTTCAAATTATCGTTTGGTAAAGCTTTTATATAAGAACCGACCCAATTGTCATATGCCTGATCTTGGTGATAGCCAAACATAGCTAATGCCTGATAAGGACTGAAATTCTGAGCTCCTGTATAACCCGTCGAAGCACGTAATTTCAATTGTTTTAACCACTCTATATTCTCCATGAAATGTTCATTATGAATATTCCAACCAATACCTGCCGACCAAAATTGTCCCCAACGCTTATCTTTACCGAAACGAGAAGATGCACTAGCACGCCATGACAAATCAGCTAAATAGCGATCATCATACGAATAGTTCAAAGCACCCAAAACACCGATCTCCCGACTAATATTCTCTATGCCAAACGGAGGGAAATCCTCTTTATTGAACCCTAATCCAGACGTAATAAAACTGATTTTATCATTCGGAAAACCAACCATTGTAAAGGTTACATCCTCCGAACGGTTTTGTTCCATATTATAATTTACATTCAAGAATATCTGATGTTTATCTAGTAATAGAGAATAATTGGCTGTAATATCCATATCAACATTACTACTTTCTCCTTCTAGTTTACTATACAAACCTTTTTCAAAAAACTTATCCTCCGAATATTCCAAGAACCTTGTATGTGCTGCTGGATAAAAATCCTCGCGTGAATTCAAATTTTTAGAAAGGCCCAAACGACCAACGAACTTCAAAGATTCCAGTGCCTGCCATTCGATATAAAAATTATTGGTCAAACTCGTATATTTACTAAAGTTCTTTGTACCAATAGAAGCATTCCATAAAGGATTTCCCCTATTTACAACCGCATAACCTCCGCCACCGGTAGAACCTGCAATTTGTTTTAAATCACCATTTTCATCATACGGAGTCCAATAAGGATTCAAGGCTGCATATTCTGAAAATGCTCCATAAGGAGAATCATCAGCTCGATTCAAGCTTGTACTAAATTGATTACGGAACAATAAGTCTTTATAACGGTATGAAAGCGTAAATCCTCCAGTAAAAGTCTGACGCTCGGAACCTTTCATTACACCTTTCATATTATTATATAACAAATCCACTCCATAGCGTAAACGTTCATCTCCACCATCCATATAAAGTGAATGTCTATGACCTACACCTATACGCAACGGCTGAGCAAGCCAATCTGTATTTATCCCGCGTTCAATATTCGTTTTGATTTCATTTAAATATTGTTCATAAAACCATGAATCATAGTTATCTCCATGCACTTTTTCAACTTCATATTTCTCTTGGGCATCACATAAATTATAATCAGTCAAATCCGGAACCGTCAAACTCAAATCCCCTTTATAGGAAATTCTTAGTTTTCCTGCCTTCGGCTGATGTGTTTCTATAACAACAACTCCATTAGCAGCCTTAGCACCATAGATTGCTTTCGCTGCAGCATCTTTCAACAACACTATCGTCTCTACCCGATTCATATCCAGGTCGTACACGGTAGTAATATCCGTTTCAAAACCATCCAAAATAAACAGAGGCTGATTGGGATTACCCTTATAAGTTCCTTTGATATCTGGCATTGACTGTTGACCGCGCATCTGAATTTGAGGAGCTTTATTAGGATCTGAACCAAAATCATTATTCTCAACAATATGGAAAGCAGGATCTAAACTCTTCAAAGATTGTAAAACATTTTGGTTACCCATTTTTTGTAAATCTTCCTTTTTCACAGTAGTTGCAGAACCTGTAAAACTCTCTTTCTTACGAGTAAAAATACCTGTCACCACTACTTGTTCCATTTCCGTTGTTTCAGCTTCTAACACCACATTCAAATGCTTTTGTCCTGTATAAATAACTTCTTTTGTATGCATACCGATAAACGAAAATACCAATACCACATTACTCCCAGAAGCCAGGGTCAATTTAAACTTTCCCTCCATATCAGTAGCACAACCAAGAGCAGTCCCTTTTACCAATACCGTCACTCCCGGCAATGGAATGCCCGCTTCATCTACAACAACACCATTTACCAATTGGGGTTCTGTCTGTTGCTCTGCTTCTTTTTTTATTACATACACACCATCCACTCTAGAAAAAACAAAACCTGTTCCTTCCAAAATCCTACCCAATACCACCTCTACCGGTTGCTTTACAACATTCACGTCTTTACACATCTGATTTTCAACCAATTGCTTATTAAACAAAATGTCAATACCTGTCTGATCTTTAAATCTTATTAATACATCATTCAAACTCTCAGATTTTGTAACAAACGTTACAAGAGTCGCTTGGTTATCCACTGACGCATATGACAATAGAATAGTAAGCAAGAAGTATACTACCAGCAACATTTTTTTTAAAAACACAGCTTTTAAAAGCCTGTCAGGAATCTTTTTTTTCATACATTTGTTTTATTAATTCATTAATATTGATGATTTATCAGGAGAATGTGATTCTTAGTTTGCCGACCACAGAACACATTCTCCATTTTATTTTTCTCTAACAGTAACAACACGCTTATCTATCAAAAATTTAATATCTGCACATTCTTCAAAATAACGCAACAAAGTCGTTATTTCTTCATAACGGCTTAAATTTCCTGAAAACTCCAATTTTTTCAAATTCGGATTAATAAAAACAATTTCCACATCATACCACCTTTCCACATCTTTAGCTATCGACTCAAATGTTGAATTTTCAAAACAGAAACGCTTATACTTCCAAGCAATTTCATTGCTGATTTTTACCCGTTCAATTCTAGGACTTATATTTTCCTTTGTCAATATCAATTGATAGCCAGGCTTCAATTCTACTTCATCTATCCGGTTATTACTAAATCCAATAGAGCCCTCTATTAAAGTAGTTTTTAATTGCTTGTCAGATGTATAATTTCTCACATTGAACTCTGTTCCATAAACCTTCACTCTTCCCATGTCCGTCTCGACAATAAAAGGTTTGGTCACATCCTTCGCCACATCAAAATAAGCCTCTCCTGACAAAAAAACTCTACGCTCACTTCCTGCAAAAACGATCGGAATTCTTAATTTAGATTCTGCATTCAACCACACCTTTGTTCCATCTGACAACTCCACCTGATACTCTCCTCCCCTTGGAATTATAATTGTGTTATAAACTGAATCTTTACCTGCCGTTGCACTGTATTTAATAATTCCAGAATCTTTTTCAACAGCCAAGCCCTCCAATTCATATTGCAATGAATCTGCTAAAACTTCTATATCTACTCTTTCGCCATTAGACAAAAGAACGATGGCTTTACTGTCTCCCGCTACAATTGATTGTACAACATCTGTGTATTGCTGAATATTTGTTTTCTTTTCGCGCAAAATAAAAATACCTCCTCCGATAGTCAGCAACACAATCAGACTGGCTACAATTCGATAAATTATTCGCTGCATTTTTCTTCTATGTCCTTTATCCTGCTTGATACATTTATCAAAATCTGCGATCATTTTTGACACATCTGTTGTCAACATATCTGTTGTCTCATTTGCTGTCCAAACCTTACACATACGCTCATAATATTCTCTATGACTCACATCCTCATCCATCCATCTTTGAAATATCACCTCCTCTTCCGGTGTCAGGGAACGACAAGCTTTTTTCAATAAAATTTCCCAACTGACAAAATCTTCTTCCATAAACAATACATTTTATCTTCTATTTATTTGCCCTGACAGATTAAATGGAGGACACGATTCCTCAAAAAAAACTATATTTGTACTTCTAATTATTATGACAAAAACAAATCCATTCAAAGCCAATAACAAATTGGGCCTCCAAATCAAAAACAGAGACCTTAAAGCTTTTCATGAATTATACAAAACCTGTTTTCTACCTCTACAACATTATGCTATGCGCTATCTGTACGATTGGAAAGAAGCTGAAGACATGGTACAAGATGCCTTTCTTTCACTTTGGACAAACACAGATAGATATAATGCAAACCAACCCATCTTCAATTACATGGTCGGTATTATCAGAAACAACTGCCTATTATATTTACGTAATCTCAAGATACAAGATAAACACCAAGACAAGCTTATTGAAACCATCCTGTTTTCAAACATCCAAGAGCCTGAAATTGATGAGGATATGCACAAACGACTTCAACAGATACTCGACCTCCTACCTGAAAAACAACGGGAAGTCGTCATGCAACACATCATCGAAAAGAAAAAAATAAAAGAGATTGCCCTACAAATGAATATTGCTGAAACAACAGTCAAAACCCACTTCAAACGTGCCATGACCATACTGCGAAATAATCTTAAATTCATTCTATTCGCAATATAACATCAACAAAATCCTTATCTTTGTCAATTAATATTTATTTTATAAACCTTTATTAATAAATATATTCTGTTAGGAATAATACAAAGTAACACAATATGGAATACAACTTCAAAGAAATAGAACAAAAGTGGCAAAACTATTGGCGAGAAAATCAAACGTATAAAGTAGAGACAGATCCTTCAAAACCTAAATTTTATGTTCTGGACATGTTTCCATACCCTTCCGGAGCCGGATTACATGTTGGACATCCCTTAGGATATATTGCATCCGATATTTATTCCAGATACAAGCGTCTGAAAGGTTTCAATGTGCTTCACCCTATGGGATACGACGCTTATGGCCTTCCGGCAGAACAGTATGCCATCCAAACAGGACAACACCCAGCCATCACTACCGAAAAAAATATAGCCCGTTACCGCGAACAATTGGATAAAATAGGTTTCTCCTATGACTGGAATCGAGAAGTTCGCACTTGTAATCCACAATACTATAAATGGACTCAATGGGCATTTATCCAAATGTTCAATCATTGGTTCAATAAAAACACTCAAAAAGCTGAACCTATAAAACAGTTGATTGCGACTTTTGCAGCGGAGGGCAACGCACACATCAATGCTGCTTGTTCTGAAACGCCTGCATTCACAGCAACGGAATGGAATACAATGAGCGAACAGCAACAACAAAATCTGCTGCTCAATTACCGTATTGCTTATCTGGCAGATACAATGGTTAACTGGTGTCCACAATTAGGCACTGTATTGGCAAATGACGAAGTAAAGGACGGTCTGTCTGTTCGCGGGGGATATCCGGTAATTCAAAAAAATATGCGTCAATGGTCTCTCCGTGTTTCTGCTTACGCACAGCGTCTGCTTGACGGCTTAGACACTGTTGATTGGTCTGACTCATTAAAAGATATACAGCGTAATTGGATTGGACGTTCACAAGGAGCCGATATTATTTTCAACGTAAAAGATTCTGACATTCAACTAAAAATATTCACCACCCGTCCTGATACAATCTATGGTGTAAGTTTTATGGTATTAGCTCCGGAGAGTGAATTTGTCAAAAAGCTCACTACTTCCGGACAGGCAAATGCTGTCGCAGAATATTTGGACTACGTTGCCAAACGGACAGAACGTGAACGTCAAAGCGAAGTAAAAACTGTCACCGGAGTATTTTCCGGCTCTTATGCAGTCAATCCTTTCACAAACGAAGCGATTCCTGTATGGATCAGTGAATATGTATTGGCCGGCTATGGCACAGGTGCCATCATGGCAGTACCAGCCCACGATAGCCGTGATTATGCCTTTGCTCGTAAATTTAACCTCCCGATTGTTCCGGTAGTCGATAACGGACAATCTAGCGATTTAAGCGAAAGTTCCTATGATGCCAAAGAAGGTTACATGATTAACAGCGGGACCATCAATGGAATGAATGTAAAAGAAGCAATTCGATTTATCGCCGAAGAAGTCGAAAAACGAGGCATCGGAAAAAGTAAAATCAACTACCGTCTGCGCGATGCCATCTTCAGTCGCCAACGTTATTGGGGAGAACCGTTCCCTGTTTATTACAAAAAGGGGATACCTTATATGATGGACGAATCAAAACTGCCTCTGGAACTGCCGGAAATTGACAAATATCTACCGACAGAAAGCGGTGAACCTCCTTTAGGACGTGCCAAAAACTGGGTGACAGAAGAAGGCTATCCGATAGAACTGAACACCATGCCCGGCTTTGCCGGATCTTCCGCCTATTATTTGCGTTACATGGATCCTATCAACGATCAGGCTATTGTAGGAAAAGAAGCCAACAGATACTGGCGTAATGTCGATTTATATCTTGGAGGAGCAGAACATGCTACCGGGCACCTGATTTATTCCCGTTTCTGGAATATGTTTCTATATGATTTAGGAGTTATATGTGAATCCGAACCATTTAAAAAGCTCATCAACCAAGGAATGATTCAAGGACGTTCCAATTTCGTATATCGAATTACAGGTACCAATAAATACGTTTCTGCCGGTCTGAAAAAACAATATGAAACGACAGAAATTCACGTTGATGTAAACATCGTACACAACGACATTCTAGACATTGAAGCCTTCAAACACTGGATGCCCGACTTCGCAAATGCTGAATTCATTTTGGAAGACGGGAAATACATATGCGGTTGGGCTATTGAAAAAATGTCAAAATCAATGTTTAATGTCATCAACCCTGATGACATTATCGCACAATTCGGTGCTGATACATTACGTCTGTACGAAATGTTCTTAGGTCCGCTTGAGGCTCACAAACCTTGGGATACACAGGGTATTGACGGAGTATATAAATTCCTCCGTAAATTCTGGCGTCTATACCAACAGGATGAAAATTTTATTGTCAGTGAAGAGGCTCCCATAAAAGAGGAACTGAAAATATTGCACAAGACATTGAAGAAAATAGAATTTGACATTGAAAACTTCTCTTTCAATACATCGATTCCGGCATTCATGATTTGTGTTAACGAATTGGGGGCTCTGAAATGCAACAAACGGGCAATTCTCGAACCACTGGTAATAGCCATCTCCCCTTATGCCCCTCACATTGCCGAAGAAATATGGCATTTACTGGGACACACAACCAGCATCACCACAGCAACTTTCCCACAATGGGATGAAAAATACCTCACAGAAGACAACTTCGAATATCCGGTATCTTTCAATGGTAAAGTTCGTTTCAAACTCTCAATGCCACTCACGGCGACCAACGCAGATATTGAAACAATTGTCAGAACTTCTCCCGATGCTGCCAAATGGTTGGATGGCAAAGAAATTCGCAAAATGATTATCGTACCTAAAAAAATTATTAATGTAGTTATCTGAAAACAGAGGAAACGGCTTCAAGGCCGTTTTTTCTTTTTTTGAGCTGTCGGAACCACATATAATACACAATAGCTGCCGATACACCCCAGCAACATTAATATGATACGGGCATAGATATGTTCAAAAAAACAAAATGAAGAAATAGATATCATCGTCCACATACAGACCAAAGACACCGCTTTAGACAACACACTCGCTCCCCCATGTTCTTCATAACAACGAATATATTTTCCCAGCCAAGAACGGTGCAACCGATTGTGCAGAGTCTTGGAACTTTTATAAAACAACCAGGAACTCAACAACAGAAAAGGAGTCGTAGGCAAACCGGGAACAAATATTCCGATTATACCCAGAACGACAGAAACAGAGCCGATAACTATATACAAAGTCTTTTTCATCATCCGAAAATCAATTTCACTGCCTCCGCATATTGAGATATACGATTGGATTTCTTAATCATCTTTAATAATTTTCGATCGGTTGCAGGCAGAAAATACTCCCACAACGACTGCATCTTATTCAATAATTGCATTTCCCCCTGTAAAATATCTGCATAAGCAGCAAACAACTCCTGATGGAAAGCTGCCAGAACAGCCTTACTATTCTTTTGAACATTGATTTCCTGTTGTTTAAATTGTACAGCCAACCATGGATTTGCAAGTAATCCACGTCCTAAAGCAATACCTTTAAGAGCAGGAAACATTTTCAAAATACGATTTATACAATCAAGTGTCAACACATCTCCATTATAGAATAGAGGATGTTTTACCGATTCATAAAATGCTGCAAAAGCATCAGGATGGACAGGCCCTTTATACTGCTGTTTCCCTGTGCGGGCGTGCAATGTCACGTGATCCAATGAAAAATCATTAATTATATCCACCAAAGCCAAACACTCTTGGTCATCCTCCCATCCCAATCTCATTTTCAATGAAAACCGTATTGCCGGAAACTCTTTCACTGCCCGCAACATTTCTTCCACCAACCTCGGGTAAGGCAACATCCCCGCCCCCTTCCTTTTTCCTGCGATTAAAGGAAACGGACATCCCATATTCACATCTGCTCGCCTGTATCCTTTCTCATACAGCATTTCTGCCAACCGACAGAACTCATCATGTGACCCCGGTAAAATCTGGGGGACAAGTTCTATCCCCTTATTTAAACCGGGATCGATATCCCGCAAATCACGTCGGCGGAACCCTCCTCTCTCCATTCGGATAAACGGAGTATAATAAACATCTATGCCGCCAAAATATTTTATAAAAGCATTTCGGAAAATATAATCGGAATATCCCTGTAAAGGAGCAAAATGAAACTCATATAACTGTCCGTCCATCTGTTATTCTCTAATAATTCACCATTTTTTCATATCAGCAGAAGCCTCCAGACGATCTTCCAAAGCATCCGGCAATTGCGAAAAAAAATCAAGACCGGTAACCATTTCAACAGAATCAACCGAGACGACATAATCTACAATCGATTTTTTACTTTTAGCATTAGGCAAGATAAAGCCTATCATCTCTCTTCTGGAAGGAGAGTAGACCACTTTATAATAATATCCCGGCACAGTCACTTTATTTTCCCCGATTTCGCCCCTGGAATCTTTAAAAACAGGACCGGTAACAACCCATACTCTCTCGCGGACTCCCCATGTACGCACTTGTTCTTCAAGCCTTTTCCAAATTCCACGATTAAAACCCGGCACCTGAGGAGACATATTCGACATAAAAAATGTCTCACTCATTATCTCCGACGACGAAGTCATATCCCCCGCAGGACACAAATGCCCGCGGTCATAACCGCACCCTTTATAATCAGCCGGGTCTGCACTACCGGTTTTTACAGCCGGGTCTCTTCTGAAATCATCGGTTCTTGAAACTTTCCCGCTTCCTTGTCCCAAACTCGGAGAATAATACACCCACAAAGCTTGCTCATGTTCCTCACTATAACCCAATACATAACACCGGTGGCGCACAATCTCACCCTCTCCCCGCGGCAAACATTCTGCCATATCCACCTCTTCTGCGGACAATTTGCCGACAGCTTCTGTCTCTTCAACAAAAATCTGCCCAAGAGCCTTTTCCAGACATTCTACATCATTATGATAATAGTAGCCTGCACCAAAAAACAAAGCGGCTACCGCTACACAAAGAAAAAATCTAAAACTACCCCTATTCTTATTTCTTTTCTTTCTTCTACCCATTATACTTCAAGCGCTCTCTTAATCGTTTTATCATCCATATAATAGATCGGGAAAAATCCGTCATCATCCAGCACATGCCTACCGATGAATGCCTTAATCGTCGTTTCCAATATCACATGGGAAGTACGGATACCTTTAACATCCCGTTTTACCCCATAACGAACGGCATAATCAGCCATTTCATCAACCAGGTCAAAGCGTTCCAAATATTCAAGCAACTGCTTATAATCCTTGATATCTTTCATTTCCTGACGATGTTTGTCCATGAATTCAAATGTATATTCATAAAGAAGCTGTTTTTTACGGCTCACTTCTACCAGATAATCTGAATATCCACTGGTATCATTCGGAACGAAAACATCAGGCATTACACCACCGCCGCCATAAACCGTACGTCCACCGATTGTCTTGAATTTTAAATTCTCGTCAAAATGGATACTGTCTTTCTGCAAAAACTCTCCGTGCATAATCCGCTCGTAGATATCACTGTAATACTTTTCTTTCCCTTGATCATAAGGTTTCTGAATAGACCGTCCGGAAGGTATATAATAACGGGCGACCGTCAACCGTAACGCAGATCCATCCGGCAACACACGTTGTTCCTGCACCAACCCCTTACCAAACGAACGTCTTCCAATAATCGTTCCCCGATCATTATCCTGAATTGCTCCGGCAAAAATCTCACTGGCAGATGCACTGAAATCATTTATCAACACCTCCAACGGCAATTCCTTATATTGCCCCCTGCCATTGGAATTGTAATCCATTCGAGGAGCAGCCTTACCCTGTGTATACAATATCAGTCTGCCTTCCGGCAAAAATTCATTGATCATTTGTATTGCCACCGGCAAAATCCCTCCCTCATTATCCCGCAAGTCAACAATCACTCTTTTCATGCCCTGTGCGGACAATTTTTCCAAAGACTGCATGAATTCATTGTAAGTGTTCATTCCAAAGGTATTCACTTTCACCAAACCGGTTGTATCATCCACCATATAGGCAACTGCCACGCTCTTAATAGGAATATTCCCTCTCACAACCCGCTTTATAAGCGGCTTTGTTTCTCCTCTACGGGCCAATGTCAGTGTCACTTCCGTTCCAACTTCTCCCCTCATCAGCTTCATGATGGCATCCGTTTCCATATTACATCCGGCCACCAACGAATCATTCACCCGCACAATCCGGTCACCATCCTGCAATCCTGCTTTTTCTGCCGGTCCTCCGGGCACTACCTTCACCACTGTCACGGTATCCAAATACTTATAGAACTGCACTCCGACACCTCCGAAATTTCCTACCATCTCCTCATTTACCCGCTGCATATCCTTAGCCGGGATATACACCGTATGCGGATCCAAATCACTCAGAATCTGAGGGATTGCATTCTCCTCTATTTTATGGATATCCACTGTATCGACATACGAATAGTTAATCATATTCAAAATAAGGTCCAACTTGCTTCCCTGCATTGGAGCCATAGAATTCTTTCCCATAGGAATCTGTATCTTCTGCCGGCTCATTGCTGCATTTATCAACATTCCCAGCACGACAGCCGCAGCCAATAGCACAGGAAAAAGAATTGCTCTGAATTTATTATTATACATACTTTCTTAGTTTTGTTTTATTTCTATAAAATCAACTTTCACACCGGCTTTTTCCAGCAATTCTATCCCGTCACTGCAACGATACAGTTCTGAATAAACCACCCGTCTGATTCCCGATTGGATAATCAGCTTGGCACACTCAATACAAGGCGAAGCCGTTACATATAATGTGGCGCCATCACTGCTATTGCTCGACTTGGCAACTTTTGTAATCGCATTTGCCTCCGCATGCAAAACATAGGGTTTGGTACGCTCCTGCTCATCCTCGCATATATTTTCAAAACCGGAAGGGGTTCCGTTATACCCATCTGAAATAATCGACTTATCCTTCACGATCAACGCTCCCACCTGCCGGCGTTTGCAATATGAATTTTCCGCCCAGATGCGCGCCATACGCAGATAGCGGACATCCAACAGCCTTTGTTTTGCCAAATCTTCCATAATCAATCTATTACCGTCCTGCTTCCTAATTTTTCCTACTGCCGATGTAATCCATCATTTCCCGGAAATACACCTTCCGATCCTCTGGTACATCAACCTTATCCAACGCTTCACGGCTCTTCTGCATATAATTGTCTATTTTAGCCATCACCACCTCCTTGATTCCGGTCCGGTTGTAAATTTCTGTCACAGCCTTGATTTTCTCCTCCGGATCAAACTCTTTCCTGACAATCCACTCTTTCAGCAAAGCCTTATCCTCCGGACTCGCCAACTCCAATGCCTTAATCAACATATAAGTCTTCTTATTGCTTAATATGTCGCCCCCTATTTTTTTTCCGAATTCAGCTACATCTCCATACACATCCAAATAATCATCCTGCAACTGGAACACCAGTCCCAAATAACCGCCAAAATCATACAAAGCTTTATACTCATGCTCCGGCGCTCCCGCCACCAAAGCCCCATGCCGGATACTGCCGGCAATCAGTACGGAAGTCTTCAGATAAATCATATTGATATACTCCTGCTCGGTCACATCATCACGAGTTTCAAACTCCATATCATACTGCTGACCTTTACAGACATCCATCGCCACCTGATTGAATCCGTCAATGGCACGGCGCAAATACTCATCCTCCACCATTTCAATCATTTTATAAGCAATAATAGCTGCCGCATCGCCGCTCAAAATGGCAACGTTGCTATTCCACTTCTTGTGTACGGTCTGGCGTCCGCGACGCAATTCCGCATCATCCATCACATCATCATGCAACAATGTATAATTATGAAAAATCTCGATACCAATCACTGATTTCAAAATTTTCTCCACATCATCCCGATAAAGATTGTAAGCAAGCAAAGCCAACACCGGACGCAACCTTTTGCCTCCATCCTCCATAATGTATTTGATAGGTTCGAACAAAGAAACAGGTGCTTCTACATACTCCTGCTTATCCAATTCTGTCTTAATGCAATTGCGTAACTCTTCGATTGTATACATAATTTCTTCTGTTAATTTAAGCAAGGTGCTAAATTAGCAAAAGAAGCGTAAAAACAGAACAATATACTCTTATTTTAAGAAATAATTACTATTTGCAGTTTTCCAGAATCCGACGGGCCACCTCTGCCGTAACGTCACCATCCTCACCCAGACTCACATTTCTCTTCATAAAACGGCGTTCAATTTCAAGAATCGTATCATCACCTATCTGTGCATCTCCCAGGCGGGTAGGCAATCCCAAACTACGGAAAAACGCTTCTGTCTCCTCTATGGTCCGATCTGCCCGTTCTTCATCCGATCCGTCACAGATGCCCCATACACGTTCACCGAGCTGTACCAATTTCGCCATTTTCTTCTGCTTCAGCGTACGCCACAATCCGGGCAACACAATAGCCAGCGTAGCGCCGTGAGTCAGTCCGTGCAGAGCGGTCAATTCATGACCTATCATGTGGGTAGCCCAGTCTTCACATACTCCCATTGCAATAAAATGATTCAATCCCATTGTAGCACAAAGCATGAAATCTGCCATTTTATCATAATCTTTCTGATTTTCCATGATTGACGGTGCAATCTCCACCAATGACCGGACAATGCCCTCTGCCCAACGGTCCATCAGCCTCGACTGTCCCGGACGGGTCATATATTGCTCCATCACATGTACGAAAGTATCCGCAATACCGCAAGCCACCTGCCATTTCGGTAGAGTAAACGTTACGGTCGGGTCGAGGATGGAGAATACCGGATTAAAAGAATGAAAGGCAAATTTCTCGGCAGTCTCCTTTCTCGAAATCACGGCGCCGTTATTCATCTCCGACCCAGTTGCGGGGAGAGTCGACACCGCAGCCAAAGGCACCGCATTCCTGCACACTCCCTTCAACACCAAATCCCATGCATCACCATCATACAGCAGCCCGGCTGCAATCAATTTCGTTCCGTCAATCACACTTCCGCCTCCCACAGCCAACAGAAAATCCACTTTTTTTTCCTTTCCCAACCTGATAGCTTCGCGCAAAGTTTCCACTTTCGGATTTGATTCAATTCCCCAGAATTCAACCGTTTCAAAGTCTTTCAAAGCCTCCTTTACCTGCTCATACACGCCATTTGTCCTCACGCTTCCGCCTCCGAAAGTCACCATCACACGTTTTCCTGCCGGAATTTCCTTTGCCAGCCGGGCAATCATACCTTTCCCAAAAATCAACTTGGTCGGGTTTTGAAAAATAAAGTTTTCCATAATCGTATTTTATTGTTTTCAACCAATATAACTGAAATCGTTGTTGCATCGTTTTAAATCACTTTCAGGGAAAAAGCAATAAACGGATAATCAACAATAAAAAATGAAAAGAACTTGGATTTTTAAATTGTAGCCGAGCCGGGAATCGAACCCGAATCTAAAGTTTAGGAAACTTCCGTTCTATCCATTGAACTACTCAGCCATAAGAACGATGCAAAAATAATAAATTTATTCAGACTTGCGAATAATTTGGTATCAATTACTTTTTGTATTTTTGTATTGTCAGACACAAACTCTTAATAAAATAATTCGTTTTTATCATGAAAACAGTCATACAGCGAGTCCTGCACGCAAGCGTAACCATTGACAGTCAAGTACACTCTTCCATACAAAAAGGGATGATGATACTGGTGGGCATACAATCCGACGACACCTGTGAGGACATCGAATGGCTCTCCACCAAAATCTGCAATCTCCGCATTTTTGACGACAACGAGGGTGTGATGAACCGTTCGATTCTCGAAACGGGAGGGGACATTTTAGCTGTCAGCCAATTCACACTCATGGCCCGTACAAAAAAAGGCAATCGCCCGTCATACATTGATGCTGCCAAGCCGGACATCTCCATCCCTCTCTATGAGCAATTCGTGAAAACACTTTCCGCCACACTTCACAAGGACATACAGACCGGAGTATTCGGAGCTGACATGAAAGTGGAGCTTATCAATGACGGACCGGTCACCCTCATCATTGATTCCAAAAACCGCATTTAATCTTTCAAATCACACATCATGGAATTGCAAGAATTACAAACCCGCATCGACCAATGGATCAGACAATACGGCGTCCGCTATTTTAACGAGCTGACCAACACAGCCATACTGATGGAGGAAGTGGGAGAACTGGCACGCGTTATGGCACGCAAATACGGAGAACAGTCTTTCAAAGAGGGTGAAAAAGAAAATCTGGCTGACGAAATGGCAGATGTTCTATGGGTCCTTGCCTGTCTGGCCAATCAAACCGGAGTGAATCTGACCGAGGCCATGGAAGACAATTTCAGAAAAAAAACAGACCGGGATAAAAAAAGACACAAAAACAATCCTAAAATCCAGTCACGTTAAACAGATTCTTTCTAACTTTGTCATTTCGAAAACTTAAATACAATGTGGACCAAGACTGCAGGGGTTATATTACGTTATAGGATGGCTTTTATCATAGCCGTACTGCTGTGTACTGCCTTTATGGGATTTCAGGCACGGAAGATTCAAATGTCATACGAAAGTGCTGATTTGCTACCCAGGACAGACAGCGCCTACATCGATTACACCCGTTTCCGCGAAACCTTCGGACAAGAAGGAAACGTTATGGTGTTTGCCGTGCAGGATTTTGACTTTTATGAACTCGACAAATTGAACGACTGGATTGCCATGGGCGATTCCATCAAGGCGCTCAAAGGAGTGACAGCCCTGATGGACATTACGCACACTTTCAATCTCCACAAAAACACGGAATTGCGCAAATTTGAGGTACGTCCCATCTTTCCCCGCCGGATTGCCGACAAGAGAGAACTCGACAGCCTTGCCTTTATCGCAGAAAACCTGCCGTTCTATGACGGACTGCTGCTCAACAAAACAAGCGGCACCTACGGCATGATGGTCACCGTCTCGGCAGAGGTGATGAATTCTCCCAAACGCGTACAACTGGTAGAAGACATTCTCAAAATCACCCACCGGTTCACCGACAAACATTCCGTACGCATGCACTATTCCGGCATGCCTTACATCCGGGTAATCAATGCAGAAAACATAAAAGGCGAAATGTACATGTTCATCGCCCTTTCACTGCTGATTACCGCAATTATTCTATATCTTTTCTTCCGCTCGTTCCGCATTGTCGGATTCAGTGTTGGAATTATCGGCATCAGTGTTGTCTGGGCTCTCGGCATCATGGCTCTTCTCGAGGTTAAAATCACGTTGCTGACAGCCATGCTGCCGCCCTTACTGATTGTTATCGGGATACCCAACTGTGTCTACATGATTAACAAGTATCATGCAGAATACATGCGCCACGGCAACAAAATCAAGGCATTGCAACGCATGATACAAAAGGTAGGCAACGCCTCCTTATTGTCGAATCTGACCACCGCTGCGGGATTTGCAACCTTCACCATTACCTCCAGCCAGATACTTGTCGATTTCGGTTGGGTAGCATTCCTAAGCATCGCCTGCGTATTTTTCATCTGCCTGATTCTCATCCCGACAATATTCAGTTTTCTTCCAGTGCCGGAAACCAAACAGACAAAACATCTCAACAACCCGTTCATCAACAAAGTGATTGATAAACTGATTGAGATTGTCGCCAACAGGAGACATACAGCCTATTATATTGCCTCCGTTCTGGTCATCATCGGTTTTGTCGGCATTACGCTGATGAAAACCACAGGATATATGGTAGACGATTTAAAAGAGACCGACCCTATCCGGCAGGATTTAGCCTTCTTTGAAGAAAATTTCGATGGTCTGATGCCACTTGAAATCACAATTGATTTCAGAAAGCCCAACCGCGTTTTCCAGTTGCACAATTTGGAAAAGCTCAACCGTCTGGATAAGGAACTCTCATCCGATCCGGACCTTTCAAAAGCCCTCTCCGTTGTAGAGGCGGCCAAATTTGCCAATCAGGCCTATTACAACGGCAAAGCTTCCTATTACAAGCTACCTACCAATATGACCAAAAACTTCATCATGAAATATGTTGCCGGATCTACCGAAGGGACAAACGAAATGGCTAAATCATTTGTAGATACAGCCATGCAAAAAGCCCGGTTAAGTTTCCGTGTCAAAGATATCGGCACCAAGAAAATGGCAGCCAAAGAGGACTCTCTCTATAAAACCATTGACAGGATATTCCCGTCCGACAAATACGATGTTACGGTGACAGGCTCCAGCATCATTTTCTTCAAGGGAAACCAATATCTGATTTCCAATCTGTTCTCTTCGCTTGCCCTTGCCATCATTCTAATCGCAAGCTTTATGGCATGGATGTTCAAAAGCAAGCGGATGGTGCTTATCGCTTTGGTGCCCAACGTTATTCCTCAGATTATCACGGCAGCCATCATGGGCTATGCCGGCATACCTATCAAGGCCTCCACCATATTGGTATTCAGCGTAGCCTTCGGTATTTCTGTGGACAACACCATCCACTATCTGGCCAAATACCGTCAGGAACTCCAGTCCACCGGTTGGGACATAGCCCGTTCCGTAGTCCTTGCCTTGAAAGAAACCGGACAGAGCATGATATACACCTCCATCATCCTATTCTTCGGATTCGGAATTTTCTGCCTGTCCAGCTTTGGAGGGACCTTTGCTCTCGGGTTGCTTACAAGCATCACCCTTTTCGGAGCCATGCTTGCCAATCTGATACTGCTTCCCTCTCTGCTGCTCACCATGGCGCACAGTGTCACACAACGCAATTTCAAAGCCGAACCGTTGTTACAAATCTACGACGAAGAAGAAGACATTGACGAAGACAAACTCGAAATCGAAAGCGGTCGGGCCTAATCCTGACACATGCTTTTGATTTCCTTTACAACATCCTCCATCAGCTGCGAAGCTCCGATACGGAAGAGAGAAGGGTTCAGCCATTCCTGTCCCAACATGTGCTTGACAATTGCCAGATAACGAATTGCATTCTGTGCCTTGGACACACCTCCGGCAACTTTCAGTCCCACCTTCTTACCTGTTTGGGCATAAAACTGACGGATGGCCTCACACATGACATATACGGATTCAGGAGTTGCATTCACCGGAACTTTACCTGTAGAGGTTTTTATAAAATCAGCTCCCGCACAAGCAGCGATCAGCGATGCCCTGAAAATCGTCTCAAAATCCTTCAGTTCCCCTGTTTCCAGAATCACCTTCATCAGCACATCCTTACAGGCTTCACGTTTTGCTTTCAAATCCTGATAGACTTTCTCATAATTCTTTTCCAGCATATCCCCTACAGGGATGACAACATCCACTTCCTGAGCTCCGGCGGCAATCGCCATCCTGATTTCAGCCAGCTTGATTTCAAGAAAACTCTGAGAAGTGGGGAAATTACCGGCAACAACAGCCGTCCGGATACCGGTTGAGAGCAACTCTTTCCGCACGATGGAGGCAAATTGCGGATAAACGCATACTGCCGCAACCGGTTCGAGTTCATACTTCTTTAACTTTTTCTGCATATCCACAACAAAATCCCGCACCGATTCATCCGTATCTGTCAATTTAAGAGTCGTGTAATCCATACAGGATACACAAAATTCCAAGCCTTTAACACAATATGCCTGTCTGGCTTCCTTTTCGACAATGCTGTCCAGATCAAACTGTATACGATCGTCCAGATTTGTTCCGTTATACGCTGCTAAAGTTTCTGTTATCTGCCCCATTATTGATTAATTTATATTCATGAGGACAAAATTACACAATGTTCGTGAGGTTTTAAACTTTTCTTGGCAAAAATATTTATCTTTGAAATCTCTATTTAAAAACAATATAAATACAGACATTTATGGCAAAGAAAGATAGCGGCGAGACTCCGTTAATGAAACAGTATTATGCAATGAAGGCAAAATATCCTGATGCACTGTTACTTTATCGGATGGGTGATTTCTACGAGACTTTTGGAGAAGACGCCGTTACCGCATCCCGGATATTGGGAATCACACTGACAAGACGCTCCTCCGGTACGCCCGGAAGCGTAGAACTGGCAGGCTTCCCTTTTCATGCCATAGACAACTACCTGCCCAAACTGGTAAGGGCCGGACAGAGAGTAGCCATCTGCGAACAGCTGGAAGATCCCAAAAAAACAAAGTCCTTAGTCAAGCGAGGAGTAATAGAATTGGTTACTCCCGGAGTTTCCTACAATGACTACTCTTCCGAAAGCAGAAGCAACGTCTTCCTTGCATCGGTATTTTTCAACAAGGCGGATACGGGCCTGGCCCTTTTAGACTTATCCACCGGCGAATTTCTAACGACCGAGGGAACTCATGCCACGATTGACAAACTGCTAAACAGTTTCCGGCCCAAGGAGGTGATTTATCCCAAAGGACAAGAGAAGCGCTTTCATGAATGGTTCGGCAACAAATTCTACATATACCCCATTGAAGAATGGTTTTTTGACAAGGATTCCGCCGTTGAACGGCTGCAGAAACATTTTGAAGTCAATTCGCTCAAAGGTTTCGGAATAGAACACATGGATAGCAGTATTTCGGCTTCCGGAGCCATATTACACTACCTTGAGATGACAAAACACGATATGATTTCGCATCTGACAACCATCTCCCGGATAGACGAATCACATCACATCCTGCTGGACAGGTTTACCTTGCGCAATCTGGAACTGCTCCATTCCGCCTACGAAGGCGGATGCTCGCTGGTCGATATCCTGGACAAGACCGCCACCCCCATGGGAAGCAGGACACTCAGACGGTGGATCAGCATGCCCTTGAAATCACCGGAAGAAATCAACCGCCGTCTGGATATCGTGGACTATTTTATCCGCCACGAAAAAGAGCGTCAGGAAGCAGAAAAATCATTGGGACATATCGGCGACCTGGAACGGCTCGCCTCAAAAATCGGCGCAGGACGCATCTCTCCCCGCGAAATGAACCAGCTGAAGAATGCCCTGGCAAACATTCACCCCATCAAGGAAATATGCCGGCAATCGGACATCCGGATACTGCAGGAACTCGCAGACAAGCTCGACCCCTGTCTGCCGCTATATGAAAAAATAAACCGGCAGCTACAGGAAAACGCGCCTCAACAAATAGCCAAAGGGAATGTCATTGCAGCAGGAGTAGACGCCGAATTAGACGAATTGCGGAACATTTCCGGTCATGGAAAAGAAAAACTGCTGGAAATCCAGCAAAAAGAGAGCGAAGCGACCGGCATTCCCTCATTGAAAATAGGATTCAACAATGTATTCGGTTACTATATTGAAGTCACCAAGACCCACAAAGACAAGGCTCCGTCCACCTGGATCCGCAAACAGACGCTTGTGAACGGCGAACGTTACATCACTCCTGAACTGAAAGAATACGAGGAGAGGATATTAGGAGCCGAAGACAGAATCCTGACCATCGAGACCGGGTTGTACAATGCCCTGCTTTCAGAAGCCGCAGAATACATACGGACACTTCAGGCAGATGCGAAAATACTGTCGGGCATCGACACGCTGATATCTTTTGCCAAAGTATCCGAAGCCAACAACTACCACCGTCCCCACGTTGACGATTCCGAATCCATCGACATCCGGGAAGGACGCCATCCGGTTATTGAAAAACAATTGCCTCCCGGCGAAGAATACATATCCAACGATGTCTGTCTCGACAAGGAAAAACAGCAGATCATCATTCTTACCGGTCCGAACATGGCCGGTAAATCGGCGTTTCTTCGCCAGACAGCCCTCATCGTAATCATGGCCCAGGCCGGCTGTTTTGTTCCGGCAGAATCCGCTGCCATCGGATATGTAGACAGGATATTTACCCGTGTCGGTGCATCCGACAACATCTCACAGGGAGAATCCACGTTCATGGTGGAAATGAACGAAGCGGCCAATATCCTGAACAACATATCAGACCGCAGCCTGGTGCTGTTCGACGAATTGGGCCGCGGCACCTCCACCTATGACGGAATCTCCATTGCCTGGGCGATAGTCGAATATCTGCACGAACATCCGAAATACCATGCCAAGACCCTGTTTGCCACACACTACCATGAATTGAACGAAATGGAGCGCTCATTCAAAAGAATCAAGAACTACAATGTTTCGGTCAAAGAAGTGGACAATAAGGTGATTTTCCTGCGCAAACTGGTGCAAGGCGGCTCGAACCATTCATTCGGCATACAGGTGGGCAAAATGGCGGGACTGCCACAATCCGTCATCAAACGGGCCGATGCCATATTGAAGCAGCTGGAAGACAATCATGACAAAAACGACCATCTGCATAAAAATGTCGGACACATTGCAGAAGCCCGGGAAGGACTGCAACTCAGTTTTTTTCAATTGGACGACCCGGTTCTAATCCGAATCCGCGAGGAGATTGCAGGACTGGACATAAACAGTCTCACACCTTTGGAGGCACTGAACAAATTAAACGAAATAAAAAAGATAACCGGGCTTTAAAGTCCGGTCATCGGTCGCCGGGATGGCCCTGGAAAATATAAGCTTAAAATAGCCTCAAATATCATGAATATACTGCAAAACAAGGTTTATAATGTATGGTTTTGAGAAAACATCTCATAAAACGACATTTATTCATGATTTATTATTATATTTGTACAGTGAATCAATGAAATAGATTAGAAATAATAAACGCAAAATATATGTTACTTGAATTTACAGTAGAGAATTTCAGATCTTTTTATGGCAAGAAGACATTGGTGTTAGAAGCGGATAAGGCACTAAAGGAGTGCGCTGAATCTAATTTATTTGACTATATCAAATACACTATGCTTCGTTCGCTAGCATTGTATGGAGCAAACTCTAGTGGTAAATCCAATCTCGTCAGTGCAATGTATGCCATGAAGATGTGCATATTGTCATCAGTCAAGTTGAATGATAATGAAGAACTGGCTTATGAACCATTTCTATTAATGAAAGATAACAATCGTCCTACGATGTTTGAGATAATTTTCATTAAAGGCGACTACTGCTATCGATATGGATTCAGATATAACAGAGAATGTATCATCGATGAATGGTTGTTCCGTAAAACAACACCTCGTTCAAAGGAAGTTATGATGTTCGTGAGAGATGAGGAAGGAATCTGTATTGATGAGTCAAACTTTCCGGAAGGCATCGGCTACGAAGAAAAAACAAACGATAACCGCTTGTTTTTATCTCTTTGCCAGCAGTTAGGTGGAGAGATTTCACGCCAGGTGATATCGTGGTACCAATCAGATTTTAATGTAATTTCCGGTTTGAACAATCAGCAATATAGAGCATATTCAAAACTATTCTTTCATAAAAAAGATATTTCAAGTACGGATGCTTTAAAATTCTTCCAAAAATTAAAACTTGGGTTTAATAATATCATGACACATGAGGAAGATCCCCATATCCCTCAAGATATTCCAGTTGAACTGAAAGCCTTGTTTCAAAGAGAATCGCAAAGTAAGAAAAGTATTGAATTAGACTCAATACACAATGTATATTCTGAAGAAGGTACAGTCGTGGGTACGATAAATCTTTCGTTCGAAGATCATGAATCGTCTGGAACAAACAAACTTTTCGATCTCTCAGGCCCCGTATTTGAAACATTATATGCAGGATCAGTTCTTGTTATTGATGAACTGGACGCTAAAATGCATCCGCTTATTTCACAATACATAATTGGCTTGTTTAATAATCCGGAGACAAACCCTAAGAACGCGCAATTGATATTTACGACTCATGATACCCACCTGTTGTCTCAGAAGATTCTCCGACGCGATCAGATATGGTTTACAGAGAAGGATGCCAAGGAACAGACTGATCTGTACAGCTTGAGTGATATCGTGCTTCCTGATGGAACTAAGCCACGTAATGATGCCAATTATGAGAAGAATTATATTGCCGGCCGTTACGGAGCCATACCTTATATTCTTAACGATTAAACAAGGACAATATGGCGGCAAAGAAAATTAAAATAGACAAAGCTCTTGCTAAATTTGGAAAGCAGTCTCAGAGTAGAGAACAAAAGGTC